>JAJZRJ010000005.1 GCA_021802775.1 Deltaproteobacteria bacterium
ATATCAACGAGTCGCCAACGCGGCAGATGCGCCGTTATCGGTCGCCCCGCAGGGCGGCGGGGTGAACCCGGACAAAGCGGTGGCAGTGACATTGAACAGCGGCAACAGCCGGATATCACCTAATCAAGCGCGAAGCCGTCACGGATTCAGGAAGTCTGCACGGCTCAAGGGCAAGGGAAGCCCCCTCTTTCTCCCTGTGCCGGAAGGCGGTATTCCCCTGCTGCCTTCCGGCATGCCCTTCCCGCCACCAGGGACGCCCCGGAAAAAACCATGACAATGCCGCGCATCCTCATTGCGGAAGACGAAAGACACATCCGCCTCGCCCTCTCCCTCCTCCTCCGCCAGGAGGGGTACGAGGTAGAGATGGCCGCCGACGGCGATGAAGCGCTGCACAAACTGGTTCACCCGGACGCCCCCCCTTTCCACCTCTTGATCACTGACATCCAGATGCCGGAACTCGACGGCCTGGAACTCATCGACCGGCTCCACGAGCGGCAAATCACGATCCCGGTCATCGTCATCACCGGCTACGGCAACCGCAAAGCGGCCGGCAAGGCACGACGCCGTCGCTGTGCCGCCTACCTCGACAAACCATTCCAGCCGGAAGAGATCCTCCGCCGGGTGGCCGACGTACTCCACCGTCCCGCCCTGCTTCACGCCTGATTCCGGAACTCACTTTCCCGCTTTTCTCCCTGTCTCGGCGTCCACCGCGACGCAGCCGCGTCCGTTCCGGCGCGAAAAACGGTTGACCGCCCGGCCGGAACACACTACATAAGAGAATAACCGTTCAACATGACTTGCAAATCAGGAATCGCCGCGATGGGTTCAATCGCCACCATAGGGCCGGAAGGCTCCCACGCCTGGCAGGCGGCCCGGCAATACGATCCGCTGGCCACCATCGTGGTCTGCCCGCACATGACCGCTGTTTTCGAGGCATTCCACCGGGGTGAGGCCGACCAGGCCCTGGTCCCGGTCTACAACACCCGAGAGGGACACAGCCGCGAGTTCTTCGAACACATGCGCGCGGCCAAAGGCCGCTGGATCGGCAACACCGTGCTGGCCATCCACCTCTCCCTCGGCGGCCTCGACCAGACAACGCCGGTGCGGACCATCATCGCCAAGTCCACCAGCCTGCGCCAGTGCCGGGATTATCTCGTCAGCCGATTTCCCGACGCCACCCTCATCGCGGTGAACGACCTGGAACAGGCGGTGCGGGAGATCATTGAACAGCGCCTTGCCGACCGTGCGGTAATCGACACCGAAGAGGTGCTCAAACGGTTCGGCCTCGTTCTTCGCGAACGGGAGATCACCCCCTACAACAGCACGCGCTTTGCCGTTATCGGCCACGAATTGCCGCCGGCCACCGGCTACGACGCCACCGCAGTCACCACCGAACCCCTGAAAGACCGGGTCGGCATCCTCTACGAGCTGCTGGGCGAGTTCTCCAGCCGCGGCATCAACCTGCTCGACATGCAGACCGAGACCGACCCGGCCAGCCAGAAGCTGCGGTTTTTCTTCGAGATGGAAGGCCACGCCGCCGATCCGGCGGTGGCCGAGGCGTTAAGCCGCGTCGAGCGCCTGGTGGTGCAGGAGCGCGACGCGCTGCGGGTGCTCGGCAGCTACCCGCGGCTCGACATGCGGACCAAACGGATCAAAAACTTCGGCTTCATCGGCTCCGGCGACATGAGCCTCTGGTTTGCGCAACGACTGGCCAGCGAGGGATACGAAACCCTGGTCACCGGCCGCGCCACCGAACTGCGGCCCGAGCAGATGATCCCGCAGGTGGACGTGGTGGTGATCTGCGTGCCGATCAGCGCCACCGAGGCCACCATCCGCCGGTACGGCCCGCTGCTGCGGGATGACCAGGCTTTGATCCTGCTGGCCGGCGCCGCGGAAAACATCCTCGAAACCGCGCTCGCCCATACCGCGGCGGGCGTCGAGGTGCTGCTGGTCCACAACCTCTGGGGGCCCAAGGCGGCGACCATGAAGGACAAGAACGCCTCGGTGGTGCGCACCCCCCGGAGCGGGGTACTGTGCAGCGAGTTCGAGTCCTTCCTCTACAAGCACGGCGCCCGCATCTGTATTGACAGCGCACCCCAGCACGACCTGATGATGGGGGTGAGCCAGAAACTGCCCACAGCCATATCCATCGCCCTGGCCATGACCCTCCAGGAAAAAGCGATCACGCCGGAGGCCATCGAAGGCCACTCGACGCTGACTTCGCTCTACTCGATCCTCTCCATGGCCCGGGTCCACATCCAGAACGCCCGCACCTACGGAGAGATCCTGGCCAGTCCCGGCGAGGGCCGCGCCATTGCCCACGCCTTTGCCGCCAACCTTCTGCGGGTGCTCGACCTCGCGGACAAAAGCGACATCGAAGGGCTCTGCTCCCTTATCGAAACGAACCGCGGCTACCTCACCGACGACTTTCTGCGCAACCGCATGCGGCAAGCGTTGGAGGTCGATAAAACCCTTGGCCGGGTCATCAGCCGCTGACCATGCTCGATCCGCAGCTCACCGCCAGCCTCGCTCCGCCGCTCGTCGGCGCCCTTGCCGGCTACGGTGCCGCCCGGCTGGCCATCTTCCTGCTCTTCAAGCCGCGCAAGCCCTGGCGCCTTTTGGGCCTCACCCTGCCGCTGACACCCGGCGCCTTTGCCGCCGGGCGCCACCACCTGGCTGCCGGCATCGGCGAGGTGGTGGGCAACCACCTGCTGCACCGCGCGGAAATCGAGCGGGCCATCGCTGACCCGCGCTTTGCCAACCACCTGCGCCACGCCATCGACACGCGCATCGCCGACCTGCTCGGCCACGACCTCGGTCCGGCCGCCAGCCTGGTACCGAGCCGCTTCCGCGGCTTTTACGAGATGGGCGGCAAGGTGCTGCGCCTCCGCTTCCAGCAACTGCTCCACACCCATCTCGACAGCCCGGCCTTTGCCGAAACCCTCCGCCAGGAACTGAACCGCCACGGCATGACTGCCGGCCCGGAAACGGAAAACGTTCTTGCCCTGGTCCGTTCCCCGCGGTTCAAACGGCTGCTCGACGCCTTGCTTGCCAATCTCCTGGCCGAAAAGGTGCTGCCCCAGCCCATCGGCCCATTGGCAAAGCTGCTGCCGGATGAGGTGCGGGAAGGGATTGGCGATCTCCTGCTGCGGGAGATGGAAAGCCTGCTGCTCCGCGAGGTGCCCGAGCTGGCCACGGCACTGAACCTCAAGGAAAGTACCGCCCGGCGGGTGGCAGATCTCGACCCGCGCCAGTACGAGGCCATGCTGCGCAAGGCCATGGCCCGGCGGGCCAATTTCATTGCGCTCTTGGGCGCCCTCTTCGGCCTGGCCCTCGGCCTGGCCAATCTCCTACTGCTCAACTCCTGACAGGATCCTGAATCCGTGACGGCTTCGCGCTTGATTAGGTGATATCCGGCTGTTGCCGCTGTTCAATGTCAATGCCACCGCTTTGTCCGGGTTCACCCCGCCGCCCTGCGGGGCGACCGATAACGGCGCATCTGCCGCGTTGGCGACTCGTTGATATACCAGGTGTATCATCAACATCGTCGCCGCCTTGCCTCTGCACCGTTCTCGAACGCTCACGGATTCAGGAGGATGTTGAAAAAGTCATCCGTGACCTTTTTCAACCACGAACTTGCCGAAGTGAATCCGGCAAGCCCGAAGAAATCATCCCGCCGGACGCCGAAGAATTCCAGAATTTCGAAAGCGCGGACCAACCAGCCTGAACCGAAACATGAACCATCGGCAGAGGCCCTGCGGCTCCGCTGATTTTTTTTTTACAAAAAACCAGGAACCTTTTCCGAACGGCGCTGTCTTTATATTTAAACACAGACGAAAAAGGATCCCCCAATCCTCTTCTTTGTGTCCATTCCTCCTCTCCCCTAAAAGGCAAAAGGCCATCCGGATGGATGGCCTTTTGCCTTACCTTCGCCTGCCGGCAGCTTCTTGTCTTATGGTATTCAACCGCCCTGCACCACAATCTTGCGCGGCTTGGCCGGCTCCACCTTGGGCAATTTCAGGGTCAAGACACCGTCGACCATGGTGGCCTCGATCTTGGCCTGATCAATGATCTCGGCAATGGTGAAACGCCGCAGATAGTGGCCGCTCTCGAACTCGCGGAGCAATACCCGCTCGCCCTCGCCGCCGTTGCCGCCCTTGGTGCCTTTGATGGTCAGGGTGTCGTCCTCCAGGCGGACCTCCACCCCATCCTTGGCCACCCCCGGCATGTCGGCCAGCACGGTCACGTCCTCGTCGGTCTCGTATATATCCACCGGCGGCACGAAGTAACGTTCCGGCTTGGTCGGCTCGCCAGCCTGCTGGACCTCCTGTTTTTCCCGCACCTGTATCTCCTTCTCGGTCATAGTCGTACCTCCTGCGCCTTACTGGGTCTTGATCTCGATCTTGCGTGGCTTGGCCGTCTCCGCCTTGGGCAGGATGATGGTAAGCACACCGTTGACGAACCCGGCACCCACTTGATCGGGATTCACCCGGGTGGGCAGGGTGATCGCCCGGCTGAAGCGGCCACATTCGATCTCACGGCGATGGTAGGAAAACCTCTGCTCCGCCGGGCCGGTGGCGCGCTCACCACTGATGGTGAGGGTGTCGCCCTCCACGGAGATATCGAGGTCCGCGGCCTTCACCCCGGGAATCTCGGCCCGCACATAGAGATGATCGGCATCCTCGGAGATATTCAGGGCCGGATACACGGTCCCGCCGACCTGCCGGGGATATTCGCCGGTCAGTCCCTGGAAAAGGGCATCGAACTCGCGACGCATCCTCTCGAAATCCGCCCACGGATTCCGGAAGAGCGGCCGATCGGTGAATCGGATGATTGCCATACGCCACCTCCATTCTCTGTGTAATTGTTTGATTTAATTCCATAATACTCGCTGGTGCTAATACAATAAGCGTATTGCCCGGCTTGTCAAGGGGTGCCATGCCAGCTCACTATCACCCCGATTTTGCGGCGATAACCACACGACAGTTTTCCCTAGGTTCCGGAGACCAAATCGGGTATAGTGGCTCGCTCAAAGAACGACAAACACGCATCAAATCAACCAGCTGGAGGAATCATATGAAACTCATCCTGTTGGGCGCACCTGGCGCCGGCAAAGGCACCGTGGCCAAAATGCTCACCGCCCTCGACGGCTCGGTGCAGATCTCCACCGGCGACATCCTGCGCGGCGCGGTCCAGGCCGGCACCGACCTCGGCAAGGAGGCCAAAGGCTACATGGACCGGGGCGACCTGGTGCCTGATTCCCTGATTATGGGCATCATGGAGAAACGACTTCAGGAGCCGGACTGCGCCAAGGGCTTCCTGCTCGACGGCTTTCCGCGCACCATCCCGCAAGCCGAGGCCCTCAAGGTGCTGCTGGCCAAGCTGAACATCAAGCTCGACATGGTGGTGAGCATCGACGTGCCGCGCGACGTGATCCTCGACCGCCTCACCACCCGCCGCACCTGCGAAAACGCCAAGTGCCAGGCGATCTACAACGTGAAGAGCAACCCGCCGAAGAAAGAGGGCGTCTGCGACAAGTGCGGCAGCCCGGTGATCCAGCGCGCCGACGAGACGGTGGAGGCGATCAGCCACCGGCTGGAAACCTACAACCAGAAGACCGCGCCGCTCATCGGCTTCTACGGGAAGGAGGGAATGCTGCACTCCATCACCGGCACCTCCAGCGACGCCGTGGTCAACGGCATCAAGACCCATCTGAAGATCGCCTGATCATGCCGGTGCCGTTGCGGCGGATCTTCCCCGCAACGGCGCTACCCATCCCATGAGCGGACCGGCAATCACCATCATCGGCGGCGGCCTGGCGGGCAGCGAGGCCGCCTGGCAGGCCGCCAACCGCGGCGCCACGGTCACGCTCCACGAGATGAAACCGGGCCGCTACAGCCCGGCCCACCACTCACCTCATCTGGCGGAACTGGTGTGCAGCAACTCGCTGCGCTCCGACGACCCCCATTCGGCGGTGGGGCTGCTCAAAGAGGAGATGCGGCGCCTGGGCTCGCTAATCATGAGCGCGGCGGCAGCCACCAGCGTGCCGGCCGGCCGGGCTCTGGCGGTGGATCGCGACCTCTTCGCCGCCTGGATCACCGGAAAGATCGCCGAACACCCCCGCATCACCGTGGTGCACGAGGAAATCGCCGAGCTGCCGCCGCCGGGCGAGGCGCCGGTCATCCTCGCCACCGGCCCGCTCACCACGCCGGAACTCGCAGCCGCCCTGGCCCGGCTTACCGGCGAAGAGCACCTGGCTTTCTACGACGCCATCGCGCCCATCGTCCATGCCGATTCCCTGGACCGCGCCATTGTTTACCAGGCCTCCCGCTACGACGACGGCCCTGGCGACTACCTCAACTGCCCGATGAGCGAGGCGGAGTATCTCGCCTTCACCACCGCGCTCAAGGCGGCGGACAAGGTAGCGCTCAAGGAATTCGAGGAACAAAAATACTTCGAGGGCTGTCTGCCCATCGAGGTGATGCTCGACCGCGGGGTGGAGACCCTGCGCTTCGGCCCGATGAAACCGGTGGGGTTGCCCGACCCGCGCACCGGCCGGGAGCCCTATGCGGTGGTGCAGTTGCGCAAGGAGAACCGCGAGGGTATTCTCTACAATATGGTGGGGTTCCAGACCAAGCTGACCTACCCGGAGCAGAAGCGCGTCTTCCGCCTGATTCCGGGCATGGCGCAGGCGGAATTCGCCCGGCTCGGCAGCATCCACCGCAACACCTTTGTCTGCGCGCCCAAGGTGCTGCGGCCCACCCTGCAACTCGTGAGCCGGCCCGACCTGCTGCTGGCCGGCCAGTTGAGCGGGGTGGAAGGCTACGTGGAATCGACCGCCATGGGGCTCATTGCCGGGATCAACGCGGCGCGGCTGGCCGCCGGCCGGGAGCCGGTGGTGCCGCCACCGGAGACGGCATTAGGCGCGCTCATCAGCCATCTCACCCGGACCGAGGCCAAGCACTTCCAGCCCTCCAACGTGAACTTCGGCCTCTTTCCGCCGATTACGGAAAAGGTCCGCAAAAAAGAGCGAGGAGAATACCGTGCGCACAAAGCTCTTGCCGCCCTGGCGGCCTGGCAAACCGAGGTTGGCCTCACGCTGCCGTAAGGGCTGGACGCTCGCCCTGTGTGCCCTGACGGCCCTGGTGCCGCTGACGGCCATGGCCGCGAAAAAGCCCGCCGCCCCGGCTCCGCCCTCCTCATCCCACGCTGTGCCCATGACGCCCCAAACCCCTGCCCAACGACCCGACCAAGCCGCCACCCGCCCAACCACCGCTGCCGAACGTAAAGCGCTGCTCATCCGCCTCCAAAGCCTTCAGGAGAACACCAGCGAATCGGCCCGCCAGGAGAAGGAGGCAGTCAAGGCAACCATGCTCCTCCATATGCTGCGCCGCCAATTGGGCGATGAACGCTTCGACACCACGGTCAAGGAGCTCCGCCTTGGCAGCCCCGTGGATTGGCCAGCGATGCGGCAGACCTTTGTGGCGGCTGCGCCCGAACTGGAGGCCTTCTTCCGCCAGTGGCTCGACCAGCCGGAGCTGCCGCGCCTCACCATCAAGGCGCCGGTCTCCCGGGAGGAAGGGGGCAAGATCAGCTTCTCTCTCGTCCTCGCCCAGGAGCAGGCTGTCCCTGCCACCCTCACGGTCCCGATGCGGATCACCACCCCTGGCGAGGTGGTCAACCGGGAGATTCCGGTGAGCGCGGCGGAGACCCCGGTTTCCTTCGCCCTTACGGAGTTGCCCACCGAACTGCTCATCGATCCGGAGTACCATCTGCCGCGGCCCCTGGTGCCGGATGAATACCCGCCGGTATGGGTCCGCTACCGCAACAGCGCCAAGCCGTTGGTCCTGGTGCCGGACGACTTGACCGCCTCGCCCTATGGACCACTGGTCGAGCGTCTCCGTTCGCTTGGCTGCGAGACCATTCCGGCGGCCACGGCAAAGGACAGCGACGTGGCCGGCCGCAATGCCCTCTTCCTCGGCCTGGACTCAACGCTGGCCCGCGCCCTCTTTGCCCGGCCCAACCATCCTGCCGCCGGCTTCACCCTGGACGTGCGCGCCAACCCCCTGGGGCCGGAGCGGGTGGCGGTGCTGATCTCCTCCAGCTCGGTCGCGGAAACCATCCAGGCCCTGCCCCGTCTCTTTGACGACCTCGACCTCGTCACCTTTGCCCATCTGGCCGGCGGCACCATCACGGAACAGCGCACCCGGGAAAGCGATATGGGCCTTGGCTGGTGGCTCGGCCTGCCGCCACCGGGCATCGCGCTGGCCGACCGGCTCGATTTCAACGCGATTATGGAACGGCTGCGCAACACCCGGGTAATCTTTGTCGGCGAGACCCACGACAAGTTCGAGGACCACCGCCTCCAGCTCCGGGTCATCCGCGCCATGCACCGCCAGGGGAGCAAGCTCGCCATCGGCATGGAGATGTTCCCGCATTCGAGTCAGGCAGCGCTCGATGCCTTTGTGGCCGGCACCATCGACGAACCGGAGTTCCTCAAAAAATCAGGCTATTTCAAAAACTGGGGCTTCGACTACCGCTTTTACCGGGACATTCTCGACTACGCACGGGCCAACAAACTGCCGGTGGTGGGGCTCAATCTCGACAAGGGGATTACCAACAAGGTCTTCCGCAACGGCGGGCTCGCGGCCCTGAGCCCGGAGGAGCGGGACACCATTCCGGCGGAGCGCGATCTCGCCCTGCCCGGCTACCGTAAGCGGATCACCGAGGCCTTCACCATGCACGGCCAGCACGCCACGCCGGAACAAATGAACAATTTCTTCCAGGCCCAGGCGCTGTGGGACGAGGCCATGGCCGAATCCGCGGCGGAGTTCCTCCGCAAGAATCCGGATTATCGGATGATGATGGTGGTAGGCCAGGGCCATGCCTTGAAGGATAACGCGATTCCGCCGCGCCTGGCCCGGCGGATGCCGGTCTCCGTGGCCGTAATCCTGACGGCCGGGGAACACGAGGTGACGCCGAATGAGGCCGATTACCTGGTCAGCGTCGAACCGCTATCACTGCCGCCCCTGCCGGTACTGGGCGTGCAGCTTGCCGACAGCGCCAAGGGCGTGCAGGTGATGGGACTAAGCCCCGAAGGCAAGGCCGGCGAGGCGGGCATCGAGGAGGGGGACTACCTCCTTTCCCTCGATGGCGGCCCGATCGCCACGGTGGATGATCTGAAGCTCGCCCTGTTCTACCGGAAAAAGGGCGAGACCGTCCGGGTGAAGGTGCTGCGGCCGCGTAAAATCTTGCCCGACAAAACGCTAATCATCGCCGTACCCTTATAGCCGGAATGCCGCCGCAGCCGCTGCCAAGCGGAACCTTTTGGGTTTTCCCAGGCCCGCCATGGGCACAATAACCCCTCACGCCGCGCAGATGCCGTACGTGGGCAGCAGATCATGCACCACATAGAAGCGGTGCGCCTGAATGGCATCATGGAAGAGCTTCCAGTTGCTTTGCAGGAAATCGTCCTTATAGGTGTGAACGGCCAGGTCAAAACTGGTCCCGAGCGCCTGGTGTTTCCATGAGTCTTTACCCCTGGGGGCATAGGGCACTTGCGCAGGCCCGAAACCGAACGAACCGTCGGCAATGGCTTGCAGCCATCTCTGGTGCCTTTTCTCGCCATTCTCCTCTTGCACGGTCAGGAAAAGCTTCCTGACCGCGGCCTTGTCGTGGTCGGCCAGGCCCGACACGGCTGCATCCGCGTCCTTGGCCAGGTAACGCTGCATGGCCTTGCACAATTCATCCGCTGCTTCACAAAAATCATCCGTATTATTCCGTCTAATTTCCTTCCCGGAACCATTGTCGTATTTCCAGGACAAAAAAGGCATATCGGGGAGGACATATGCCCTGCCATGGCCGAGAGGCGGCGCCGCATCGTCAATAATATCCAACTTGATTTTGTCGCCGGGGGTGGAAAACACTCCGGAGTCCCCGGTTTCCACAGGGTTCTCCACCTCATTGACCTCATGAAGCACCCCGGCAAAACCTTGGTGCGCCCAGGTATCGGCGTAGACATGCATGGCAACGCCGAGACGGTGCAGACCATAGGGACGGTCCTGATTTTCGATGACATTCCTGACCATCTCCTCGGCAATGGGGCTCCTCGGGGTGCAGATGATTTTTTCGACAAAATCTTCCGGGTCCTCCTGGTCCGGGCGCAGGCCGGCATTTCCCGGCAGGAAATGAAAAGGAACCCAGACCAAATGGTTGGCGAGCTCCTGGGCATTCCTGGGGTCGATCATCTTGTGGGCCGAAGAGATGCGGCTATAGAGGGCCTTGTTCTCAAAATAGACCGTGCCGCTGCTGCTGGCGTCATCCACATACTGGGCGGCATAGGCGACGATCTCCGCCTTTTCATGTTCAAAGCCCGCCAGGCGAGCGGCGACGTAGGTGACGGCGTGATGGAAATCGATCTGCATGACTGCTCCCTCCTCTTTTTGTTGTCGATATCCCGAGGCGATCGCCTCAGCAACCAAGCAACTCCGCCTGATCGAAATACCGTTGCCAGACGGAGAGTTCCTCCAGCCGCATGGGTTTCCCGGGCAGGCCATTGCCGCTCTTTCGCCCGATCTTCCCGGCCTTGGAAAGCCCCCACGGGTGATACGGCAAAAGGGCGACGCGGCGGACCCCCATGCTGCGCAACAGCTCGGCCAGGGCGGCGATGTTGTTCTCCACGGCGGTGTAGCCGGGGACGAGGGGGATTCTCGCCACCACCCCTTCGGGCCGCGCCCGGAGCAAACGTCGCAGGTTGCCAATGATCGTCGCGTTGCCATGTCCCAGCCAGCGCTCATGTGCCGCGGGGTCGAACAACTTCAGGTCGAAAAAGATCAGGTCGAGCGAAGCCAGGGCCTGCTCGGCAAAGGCCTCCCAGGAAAAGAGGCCGCAGGTCTGGATGGCAGTGTGCAGGCCATGGCCCTTGAGGCTCCGCAGGAGTTGGCCGGCAAAGCCCAATTGCTGCGTGGGCTCTCCGCCGGACAGGGTAACGCCGCCGCCGGAAGTTTCGTAAAAGAGCCGGTCGCGGAGGATGAGTTCCGTGAGGCTCTCCACCGTGTGCCACTGCCCGGTCCGCTTGAGGGCCAAGGCCGGGCAGGGTGCCGCGCAAAGGCCGCAGCCGGAACAACGGCTCCGCAATATCCGCGCCGCGCCGCCCTGCACGGTGATCGCGCCTTCCGGGCAGGCGGCCACGCAATCGCCACAGCCGAGGCAGCGTTCCGGGTAGAAGGCGACCTCCGGCTTGCCGGCGATGAATTCGGGGTTATGGCACCAGGGACAATGGAGCGGGCAGCCTTTAAAAAAGACCGTGGTTCTGATCCCCGGCCCGTCATGGACGGCATAGCGACCGATGTCCCCCACCAAGCCCCTGTTCATATTCTCGGCATCATCAGTTGGAGCTGCTTGGCCATGGCGCCGAACCTGTACAGATAGTTGAGGTTTCCTTCGGTTTTTACGTCCTGGCGCAGCATGGAACCTAAAATGTCCTGCCGGGGCGAGAGAATGAGGTTGAGCAGGGTACGGCCGTTGCGGAAGGTGACGGTGATATCCGCGTTGTCGATGAGCGCTTCCCTGACCTCCATCGTGCCGTCTTTGAAAATCGCCGCCATGGTGACCTCCCCATCCGCGCTCTTGAACAGATAACGGCCAGCGAATCCTTCGATATTCTTCCTGAAGGCCGGGTTGACGGCGAAGGTCAACTCCATCAGGCGCAGCAGCAGCTGCAGGAACTCCTCCGCCACTTCCGACTTGAGGCACTTATCGAAATCCCTCCAGGGCCGGTTGGCGGGGGTGAACAGGAGCAGGCGGCTCAATGCCTTTCGCAACCAGTCCCCAATCGTCTGCCCGCCAGGTTCCGCTTTCTTCCCATCGGCAGGCAGGCCCGGAAACGGGACAGCCGCGCCGGTGGAGAGGGTGTACTGGCTGCGGCTGATCAACTCGTTCCGCATCATTTCATTGAGATCCTTGAAATAGGCGGAATAACCGGAGACGCGCACCATCAACTCCGGGTACTTGTCCGGATGCGCCTTGGCATCCAGCAACATCGCGTAGGTCATCAGGTTGAATTGCACCTGCTGGCCGCCAGCCCGAAAATAGGCAGCAACGGTCTGGGCAAAGCGATCCCGCATGGCCTCCTGGTCGGCCTCGGGGGTGTATTTCATGTTAAAGGCCCAGCAGCCCGGCACCTCCCTGCCGCCCAGGTCGGCAACCGCATTGAGGCAGGCCGTCAGTTCCGGCGCCGCCCCCGAAACGGGGGTGATGCCGCTGGCCAGGAGTTCGCCGCTTTTGCGGCCATGGGGCATGGCCCCGGCCAACGCGCCCAGCCCGGCGTGGTTGGTCATGGTCCAGTAGGCGGGCCGGTATCTGCCGCCGCGGTAGTTGGTATGGCCCTGATAGACTTCGAAGAGGTGGCGGATAAGGTTCTTGGCGTTTTTCCTGGCAACCGGGTGTTCCGTGCCGTATCGGGGGGTATGGTTTTTCAGGAAGAGGCGCATCTTCTCGCCGGCATCGCCGGCGAAATCGTTGTCCAGTGCCTCGCGCAGCCCGGCAAAGGAAAACTTCCCCTCCGTCCAGACCAGCTGCTCGATGGCGTTCAGGGAATCGACGACATCGGCAAAGCCGATATGGGTCGCGCCCGAAGAATTGTACCGAGCGCCGCCGCGGATCAGGTCGGCACCCTTTTGCATCGGTCCCTCGAAGAGGGCGGAGAGCAGGGGCGAGGGCATCATCTCCTGATGAACGGCCCCGAAGTGCTCGTTGAGGTCGATGGCCTGGCCGATCAGCCAATCGAGCTGGGTCTTGAAAACCTCCCAAAACTGTTCGAAACTCTTAAGTTGCGCCGGTTCCGGCGTCCGCGGCCCGATCTGATGGTCGCCGCTGATCAGCCTCCTGCCGCCGTGCAGGGCCATTTCCAGGGGGGCGACCAAATTGAGGATGATGGAACTCGAGGCCGGATAATCCCGGCCGTTGCTCGCCAGCTCCACGCAGCCGATCACCGCGTAATCGCGGGCATGCTCCAGCGCTTCGCCCTGGCCGACCAAGGCATCGATATTGACGGCATCATTGAAAAAGGCGGGGACCGCCCTGGTGTTGATGATCACCTCGGCAACCCGTTGGCTGTATGCCGGGGGATTCTTCTCGTAATGGTAACGGGCATTGACATTGGGGTCGCGAATCTGCAGCAACTCGGTGGCTCGCAGCATGACATAGGTGAGATCGTTCACCGCATCCTCGCCCTGCGTGTCGACGCCGCCGAGGGTGATGGCCGGCACCGTGCCGGCGCCGCCGAACAGCTCTTCCGAGGCCTCCGGCACCATGGCGACATTGTCGGCCAGCTTCAGCCACAGGCAGCCCACCAGTTCGAGCGCCGCGGCCACCGTCAGCTGCCCGGCCTCGATGTCGCGCCGATAGTAGGGATAAAGGAGCTGGTCCAGCCGCCCCGGGCTCATGGCCATGTTGATGTTCTCGGCATGGATGCCCACCTGGCAGAGCCAGATGGCATTGATCGCCTCCCGAAAGGTTCGCGCCGGCTGGGCCGGTACCCGGCGGCAGACGGCGGCCAGCTCAGCCAGTTCGTTTTTCCGGGTTGGGTCGCCTGCCCGGGCCGCCAGTCTCTCCGCCTCGGCGGCAAGGTTGGCGGCATACGCCTTGACCCCTTCCAGGGCGATCCCCATGGCCTGGTAAAAATCCGCCTTGCGCCGCTCCTCATCGCCGGCCGCCTGGCGGCATTCTTTCTCATGGCCGGCCGCCTCGGCGATAATGCCGTCAAGGCCTTTCTCCAGCATCGCGACATAGGACGGCACGCAGTGGGAGATACAGCCCGCCTTGCCGGCGATGAAAAAGACCAGGCTTTCGAAAAGATTCAGGCCGGTGGGATCGCTGATCCGCTTACGTGCCTGTTCGAGAACATTCCTCTCCATCCAGAATGGAAAGATATCAAAATTGAGTTCGCGGGCATCTTCCAGGGAAAGTTTTTGAGGATTCTTCTTGCGCTCGCTGACCGTCAGCAGCTCCGGCCAGAGGGTCAGGGCAAAATATTCGGGAAAGAGCGGGGCCCCAAGCTCCTTGCTGGTCGTCGATCCGGCCAACAGATTGCGATCATGGAAGCAGGCGCTCTTCCGTTCGAGGAAATAACGCACTTTTTTGGCCTGCCGCACCTCCGGGGTGTCGGTCGCCTGGTCAACATCCTTGAGATACCTGGTTACATGCCTGGCCCGTTCGATGCAGATCGCGGGCCGGCGGGCAAACGACAACTCCCGCAACTCCCTCAGCCTTGGCAGGCTTTCAAGGGTATGTTCCCGAAGCGCGATATCCGGCAAGGTTATCCGTGCCATCTTGCCCTCCTTTTTGGTTCCAATAGGTAGATGTTTTGGAGAAGCGGCGTTTGTCGTCAAAAACGAAAAACAGAAGAGCGGTGACAACAACATCGCTTTCCCAGGGCTACCCCAAAATACGGGCTACCTCAAGCCTATCACCCACATGGACCTGCTGCAACTTTTTTCAACAGCGGTGCCGCTCCAGCTTTTATTCGAGTACACTGGCCCCGGCGTAACCGTGAGGGGGTGCTCACGTCCCCACCACGCCATCCCGGCTCGCAGGAGACTGCCCGCGGTTGGGGCAAACGAGCCTGATGCCCACCCCACCTCTGCGGTCTCGCGGGAATGCACATGAAAGCCGCGCCGGCAGCCACAAGTGGTGCAAACCCCGAACTCCGCCATACCGTCCTCCTCACGCAAAACCATCGCGAATCAGCGCCTCAATCTGTCCGCCTCGCGGCCACGCCGCCTTGACCGGCTGCCGATGGCAACAAATATGGCGAAGTCGTCAGCGTCCGTGTGTTGCGCCCCACAAGCTCTTTGCCGATGAAACGTTGACCATCCCGGTCTTGCGCCAGGAAAAAACGCCTCGGACATTATTTGAGGAAAAAGGAGCGGTTTTGTGTATAGTGCTTTTTTAATTTTATGCCGTGCCGTTGATCGGTAACTTTCCCTTGTCCATGAACAGACCGTCTCTCCGCATAGTTCATTCCTTGGCGCCTCTGCTGTTGAATCGCTACGCCGCTTTTTTCTGCTTTCTTGCCGGCTACACGATCATCATGGAGCAGCTCGGCGGGTTTCCCTCGCTGCTGCCGGCCTGGCGATTTGAGATCCCTCTGCTTTTCTACCTCTATTTTTTCGGCAACACGATCACCAGAAAATCGCGCTGGCAGGCGTTGATCGTCGCGGTGCCCATCGTGTTCGCTTACGCTATTTTCGATCTCTACCGCATCCAGCTCGGCCGGATGCCGCGCATCATCGAAATCGCGGAGCTGCCGGAACTGTTCGCCGTCATGCCGATCTGGCTCAGACTGGTGTTCGTCCTGTTCTATGGGCTTCCCCCCCTCGTCTTTCTCTGGAACGTGCGCTGGAACGCTGTCATGCCGATAGCCCTGGGGCTCCTGCCGCTCCTCGGTCTTTATGCGGCGGTGGAACGGTATCCCGCGGCATTCATGGCGACCTTTGAAAAAACCCAGGGAGAGATCGTCACCTATTCCGATGTAATGAGCGCCGCCAACAACGGTCGGATCGGCATGGCCCTTTACAGCGAGGCCGAGCGCCTAAACATGCTGGAGAAGACCGCCCACTATCGGGACAATCCCTTCTATCTCCTGGACAAGGACAGGGTGGTCGCGAGGGTCAAGAAGCAGCGGAACAAGCGGAACGTGCACCTCATCGTGCTCGAAAGTTTTCTCGATCCGGAACTGCTTCTTGCCGCCAGGTACTCGCGCAAGCCCGCCCATCCCGACTTTGAGGAGATATTCAGGCACAAGGGCGGCCTGTCCCACTCCCCGGTTTTCGGGGGTGGCACCGGACAGGCCGAGTTTGAACTGCTCTGCGGCGTGCCTGCCATGCGGGAACTCTCCGGCGTCGAGTTCAATGTCTTCACCGGCGCCAAAACCGCTTGCCTGCCAAGTCTTCTCGGCGAAGCCGGTTATCATACTATGGCCACCAACGGCTACCGGCCCGATTTTTTCAATTCCACCAATGCCTACGAAGGAATCGGCTTTGAAAATGCCTATTATCCCAGTGAATACGCCCCATCCAGGGAGTCCTATTTTTTCAGGGGAGAGGTCAGCGGCGAGGATTACATGTTCGATGGGGACCTGTTACGCCAGAATCTGAAATTCGTCACCCAGTGGCTCAAGGAGCATCCCCATACCCCCATGTTCAACTATGTGTTGACCATGTATGGCCATACCCCCAACGACATCAATACGGAAAAACGTCCGAAAATCATAGAGGTTGCGGGTGGCCCCGAGGATGAACAGCTGGAGCGCGCGGTCAACCAGTACTATTACCGCACCCAGGCCATTGCCGCCTTTGTGAAGGAACTGGTGCGCATCGACCCGAAAAGCCTGATCATCCTGGTGAGCGACCACCTGCCGCCACTGGTGTACGGACCGAATACCTACCGGGACTATGACTATCTCGGGAAGAGAGAAGAGTACCTCTATCTGAACCGGATCTTTTTTGTGGAAAACGGGCGCAGCGTGGAATACAACACCATCCACCACTACGAGGTGCCCCGCATCATCCTCAACTATGTCACCCGTTCATCCAAAAGACGTCTTGGCACCTTTGACTCCGCCGCCTACCACAAGGCCTACATGACCATAATGGCCCAGGCCATGAATATCAAAAAACTTCTGCCCGCTTCAAGCCCTGCGCCGGCCACCGGGGAGGCCCCTGCCGGGGCGGAGAAAAGCGAGAATACCCCGGCGCCCCCTCTCCCCCTCTGAGCTGCAAGTCGCCGCTCCTTCCCCTCCGGCCCAGGGATCGTTTTCCCGCACCGGTCAGGGATTGCATCTCCCGCCTCCACGCATCCCGCACGCCTCTCGCCAGGGTGGTCTTGCCGGAAAGCCTTTTCCGTTCCTCGGTGAACCGGCAAGCAGAGCCCGGAGCCACTCTAACCCTTGTCCGGATAAACCGGCCCCGGCGTAACGGTGAGCGGGGTGGTGACATCCCCCTCACGCCAGCCCAGCTCGTAGGATTGCCCGCAGTTAGGGCAAATTAGCCCGATAACCACCCCGCTGTCCGCGGTCTCGCGGAAGTGCACATGAAAGCCGCGCCGGTAGCCGCAGGTGGTGCAGATTCGGAATTCCGCCATAATGTCTCCTCCTTACCAAGGAAAAAGGGCCACGCGCCAAAACCAGTGTAGACCAATCGGTCCCCATAGGCAACCAGGCGGATTGCACCTTGGTTTTCGCTACCGACCGGGGTATAAAACAGAGATGGAACACGAGAAACCAACGATCCCGCCCGACCCGATGGCGCTGGCCGAACTGGCCCGCGACGCGCGGAATCTGCTGGCCTTCCAGCAGGCCATGGGCATCGACAGCTATCCGGCCACCCCGGAACTCAGGCGCTTTCTCCATCCCGACCCACCAACTGCCCCCAAAACGCAAACGCCGGCAGCAACCGAGAGCGGACGACCGCGTCGCGCCTCCACCACGCCACCTGCCAGCGCCATCAGCCTGGCCGATATCCGCGAGGAACTGGGCGAGTGCCGCCGCTGTGGCCGGCATGAGGGAAGGAAAAAGATTGTCTTCGGCGAGGGGGAGGTCGGGGCGAAGCTCTTTATAGTGGGCGAGCTGCCGGCCGGAGAGGATGACGCTGCCGGGCTGCCCTTCCAGGGCGAGGCAGGCAAGTTACTCATGAAAATGGTCGGCGCCATTGGCTTGAGCCGGGCGGACCTCTATCTGGCCACCCTGGTCAAGTGCCACCCGGCGGATGGCCATGAACCGCGGCCCGAAGAAATCGCCCTCTGCCACCCCTTTCTGCTTCAGCAAATCAACGCGGTGCGGCCCAAGATCATCTGCGCCATGGGCGGCCTCGCGGCCCAGGCTCTGCTGCACAGCAAGAAAAACCTTCTGCAACTGCGCGGCGCCTGGCACAGCTGCCAGCAGATCCCGTTGATGCCCACCTTCTCGCCGGCCTTTCTTCTCCGCAATCCGGAGATGAAAAAGGCCGCCTGGGTCGATCTCCAGCTTATCCAGAAGCGGCTGGCTACCGCGGTGCTTCGCTAAACAAGTCGCGGCTGAAGCCGCTCCTGCCACAACCTTGCCCGCGGCTCGCACCCGCAGGAGCGGGTTTATCCGCGATCCTCGGCCCTCGGCATTCTCTTTATCTACAGCTGCTCGGGGGTAAAGGCCACCACCTGATCGATGGCCGTGGCGTCGGCGAACAGCATCACCAGCCGGTCGATGCCCAGGGCCATGCCAGCGGCCTCCGGCATGGCGGTCAATTCGTCCAGAAATTTCTCCGGCAGCGGGCCAGGGTCGCGGCCCTGGCTGCGGATCGCCTCCTGATCCGCCACAAAGCGGCGCCGCTGTTCGGCCGGATCGGTCAGTTCGGAAAAGCCGTTGGCCAGTTCGACGCCGGCCAGATAAAGCTCAAAGCGTTCGGCCACGCCCGGATCGCCGGGCTTGAGCCGCGCCAGCGAACCCAGGGCAGCCGGGTATTCATACAGGAAAGTGGGCTGCCCCACGCCAAGCCGGGGCTCGATGTGCTGCACCAACACCTCGTCGAAATCTCCGCGCGCCAAGGCCTCCTCTACCGAAACCGGGGCATGGCGGATAAAGGCCTCGGCCACGGTGAGCCGTTCCCAGGGTGGGGCAAGCGCGATCCGTTGCCCCCGATACACCAACTCCCCGCCTGATCCCAACGCACCGGCCACCACCCCAAGCAACCGCTCGGTCTCGGCCATCAGGTCGTGGCAGTCGCTCGCGGCCCGGTACCATTCGAGCATGGTAAATTCCGGCAGGTGCTTGCGGCCGCGTTCGGCCTGGCGAAAACAATGGCAGAGCTGGAAGATTTTTGGATACCCGCGGGCCAGCAGCCGCTTCATGCAGAGTTCCGGCGAGGTCTGCAAAAACCAGGCGCCGGAGGCCTGCGGCACGATGTGGGGCTCGGGGGCAAGGGAAGGAAGGCGGAGCGGGGTATCGACCTCCAGATATCCCGCTCCTTCGAAAAAGGCGCGGACCGCGCGGATGACGGCGGCCCGCATCACCAGGCCGCCAGGGGCCTCAGACACTCGGAACTTACTCCTTCACCCGGGTGACGTACTGCCCGGTGCGGGTGTCGATCTGGAGCTTTTCGCCCTCCTCGATGAAGGGCGGCACCTGCACCACGTAGCCGGTCTCCACCGTCACCGGCTTGGTATCGGAACCGCTGGTGTCGCCCTTGACCCACGGATCGGCGCGGATGACGGTGAGGTTGACGAAGTTGGGCAGGGTCACGCCGATGGGCCGGTCATTGAAGAGAAGGACATCCACCTCCATGTTGTCGATCAGGAAGTTGGTGGCATCACCGAGTTGCTCCTTCATGATGACGATCTGCTCGTAGCTGCGGGTATCCATGAAGTGGAACTCATCGCCCTGGGCGTAGAGGAACTGCATGGTGCGCTCCGAAAGATCCGGCTTCTCGAACTTGTCGCTGGAGCGGAAGGTGCGGTCGAAGGCGTTGCCGGTGATCATGTTGCGGAGGCGGCACTTGTAGAGGGCCTGCCCCTTGCCGGGCTTGGAGAATTCGAAATCGGTGATGATATAAGGGTCGCCGTCGAGGCTGATCTTGAGGCCCTTGCGCAGATCCGAGGTGGTGTACATAAGCCGTTCTCCTGAAATGATTGGGGCCGGCGCGACCAACAGGGTGCTGAAAAAGTCATCCATGACCTTTTTCAACCGCCTGCTGAAGCCGGCCGCTGCGAAGGCTCTTTACTAACGGAAAATGCGTTGTTTTGCAAGCACAGAAAATCACCCGCTGCCGCGAATCACGGCGAGCCGATCTCCTGCTTGCTGATCGCCTCGGCCTTGACCCGGTCGAGCAGGTCGGCCAGGGCCGGCTTGACGTTCTCCCGGATATCGCCGGCCACGATGAGGAAAAGCAGGTCGTCGCCGGGCTGGAAGCGGCCGCTTTTCGCCTCGATGGCGATGTCGAAGATGCCGGGCCGCGCAAGAAACTCCTGGCGGATCGCCTCGATCCTGGCCTGGTCCGGCGTCACCGAAAGCTCGGACACTCCGCTCTTGTCCTTGCGGCTCCAGGCGCGGACCACGCCGTTGTGCACCAGCACCATGCCGACGTTTTCGGCAAAACCGGGCCGCTTCTTCATCGCGGCAATGGTTTTCGAGATATCCATGTCGTCTACTCCCGGGGTTGTTTTTTCTGTGAGAATGCCGTGCCCTGCCTGACTAGGCAAGGCTTTTCTGCACCACCTCGTAAAGATCGCGGGAAAGCGGGGCGGCACGCAAACGTTCCAGCTGCGCCCGCAGGAGCGCCTGGCGCCCATGATCGTAGCGGCGCCAGCGGCTGAGGCGGGTAGCGAGCCGGGCCGCGATCTGCGGATTCAACGGATCCAGGGCCAGAATCTGCTCGGCGAGGAAACGATAACCGTCTCCGCTCGCCGCGTGGAAGCGGAGCTGGTTGGCGGCAAAGGCGCCGATCAGGGCGCGGACCCGGTTGGGATTCGAGAGCCGGAAGGCCGGATGAGTCATGAGCTTTTCAACCGCAGCCAGGGTGCCCGGCAGCGGGGCGGTGGCCTGGATGGTGAACCACTTGTCCATCACCAGCGGCTCATTCTGCCAGCGTTCGGCAAAACTGGCGAGCGCCGATGCCGCTTCCGGGGCGCCGGCATGGACGAGCAGGCGCAGGGCATGGCTGCTGTCGGTCATATTGTCTGCCGCGGTGAACTGGGCGAAACACTGCTGGCGGATCCCCGACTCCTCAAGGGTCATGAGATAGCCCAAGGCCAGGTTCTTGAGCCGCCGTGCCCCGGCCAGGGCCGGATCGTAGCAATAGGGCCCCAAGGCCCGGTTCGCCTCCCAGATTCGTTCCCAGTGGGGCCGCAGCCGCTGGGCCAACTCCCGCCGCACGAACTCGCGAGCCGCGTGAATCGCCTCCACATCCACGATCGGAAGCTGCTCGCCCAAATACTCCTCGGTGGGCAGCGTGAGGAGTTGGGCGACAAAGGTCTGGTCGGTAAAGGTGGTATCAGCGAGCACCGCGGCGATGGACTCGGTCAGGATTTCGGCCAGTACCAGGGGCTCTCCTGCCTGGTGGCACGCCACCAAATCGAGCAGCACCCGGCAGGCCAGACGCTGCCCCGCTTCCCAGCGGTTGAAGGGATCGGAATCGCAGGCGAGCAGCACGGCCAGTTCGGCGTCGGAATAATCGTAATCGAGCTTCACCGGCGCGGAAAAGCCGCGGAGCAGCGAGGGAACCGGCGGGGCGGCAATGTTGGCAAAGACAAAGGTCTCCTCTGCCGCGCGCAGTTCGAGAAGCACCGAAGTAGCCGCGGCTTCGGCCATGCCGCCTGCGAGCTGCAACGGCAGCGCCCGCCCCGCGCTGTCGAGCAGCCCCACGGCCACCGGGATGTGGAGCGGTTCCTTGGTCGGCTGGCCCGGCGTCGGCGGGCAGGATTGGGCCAGGGTGAGGGCATAGCGCCGGTTCGCCTCGTCGTACTCTGCCGTTGCCCGCACCGTCGGGGTGCCGGCCTGGGTGTACCAGCGCAGAAACTGCGTGAGATCGCGGTTGCCGGCCTCGGCCATGGCGCTGACAAAATCCTCCACCGTGGCAGCGGTGCCGTCGTGGCGGGCAAGATAGAGCCGCAAACCCGCGCGGAAGCGCTCCCGGCCCAGCAGGGTATGGAGCATGCGGATGAGTTCGGCGCCCTTTTCGTAGACCGTGACGGTGTAGAAGTTGTTGATCTCGATGTAGGCATCCGGCCGCACCGGGTGCGCCATGGGGCCGCCATCCTCGGGGAACTGGTGGTTGCGCAGGGTCTGGACGTCGTGCACCCGTTTGACCCCTTCGGAGATTGTCGCTTCGGAAAAGAGCTGATCGCGGAAGACGGTGAGCCCTTCCTTGAGGCTCAACTGGAACCAGTCGCGGCAGGTGACCCGGTTGCCGGTCCAGTTGTGCAGATATTCATGGGCGATCACCGCCTCGATCGCCTCGAAGTCGTCGTCGGTGGCGGTATCGGCCCGGGCGAGCACGTACTTGGAGTTGAAGATGTTGAGCCCCTTGTTCTCCATGGCCCCCATGTTGAAATCGTCGGTGGCCACGATCATGTACTGGTCCAGATCGTACTCCAGACCAAAGGTCTCCTCTTCCCAGCGCATGGCCCGCTTGAGCGAAGCCATGGCATGGTCGCACTTGTCACGGTTATGCCGCTCCACATAGATCTCCAACGCCACCTCGCGGCCCGAGGCGGTGGCGAAGGTATCGCCGATGCGAACCAGATCGCCCGCCACCATGGCGAAGAGATAGGAGGGCTTGGGGAAAGGGTCCTCCCACACCGCGTAGTGGCGGCCGTCTTCCAGTTCGCCGCTTTCGATCCGGTTGCCGTTGGCCAGCAGCACCGGGCAGTCGGCCTTGGTCGCCGTGATGGTGGTGGTGTAGCGGGCCAGCACGTCGGGCCGGTCGAGAAACCAGGTGATCCGGCGGAAGCCCTCGGCCTCGCACTGGGTGCAGAACATGGCGCCGGAACGATAGAGCCCTTCGAGCGCGGTATTTTTCGCGGGATAGATGCGGGTAACTACCTCCAACTGGAAGGTGTCCGGCACAGTGAGGATGGTCAGGGTCTCGCTGGTCAGGACATAGTCGCCGGCTGCGAGGATACGGTTATCCAATTTCAGGCCGACCAGTTCCAGCTCTTGGCCCATGAGGGTCAGCGGGTCGCTCCCGCCTGCCTGCCGGCGCCTTGCCTTCAGGGTTGAAGTCACGAGGGCGTGGTCGGCGGCGAGATCGATGCGAAGACGGACCGCCGGGATGATAAAGGCCGGCGGCCGATAGTCGGAAAGATGGATAGTAGCGTGGGCGATCATGATTCCTCCAGGGGCTGCGCGTCTGAGCTGCAACCATACCCCAGAAGGAGCCGGAAGGAAATGATGAAGGGTGGCGGCACGAGGGACAGCAAGAAAAAAAACAGGGGGCGCCTGACGGCCCCCCCCTACGGATGTTCAGCAGAAAGCCCCCCTTACGGGATAACACCACGGACCACAGCATGGCTGCGGCAGGAAACGGTAGACGCCCCTGCCCCGAAGAGGAAAGGGCCGGCCATGAAACAATGGGAGTTTATCAGGAAAAACCAATGATTCCGGCGCGGTCGGAATCAGCCCTTCTTTTCCACCACCGGCACCAGGAGAAGGCTTCCGGGCTTGAGGTTGTTCAGGTCAAGATCGGTATTGTACTTGCGGACCAGCCAGAGAGGAACATCGAACTCCTGCTGGCAGAGACGCCAGATGTTGTCGCCGGTCCTCACCTGATAACGGCGCACCCGGTCGACCCGGTAGGCGGCAAAGAAATCCTCTTCCATCTCGCGGTGAAACTCGAAACGCAGCTCTTCAAAGCGCTCCCGCCCCACGCCGGCAAGCGGAATGGTAACCCGCTGCCCGGTGCGAATCTCCCGGCCAGCCGGCAGCTTGTTGAGCCGGCGCAACTCCGGAATCGCCACCCCCAGCCACTCCGCGTAGTGGCCCAGAGTCTCCTCGGACGCCACCCGGATCTCGGCGTATTTCTTTCCCTTCTTGGCGAAAACGCGCTCGACGCTGAACTGCTCAACCACCACCGCCGGATTGGCCAGGGCGTCACGGGAGACCGGCGCTGCCGCGCCGTCGCCTTGCGCCGCCGGGAGGCTCCTTGAATCGACGCGGGCGACACGAGGCTTCTGCTCGGCCGCGCCGGCCCCGGCGATACGCACCGGCACCGCAGTGGTGGAGGTTGGGGCCGAATCCGGCCGACTCCCGCGCGGCACAATCGCCACTCTGATCCTCGACGCACCCGGGGCCGGCGGAGCTTCAACCACCGTATCCGTCGGCGGCACCCGCGGCACCAGACCGGCCAGACGCTTCTCCGGCCCGGGCTGTGGCCTGGCCTCGGCCGCCAACACCGGCTCGTCCTGTTGCGGAATCCGCAGGTTCTGCCCCAGGAAGATGGTTGCCCGCTTGCCCAGCCGGTTGGCGGCCAGCAACTCCTGCACGCTCACCTGATGGCGCCTGGCAATGGAACTCACGGTATCGCCGCTGCGAACGCGGTAAATAATGCTCCGCTTCTGCCCCTTCCGGTACTGCTCCGCCGGCAGATGGCTGGCGAGCCTGGTGGCCGTCTCCCTGCCAAGCGGCAGCCGCACCCGATAGCCCTGGGGCACATATTTTTCGCCGAGATAGATCGGTTCGCGCAGGGCCGGGTTGAGCCTCTGGAACTCCTCTTTCCCCACCTTGAAGTGATCGAGCAGACGCGTGATCGGCACATGCCCCTGGAGGGCCACCTCGTGGCTCGCCACCGGCTGCAGCAGGGGAACGTCACCAAAGTAGGCCCGGTGGTTCTTCGCCACCTCGCAGGCGGCCAGGAACTCGGAGTAAAAATTGCGGGAGGCGAATTTGAAGAGCCCGCTCTCGTACTCCCGGAAGATCGCCTCATAATCGCCCTTTTCCGCCTTGGCCCGCCGCATGCCGTTGACGCCGTGGTTATACGCGGTGAGCGCCAGCGGCCAGCTGCCGAGCTTCTCGAAGTTCTCCCGCAACAACCGGGCAGCGGCATGGGTGGCGCGAATCGGATCGCGCCGCTCATCCACGGCGTAGTCGATGGTCAGGAACCGCTTGCCGGTTTCCTGGGTAAACTGCCAGATGCCCGCCGCGCCGAACTTGCTGTACGCCTTGTAATTGAAGGAGGATTCCACATGGGGCAGGTAGGCGAGGTCCTCGGGCAGGTCATAGCTGCGGATGATCTCCTTGATCTGCCCCAGATGGGAACCGGAGCGGATCACCCCCTCCAGAAAGCGGTCCTTCTGACCGAGCTGGAAACGGATGGATGCCGCGGCCTGCCGCAGACGGGCATGATCGAGTCGCGCCCCGAACAAGCCGAGTACCCGCCGCTCCTCGGCGTTTTCCGGCGGATTGCCGTCGGCTAAACGCAGCAGCATCTCCTCATAACGGGCCTTGGCAACCTTGATCCGGTTGTTGTTGCGCTCCCGGGCCGCGGAGCCGGATTCCGGCTCCAGATCGATCACCCCGTAGACTACGCCGAGATCGTCGGCATCATGGATCACCCCCTGACTGGAAGGGTATTTGGCATAAATATCCTTCCAAAAGGCCACGTTCGGCCTGATACAGTCATAAACCGGAAAGGGATCGGCCTGGGCCGGAGAAACACCAAGTGCCCCCAACAGCACCGCGCACCACAGCGCAACCACCAGGGAACGGCAACCACGTCGGAGAAAGGGCATTGCGAACGACTCCATCATGAAAACGCAATCAGGACCGCGACGGGCACGGCCCAGGGAGAGGACTTTTTTCGGATTCGTGGTCATTATAGCAGCCCCGGGAGCAAATTTCCACGGCAACCGCACCGTAGCCCCAGGATATTTGCCGCCCGCCGGCCATGCCGGCCGCCGTGGCCTATTTTAGCAGGAGCGCCAGCCCGCTGCCCAGCAGAATCACGCAGATGAGCCGCATGAAGCTCTTGGGGCCGATGGTCAGATGGATGCGGTTCCCGAAGCGAAGCCCTACCGCCACCAGCGGCAGGGCCGCCACGGCGGCCAGCAGGACGAAACGCTGGAACATGCCGGAAAGGGTAAAGCCGACAAGCCGGCAGCCGCCGTCGAAGAGGAAGATAGTCGCGGCGGTGGCGCGAAAGCCGAATTTATCCGCCTGCCGCAGGGTGAGATAGATGACGTAAAAGGGACCGCCGGTGCCAAAAAGCGCGCCCACGGTGCCGCCAAAATAGCCGGCCGGCACGGCCCACCAGCGCGCCCCCGCAAGGCGGGGCAACGGCAGCAGGGCATAAATCGCGTAGCTGATGATGAAAATCCCCAGCCCCTTGGTCAGCAGGGCGGGGTTGACGATCCGGTGGAGCAGCAGGCCGGTGGCCACCCCCAGGATAGTAAAGGGGAGCAGCGGCCAGATCTCCGGCCAGCGGATGTGGCTGCGATTCTGGATGCCCTGGATCAGCGAGGCAGTGTAGTCGAGCAAGGCGATGAGCGGCACCACTGTGGCCAGCGGCAACCGCAGAGCCAGTAAGGGCACGGCGATGAGCGCCGAACCGAAGCCGGCAATGCCGCGGATAAAATAGGAAAAAAGCAGCACCGCAGCCGCATAACTCAGGGTAAGAAGGGAAAAGTCCATAGGAAAGAGGGCGGCGCCGCGCTACCGCGCCGCGCCGATGTGCTCAGGCGCAGGAATCGTTGGCAATGCGGATACGATTGCGGCCCTCACTCTTGGCCACGTAAAGAGCGCTCTCCGCCGCCGCCACGATCTGGCGTTGGGCACCCCGCTGCTGCGGCACGCCCGCGGCAATGCCGATGCTCACGGTCAAGGTGTCGCCGATGGTGGCGTGCTCGTGCGGGATATTGAGGGCATCGATCGCCGACCGCAATTGCTCGGCCACGGCCATCGCGCCCTCCCTGTCGGTATTGGGCAGCACCACGGCGAACTCCTCGCCGCCATAACGCACGACCAGATCGCCGGCCCGCTTGATCGCCTCGTTCAGGGCCGTTGCCACCTGCCGCAGGCACTGGTCGCCCTTTGGATGGCCGTAAGTCTCGTTGTAGGCCTTGAAATCGTCGATGTCGATGATGAGCAGGGCAAGCGAGTCGGAACGGCGGATGGCCCGCTGCCACTCGTTTTCCAGCAATCGGTCGAAATAACGGCGGTTGGACACCTCGGTGAGACTGTCGACGTTGATCAGGTTTTCCAGGGTCTTGCTGATCATCTCCAGCTGCTCGGTCATGCGGAGCAGCTCGGCCTCGCGAGCCTTGCGGCGATCGATCTCCCTTTTCAGCCGCATGACCGAACGGACGCGGGAAAGCAGCTCGGTTTCCTTGACCGGCTTGATGATGTAATCGTTGGCCCCGGCGGCAAAGGACTGCTGCAGCGCCTCGGCATCGTCCCGCACGGTGATCATCACCACCGGGATGTCCTTGAGCCGCTCCTGGTCCTTGAGCTGCCGGCACGCCTCGATGCCGTCCATCCCCGGCATCACCACATCCATCAGCACCAGATCGACGTCGGGCCCGGCCTGCCCGCCCCGTTCAAGAAAGGAAAAGGCCTCGCGGGCAGACCCCACGCAATGGATGTCGGTGTAGCCCTCCTGCTTGAGGATATCCTCCAGCAAGACCAGGTTGACCGGCGTATCGTCCACTATCAATATCGACATGACTGTTCCTCGACCCTGTCGTAAATTCCTGACTGGCGCCGCCACCGCGGCCAACCGTTTGGCGACATTATCTTGTAGCAGAATTTTCGCCTGCTTTCCAGGGAACATTTTCACGACGAGGGTGGCCTTTTGCGAGGAATTGCGGTACATCATGCGGCAAGGCAGCAGAACGGACGGACTCCGCCAGCCCACGCCCAGGAGGTTTCCTTATGTACAGACCCATCGTCGGCACCCTTGGCTACATCCTCTCGCCGGACCACGAACAAACGCTGCTGGTCCACCGGAATGCGCGGGCAGACGACGCCCATCTCGGCAAATACAACGGCTTGGGCGGCAAGATGCTGCCCGATGAAGACGTGCTCACCTGCCTCCGGCGGGAGATCCGGGAGGAGGCGGGGATCGAATGCGAGGAGATCGTGCCGCGGGGCACCATCAACTGGACAGGCTTCGGCCCCGACGGCGAGGATTGGCTGGGCTTCATCTTCCGCATCGACCGCTTCCGCGGCACCCCGTTCACCGAGAACAGCGAGGGGGTGCTCTCCTGGCAGCCGATCAGCCGGCTGCTCGAACTGCCCATGTGGGAGGGCGACCGCCACTTCCTGCCGCTGGTCTTTGACCACGACCCCCGCGTTTTCTACGGCCACATGCCCTACCGGGACAATCGGCCCGTCGGCTGGAAGTACAGCCGGATCTGATGGGGGCGTACCGCAGGTAAAAGAACCGGATCGTCCCGCCGAAGACGGCGCTCCTTCTTCCCCTTGCTTTTCCCATAATTTTATGGTTCACCATGGCTGTCAGTGTGCAGTATCGTATAATTCCGCATTCTTACTGCCGAATACCCCGCGTCATCGCGGCAGAAAAGGGAGCTGAACGCTTGGCAATCGACATCCCACCCGAGACGCCCCGCTGCCCGCCGTGCCTCGACAAGGCGCTGCTCCTGCCCCCGGGAGTCGCCGGCCTCGGCTTCCTCCCCCGCCTTTTTCCTCGCTTTTTCCGGCGGCCCCCTGCTCGACTGGCACCTGCCCGGCGGCGACACCACGGAGCTTTTTCACGAAATCAAGGGTGGACATCCGAACCTTTCCGTGGTTATGATGGCGCCCATGGGTTTCGAGGCCTGCTCCGCGGCCGCGGCCGCGGAGCAGCGGCAGCGCTGACAATACGAACGAAAGCCGCCGATCCGGAACCATGACCCCCTACGCTCGCGCCGCCACCCTGAACGACTTGCTCGATCGGAGTTGCGCCCGCTTCGGCCAAAAACCGGCCGTGGGCATCGCCTTTGATTTGCCGCTCTCCTATGCGGAGTTCCACCGGCGGGTGCTGTTGGTGGCGGCCATACTCAAGGATTCCGGGATCAAGCAGGGCGATCGGGTGGCCATTCTGGCCGAGAATTCGCCCCAGTGGGGGATTACCTACTTCGGCATCGTGCGGATTGGCGCCGTGGCGGTGCCGATTCTGCCCGATTTCCCGGAAAGCGATGTCAAACACATCCTGCTGGACGCCGAGGCCAAGCTCCTCTTCGCCACCCAACGGCAACTGGAAAAGCTCTACGAACTGGGCAATTATACTCCAAAGGCCGTCATCACCCTCGACGACGCCTGCGACAAAAACCGCCTGCTCCCCTGCGAGACCTTTACCGGCTTCCTGGCCAGGGCCGAGGAACTGCCAGCCAGGCAACATGCCGCCGTTACCGTGCCGCCGAGCGACGACGACCTTGCCTCCATCATCTACACCTCCGGCACTTCGGGCCATTCCAAGGCGGTGATGCTCTCCCACCGGAATTTCATCAGCAATGTCCACTCCACCAAGGCGATTCTCGACACCGCGAATATCGCGGACTGGACCTTCCTCTCCATTCTGCCGATGTCGCACGCCTATGAGTTCACCACCGGCTTCCTGCTGCCGCTGTTCGGAGGCGCCCGGATCGTCTATGCCGGCAAGACCCCCACCCCCTCGATCCTGGAAAAGATCTGCCGGGCGGAAAAGCCCACCATCATGTGCATGGTGCCGATGGTCATGGACAAGATCTACAAAAAACGAATCCTGCCGGCCATCAGCGACAACCCCTTGCTGCGAACCGCCATCAAAGTGCCGTTCCTCGGCAAGGCGATCCAGCGGAAAATCGGGCGTAAGCTTCACGAATTCTTCGGCGGTCATCTCAAATTCGTCGCCATCGGCGGTGCGGCCCTGAACCCGGAGGTGGAGAAATTCCTCGCCGCCTCAGGCTTTCCCTACCTCTGTGGCTATGGCCTCACCGAGGCTTCGCCGCTGGTAAGCGCCGGCCCGTGGGGCGACCCCACCGTGGCCATCGGCTCCTCCGGTAAACCGGTACGGGACGTGGAGGTGCGTATCACTCGTCTCAATCTCGAGACCGGCCTTGGCGAGATCGAGGTGCGCGGCCCCAACGTGATGCAGGGCTACTACAAAAACGAGACCGCCACGCGCGAGGCCATCGACCCCGACGGCTGGCTCGCCACCGGCGACCTCGGCTATCTCGATGCGCAAAACAACCTGTTCATCGAAGGGCGTTCCAAAAGCGTCATCGTGCTCTCCCACGGCGAGAACATCTACCCCGAAACGATCGAGGAGAAGATCAACACCTATGCCATGGTGAGCGAATCGCTGGTGACCGAGGAGAACGACAGACTGGTGGCACGGGTCTATTTCGACTACGACCGGATCGACGAGGAGACCCGTGGCCAGAGCCAGCAACGCAAACTCGAACACATCGAAACGCTGCTCCGCCAGATCCAACGGGAGGTGAACAAGCAGCTGCCCCGCTATTCCCAGCTCCACCGGGTCATCGAACGGCAGGAACCCTTCATCAAGACCGCCACCCATAAAATCAAACGCTACATCTATACGACCGGCCAAAAGGATTAACTTTGCTTCCCTGTTACGCGAACATCACGGATCTAAGGAGAGAGAAGATGAAGAAGACGGTATTGCTTGCGATGGCCCTCACCCTGACCGCCGGACCGGCCTTTGGCCAGGGCTACCGCATCCCGGAGCAGAGCATCAACGCGGTGGCCCTGAGCAACGCTTACGCGGCCAACACCAACGGCGCCGACAGCAGCTACTACAACCCGGCCCGCATGAGCTGGCTCGACAACAAATGGCAGAGCGAGTTCAGCCTGCTCTACATCAACCTGCCGAGCATCGAATACACCCACAACGGTGATGCCGCCAAAAACAGCGGCTCGCGGGATGAAAACTTCCTGCTGCCCAATATCCACATGGTCTCGCCGGAGATGAACAACTTCCGCTTCGGCCTTTCGGTGGTCTATCCCTTTGGTCTCTCGAAACGGTGGGACAATGCACTCCCAAGGACTTCCGCCGAGGAGTTCACCCTGAAGACATACGAATTCAACCCGACGGTTTCCTATCGGTTCAACGACAAACTCTCGGTGGGGGCAGGCGCCCGCATGATCTTCAGCGATGGCAAGGTGAAGAGCAATGGGCTCGTTTCCGGTGCCCAACTTGTCCGCGATTTGGAAGGCGATGCCATGAATTACGGTTACAACCTCGGCATTTCCTATCTTCCTGCCAGCGGACTATCACTAGCCGCCACTTACCGTTCCAAGGTGAATCTTGAAATCGAAGGCAATGCTACTTTGTCCAACATAACTACCAACAAGCATTACGCCGGCTACGCCGAAGTCATGGTGCCGGCCCCGGCGGTCCTCACGCTAGGCGCTGCTTACACCTGGGACAAGACTACCGTTGAGTTCACCTACGACAAAACCTATTGGTCTGCTTACGACAAGCTCGATTTCAACTATGCCTATGCGCTCTCCTCGCTCGATGCGTTGTTATCCGGCGTTTTTGATGCACCAGGGGCCAAAAACTGGACCAACGCCGATTCCTTCCGCTTCGGCGTGACCCACCGCTGCACCAGGGAGTGGACCGCCATGGCCGGCTTTGCCATCGACAAGAACCCGGTGCCGGACAGCACCCTGGGCTTCGAGTTGCCTGATTCCGACGCCAAACTTTACTCCCTCGGCGCCAAATACCAGTACAACGATCGCCTCACTTTCGGTGCCGCCTGTCTTTACAGCGACAAAGAAAGCAGGTCGGTAACGAATACTTCGGCCATCAAGCCCAACGGCACCTTTGACGAGGCAGCGGCCCATATGGTTTCCCTTGGCCTGCGCTACGACTTCTAATCGGCCATGACCGCCACCACCCCAACCTGCGAGCAACACCCCTACTCCCCGGACGTCCACCGCATGGAGGTGGGCGGCCGGGAGATTCTCCTGGTGGGCACTGCCCACGTCTCCCGGGAATCGGCCGATCTGGTCCGCCAGGTCATTGAAAACGAACGGCCCGACTGCGTCTGCATCGAACTCGACCAGAAGCGCTACGAGGCCCTGGCCAAGCGCAAGCGCTGGGAGATTCTCGACCTCAAGGAGATCATCCGCACCCAGCAGCTCGCCACCCTGCTCATCAACATGGTGCTCGCCTCCTACCAGAAACGGCTGGGCGACCAGCTCGGCGTGCCGCCCGGCACCGAGCTGCTCGAAGCGGCCAGGGTGGCCGAGGCGCACCGGATTCCCATCGCCCTCTGCGACCGGGATGTGCGGATCACCATGCGCCGCGCCTGGCATTCCACCTCCTTCTTCCGCAAGAACTACCTGCTGGCGACCCTGATTGCCAGCATGTTCGAATCGACCGAGATCAGCGAGGAAGGGCTGCGCACCATGAAGGAGAGCGACGTGCTTTCCGAACTCATGCGCGAACTGGGCACCGCCCTGCCGGAGATCAAGCAGGTGCTCATCGACGAACGCGACACCTATCTCGCCGAGATGATCAAGGAGGCCAAGGGCGACCGCATCGTCGCGGTGGTGGGCGCCGGCCACGTGGCCGGGCTCAAGCGGGCGCTGCTCGAAGACCGGAGCGGCCAGCTGGCGGCCATCACCGCCATCCCGCCGGCCTCGCCGGTCTGGAAGATCGCGGGCTGGTCGATCCCGCTCGCGATTCTTGCCTCGCTGGGCTACATCGCCTGGGCCAAGGGACCGGCCGCGGCAGGCGACAATGCCCTCTTCTGGATTCTCGCCACCGGCACCCCCTGCGCCATCGGGGCCATGCTGGCCCTGGCCCACCCGCTCACCATCCTCGGCGCCTTTGTCGCCGCCCCCTTCACCACGCTTTCGCCGCTCATCGGCGTGGGGCACGTCACCGCCTTTTCCCAGGTGATGCTCCGGCCGCCGCTGGTGATGGAGCTCGAACGGGTGCTCGACGACATGGCCTCCTTCGGCGGCTGGTGGAAAAATCGCTTGCTCCGCGTCTTCCTCGCGTTTATGTTGCCAAGCTTCGGCGGCATGATCGGCACCTGGATCGGCGGCGCCAGAATCCTTTCCAACCTCTTCTGACAGGCCTTATGGACAACGCATCCCTCTACCTCACCGGCAAGGCGGCCCGCCATCTGCGGGGCCTGGGCCATCATCTTTCCCCCACCGCCATGATCGGCAAGGAAGGCGTCACCGAGGGGGTGATCAAATCGGCCGAGGCGGTGCTCGTGGCCCATGAGCTGATCAAGGTGAAAATCCAGGAGAACTGCCCCCTGGGCAAGGAAGAGGCCGCCGAACTCCTGGCCCGCAAGACCAAGGGCAGGATCGCCCAGATCATCGGCCGCACCTTCCTCCTCTACCGCGAAAACCAGGACAAGAATGAGGAGCAGAAGATCCACCTGCCCCGCAAGTGATCATGAGCAAGGACGACCTCTTCCGGCACGGCGGGGTGGACGCCGACTTCCAGTTCAGCGAGCAGGTGGCCGAGGTCTTCGACGACATGCTCGCCCGGTCGGTGCCCAATTACGGCCAGGTCATCGAGATGATCGCCCAACTGCTGGGCAGATTCCTGGCTCCTGGCGACCGGGTGTACGATCTCGGCTGCTCCACCGGCAACACCCTCTTGCAGCTCGCCCGTCGGCTGGAATCCCTCGACCTCCGCTTCATCGGCCTCGACAGTTCGCCGGCCATGGTGCACAAGGCCAGCCTCAAAGCGGAGATGTACAGCAAGAAGGAACGCCTCGCCTTTCAGCAGGGCGACATCACCGCCACCCCTCTGGAACCGGCCGGGGCAATCATCTGCAATTACACCCTCCAGTTCATCCGGCCGTTGCGGCGCCCGGAGTTCCTCGCCAGGGTGGCCGGCAGCCTTAAGCCCGGCGGGGTGCTGATCCTGAGCGAGAAGAGCATCTCCCACGATCCGGTATTGAACCGCGCCTACATCGACTTCTACCTCGATTTCAAGCGGGCTCAGGGCTATTCGGAGCTCGAAATCGCGGCCAAGCGCGAGGCCCTGGAAAACGTGCTGATCCCCTTTTCCATCGAGGAAAACCGCCGGCTGCTCTCTGACGCGGGCTTTGCCAGCGTGGAGACCTTTTTCCAGTGGTTCAACTTCGTCTCTTTCGTGGCGGTGAAGTAGTGCCCATCCGGAAACAGCCCCTTCGCCCGATCGGAGTCTCCCGCTGGTCGCTTACCTGCTGCGTTGCTCGGTCGCCGGAAAATGGTCACGTAAGGATGTACGCTCCGCTTTTTCGCCTCCATCGCGCCTTGCACTCGAACCAAATTGCTCGTTCCGGAACGGACACGAAATAATCGCGCCATGACCCGCGACTACCTCAAGCTGCTCCCGATGAGTGCCCGGCAGGACGTGATCCGGCAGCTGCGCGCCGACCACGATACCCGGCTGCGCCAGGACAAGAAGGGGTTCCAGCGCTTCCGCGATCCCTATGCAGCGGTGCTCACCCTGCCGCAGGCGCGGTTCATCGATCTTGCCGGCGACACGGTGCGGATCGGCGAACGGCACGAGCTGGACGATGCGCAATACCAGCGCCTCACCGACGCCATGCGCGCCTTCATGCCGTGGCGCAAGGGGCCGTTCGACCTCTTTGGTCTCCACATCGACGCGGAGTGGCGGAGCTGCCGCAAGTGGAACCGGCTGCTGCCCGCGCTGCCCGACCTCAGAAACAAGATCGTGGCGGACATCGGCTGCAACAACGGCTACTACCTGTTCCGCATGGCGCCGCATGCACCGCGCTGCGTGGTCGGCTTCGAGCCCATGCTCCAGCATTACTACTGTTTCAAGGCATTGAACCATCTGGCCGGCCAGCCGCAGCTCTGTATCGAACCCTTCGGGGTGGAGCAGCTCATCCACTACCCCCGCACCTTCGACGTGATCTTCCTGATGGGCATCATCTACCATCGCAGCTCGCCGATCACCATGCTGCGCGAGATCCGCGAGGCCATGCAGCCGGGCGGCACGCTCATCGTCGAGTCCCAGGCCATCCCCGGCGACGAGCCGGTGGCCCTCTTCCCGGCGGAACGCTACGCCAAGGTGCCGGGCACCTATTTCGTGCCCACGGCAAGTTGCTTGGTAAACTGGTTGACCAGGGTGGGGTTTGCCGGGGTGGAATGCTTCGGCGCGCATCCCATGAGCAGCGAGGAGCAGCGCAAGACCGAGTGGATGACCTTCGAGTCCTACAGCGACTTCATCGACCCGGCAGACCCGAGCCGCACGGTGGAAGGATACCCGGCGCCGCTCCGGGTCTTTGCCAAGGCGCGGAACCCTGGCTGAGTCCCGGGGGCACCTGGCCCAGAGCCCCTTTATCGCCTGGCGGCATGCGGCAGCGGAGCGATCGATTGGTGTTCCAGCACGACCACGACCTCGCGGTTCCGGGTGCGGTAGTACTGCTTTGCCTGGCCCAAAAGGGCGATCATCTGCGCCAGTTCCTTATCATTCCACCCTTGGGTTCCGTCCTGAAAATCCTCGAACACCCCCATCAGACGGATGATGTTATTTTCAGCCCTCCCCCCCATTACCGCGGGCCAGACCCTTTTTCGGGGCGGCGAGAAGGGCCTTGCCGGCCAGGGCCGGGATGACAAAGGGGCGTTTCAATTCCCTCGCCTCGGGCCGTGGTTTTCCCGCGCCGTCCGCGCCATCGACCATTTTGAGCAGATCGGACACCGAATGCTTCATCATCTCGGACTGGGCGGAGAGCTCTTCGGACGCGGCAGCGGATTCCTCGGACGCGGCGGCGTTGCCCTGGGTCACCCGGTCGATCTCGTGAATGGCCCTGGTGACCTGGCTGATGGCCTCGGCCTGCTGGCTTGCCGCGCTGGCAATCTCGGTGATGATGGTGCCGATGCGGGTGGTGGATTCCGCGGCGACGTTGAAGGATTCGCTGGTTTCCCTGACCAGGGCGCTGCCGGTGTTGACCTTGTGCACCGTGCCCTCGATGAGCTGCGAGGTGTTCTTGGCCGCCTCCGCTGCCCGCATGGCGAGGTTCCGCACCTCGTCGGCCACCACCGCGAAACCGGCCCCGGCCTCCCCGGCCCTGGCCGCCTCCACCGCGGCATTGAGCGCCAGCAGATTGGTCTGGAAGGCGATCTCGTCGATGGTTTTCACGATCTTCTGGGTCTCGGCGCTGGCCGCCGAGATCTCCTCCATGGAGGTGGTGAGCCTCTTCATCGACTCGTCCGCGCTCAGGATCACGGTGTTGGCCTCCTGCATCAGGGCATCGGCCCGCCGGGCATTCTCCGCGTCCTGCATGATCATGGCGCCCACCTCTTCCAGGGAGGCCGAGGTTTCCTCCACGGCGGCGGCCTGCTGGGAGGCGCCTTCGGCCAATGACTGGCTGGAGGAAGAGACCTCGCCGGCCGCAGCCGACACCTGATCCGCTCCCTCGCCCATCTCCTGCGAAACGCTCCGCAGCGGGGTCACAATCCCCCTGACGATGAAAAAGGCGATCACCACGCCACAGATAATGGCGACAAAGGCAATAATGCTGGCCGATACCTTGATCCCCATGGCCGTCGCCAGCATGTGCTCGTCGGTCATGATATTCTGCTGGCGGGCCTCGCGAATCTTGGCCAGCAACGCCTGAACATCATGCAGGGCGGGGATGGTCTGGCTCAGATAGATGGTCCTGGCCTGTTCCTTTTCCTGGCCCTTGATGGCCACGGCCGATTCATGCAGCTTCTTATGGGGCTCCTCGATTTGCGCGAGCAACGGCTTGATTGCCGGGATCAATGCCTCGGCATGGCTGCGCCCCTTGCCGTAATACCATTTGCCAAAGCCGCACTTGTGGTAGTCGGTTTCTACCTCCAGTTCATGGACCTGATCGTCCACCAGGAAACCACTCACCTTGGCGGCCCAGTTGAGATGATCCACCTCGCGCTGGGCGAGTTCGGCATTGAGCTTGTTCCCCTCGATCACCTTGTCGGCGTCGCCAACGATCCTGCCGACGCCGATGAAATTGAGCAGCGCCAAAAGAGAGAGCAACCCCAACACCACCCCGAAACCCGCGGCAATCTTGTTACCAATCGTTCGAAACATTGCCCCTCCAAAGTATCAACTCTAAAAGTATGAACTCTATCTGTCTGTTTATAAAAAAACAAAGGCAGCGTACGATCCTACGCCGGCCCGCCGGGGCGGCTTTACTGCCGCGGTTCCTTCTTCTATCATCATCGCCTGGCGGCAGCAATAAAAAAACTCATGGCGTTGCGTCGAGCACCTCCCCGTACGGCCCGCCCGGGCCAACTCACTGTAGACGGCGACATGCCCGCCAAGCCCTTGGACGATACCATGCACCACGGACAATCCCGGGCCGGTGCCTTCCCCTTTTGCCTTGGTGGTGAAACAGAGGAGCGAGAAATTCCGGGGCAATGCCGTTGCCGGTGTCGCTGCCGGCAAGATCTTGCCGGCTACTAAAAAACCACCGATGCAAAGCAGATCCGGGCTTTTCCGCGGCGCCTCCCGGAGCTTTCCTGACAAGTAATGCCCCTGAAGAACTGGAGCAAACGGGCAGATGCCCTGCCCCTTCGTCGCTGAACAGCTCTTCGAGTTGCCGGATCTCCTTCTTCGCCTCGATCTCCGGCGGCAGCCGCCCGGCAGGCAACAGGATGGCGAGTCTGGTCTTGGGGGTGATCGGTTCAGTCATTTTTCCCTCTTCACGCAGTGCAGGGAAGCGGGACACCACCGCGCAAGCCGCGTGACAGACCAAAAAAATGCGCGGCCTGCGGTTCTTTTCCCTTTTGTTTTCCAATTTTTTCCTGTATCAATCTTCACAGGAACGACGGGAACAGCGAGGAGACAGGCAAGGAGATCAGCATGGGAAGCCACACCAGACCGTACAACGACAAAAACGCCGGCGCCATCGACCGCAAGCGCCAACGCGAACGGCAGATGATGCTCCAGGCGCTTTACAAAAATACCCAGGAACTGGCCACCAAGCTGGTACAGCGGCTCATGGACAAACACATCATCGAGACCACCTCCAGCGATGCCATCCGCGAGGCGTTCATCACCCTCTTCCAGAAGCTGCCCGAGATGGACGAATTCGACATGCAGTACAAGACCGCTCCCCTGCGGAGCCTGGTGGTGGACCCCAATTTCGTCAGCATCTATGTCACCCAGTACATCGCCGAGGACCTCATCGAGCACGACAAGATCCAGGATGTTTTCGGCGACGATCTGGAGATTTACCGCGCCGTGGATTCGGTGCTCGGCGCCATCCGCCCGCCTCAGTAACTGCCGGGCCCGATCCGTTGCCTCCTGTCTGATCGGGCCGAAACCCCTTACAAATCCAGATAGGTATACCGCTTCAGCCCCTTGGTATACTCGCTGAGAAGCCGCATGCCCTCGTTGGGCCGCAGCCGGTCTTCCTTGATCGCCTGATCGAACTGCCGCTTCATCTTGCGGGCCAGGTCGTGCTCGCTGTACTGCACCAGAGCCAGCACCTTCTCCATGGTGGTACCCTCGATGGTCTCCTCGATGTAGTAGCCCGAATCCTCGTCCTCGTCGAGGAACACGTGCGCCTCGTTCACCCGGCCGAAGAGGTTGTGGATGTCGCCCATGATGTCCTGATAGGCACCGGTGAGGAAGACCCCCAGATAGTACGGCTTGCCATTGAGGTCGTGCAGCGGCAGGGTGTCCACCCCCTCCTCGTAGAGGTTGATGAACTTGGAGACCACGCCGTCGGAATCGCAGGTGATGTCGGCGAGCGTGCCGCGCCGCTTGGGCTCCTCGTGCAGCCGGTGGAGCGGCATGATCGGGAAGAGCTGGCCAAAGCCCCAATGGTCGAGCAATGACTGGAAAACACTGAAGTTGCAGAGGTACTGGTCGGAGAACTTGCTCTGCAATTCGATGATCTCGTCCGGGATGTACTCGGCGTCCTGATAGGCCTGGAGCACCTTTTCGCTAATGAGCCAGAAAAGCCGCTCCACCTCGGCCTTGACATCAAGGTCGATCAGCCCCAGCTCGAAGCGGGTCTGCGCCTCGGTCTTGTACTGCTGGGCGTCGTGCAGCGCCTCGAGCGGGTTATCCGGATTGATGTGTTTGTAGCTGTACCACGCCTCGTCCACCAGCTTGTGCTTGAGCACCGGTTTTTTCGGCTTCTCCTCCAGCACCGCCTTCTTGACGTTGCCGAAGGTCTCCACCACCAGCACCGAGTGGTGGGCCACCAGGGCGCGGCCAGATTCGGTCACCACCACCGGATGCGCCACCCCCTGGGAATCGCAGACATCCATGACGTTATAGATGATGTCGCGGGCGTACTCGTTGAGCGAGTAGTTGATCGAGGAGTGGAAGGTGGTGCGGCTGCCGTCGTAGTCCACGCCCAGGCCGCCACCCACGTCGAGATATCCCAGCTCGTGGCCCAGCTTCTGAAGCTTGGCGTAGAACATGGCGCCTTCGCGCACTGCCTTCTTGATCGTCTGGATGTCGGGGATCTGCGAGCCCACGTGGAAGTGGACCAGTTTCAGGGCATGGGGCAACTCTGCTTCCATAAGCAGCCGCGAGGCTTCGAGCAGATCGCGGGTGTTCAGACCAAACTTGGCGTCTTCGCCACCGCTCTTCTCCCACTTGCCCTTGCCGCCCGAGACGAGCCGCACCCGCAGCCCGATGTAGGGCTCCACCTTCATCTTCTTGGCCGTCGCGACGATCTGGACGATCTCCTCGACCTTTTCCGCCACCAGGATGATCTTCTTGCCGAGCTTGCGGCCGATGAGCGCCGTCTTGATGAAGTGGTGATCCTTATAGCCGTTGCAGATGATCAGGCTCTCCGGGTCTTCATGGAAGGCGAGCGCGGCATGGAGTTCCGATTTGGAACCAACCTCCAGGCCGTGATGATAGGGACGGCCGGCATCGAGAATCTCCTCCACCACCTCGCGGAGTTGATTCACCTTGACCGGATAGACGCCACGATAGGTGTTTTTGTAGTCCGCCTCGGCCATGGCCTCGTGAAAGGCCCGGTTGATGCGCTCCACCCGGTTGCGCAGCAGGTCCTGGAAGCGGATGAGCATGGGAAAATGCAATCCCTGATCCAGGGCCTCGTTGATCACATCGACAATGGCGATGGCCCCGCCCTCTTCCTTGAGAGGAGAAACGGTCACCTCGCCCTTGCCGCTGATGTCGAAATAGCGCAGCCCCCAGCGGGTAATTCCGTAAAGCTCCTTGGCCTGTTCGATGTCCCAGGCAGTCTTTTCCGGCTTCTCCACGCGGCACTCTCCCTATCCAAGGTGGTGAAAAGAAGAGGGCAACATACAAAATTCCCCCAGAAATTCAACCCTTCTTTTTCGACGTGCTTTCATTAGGTTATAACAGATTTTCCAGGCCAACCGGAAAAAGTGCCGCCGCCATCCCCTGGCTTGACCAGCGCCAATGGCTCTGCTAAACAGAAGCGATGCAATCGCGCCATCCGAAACATACCCCCTGCCTGGTCTACGCCAACCATCAGGGCGAGATCAAGGAGTTCCCCGAACTCCTGCTGGCCGGCCGCAGCGGCCATGGTTTCTACCGACCGGAACTCGCCGACTGCATCCCGCTGCCCGAGGGCAGCGATCTTTTTGTCCTGCCCCAACGGCTGCCGGTGGGCATCCATCCCGTGACCAACGAGGCGATGCTCCTCGATCAGAGTCCGGACGACCCGGACGGCGGCATCCAGGCGGTGGCCGCCTTCCTGGCGCCGGCCCACACCGCCACCTTCTGGGCCGCCTACGAAAAGGCGCACGACGAGGCCCCGGCCCTGTCGCTTTTTGCCTATGCGGCAGTGGGCTGGCACGACGGCCGGTTCTGGGCCTGCGGCTTCCGCAGCGACAAGGACCCCCGTCAGGAGGCCAACCGCTACGCCCCGCAGAGCATCACCAGCCGCACCAACAAGCAGCTGAAAACCCATCCCGCCAACCGGCTGATCCAGCACCTCGGCCACTGCTGTCTTACCTACCGCTGCCCGGCCGCGGTCAACTACTTCATGGGCAAGTGGGAGGCGCCGCTGCCCACCTCGCCGGTCTGCAACGCCCAGTGCGTCGGCTGCATCTCGCTTCAACCCTCGGGCTGCTGCGCCTCACCGCAGGAACGCATCGCTTTCGTGCCCACTCCGGCGGAAATCGCCGAAATCGCCGTGCCCCACCTCGAAAAAACCGGCCATGTGGCAAGCTTCGGTCAGGGCTGCGAGGGCGAGCCGCTCCTGCAAGCCAGGACCCTCGAGGCGGCCATCCGCCTGATCCGCAAGGAAACGGGCATGGGCACGGTCAATCTCAACTCCAACGCCAGCCTGCCCGAGGCGGTGGAACGTCTTGCCCACGCCGGGCTTGATTCCATGCGGGTCAGCATGAACAGCGCCCGGCCGGATTACCACACCCGTTACTACCGGCCCAAAGGCTTTGATTTCGCCAGCGTCAAGGAATCGATCCGGGTGATGAAACGCCACCGCCGCTTTGTCTCCCTCAACTACTTCATCCTGCCGGGCTTCACCGACGACCAGGCCGAGTTTGCCGCGCTCTGCGCCCTGATCGACGATTGCCGGCCCGACTTCATCCAGCTCCGCAACCTCAACATGGACGTGGACTGGTATCTGGCGGCGCTCGGCTTCCAGCCGGCCGGCGAGCCGCTGGGGCTCCGTGCCTGGCTCGCCACCCTCAAAAAACGCTTCCCGCAACTCCGATTCGGCTACTACAACCCGCCGTTGCGGCCGCCCACTCCCGCCAGGCCCACCCGCAGGCGCCGATGATCGCCGGCCTCACCCTCTTCCTCTTCCTGCTCTGGGTCAACCTGCTGCCGCCTTTGGCCAGCCTGACCTTGGCCGACCGCTGGAACCAGCCGCTTGACTTCGGGCTGCGCCTGCCCGACGGCCAACGGCTCTTCGGCCCGCACAAAACGATACGCGGTGTGCTGGCGGCCCTCCTCGGCGGTACCCTGCTTTTTCCTCTGCTCGGCGTCACCTGGCCGGTGGCCGCCATGGCCAGTCTGCTGGTGGTGGCCGGCGACCTCATCTCAAGCTGTATCAAGCGACGGCTCCGCCAGCCGAGCGGTACCGCCCTCTTTGGTCTTGATCAATGCTTCGAGGCGCTGTTGCCCGCCCTCTACCTCGGCAGCCACCTCGGTCTGCCGGTCTGGGTGCGGATTATCATCGGCGTCCTCTTCATACCACTGGCCCACGCAGGCGCCCTCTTCTGGAAGAAACTGCTCTTCCGGCCCGACATGCGCAACTACCCGCGCATCATCCGCTCCACCGTCCGCCTCCACGAATGGCGCGCCTGCCACCAGCCGTTGGCCCGCTGGCATACCTGGTTCAATCTCTCTAATCTGCTCTACAACGAGGTCTTTCTCACCTTCTTCTTCAAGACCATCGGCCGCTATGAGCAAGGGATGGCCAATGCCCGCGAACTACGGCTGGAAAAAGTGACGTTTGACCTTACCGGTCTGCCGCCCGCCTTTGACGGCTTCCGCATCCTGCTGCTCACCGACCTCCACCTCGACGGGGTGCACGGCCTCACCGACGCCCTGATCGCCCAGGTCAAGGAACTTGAGGCAGACCTCTGCCTCTTTGGCGGCGACCTGCGGATGAAGCACTATGGCCCTTTCGCCCCCTCGCTGCGGCGGCTCAAACGAGTGCTGCCCCACATCCGCAGCGACTATGGCATCTTCGGGATACTCGGCAACCACGATTGCATCGAGATGGTGCCGGACCTTGAGGAGGCCGGCATTCGCATGCTGATTAACGACAGCCAGCCCTTGAAAAAAGAGGGGCAGACTCTCTGGCTCATTGGTCTCGATGACCCGCATTACTATCGGACCAACGACGAGGCCGCCGCCTTCCGCGCCGTGCCGGCGGGGGCCTTCACCATCCTGCTCGCCCATTCGCCCGAGGCATACCGGCAGGCAGCAAGCCATGGCGCCAGGCTCTACCTCTGCGGCCATACCCATGCCGGCCAGATCCGGCGGCCCGGCCACGGCCCGATCTACACCAACAGCCGCGCCCCGCGTTGCACCGCCGAAGGGCAATGGCAATGGCAGGGGATGGTCGGCTATACCAGCCGGGGGGTCGGCGCCTCCAGCGTGCCCCTGCGCTTCAACTGCCCCGGCGAAATCACCCTGATCACCCTGCGCAAAAACGAAAAGTGCCGGCCGCCCACGGCCTCCGGCACGATATCCGCGTGAATCGAACCACCCGGTTCTCCTTGGTCGCCAAGCTACCGGGAGGATGGGCGCTCCTTGAAACTGCTGGGGAAGTGCTGCGTGATATACGTCTTTGACAGGAAAGAGGATCGTGCCCCTGAAATTCCCTTGACCCTGGCCAGGGCGGGCGCGCCGTCCCTTTCGGCCGGCTGGCCGAAGGGGAATGACACGCCCTGCATCTCTTATTTTGTCACCTTGAGACCGAACATTCCCTGGAGCGCCGCCGGCAGGTCCGCCGGCAGGACCACGGTCTTGGCATTGCCGGAAAGGCCCAGCTCCTGCAACGCGGCAATATACTTCTCGCCCAGCAGGTAGAGGGCGGGCAACTGCTCGCTGCCAATCCCCTGCTGCACCAGGGCCAGGGCATCCTTGGTGGCCTGCGCCAGGACGATCCGGGCCTCGGCCTCCCTGCGCGAGGCCTCCAGGCTGCCCTCTGCCTGCAGGATGGCCTTCTGCTTCTGGCCTTCCGCCGTCAGGATCGCGGCCTGTTTCTCGCCCTCGGCCTCGGTGATGGCCGCCCTGCGAATCCGCTCGGCCGCGGCCTGGCGCTCCATGGAGGCCTGCATGGTGCTCGATGGCTTGATATCCTGAATCTCGATGCTCTTGACCGTCAACCCCCAATCCTCGAGGTCGTTGGCAATGGCCTGGATCAGCTTGATCTTGATCTGTTCCCGGGAGCTTAAGGCATCATCCAGATCCATCTGGCCGATGATGGCCCGCAGGTTGGTCATGATCAGATTGCGGGTGGCATGTTCGTAAAAATCGATGCCGAAAATGGCCTTGTGCGGGGTGTGAATGTTGATGAAGGCAATGGCATTGGTGATGATCACCGCATTGTCGCGGGTAATGACCTCCTGACTCGGAATATCCAGAGAGATATCCTTTCTGGTCACCCTGGCGGCAATGGTGTCGATATACGGAATGATCAGGTTCAGGCCCGGCGTCAGGGTTGTATGGTATTTGCCCAGCCGCATGATGACATACTCATACCCCTGCGGCACAATCTTGACCCCGTTGGCAATGGTCACAAACACCAGAACCAGAATAGCCGAAACAATAATGAGACCCACATCCATGGTTTTTTCCCTCCGCAAAGATTGAACAGCGTTACCGCACTTTTTTCACTTTGTGCATCCGCTCTTCATGGTCTGAAGAGAGCACCGCCACCACCCGGACCCGGTTGCCCGTTTCGATCGGTTCATCGGCCAGATACATCCAGGATTCATCGCCCAGCACCGGAACGGAAAAAACCACCCGGCCATGCTCTCCGGGAATCAATGCCTGGGTGGCGGCAATCCCGGTCTGGCCAATGGCTGCCTCTTCGTCTGCCTGCCGGGATTTTTTCCTCCGCGGCGCAAAAAAACGAAACCAGAAAAAGGTAAAGCCGATACTGGACACCGAAAAGACCAGCAATTGCCATTTGAGCGAAATTTCCGGGATCATGGCCAGCAGCAGGCCGGTCACCACGGCCCCCAGGCCGAACCAGAAAATAGTGAACGACGGCACCACCATTTCCATCAGCATCAGGAAAATTCCCAGAACAATCCAATGCCACCAGAGGATACTTTCCATTGCCCTTCCTTCTCTTGAATCGTGGGGATTTTGAGCCGTTTGCGGTTTTAAGAGGCCGTTGAAAAACTCGTTTTTCGGCGGCCTGCGTCCGGCCCAGGGAGGGGCCGGCAATTCCAGCACGTCGGCAACGTGCTGGAATTGTGAGAACTTGCCGGATTCACTTCGGCAAGTTCGTGGTTGAAAAAGGTCACGGATGACTTTTTCAACATCCTGTTAAGTGACGCAAGCCCTTATCTGTACTGTCTACCATGGCGGGATGGCCCATGGCAATCGGTATACCCTGCCGGGCGCCGGCAGCACGCTCAGGGCCTCTCCGCGACTACGGCCGACGGTTTCATCGAGCCGCTACGGAAGCCGGTCACCTGTTCCCGGCCCTGGGTGATCACCGGCCAGCCGTAATTGCGGCCGGGCAGGAGATAATATTGGCCGCGACGCCGCCCTGGGGGCCGTGCTCATGAGCCCAGAACCGGCCGGTTTCCGGGTGGCCTCCCGCAACCGCGGCCGGCCGCGACGCCGAAGACCCCGCGCACTCCTCCCTATTCCCCGGAGTGGCGGTAACTGCTCGCCTTGATGGCGGAACGGCGCATGATCTTCTGCAAGGCTGCCCTGGTCAGCCCGGAGAGTTCCGCCGCCCGGCTCACGTTGCCCTCGGTGTACTGAAGGAGGTTGGTCACATACTGGCTGGTGAACCGGCCCAGCAACTGTTCTTTCACCTCTTTATAACAGGGGCAAGCACCGCTCCCTTCGGAAAGCCAGATGGGCGGGGTGGGGATCAGCCCGTTGTCGGCGGGGACAATGATCTGAATGTCCGCCGCGGTGACGGTGTCACCACTACTGAACAACACGGCCTGCCGGACCACGTTCTGCAGTTCCCGGACATTGCCGGGCCAGGCCCGATTCACGAGCAAGGCAACGGCATCGGGAGCAAAATGCTTTTCGCCAACGCCCTGCTCGCAACAAACCTGCCGGCTGAAATAATCGACCAGCAGTGGGATATCGCTGCGGATCCGGGCCAGGGACGGAGTGATCAGGGTGACGACGTTCAGGCGGTAGAAGAGGTCCTCCCGGAAGGTGCGGTCCGCGATCTTTTTTTCAAGGTCCTGGTTGGTGATGGCGATGATGCGCACATCGATCTTCCTGGTCTTGGTGTCACCCAGGTGGCGGATCTCCTGTTCCTGCAGGACCCGGAGCAGCTTGGTCTGCACTCCCACCGGGATATCGCCGATCTCATCGAGACAGAGGCTGCCGCCGTCGGCCTCCACGAAGAGGCCGGGGTGGTCGCGATCCGCGCCGGTAAAGGCGCCCCGTTTGTGGCCGAAGAGTTCGCTCTCCAGCAGGTGCTCGGGAATCGCCGGGCAATTCACCATGACCAAGGGGTGGTTGCGCCGCTTGCTCAGGCTGTGGAGCGCTCTGGCGGCCAGTTCCTTGCCGGTGCCGGACTCCCCCCGGACCAGCACCGTGTAATCCGACAGGGCAATGGTCTGTAGCCGCTCCTGGAATTGGACCATGGCGGCTGATTGCCCAACGAACGAGGCAAAGGCCTTCTGCCGGCAGACCTGTTCCTTGAGTGTGGTATTCTCCCGGACCAGGCGGTTCCGCTCCAGCCCCTTGGCAATGACCCGGATCAGCACATCCTTGTCAAAGGGCTTGGTGATGAAATCGTAGGCGCCCTTGGTGATCGCCTCCACCGCGAGTTCGACGCTGGCAAAGGCAGTCATCATGACCACCGAAAGCTGGGGGTCGTGCTCCTTGAGCCTTTCCAACAAGGCGATGCCATTCATCTCGGGCATCATCACGTCGAGCAGCGCCAGCTCGAAGGACTGCCTGGCCGCCAGCGCAATGGCCTCGCCCGGCCGGGTGGCAGTCACCACCTCCACACCGGGGAAGCCGCGCTCTATGGTCCTCTTGAGCCCGCGGAGCAGGTCTTCTTCATCGTCAACAAGCAGAATCCGTTCGGTGGTCATACGTCTTCTCCAGAGGCAGACGGGGCAGGCAGCAGGATGGTAAAGGTGGCGCCCTCGTTGGGCACGCTCGCCACCGAGATCTCGCCGCCATGGTCGTGGACAATGCCGTAGCTCACGGAAAGACCGAGGCCGGTGCCCTCCTGCGGCCTCTTGGTGGTGAAGAACGGCTCGAAAATCTTGTCGCGCACCTCCGGGGCGATGCCGCAGCCGGTGTCCCGGATCAGGATCCGCGCCTGGCCGTGGGCTGGCAGATATTCGGTGGTGATGCGGATGACGCCCTCTTTTTCAATGGCCTGGGCCGCGTTCATAATCATGTTCAGCAACACCTGCTTCATCTTGTCCGTATCCATGTCGAGCACCGGCATTCCTTCATCCAGCGCCAGCTCGACGGTGATCTGCTCCTTGCCAAGCTGGTGGGCCACCATGGTGGTCACCTCCAGGATGGCCTGATTGATCGAGCCGGGCGCCCGGCTGGTCTGCTGATCCCGGGCAAAGCTCAGCAGATCCTGAACGATGCGCCGGCAGTTCTTCACATGCTTTTCAATGATCGCCAGGTCCTCCACCTTTTCCGGCAACCCGCTCAGGTCCTCCTTGAGCAGATCGGTGTGACAGAGGATGATGCCGAGGGGATTGTTGATCTCGTGGGCCACCCCGGCGGCCAACTGGCCCAGGGCGACCAGCTTCTCGGTCTGCTGCATGCGGTGCTCCACCTGCTTCTGCTGGGTGACGTCCTTGGCATAGCAGACGATGTTCTTGAGCGCCCCCTGGTCATCCAGGGCCGGGTAAAAATGGGTCTCGAAAACCTGGCCGTTGGGCAGTTGGCCGAAATCAGAGACCGGCTCCCGGAGGCGGATGTGGGCAATCTGCCGGAAAAGCTCGAAGGGCACGGGCTGCTGGCCGGCCAACTCCTCCACATGGCGGTTGAGAATGGTCTCCGGCTTGAAATCGTACCGGGTCAGGAAGGCCTGGTTCACCATGCGCAGCAGGCCATCCGGCGAGACGAGCGCCACCAGGTCGGCAATGGCGTCGAAGACCGATTGGAGCAGCTCCTTGCCCTGGCGAAGACTGGCCATGTTCTGGAGGCTTTCCATGGTGATGCCGACCTGGCGGCCGATGGAAAGCAGCAATTCCCGGTGCCGCGGATCGATCTCGCCGACATCGTAGCCGGTGAAGGTCATGATGCCGAGAATCTTGCTCCGGCAGCAGAGCGGAATATTGAGACAGGGCATACCGGCCGGGCCAGTGGTGAAAAAATTGAGTTCGCCGCAGACGGTCTCGCAGATCGTCGAGGCCGCCGGATCGTTCCCGGCGGTCTCCGCAATCTTCTGGGAGATCAGCTCGCAGGAGAGATGTTCGGCCAACTCTGGGGCCTTCTCCTGGCATTGCAGGAAAAGCCCGCGCCGATCCGGGCGGAAGAGGTAGATGCCCGCGCCACTGGCCGGGATCACCGCCAGGGTCTGCCGCAGGACCTTGGGCAGAATCCCGCGGAGTTCCACGGACTGGGTAATGAGTTCGGCAATGGTGTTCAGGGTCTGGAGTTCGCGGTTGCGTTCCTGCATCCGCCGGTGCAACTGCGCCTGGGACTCCTGCAGCGCCTTGGTCCGCTCCTCGACCTTGCCCTCCAGGTTCTCAGCGTAGTCGGTGAGTTGGCGGCGGTTCTCCTCCAGGTGCCGGGCAATGAGGGTGGCGGTCGCATTGAGTTCCCCGATCTCATCGAGGCTCCGGGCCTGCAGGTAGAGCTGTTCGCCCTTCTGGTCGGTGAGGTTGAGGCGGAAGATTTCGAGCAGGGAGCGGATGTTCTGGATGATGAGCCGGTTGAAGAATAAGGCGATGATGGCATAGAGAAAGAAAAAGGAGAGAAACACGGTGCTGAACACGGAAAGGGAGAACTCCATGATGCGGCGCAGCCCTTCTCCCACGGGAATGCCGACACTGACCACGCTGCTGACCTGATCCGTTTTGTTGAAGAATCCCCGGCTGTTGCCGTATAATTTAATGATATACGCCGGTGCGTCCTCCGGATTGCCGTGGCAGCGGAAGCAGGAGGCGTCAAAGTGGACCGGATTGAAACGCACGAAATACTGTTCTCCGTCCACCGTGCTGATCCCCTGCCAGGACTTGACCTCGGGATGATCGTTGAAGTAGCGGATCATCTCCCGTTCCCGCTGGTCCGCCTCGAACTCCGGATTCTTGGCATTGATGGCGACCCGCCGATAAAAGATATCCGGCAGATCCTGCTTGAACTTCTCCATGACCACCCGGCTTACGTAGGAGGTGGACATCGCCTCGAGGACAAAACTCTCCGGGCCGAGCACTTCATACATCCTTGGCCGCAACACCCCCTGGACATAGGCGCGATTGGCGTCTACCGCCGCCATGATCAACTCGGTCCTGTTCAGGGCCTCTTCCTGCAAACGTTTTTTCTGCTGAGAATAAATAATGGCGGACCAGAACAGGCAAAAAAGAAAAAGAATGCACGCAAGGCCGATCAGAAATTTCTTCTGCGCGCCTGGCGGTTTGATGTGAGACAGCAGTTCCCTCGATTTCGTGCCCAGCGCCATTTCCCCCCCCCTGTAATGACTCGAAAAGGTTTGCGACAACCCCGGCGGCATGACTTCACGTAACCATGAAATCATGCCTGGTGTCAACTAAAGGCGTCACTGGATACCAGAAAATGCACCTTGCTGGCTTACCCCCTGCGTTTTCGGCAACGCCCCAATGTCCGTCGCCCTGACAACATATTGTTTTTTATAGTTATTTTATTAAGGCCTGGTTCTCCGGGCAACGCGGCACCCCCTTTGCATAACACACCACCAGACATCCACATTGCCACAACAACCACATTCACGCCGGAGGAGGAAAAGAGCACCCAAGAGGAAACGGAATATCAGGCTTACGTATCGGAGAGTGTGGCCATCCTGTGCTCGGCGAGAAGGGACTGCTTCCCGCTTTCACCGGTCACATCGTAGATGGCCCCAAAAGGGGGAAATATGCACGAGACAAAGAGTGACTGGTTCGCTGTGAGATCGCCAAAGTACGGTGAGACGTTTTCCCGGGCCGTGCCGGAATCGCCCCGCAAGCGATTGCCTGCCACCCAACCGCGCCGGCGATAATTTCAATCACGAAAGAGGAGGTGTTGCAATGAAAATTCTGGTTGCTCATGACGGGTCTGCTCACGCGGACAAAGCGTTGCGGAAAGCAAGTGAACTAGCGGAAAAAATAGGAGCGGAGGTCACGGTTACAACTGTTGCTCCGGATCTGTGTCTTACCGAAGTCTCCGACAGCGAATGCAAACTGATAACAGATTCGCTTTTTTCCGAAGCGGCAATTTCAATGAGGAAAGTGACTGACGAACTGAAGGCAAAAGGGATCAAGGCCGAGATTGTTATCAAGGACGGCCATCCGGCGGAACAGATTATTGATACGGCAAAGGAAATCGGGGCCGATCTCATCGTGGTCGGCTCGCACGGAAGGCACGGTGCCGGCAGGTTTTTTCTTGGCAGCGTATCGGCAAAAATTGTGGAGCATGCCCCTTGTCATGTTCTCGTCATAAAATAAAGGAGGGTTTTATTTATGGAAGAAAAACATGGTATGGCCAAGGTAATGGCCATCATCCCCGGTCTCGCGTTTATGGTATTTACCCTCTACATCCTGCGCACATATGTGGAACCATGGATGGCACATGCTGTTGTCCTTGGCCAGAAAGGATGGTTTGTCAAGGTTCTGCACCTCAATTATATTCTTTTGGCCATCATCGCCGGCATGCTGTACCGTAATCTCATGTGGGGCGGTAAGATTCCCGGTTGGGCTGAAGAAGGCTTCCGCACTACGCGCCTGTTCATAAAATCAGGTGTCATGATGCTGGGCTCACTGTACACCATCCAGAGTCTGGCCAAGGTTGGCGGCGTGGCCATAACCCTGATCATGGCCTTTGTTTTCGGCACCATCTTTTTTATCATGTACTACGGACGCGTCCAGAAAATGGATCGCTCCCTGATCGGCGTCATGGCGGCGGCCTGTGGCGTGTGCGGCGTTTCCGCGGCCATTGCCACTGCTCCGGCCGTGCGTGCCAAGTCGGCAGATGTGGCTCTTGCCATTGCCACAGTGCTTGGCTTTGGTATCGCGAGTATGTTTGTCTCCCCCTTTATTGGCCATATGTTGCACCTCACCGATTACCAGTATGGCGCCTGGGTTGGCACCGGTATTCTCAACTCCGGGCAGGTACTGGCCACCTGTCTGGCCTACAATCCCACCATCGCTCCGGGTACCGCCGTTGCCTATGGAGAGATCTGGAACGTGGTTCGAGTCATCTCCATTCCTTTTGTCGTCTTCTTTGTTACCATGTGGTACTGGCGCGCCGAGGCCCAGACCGAGCACATTACCCTGGGCGGCATTATCAAGGACAAATTTCCTATCTTCATTCTGGGATTCTTTACCATGACCGCTCTCTCATCTCTGGAAATGCTGGGCGCGGAAGGCTCATCCACGATTCATCTCATGCGTACGGTCATGAGTTGGATTTTCGGATTGGGCCTTGTTGGTCAGGGCGCCTATATTGATGTTCGCGAACTCCGGGCCGCGGGCGGCGCGCCACTCAAGGTTGGTTTTGCCGCCGGCCTCTTCAAATATGCCCTGGCCCTGGTGATAGTCTTACTTTTTGTATCCAAAGAAGCCAATTTTTAGGAATCGTTATGAAATAACCTGACCCAGGATGGGTATTTCGTTGCAGTTCCTTATGCCGGTTTGGCTATTCAAAATAACCATGTTATCCTTTATAGTGGTTTAAGGAGGTATTTTATGTCTGAACCAAAGAAAAACACCAAGATGACCGTCTTTAAAACCGATCGTCACGAAGACCTGGCAGCCATGTTTTTTGTGACCATTGCCGTGGTTTCGGTACTTGTCTATATGGCCTACATCGTCCCCAGCATTACCCTTAAAGCTCCAATGGATGGGAAGGTCGTCGCCATTTCGGTCCAACCGGAGGCCCAGGTGAAAAAAGGTGATCTGCTTTATTCAATGGAAATAAAACAAAAAAAATACGTTCATGATACACTTGAAGAAAAAATCGTCACCAAAGATTTCCATGCAAAAACCAGTGGAAAAATCCTGTCCATAAGCGCCAAACCAGGAGATGTTGTGAAAAAAGACAAGAACGAGATCCTGGTGTTGGAACATGAAAAAGGAGTCCTTCCATAAATGAAGATACTGCTGGCGTTAGATCCATCGACACGAACCATGGACGAAGCGATCAAGTTCGCCGCCGAAAAACAGGCGAGTCTTACGGCCCTGTTCGTCCTGGATACCACCTGGAATGACTACACCGGTCATGACTGGTTGTCCGGAAGCGGATCGCGCGCGGATTTCCTGGAGTATGCCAGGGACGATGAACTGGCCAGCGAAGTTGACGTCCTGGCCACGTTTCGCGGGCGTTGCCCTCCGGACTGCGAAATCAGGTCCGCCACCGGGCGAGTGACCGATGAGATATTGAACGAACTTGCCAGGGGAGATTACGATCTGCTGGTCATGAGCCAACCCTTCCGGCGGGGGTTGGAAATTGTCCGCGACACCGCGGGGATGATCTTGAAAGGAGCAACCTGCTCCGTGTATCTGGTTCGAGAGGATGAAGTTCGCTGTTCCTCGAGGAGCGGAATTGAGTCGTCTCTCGGTGTTCCGGCAAGTTAACAGGGCAACAGGGGGGGTATTCCGGGTCCGGCTTAAGCGGAATCCCCTTCTGCGCCTTTTTCTCATATTTGCAGTGGCTAACCACTTGTCAGAATTGGCGATCCATCCCTGATTACACAGGGGCTGTCGAAAAACGAACTTTCACAGTCAGCTTGGGAGGAAAACTATGGACCAAAAGAAAATCAATGAAGACAAACTGGCAGAAGGACACTGCGATTCGGAAAAAACCTGCGCCGTGGAGGAGAAAAAAGGCTGGCTGAGCGAGGACTGGCTCTCGCTCTGGCTGGGGCTCTTCATTTTCCTGCTTTCCCTTGGCGCGTTCCAGGGGGCCAACATCCTGGGCTGGGGCGCGACAACAAGCGTATGGACCGAGGTCGCCAAATCCACCAAGGCGGTCTCCATCGACTACCAGACGGTCAAGGGCGAGATCACCAAGATCGACGGCAACAAGGTCACCCTCAAAAAGAGTGACGGCAAGGAGGCCACCATCACCGTCAAGACCGACCCGTCGCTGCTGGCGGTCGGGCAATCTTACGAGCAGAAAGGGCTCTCGCCCCTGGCCTCGCTCTTCATTACCTATCTGGTGATGCTGGCAATCATGGGGCTGGGCTCGATGCTCATCGGGGCGGACCTCAAAAAATTCGCCGTCGGCTTCACCCTGGTCTTCTGGATCAGCTACCTCTGCTGGCTCATGGGGCACTATGCCTACATCGCCGCCACCAAGAACGATCAGGCGAAATTCGGCATCGACTGGTCAATGAGCATGACCGGCGAGTTCGGCTTCATCATCGCCCTGGTGGCGGGGCTCATGGTCGGCAACCTCTTCCCCCGGCTGGCGGAGATGATGAAAGAGGCGGCCCGGCCGGAACTCTATATCAAGACCGCCATCGTCATCATGGGCGCCGGGCTTGGCCTGAAGGCGGCCCAGTCGTTCGGCCTGGCCAGCAACATCATGTTCCGGGGCTTCTGCGCCATTGTCGAGGCGTACCTGATCTACTGGGCGGTGGTCTACTATATCTCGCGGAAGTACTTCAAATTCAGCCGTGAATGGTCGGCGCCCCTTGCCTCCGGCATCTCCATCTGCGGCGTGTCCGCCGCCATCGCCACCGGCGGGGCCATCCGCGCCCGTCCGGTGATCCCGATCATGGTCTCCTCGCTGGTCGTGATCTTCGTGGCGGTGGAAATGGTGCTGCTGCCCTTTGCCGCCAAGCTCTTCCTCTGGCAGGAACCATTGGTGGCCGGCGCCTGGATGGGGCTCGCGGTCAAGTCCGACGGCGGGGCCATCGCCAGCGGCGCGGTGACCGATGCCCTGATCCGGGCCCAGGCCATGGATATGGAGGGCATCAACTACGCCGAGGGGTGGATCACCATGACCGCCACCACGGTGAAGATGTTCATCGATATCTTCATCGGCGTCTGGGCCGTACTCCTTGCCTATATCTGGTGTGCCAAGATCGAGTGCAAGCCCGGCCAGAAGGTGCGGCTCATCGAGATCTGGAACCGTTTCCCCAAATTCGTGCTCGGCTACATCGCCACCTTCATTATCCTGCTGACCATCTGCTGGCCGGCGGTCAAGGCGATTGCCCCGGCGGAACATGCCCTGAGCGGATTGAAGGTGCAGATCGCCTCTCTGGAAAAGCAGATCAGCGCCAGCAAGGACCCGGCCGCCACCACCACGTTGCAGGCAACGCTCAAGGAGGCCAAGGCCAAGGAAAAGGAGTGGAAGGACTCGACCAAGGAGCCCAACAAACTGATCGGGAAGGCCAAGGCGGCCACCTCGCAGGGCGACGTCTTCCGGAAGATATTCTTCCTGCTCTGCTTCTTCACCATCGGCGTGGTCTCGAACTTCAAGAAGCTGGCACAGGAGGGGATCGGCAAACTCGCCGCCGTGTACGGCATTTCCCTGTTCGGCTTCATCATCTGGGTAGGACTCGCCATCTCATGGCTCTTTTTCCACGGCGTCAAACCGCCAATACTCTAAAAGGAGAACAGACATGACGGATAAATCACAGATTGCCGATGAGATGAAAAAAATGGACTACGAACCGCTCCTGCCCGCGGAACTGTCGCTCATCAGATGGAGTATTTCCCTCGGCGTGGGGTTGCTGGTCGTCTTCTACTTCCTGAGCCAGTGGCTCTTCCCTGGCGGCCACTGAAAACCAAGGAGGGCGGCTTCCCCCGGCAAGAGGAAGCCGCCCTACCCCGAACCCATATCAGGCCAAACGCCGTCCCCGGTCGGGGACGGCGTTTTTATGCAACCACACTCAGTTTCATTCAGCGCCGCAAGGCCGCGTACGCCTCTTCGTACTCCCGTAACCGCTGCCGCCAGGCGAGTAGTCCGTGATGTCCGTTGCGCCATGCCTCCAGTGCCTGCCCATCAATCATGCCTTGGGGCACCTCGCCGGCAAGCGCTTGCACGGTGGTGAGGCCATACCGCTTCTCAAGCCGGGCGAGTTCTTCCTTCTGCCGGGCAACCATATTTTTGCACACCTGAATCTCCCGTGAAATGGATATCATGTACTCGTCGGTCTGCAAATCCGCATGCATGTGTTCACCTGTTGTGAAGGCTTGATTTCTCCTGCCGAAAAAGCCGCTTCTTCTCGCCATCCCCTTTCACCACTTTATAATCTATACGAGAATACGCTATGACAGCAACGAATTCAGGAGGATCGGCAAAGGCTCGTTTTTTTGTTGCGCTTTTGCCGGCAATCACCGATATTCCAGCAGACCGACAGCCACTATCCCGGCCCGGCCTGGCGCCATAACCGGCGAAAAAACCAGGAGTTCAAACCTGTCCCTGCCGATTGCAACGCCAGCCGAAAAAGGAAGCCATGAGCACGACAACGGACCCCATGGGCACCAAAAAACTCGCCGGCCTCTCCCTGGCCGCCCTCGGCGTGGTGTTCGGCGACATCGGCACCAGTCCGCTGTACGCGCTGCGCGAATGCTTCCATGGCGAGTTCGGCATCGAGGTGACCCGCGCCAACGTGCTCGGCGTCGTCTCCCTCATCGTCTGGGCCATGCTGCTCATTGTTACCATCAAATACCTCTCCTTCATCCTGCGGGCCGACAACGAGGGTGAGGGCGGAGTGCTTGCCCTCACCGCCCTGATCAAACCCAAAAACGTCAAACCCCGCACCCTGCAATGGACCATGGTGGGCATGGGTTTGTTTGCCGCCTGCCTGCTTTACGGCGACGGGATCATCACCCCGGCCATCTCGGTCTTGAGCGCGGTGGAAGGAATCAAGAACATCACCCCGGTCTTCGAATCCTCGGTCATCCCGCTGACCATCGTCATTCTGGCCGGCCTCTTTCTGATCCAGCGCCGCGGCACCGCCAAGGTGGGCATTCTCTTCGGGCCGATCATGCTGCTCTGGTTCACGGTGCTCGCCGCCCTCGGCGTCATCCAGATCATGCGGGTACCGCAGATCCTGGCCGCCCTCGCCCCCTGGTACGGCCTCGCCTTTCTCGTTACCAACAAAATCCACGGCTTCATTGTCCTCGGTGCCGTCTTCCTGGCAGTGACCGGCGCCGAGGCGATCTACGCCGACATGGGCCACTTCGGCCGCCGGCCTATCCGACTCACCTGGCTTTTCGTCGCCTTCCCGGCCCTGGCCCTCAACTACCTCGGCCAGGGCGCCCTGCTGCTGGTCAGACCCGAGGAATCGCACCACCCCTTCTACGCCCTGGTACCGGACTGGGCCATGGTGCCCATGGTCCTCCTCGCCACCATGGCCACCATCATCGCGTCCCAGGCGGTAATCACCGGTTCGTTTTCCCTGACCCGCCAGGCGATCCAGCTCGGTTACCTGCCCCGGTTGCGGATTACCCACACCTCCTCGCAACAGATGGGCCAAATCTACGTGGCGCCGGTCAACTGGCTGCTGATGCTGTGCACCATCGGCCTGGTGGTCGGCTTCCAATCGTCGAGCAAGCTGGCTGCGGCCTACGGTATTGCCGTGACCACCACCATGCTCATCACCACCCTGCTCTTTTACGTGGTGGCGCGCAAACGCTGGGGTTGGAATCGCTTCACCGCCGGCCTCGTCACCGCCCTCTTCTTTGCCGTGGACCTGCCCTTCTTCGCCGCCAACATGACCAAAATCCTCCACGGTGCCTGGTTCCCCCTGGCCCTAGGCGCTTTCTCCTTCCTGGTGATGATCACCTGGGAACAGGGCCGGGAAATTCTCGGTACCCAGATGGCAGCCATCACCACCCGGCTCGACGTCTTCAAGGCCATGCTGGCCAAGACGCCGCCCCAGCGGATCAACGGCCAGGCCGTCTTCCTGACCCGCAACCACGATACCGTGCCGGCGGCGCTGATGCACAACCTCAAGCACAACAAGATCCTCCACTCCGAGGTGGTCTTTCTGAACATCCGCACCGAGGAGATCCCGCGGGTGCCGAACTTCGAGAAGATCGAGGCGGAAAAACTGGGCAGCGGCCTCTACCGGATCATCGCCCACTACGGCTTCATGGAAGAGCCGCAGATCGGCACCATCTTCGCCCTGGCCCGCGACAAGGGGATCAATCTGGACCTGCAGAACGCCAGTTTCTTCCTCGGCCGCGAGAAACTCTCCATCGGCGACCGCCCGCGCATGAGCCGCTGGCGCTCCAACCTCTTCCTGTTCATGACCCGCAACGCCATGGACGCCGCCGCCTTCTTCGACATCCCGCCGGACCAGGTCATCGAGGTGGGGGTCCAGCTCGAACTGTAGCCCCCATCCGGCACCTTTTTACAGAACCACGAGGGAAACACCATCATGACAGACGCACTCGCCCTGCTTGCCCTCCTTGTTGGCCTCGAACTGGTGCTGGGGGTCGACAACATCCTGGTCATCTCGATCTTTGTCGGCCGGCTGCCGGCCGAACAGCGCAAAGCCGCGCGGCTGGCCGGTCTCGCCTGCGCGCTCGGCGCCCGCATCGTCATGCTGGTCGTCCTGCTGGCCCTTGCCGGGCTGACCAGCAACGTCTTCCTCCACTTCTCCATCCGCGACCTGATCCTCATCGCCGGCGGGCTCTTCCTGCTCTGGAAGGCGGTGCGCGAAATCCACCATACCGTGGAATTGAAGGACGAACAGGGGGCGACAACCGGGGCGGTGCTGAGCAGCTTTGCCACCATCATCACCCAGATCGTGCTGCTGGACATCGTCTTCTCCATCGATTCGGTCATTACCGCCATCGGGCTTACCGACCAGATCTGGATCATCATCGGCTCGGTGATGATCTCCTTCGTGGCCATCCTCTTCTTTGCCGGACCCATCGGCGAGTTCATCCTGCATCACCCCGCCCTCAAGATCCTGGCGCTCTCCTTCCTGATCACCATCGGCGTCACCATCTTCATGGAGGGGCTGCACAAACATGTGCCCAAGGCGTACATCTACCTGCCCATGGGCTTCGCCCTGCTGGTCGAACTGCTCCAGATGCGCTACGAGCACAACCAGCGCACCACCCTGGCCACGGCCCGAACTCCCGGCAACGAATAAAGCACTTCCCCGCGTACCGCCCGACCAGCGCGAAAAATTCCCTTTTGTTCTGTAAAACGGTGTGGTAATAAAATTTTGTGAACTATTAAACCGTGCTAAGCGGCCTTCTTCCACCTGTCACACCGTCATCCACGAACCGGCTGGACATGGCAAAGAACCTTGGCACCCAAAGGAGGACTCAGTGCCATGAATCTCTACGTTGGAAACCTGCCCTACAAGCTCAGCGAATCGCAACTCACCGATCTCTTCAGCCAATTCGGCGAAGTGAAGAGCGCCAAGATCATCAAGGATCAGGCCACCGGCCAGTCCAAGGGGTTTGGTTTCGTGGAGATGTCCAGTGGCGATGGCGGTCAGCAGGCCATGCAGGCACTGAACGGCAAGGAAGTTGAAGGCCGCAAGATCATTGTCAACGAGGCCCGGCCGCCGCAGAAAAAAGCAGGCCATGGCGGCGGCCCGCGCCGCTATTAACGGTTACTCTTACAACCGCTTACGGATACTGACGGCATACCGCGCCGTGCGCGCTGAGGAAACCATCACCACCAGTGCCGGCCATGAACCACTGGTCTACGACCACGGCAAACGCGAGATCATCCTGTCTCATTCTTTCCGCTGCTTGAGTGCGGGGGAGCACGCACCATGAGCAAAGCAAGCGGCAACGGTCTGCGCCGACTCCGGAACGCATGGGGATGGTCGATCAAAGGGCTCCGGGCGGCCTTCCGTCATGAGGCCGCCTTCCGGCAGGAGGTGATGGCGGTGGCGGTGCTGGCGCCGGCCGGCCTCTGGCTGGGCAGAAACAGCAGCGATCAGGTTTTGCTGGTCGGCAGCCTCTTGCTGGTGCTCATCGTCGAGCTGCTTAACAGCGCGGTCGAGGCGGTGGTTGACCGCGTTGGACCGGAGCACCACGAACTCGCCGGCCGCGCCAAGGATCTCGGTTCCGCCGCCGTCCTGCTTGCCATCGCCACCGCGCTGCTGACCTGGTTGCTGATTCTGCGCAACTGACCGCTACTGCCACATTGTGGCAGATCGCTTGACAACCATCTCCCCATCGGGCATAATCGGTCATTCGTTCGCATCGGCCTACCAGCCGCGCTCCGAACCACAACCCGGATTGTGCCGCCATGAAACCACAGCCCATCCGCCCGCAGGATTGCTTCAAGTCCTATACCTTCGACCAGGACAAGGTGTGCAGCCCCATCGACACCGTCAACCGCTTCAAGCAGCGGCTTGCCGAGGTCGATCTCGACATCCTGCAGGAGGTCCGCCGCATCGACACCGGCCGTCTCGACATCCCGGTCTACTTCAGCGTCTGCGGCAAGGATGCCGTGGAAACCATCGGCAACAAGAAGCAGATGGGCAAGGGCAGCACGCCGGAACAATCCCAGGCCAGCGCCTGCATGGAACTGGCCGAACGGTTCAGCTTCTTCAGCTTCAAAAAGAACCCGGCCAACTTCATCCGCGATACCTACGCCCGGCTCAAGGCCAAGGGCGAACCGGTGCTCGGCCTTAATTACCTGCTCCAATCGGTCCACGACGAGGCCACCGATCTCGCGACGCTGGAGCAGCTCATCGCCGACCTGCCGATGCAATGGGTCTGGGCCAGCAACCTCACCCGCGGCGAAGAGGTGCTGGTGCCCTTCAGCTGGTTCTATGCGATCAACGAGTTCAACGGCCCCTCGGCGGGCAACACCCATGAAGAAGCGATTCTGCAGGGGGTGAGCGAGATCGTCGAGCGCCACGTCTGCGCGGTGGTGACCCGCGACCGGGTGCCGGCTCCGCGCATCGACCCGGCCTCGGCCCAGGACCCGGTGGCCCGTGAACTGATCGATAAATTCAGCCGCCACAACATCGAACTCCACCTCAACGACTTCACCCTCGACACCGGCATCCCGACGGTGGCGGCCCTGGCCATCGACCGCTCCACCTTCCCGGCAATGAGCGAGATCGTTTACACCGCCGGTACCACGCCGGACCCGGAAAAGGCGCTGATCCGCGCCATTACCGAGGTGGCCCAACTGGCCGGCGATTTCGAGAGCAAGTCGAACTACGTGGCCAGCGGCCTGCCGAAACCGCTGACCATGGAGGAGATGGACTACCTCACCACGCCGAGCCGCACCGTGGCGATCAGTGAGTTGCCCAACCTAAGCGACAACAACATGCGGGTGGAGATCGAACGCTACCTCGCCGCACTTGGCCGCCTCGGCATGGAGGTGCTGGTGGTCAACACCATGCACCCGGCGCTCCAGGTGCCGGCCATCTATACCATCGTGCCGGGTGCCCACTTCCGCGAGCGGTCGATGGTGCAGAATGTCGGCCTCTTTGTCGCCAAGCTCATCCACGAGCAGATCGACGACCTGGTGGAACAGAGCCGCCAGCTCATCCGGCTGCGCGAATTCCTGCCCGAGGCCTACTATCTCGAATTCTACCTCGGCAAAAACCTCATGGCCATGGGCCAGCACGAACAGGCGCTCAAGCACTTCGAACTGGCGCTGGCCCTCAATCCGGAGGCCGAGGATCGGCCCTATCTTTATTCCTTCATGGGAGACTGTCTCAAGGAAATGGGCCGCTACGAAAAGGCGCTGGCCGCGCTTTACGAAGGGCTCACGCATGATGAGGAACGGCCCGATCTCCACAACCTGCTGGGCTTCTGCCACTTCAAGCTCGCAGACCATGAAACCGCGGTGCTGCATTTTGCCCGGGCCGTGGAGCTGAACCCCGCCTCGGCCATCGATTACGCCAATCTGGGGGTCAACCTGCGCAAACTCGAACGCTTCGACGAGGCCGTGGCCCATCTCACCATCGCCCTGGAACTCGACCCCGCCCTCGACTTCGCCCGCGCCCATCTGGCGGAACTGATGACCGACCAGGCAGCCTCCTGACCGCGCCCCTTTACCGCACTCCCGCCACATCGCGGGATTCCGGCGTTATGTGGCGTTGTTTTTTCAGATTTTCCCGACATGGGGCATAGAGGAGAGCCATTTCCTCGCTGTGCGGCCCGCCCGGTGTCTGATAAATAAAGAACGGCGGCAGCACGGCAAGCTCCTCGCCGCCGTTCTTCACCGCCTCGACCAGCACCAGCCGGCCGGTGTCGCCGGGGTAACTGTACACCACCTGCAACCGTTTCGGCTCCAGCCGCCGGGCCTTCATGGCCGCGACCAGCGTGGCCAGCCGCTCGGCCGGATAGACCACCACGCCGCGCCCCCGGTTCTTGAGGGCAAAGGCCATGGCCGCCACCGCCTCGTCCAGGGTCAGGGTCAGCTCATGGCGGGCCTGGGCCGCTTCATCGCCGGGATTCTGCCGGCCGCTGTCGATCTTGCGGTAGGGCGGGTTCATCACCACCCGATCGAAGGCGCCGGCCGGCACCTGGTCGGCCAGAAAACGGCAGTCACCCTCCACCACCGTAATCCGTTCCTCGTAATGGTTCAGGGCCACATTGCTGCGCATGAGCCCCACGAGTTGGGGTTGCAGTTCCAGGGCGGTAATAGCGAACTGCGGCTGCCGGTAGGCCATGATGAGCGAGACCACGCCGTTGCCGGCGCCCAGCTCCAGCACCATTTCGCCCGGCCGGGGCGCGGCGAAATGGGCGAGCAGCACCGCATCGATGGCGAAGCGGTACCCATCCCGGTGTTGCAGGCAGGTGAGCTGGCCGGCAAAGAGGGTGTCGTGAGTTACCGCGGGCGCGCTTGCCATGCCTTCAGCGGAGTGCTTCGTCGGGCACGATCTTGTTGAGCAGCAGGCCGGTCAATATCTTGGGGTAGAAGAAGGTGGACTTGTGCGGCATCACCAGCCCCTCGTCCGCCACCCGCCGGACCTGGGAGACCAGGGTGGCGTTCATCAGGAAGAGCAGCGGAGTATGCTCCCCTGCCCGCTCCGCCTCCTTGACCGCCACATCAAGGGCCTCGTCCGCATCGCTGTAGTAGTCGATGAGGTCGCCCTGCACGCAGCGGGACTTATCGAGGGCCAGGAACTTGTCGAGCAGCAGGTCGGAAAGGATCACCACGTCGAGGTCGCGCAGGGCGGCCGGATGATGGCCGGCAAGGCGCTCCATGGCGCCCTCCTTCATGGTCAGCAGAAAGGAACGGTCGGCAGCCGCATGGTAGAAGCCAAACCGGGTCTGGCTGGCCGGGGTGTCCGCCATCTTGTCGAACAGTTCGGCGATGAGCATTTCCCGGCCGCCGTCCGTGATCTCCTCCACGGCAAAGGCCTCGGCAAAGCGGGCCAGCAATTCCTCGGCCGTGACCTGGCCCGGCACCCGCACCAGCCGATGGGTGGGCAGGATGGCCAGCCCCGGTTCCTCCATGGGACAGAGGTACATCATGGTGTGGTTGTAAGGGCTCTCCAGCGGCACGCCGCCGAGCCGCTCCCGCATCAGCGCCCGGAACTGGAGGGCGGTGGTGTAGCGATGGTGGCCATCGGCGATATAGAGCGCCTTGGCCTGAAACAGCGCCTGCACCGCGGCCAGGGCCGCAGGGTCGGTCACGGCCCACAAGCGGTGAATGCAGCCGTCGTGGTCGGTGGCGCTGCACAGCGGCTCTGCCGGTTGGGCCGCCGCGAGGCGCGCCATCACCGCGCCCTGTTCGTCGGAATAGAGCGAAAAGATCGGGCTGAACTGGGCGTGGCAGGTGTCGAGCAGGCGCAAGCGGTCGCTGGTGACATTGGCAAAGGTCTTCTCGTGCGGCTTGACAATGCCCTCGGAAAACTCGGCAAGCCGCACCTGGGCCAGCAGCCCCTTCCGGGTGCGCCGCTCGCCCGACGGCAGACCGTACTCGACGTGGTAGATGTAGATCGCCGGCGCCTCGTCGCGCGCCAGCACCCCCTCGGCCTGCCAGGTCTCAAACAGGCGGCGTGCCTGGCCATAGCGTTCGTCGGTCAACTCGCCCGCCTTGACGTTCTTGCTCAGATCGAGGTGGATCATGTTGTAGGGGTTCTTGCCCATGAAGGCGGACTGGGCCTCGGCATCGATCACGTCGTAAGGCGGGGTGACCACTGCCTCCATGTTGGGGATCTTCGCCAGATTGTACCGCAGGCCACGAAACGGCGCGATGACTGCCATAACACTTTTCTCCTTACTGACCGGGCTGGCCGGGTGTATTCGCTGCTCTTTCCCCTGTCTATTTTCACCGACATCAGGTAAAAACAGGGGGTATTATCAGCCGGGCGCACCCGATTTCGGGGCGACCGTAACTGTCAGTCCTTCATATTAAAAAACAGAGCGCTTTTCAAGTGAACTTTGCCGTTGCCGGCGCAAGCGGCCTGCAACGTCGGAAGGGAGGAAAGACCCCATGTTCGACATCTTTATCGACACCCATTTCTCTTCGGGCCATCACCTGCGCAACTACCCCGGCAACTGCGAACGGCCCCACGGCCACAACTGGAAGGTGACGGTAACAGTGCGCGCCACCCAATTGGATGAACTCGGCATGGGCATCGATTTCCGGGCGCTCAAGAACGCGACCAAGGAGATCATCGATACCCTTGACCATACCGATCTCAACGAGCACCCGGCCTTCCGTGAGCGGAATCCCTCCTCGGAAAATCTCGCCCGTTATATCTTTACGGAACTCAAGAAGACCCTCACCACGGACCGCTACCGCCCCTACAGCGTCACGGTGCGGGAAACCGACACCTCCGGCGTGACCTATTGTGAAGAGTGATGGCGTCGCAAACTGAATCGACACTTCTTCTCTCGGAAATCTTCTACAGCATCCAGGGGGAGTCCTCCTACGCCGGCTACCCTTGCGTTTTTGTGCGGCTGGCCGGCTGCAACCTGCGCTGCCGCTGGTGCGACGCCTGCTACACCTACGAGGAGCCTGGGACGGCTTGGGAACTGCCGGCGATTCTCCGGGAGCTCGACCGCTATCCGGCCGCGGCCCTGGTGGAGATCACCGGCGGCGAGCCGCTGCTCCAGGCAGGAGTCTATCCACTCATGGAGCACTTGCTGGCTGCCGGCCGCACCGTGCTGCTGGAGACCAACGGCTCCCTGGCGCTGGAGCTGGTGCCTGCCGGCGTGGTCGTTATCATGGATGTCAAATGTCCTGGCAGCGGCATGGCCGACCAGTTCGATCCCGCCAACCTCAGGCGCTTGCGGCCTGGGGACGAGCTGAAATTCGTCCTCGCCTCCCGGGCCGATTACGACTGGGCCGCCGACTTCGTACGTGACCACGGCCTCATCGGCCGCCATCCCATCCATTTTTCGCCGGTGGTGCAAGAACTTACGCCAGCGGATTTGGCCCAGTGGCTGCTTGCCGACGGACTGGCCGTCCAGCTCCAGCTCCAACTCCACACCCTGCTCTGGCCGGAAATAAAACGGGGCATGTGAAAAAACGCCAAACTTGACAAAGATTGCCAAAAGAACCATTATTGGACAGGAGGTTCCGCCATGGCAACCATGAATGTTTCCCTTCCCGACCCCATGAAGGCGTGGGTTGAAAGCCAGGTAAAAACAGGCCATTACAGTAACGCCAGCGATTATGTGCGCGATCTGATCCGGCGTGAGCAGGAATATCAGGACAAACGCAAAACCCTGATCAAGGCCCTCATTGCCGGAGAAAAGAGCGGCGTTTCCGAACGCACGGCCGGGGATGTCTGGCAACACGTCAAAACACGGCACGGGCTTGATGTATAGGCTTTCCAATGCTGCGACCCAGGATCTCGAAGAGATCCTGGAACAATCCTTGGCCGAGTTTGGCCTGCAACAAACGGAAAACTACTACACGTCACTGACTCGCTGCCTGGAACTCCTCGCCGACAATCCGGAAGCAGGCCGTTCCGCCGAGGAGATACGGCCAGGATACCGGCGGTTTCCCCACAAAAGCCACCTGATCTTCTACCGACCAACCGGCAAGCACACCATTCTCGTCGTCCGCATTCTGCACCACCACATGGATGCCATCCGCCACGTGCCGGATTGATCCTGTCAGGGAATACCCTTTGGCGCCTTGCGGCACTCCGGTAAGCTCACGCCAGCCAGTCGTAACGGAAAACCACGGTACGGAAGAAATCGATCAGGGTCTGGCGGCGGCGGGCGATGCGGATCTGCTCCGGCACCAGATCGGAGGATTCGGCGCTGACAATGGACATCTTGTATTCCATGTTCACCGCGAAACGGTTGTCGAGATACCAGGCGTAGGTGAGGCCAAAGAGCAGTCCCGGCGGAGTAAAGCCTTCGGTGCTGTTCACCACCCGGGTAAAGAGCAGCGGGTTGGCCGTGGATTGCCGCATACGGGCCGAGGTCAGATAGGCCGTGAGTTCCGCCGGGGTGAAGAAACAACGCCGCGCCGCCTCCTCCCGCAGGGTCACCTGATAGATATACCCCACCGCCTCCTCGCCGAGCCGCACCGGGATTTTTTCCTTGGTCGCGGCGTAGTCGCCGAGCAGCGACTGGCCAAGGGCCACCAGCAGGGCCGGCTCAAGGCGCTCGACCTCAGCCGCCACGTCGGCGCGGATCTTGATCAACCGGTCCGCGGGGTCATAGAAGGAAAAAACGTTGTCCCACTCCTGGCAGCGAGCCCATTCTTCCTGGGGGATCAGCACCACGCCGGCCAGATAATCCAGATGTTCCGGCGGGATATCCCAATGGTGCCAGAGTATCTCCATGACGACGCCGCGCCGCGCCGCCGGCATGATGAGCTGTTCCAGGCGCTCGGCCATCACCGCCATCCGCTGGCTCGGGGTCTGACGCCGGGGGTTGAGCCGGATGGCCGGCGCCGGGGCTTCCGGCAAGGCGGGTTTCCCGTTCCCTGACACAAACAGGGTCCGGATGCCCCACAGGGCGCGGATCGCCCGCGCCACCGAGGCAGGATCGTGCTGCACCACCCGGCGGCGGTCGATGTCGTGCTGGGAATAGATCGAGGCCTCGATGGGGGTAAAGCCCAGGGCGCGCACCCGCTCCCGGTCGAGGTAGATGGGCATCTTGTTTTCCAGGGCATAACTCTGGATGATGGAACCGGGAATCTCCTGCAACCCCATCACCATGACCTGCTCGAAAAGGCCGGCAATGCCGCCGGGGATGTTACGCTGGTAGGCAAGCAGCAGGTCGGAGACATGGAAGCGGTGCTCCGGATCACCCATAACGAGATCGGTCTCGCCGGCCTGGACCCAGAGATTCGAAATGAGCACCTTGAGGGCCGCCTGATTGGCGCGGATCGCCTCGGCAATCCCCGGCACCTGAAGAATCGGCACGATGCTGGTAAAGAGGCTGCCCGGCGCAAAAAGGATGATGTCGGCGGCGGTGATGGCGGACAAAACCTCGGCCGGCACCTCGGGCTCACTGGCGAACTCGACAAAGATCCGGTCCACCGCGCAATGGCGGCGGGCCTCGCTCGACTTGTGCTCGCCTGCCACCAGCACCCCGTTGTCGTAGTAAATCTTGAGATGGGCCGGGGTGGTGGTGCAGGGCAGCACCGCATCAGCGTTGGCGCCAAGGAGATCGGCCAGGAACTGAAGGCCGCTGATGATCGCCTGCGAGGGCACCGAGGCGACGGCACCAGCGCCGCCCTGCTGGTAGATCGCCGCCGCCACCAGCAGATTGCCCAGGCAGTGCGGATGCGCAAGCTGCCCCTGGAGCAGCGGGTTGGCGCAGACCTCGTGCAGCAGCCAGTGGAGGGTGCGGCCCATGAATTCGGGCAGTTCGTCGAGCTGCACCCCGCAGCCGGCCAGCAGTTCCTCCACCGTGGCCACCGGCCCGCTGAAGCGATGGTTGAACAAGGCGTGGAGGCTTGCGGCAACCCGCGTGGCCTCCTGGCCGGTGAGATCGTACTGCTTCTGGAGCTTGACCTTCCGCACGGCCGAGAGCAGCACATGGCGCAGGTCGCCAATGGCGATGAGCGGCAGTTCCTTGAGCAGTTCGCCGGTGGAGCCGCCGTCGTCGGTGACGCAGACAACGGCCTGGGTCCGGGGGAAAATGGTTTTGAGGCCGAGGAACGGCGAACGCGGCCACTCGGGGTTGCGGCTGTCGCCGCCGATGACGTTGGAAAGGCCGGTGCCGCCGCCAAAGACCACCACCCGCACACCACTGGTCTCGACGCTGTTCACGGCCGCGGCCAGATCGCGGAACTGGGCCGCCACTCCGGCAGGTCCGGCCGGTGGGCCGGTCAGGGCCAGGGCAATGAGCTTTTCCGGCAACTCGGTATAGGGCAACAGATCGAGCGGGCCGAAGTGGGCCGCAGTCATCTCCTGCAACGCCGCGCCAATGGTCGTTTCCCCTGTCACTCCACCCCCCGCGGTTGGGTTGTAAAACACGGTCCCGGCGCGGCGGCTGTGGCAGCCGCCGCGCCGGGGATCATCCCATCATATCATAAGCCAGTATCGGCCATCTGCTTGCGCACCGCTGCCTCGGAGGCGGCCATGGCGCTCTTCTCCTCGGCGGTGAGCGGGAACTCCACGATCCGCTCGACACCCGCAGCCCCGAGTACCACCGGCACGCCGAGGAAGCAGCCGGAGAAGCCGAACTCGCCCTCGACGTAGGCGGCGCAGGGCAGGACCCGCTTGCTGTCGGTGAGCACTGCCTCGGCCATCTCCACCGCGGCCAGGCCCGGCGTATAGAAGGCGCTGCCGGTCTTGAGGTGGTTGACGATCTCGGCGCCGCCGTGCTGGGTGCGGTGGACAATGGCAGCGATCCGCTCGGGCGAGATGAGATCGCTGACCGGAATGCCGGCCACGTTGGCGAGCCGCACCAGGGGCAGCATGTTGTCGCCGTGGATGCCCATGACCATGGCATTGACGTCCCGCGCCGCCACCCCCAGTTCCTCGGCGATGAAGGTGCGGTAGCGCGCCGAATCGAGCACCCCGGCCATGCCGATCACCCGCTGCTTGGGGAAACCGGCGACCTTGAAGGCGGTATAGACCATGGCATCGATGGGGTTGGTCACCACGATGAGCACCGCGTCGGGCGAATGGTTGGCTGCCTGCTCGGCGCAGGACTTGACGATGGCCACGTTCTTGGCCAGCAGGTCGTCGCGGCTCATGCCGGGCTTGCGGGCCAGCCCGGCGGTGATGATCACCACGTCGGAATTGGCCGAATCGGCATAGTCGTTGCTGCCCATGATCCGGCAGGAGAAGCCGTCCACCGGACCGGACTGCAGGAGATCGAGGGCCTTGCCCTGCGGCACCCCTTCCACCACGTCGAGGAGCACCACGTCGCCCAGGCGGCGGGTGAGGGCCCAGTGGGCCGCGGTGGCCCCGACGTTGCCGGAACCGATGATGGTAATCTTGTCGCGCTTCATGGAAAAACTCCCTTGCTTGCTGTGCTTATCGAATGAATCCTGGATTCCTGAACACTTCGTTGTCGCCCGCCTACTTCGCCCCGGCCCGGATGAGTTCCTCCACCCGCTCCAGATCCTTGGGGGTATCCACCTCCACCGAGTCGTGCTCGGTGAGCACCACCCGGATGGTGTAACCGTATTCCAGCGCCCGCAGCTGTTCGAGCTTCTCGCACCGTTCCCACTCCCCTTCCGGCAGGCCGACGAAGGTGAGGAGAAAACCCTTGCGGTAGGCGTAGAAACCCAGGTGCTTGTAGTAAGCCGGCATCCCCTCCTCGGGATTGCGCAGGAACGGGATGGTGGAGCGCGAAAAATAGAGGGCATTGCCGTGGCGGTCGAAGACGGTCTTCACATGGTTGGGATCGGCGATCTCCCCGGGCCGCACGATCTTGTAGATCAGGGTCGCCATGGGCAGGCCGGGGTCTTCGAGCAGCGGGGTCGCCACCTGGGCCACCACCGCGGCATCGAAGAGCGGCTGGTCGCCCTGGATGTTGACCACCACGTCCTGCTCGGCAATATCGAGCAGGCTCGCGGCCTCGGCCAGCCGGTCGGTGCCGGAGAGATGATCCGGCCGGGTCATCACCACCTCGCCGCCGAAGGCGCGGACGCACCGGGCGATGCGCTCGTCGTCGGTGGCCACCACCACCCGGGCGACGAGGGGCACCTTGGCGGCCCGGCTGTAGACATGCTCGATCATCGGCCGGCCCATGATGGGGGCCAGCGGCTTGCCCTCGAAACGGCTCGAATGGTAGCGGGCCGGGATGATCGCCACCACCTGGGGCGGCGTTTTGTGGGCCAAATCCATGGTTGCCTCGACTACGGTTCGATGGTAAGGAAAAGGGGCGCTCTGCCCGTAAAACGTGTTATCAATACCCCATTTGCGAGAAAATCGCCAGATTTCCCTGCCCCCATGACCACCCACTCCGACAACACCGTTGCTATTGCCTGCCAGCATCCGGGGCTCCTCGCCCGAGCCCGGCAGCTCGCCGAGGTCTTTCGCCTGCCGCTGGCCGAGGGCGCGGGCGCGGAGTTCCGCTACCGGCTCATGGTCACCGATCAGCGCCTGGAACTCCACCAGACCGGCAAAGGGGCGCCAGGACCGATCTTTGTCGATTTCATGGCGGGGGCCGCCCAATACCGCCGCAAGCACGGCGGCGGGCGCGACCAGGCGGTGGCCAAGGCCGTGGGCCTGCGCGGCAAAAACCTGCCCTCGGTGCTCGATGCCACCGCAGGCCTCGGCGGCGACAGCTTCGTCCTCGCCTGCCTGGGCTGCCAGGTGCAGATGGTCGAACGCTCGCCGGTGATCTTCGCCCTGCTCGAAGACGGCATCAAGCGCGCCATGGGCGACAAGGAGATCGGCCCGCTCATCCGGCGGCGGCTCAAACTCACCCTGGGCGACAGCCACAAGCTTCTGCAGACCCTGCCCAAAAAGGTGCCGGAGGTGATCTACCTCGACCCCATGTATCCGCACCGGGAGAAAAACGCCCTGGCCAAAAAAGAGATGCGCACCCTGCGCGCCATTGTCGGCGACGATCAGGATGCGCAGGCCTTGTTCCGGGCGGCGCTTGCCTGCGGGGCCAAACGGGTGGTGGTCAAACGTCCCCGCCTCGCCCCAGCCCTCGACGACCAGGAGCCCGATCTGGTGCTGCCCGGCAAATCGAGCCGGTTCGATGTTTATTTTCCCTGACACGGCCCGGAGCTAAGAAGGCAGCTCGATGGTACGTGGAAAATCGGGGTTTCCGTTGCAACGGAGGATTGAGTAAGGAAACGGTTCCCAAGCACTACGGACTCAAATGAAAGCCGGCAGAGATCAGAGCCCGACGCGCCCCGCTCACCCCTCCATCAACGCCACGACTTTCTGCTGCAAGAATTCCGCCAGTTCGTGCTTCTGCTTGAGGTCGTAGCCGCTGGTGGCAAAGGGCTCGCCGATGCGGATTCTGATCCGGCCGGGCCGGGGCAGCAGGCAATCCTTGGGCATAACGTCGTAGGAGCCGGTGATCGCCACCGGCACCACCGGCACCCTGGCCTTGATCGCCAGCACCATGGCGCCGGCCTTGAAGGGCAGCAGGCTGCCATCCTCGCTGCGGGTGCCTTCGGGGAAGATGATCACCGAGGTGCCGTCGGCAATGCGCTGGGCCGCCTCGTCGAGGCTTTTCACCGCCTGCCGGCTGTGGGCGCGGTCCACCGGGATATTCTCGGCCCGGTGCATGGCATGACCAAAGAGCGGCACCTCGAAGAGTTCCTTTTTGGCAAGCCAGCGGAAGTCGTAGGGGAAATGGCCCTGGATGGCGAAGATGTCGAACTGGCTCTGGTGGTTGGCGGCAAAGATGTACGGCCCCGGCCCGTTGAGGTGCTCCAGCCCGTTGATCTCCACCCGCACCCCGGCTGCCCGGCAGAGCACCCGGCCCCACCAGCGCGGGAAAATATGGACCCGCGCGGCTGGCCAGTGAAAGACAAAGATCGCAATAAGCGCTGCCAGACTCACCAGCCCGGTGAGCACTACTGCCAGCAGCAACACGAATATCCCTCGCAGAACCCTCACCACGCCCACGCCCCCTGCTCGTTGCCGGGCACCCTTGCCGGACGCGCCCGCTCAAATTTCCTGCACTTTTTTGGTCCGGCTTGGTATCTTAGCATGGCAAGGAAGAGGTTGCCATCCCCAGAACAGGAAAAACATGCTCCGCCCGCCCTACCTCCGCTACGAGCGGCTTTACACCTATCACCTCGATCCGCCGACCCTGCCGGCCATCGACGATCCGGACCTCATCGGCACCTGGATCGAGGACGACTCCGCCATCCTCTTCTTCCACCGGCCCAAGGAACGGCTGGTAGCAACGCTCTGCGAGCAGAGCGGGGCCACGGTCATCTACGAGGCGGATTTGGACTACACGGATTGGGAAGCAGGCCGGGAGATCGGCCCCTTTACCGTGGGCAACCTCACGGTGGCGCCGGTGTGGGAACCTGGCCCGGCGTAAATCCGCCTTGACCCCAGCGTCATCTTCGGCAACGGTCCGAACGCTGGTGCCTGTGGGTGCTGGCCAAGGCCTGATTACAGCAACCGCTCCAGCTCTTTGGCCAGATAGCCGAGGTGCTGTTTTTCCTCGTCGGCCATGGCGAGGAAAAAGTCGCGGGTGGCAGCGGCCTCGCTCTTCTGGGCCATGCGGCTGTAGAGATCGAGCGCCTGGGTTTCCAGCGCCATGGCCAGTTCCAGGATGTCGCGCGGGGTACGGAGCAGTCCCTTTGCCCGCTCGAAGAACTCCGCCACCCGCTGCCCCCCTTCCATGACCTCGGATTCCTGCTCCGGTATGGTTGCACCGTTGTGGTGCTTCCCGTATTCCTCGACCAGCCGCGCCTTGTGCTTCTCTTCAAAGTGGGCGAGCTGCCCGTAGAGCCGGCCCTGCTCCTGATCCGCTGCCTGGGCCTCCAGTTGCCGATAAAAGCGCTGGAGCCCCGCCTCCATGGCATAGGCCAGGGCCGCGGCATCGCCGTACTCCATCTCGCCGGTGAACAGCTCCAGCCCGGCGGTTTCCGGCCCGGTGGCCTGGCGCCCTTCCCACGCCTTGATGCCGCCGCTCAGGTTGTAGACCTCGGCAAACTCCTTGCCGGACAGCAGCTGGGCCGCGGCGGCACTGCGCCCCCCCACCGCGCAATAGACGAGGAGCGGCTTATCCCGCTCCAGCTCATTCAAACGGTCGGGCAGCTCGCGGATGGGGATGAGTTTCGCGCCGGCAAGATGGCCTGCTTCATATTCCTTGGGCTGGCGCACGTCGAGGAGCTGATATTCCTTGCTGCCGCGACCGGCCATGTATGCCTTGGCCTCGGCGGCATTCATGTCGCGGACCGGGGTAAAAAGATTCTTCCAATTCATGGGGATTCTCCTGCGAAAGGGTTCGCCAAGAAAGCGCAGGCGCATCAAGTGCCGGAAATCGAACTGGTCGAAATCGCGCCCTTCACCTGGCAGTGATTCTCGACCTCACCACACCCTCTTTTTCAAAGGTATACAGCCAGCCCGCGTTGTTCAAGAAAAAATTCACCGGAGCCTCACCGGAGCCTCAAGGGCAGTCAGCCGGAAATGGCCGCCAGGGATGGGAAGATTCCAGGCCCCTTATGTATGGAACCGGTTCGCCTGCACCAGAAGTTCCTGCAACTTGCCGGGGGAGGTGAGGCACGCGTATCCCTGACCGCATTCGTTGATTACCCGGCAGAACTCGACAAATTCTCGCATCAGGCGGGTCATCGCCTTGTTCTTGTAATGGATGATGTGGAGCATCCGCTGCATGTCGATCCCCTCGACGCGCAACTTGGCGAGCCACCCCTGCTCAACCTCACGGCCGACAGTCAGGCCGGAAAGACAGGCCACCCCTGCTCCCGCCTCCACTGCCTTCTTGATCGCCTCGGTATGGCCCAGTTCCATGGCCACCTTCAGCCCGGTGACGTGGCTGCCGAGTTTCTTCTTGAAGATCTGCGCGGTTCCCGACCCCTTTTCCCGCATGATCCATTCGCATCGGCTGAGGTCGTCGGGTATCTGGAACGTAGGCTGCCGGGCCATTTCATGGTCTGGGCCGGCGATCACCACCAATTCATCCCGGAGCCAGGGTACGGTTGTCACCTGATCGTTGCTGACCTCGCCCTCAACAAAGCCAATATCCGCTACGCCTTCAACAATCAACTCCTCGGCACGACGCGTGTTGGAAACCAGCATATTCAAGGTGACGGCCGGATGAAGACGTTTAAACACACCAATAAGGTAAGGAAGTACATAATTACCAATGGTGGAACTGGCCACCATTTGCAAAGTGCCGGCGACGGTTTCCGTTTTTTCCGCCATCAGTGACTCTATGTTGTTGATCTGGCACAATATCTCCTTGCAAAGCGGCAACAGAAAACGGCCGCGATCATTGATCAACAAACTGCGCCCGCGCCGGTCGAACAACGGGCCGCCCAGCTGATTCTGCAACTCGCCCAACGCCATGCTCACCGCCGACTGGGTGAGGTGCAGCCGTTCGCTGGCTTTGGTCACCTGCTGGGTTTCCGCCACGGCAATAAAAATTTCGAGCTGCCTCAGGGTAATCGCCATCAAAGGCCTCCTCGGGGGCACGGCATGGAACGCGCCATGCCATATTCAATAATTCTTATACGTAATATTAACATTATTCATTTTTATTTATCAATACCTCTCGTTATAACTCTCAATACCATCGCGCATGGTACCCAACCCGCACCGTCCCACCGAGAGGACAAGGAGAATGTCATGCAGACCCCCCAGACCGCCCCCTGCCCAACACCACCCTCCCAACGCCCCGCCGCGACCAAGGCCCCGTTCCTGGCACATTTCTCTCCCAAAGCAAGGAACGCCGGCGCCCCGGACTCCACAAAATACCCCTGCTTCGCGCCCCGGCGGGAAATGTATGTGCTGCACCGCGAGTTCGGCAGGGTCACGGAAATCAGCATGGGCGGCATCTGCTTCACCTATTTCGACCGGGATTTTTTCTCGGCGGAACTCCCGGTCGAGGGCACGCTTTTTACCAACACCGACGACTATCTGGACGAGATTCCCTTCGAGGTCATTTCCGACAAAACGGTCTCCCTCCTGTTCGCCAGCAAGTACTTCCTCAAGGAAAGAAGGATCCGCTTCGGCGAGTTGACCGCAAACCAGATCCGGCAACTGGAACGGTTCATCCTCAAGAATGCCCATATCCCCCAACTTTCCTACGATACCCGGTACAATTCATATAAATCCGTCTATGCGTCGCACTCCTGAGAGGATGGCAACCGCTTCGCCCACCAGGGGATAACGCCATGGCATCCTACACCATCATCGGCTTCGCCATCTTTCTCGGCGCCCTCTTTGTCGGGGGGGGAATCATCGCGTCCATGCTCCTCGCCTTCCGGACCCCCCACAGCAGCAACAAGGTCCAGGCTTATGAATGCGCCGAAGACCCGGTGGGCGATGCCCGCATCCGCTTCAAGGTAAGTTATTATCTCTTTGCCCTGCTCTTTTTGATTTTCGACATCGAGTCGCTCTTTCTTTTTCCCTGCGTCAAGATTTTCCGGACGGTGGCCACGCAGGCGACCGCGCTCTCCCCGGCTTTTCTGCTTGGCGAACTGAGCGTCTTTATCCTCATCCTGTTCACAGGGCTTATCTACGTTTGGAAAAAGGGGGTGTTGCGATGGGAATGAGACATATCGGTTACGCTACCCGCACCATCCCCAAATTCCTTGATCCGTTGCCCGGCGGCGCCAAGCTGGTGGACGCCATCGAATTCGTGGTCGCCTGGGCGCGGGCCAACTCGCTGTGGCCATTGATCTACGGCACCGCCTGCTGCGCCATGGAAATGATGTCCACCGGCTCATCCCGCCACGACTGGGCTCGCTTCGGGGTCGAGGTGGCACGCGCCACGCCGCGCCAGGCCGACCTCATCGTCCTGGCCGGCACCATTGTCGAAAAAATGGGCTCCCGCCTGGTCACCCTGTACGAACAGATGCCCGGCCCCAAATATGTCATTGCCATGGGCTCCTGCGCCATCTCCGGCGGCCCATTTTACTACGACTCCTATTCCGTGATCAAGGGCGGCGATCGCCTCATCCCGGTGGACGTATACATCCCCGGCTGCCCCCCGCGGCCCGAAGCGTTGCTTTACGGCATCATGCAGCTTCAGGAAAAAATCCGCACCGAAGGGCGCCGCAACCCCTGGAAAATCGGGACGCTCAACCAGGCGCCATTTGGCGATCCCCTTGCCGAAGCCAAAAAAATGTGGGCGGACCTGGAAAAATCCCGGCCGGCGGCACCGCCCGCCGCTGCCGATGCCGCCGGCGGAAACGGAGCGATTGACCGGCCCAAACCCAAACGGCCGGCCACGGAACAATTCGCCGAGGTGGCGAGATCTCCGCTGCCGGCGCCCCTGCTCGACAACGGGACCATCTACGCCTACATTATTGAGAATTTTCCCGAGATCACCCTGACCCGTCAGTCCGAACAGACGGTGGAGCAGGTTCGCGCCCTGGGCCAGGAATATCTTCTCGACCTCACGGTGCCCCTCCGCCGCTACGTCGAACTGGTCGGTTTTTTGAAGGACTCCGAGTTGCTCGACATGAATTTTCTGCTGCACGTCACGGCCGTGGACCGCCCGGACCGCTTCGAGGTGCTGGCCCATCTGTTCTCGGCCAATCAGGGGCACAATATTCTCATCCGTTGCGCCCTCGACCGGCAGCAGCCGGAAATCCCCTCGCTTTCCCCTTTGTTTGCCGGCGCAATCTGGCATGAGCGGGAGGTCTTCGACCTGTTCGGCATCCGCTTCAGCAACCACCCGGACCTGCGCCGTCTCTTCCTGGAAGACAACTTCCCCGGCCACCCGCTGCGCAAGGATTTTGACGATCCGAGCCGGGTCGTGCGGCGGCCCTATTGAAGGTGGCGACCATGACGGAACAGCAAGCTGGCCTGGCAGACGACATCCTGGAAAACGGTGTGGCCATGACCGTGCCGCCCGGCTTCAGCATCGACCGGCGGGAGAGGCATACCGACGAATATTTCCTCAACATGGGGCCGCAGCATCCCAGCACCCACGGCGTCTTGCGCCTGATGCTGCGCATGGACGGCGAAAACGTCCTGGAGGTGGTGCCGCATCTGGGCTATATCCACCGCGGCCTGGAAAAAATCGGCGAAAACCAGACCTACCTGCAAAACATCCACCTCACCGACCGGCTGGACTATCTCTCCAGCCACATGAACAACCTGGCCCTCTGCCTGGCCATCGAAAAGGCCATGGGGATCGGGGTGCCGGAGCGGGCCGAGTACATCCGGGTCATGGTTTGCGAACTCCAGCGCATCCAGTCCCATCTCCTCTGGTGGGGGGTCCTCGGCATGGATCTCGGCGCCATCACCTCCTTTCTCTATGGCTTCAAGGAACGGGAGATGATCACCGACATCTTCGAAGAGATGTGCGGCGCCCGGTTGACCATGAATTTCTTCCGGCCCGGCGGCTCGTTCGCCGACGTGCCGGACACCTTCATCCCCCGGGTCAGGGCGGTGATCGAAAAGATGAAAACGGCCATCGACGAGTACGACACCCTGCTGACCAACAACGTCATCATGCATCTGCGCACCAAGGGCATCGGCGTCCTTCCGGCCAAGACCGCCCTCGCCCATGGCTGTAGCGGCCCGGTGCTCCGCGGCTCCGGGGTCGCCCTCGATGTACGCCGCAGCGACCCATACTCCATCTACCACCGCTTTTCCTTCGACATCCCGGTGGGCACGGTGGGCGACTGTTTCGACCGTTACAAGGTCCGCATGGAGGAAATGCGCCAGTCCTTGCGGATTCTCGAGGCGGCGGCCGCTTCCTTCCCCGGCGGGCCCTACCGCTCCAAAAAATACGCCAGTTACAACCTGCCGGCCGGCAGCTATTACTCCCAGGTGGAAACGGCCCGCGGCCTGCTGGGTGTCTACATCGAGGCGGACGGCGGCCCCAAGCCGCACCGGATCAAATACCGCAGTCCGAGTTTTGCCAACCTGAGCGCCCTGAACGACCTGGCCGTTGGCCATAAGCTCGCCGATCTGGTGCCGATTATCGCCACCCTGGATGTTTTGATCCCGGACATTGACAGGTAAAAGAGATGGAACCAATGATCGACACCAGCCGCTTCCCGGCCACCAACGCCATCGGCGACTTCATCCGGGCCACCCTCCCCGGTCCGGCGGCCGAACTGACCAATATCGTGCTGGCCGTCCTCGCCATTCTGACCGTGGTCGGCCTGACCCCGGTGGCCCTCATCTGGATGGAACGCAAGGTGGCGGCCCATTTCCAGGCCCGCCTCGGGCCGATGCGGGTCGGCTACCACGGCCTGCTGCAACCCCTGGCCGACGGCATCAAGCTGATCTTCAAGGAAGTGATGAAACCGGAGGGCGCCGACACCTTTGTCTTCTTTCTGGCGCCGATCCTGTCGGCCACGGCCTCCTTCATGGTGCTTACCGTCATTCCCTTCGACCACCACCTCCAGGTCACCGACCTGGCCGGCGGCGTGCTCTACGTCATCGCCGTTGCCGGCCTCGGCATCATGGGGGTGCTGCTGGCCGGCTGGTCATCGAACAATAAATATTCGCTGCTCGGCGCCATGCGTTCCGGCGCCCAGATGATCTCCTATGAAATCTCCCTGGCCCTCCTGATGCTGCTCATCGTCCTTTTGAGCGGCACTGCCTCGCTCCGGGAGATCGTCTTTTCCCAGGCCGGCACGGTGCTGGACTGGTGGATCTTCAAATTTCCGCTTTTCGGCCTTGTCGCCTTCGTCCTCTTCCTGATCTCCTCCACCGCCGAACTTAACCGCGCCCCCTTCGACATGGCCGAGGCGGAATCGGAACTGACCGGCGGCTTTACCACGGAATATTCCGGCATCAGCTTTGCCATGTTCTTCCTGGCCGAATTCGTCAACATGTTCATGGCCGCGTCGCTCACCACCACCTTTTTCCTGGGCGGCTTCCTGGCGCCGCAGTTCGGCCTCGCCCCCCTGGACCGGGTGCTGGACGCGATCCCCGGCTTCCTCTGGTTTTTCCTCAAGAGCTACAGCGTGATCTTCATCTACATGTGGTTTCGCTGGACTTTCCCGCGGCCGCGGGTGGACCAGCTCATGAACCTGGAATGGAAGGTGCTGGTGCCGGCCAACTTCTTCCTGCTGCTGGTCGCCGGCCTCTTCGTGGCAATGGGCTTGGTATGAAAACAAACGCAAAGAACACCCAGGGCAGGGTCCGGCCCGTGGAGCGGGGGGAATTTGTGCCCGACGGCCAGGCTCACTGGTCCCTGGCCGGTTATCTGACGCACCTCGCCAACGGGTGCCTGTCGCTGGTCAAGGGGATGGGCCTCACCTTCGGTTATTTTGTTCATCCCGGCCGGATCGTCACCCAGCAGTATCCGGAGAACCGGGAGACCCTGGCCATGTTCCCCCGTTTCCGGGGGCGCCTTGCCCTGGTGACGGATGCCGCCAGCGGCGCCCCCCTGTGCACGGCCTGCGGCATGTGTGAAAAAGCGTGCCCCAACGGCACCATCTCGATTCTCGCCCGTCGCGACCCTGCCAACCGCAAGGTGCTCGGCCGTTATCTCTACCGGTTTTCCCAATGCACCCTGTGCAATCTGTGTGTCGAAAGCTGCGCCTTTGGCGCCATCCGCATGGCGCAGGACTTCGAACTGGCGGCCTACGACCGCAGCGACCTGCAACTGGTGCTGTACGGCAAGGAGGATTAATGGAAAACACCATCTTTTACTGGCTGGCCGGCGCGCTGATCCTGATGTCGCTCCTCACCGTCAGCGTCCAGAACCTGCTGCATGCCGCCATCTCCCTTATCGGCTCCTTCTTCGCCACGGCAGCGCTCTATCTCCTCCTCCAGATGGAGTTCGTCGCCCTGGCCCAGATCATGATCTACATCGGCGGCATTGTCGTGTTCATGGTCATTACCATTCTGCTCACCGCGCAACTCGGCGCCAAGAACCTCTTCCCCAAGACCTGGCCCCAGCGCCTCTGGGGGGGGAGCGTCTGCCTGTCGCTGCTTGCGGTGATGTGGCTGACGCTTCAGAGCAATGACCTGCCGCCGGCGACGCCGATAGCCCCCACCGCGGAACCGGCCAGCCTCACCGCCGTCGGCTTCCGCCTGTTGAGCGCCGACGGGACCGGCTTTCTCGTGCCCTTCGAGATCATCTCCCTGCTGCTGCTGACGGCGCTCATCGGCGCCGTGGTCGTCGCCCGCCGCGACCCCAAACCGGCAGCCGCCGGCGTTCCCCCGGTTCCGGCGGACCAGGTAAGCGGAAAGGAGTCGTCATGACCCTGGCAAACTCCCTGCTGCTCTCCAGCATCCTTTTCTGCATCGGCATCTACGGCGTGCTGACCCGCCGCCAGTTGATCGGTATGCTGCTGTCCATCGAGATCATCCTGAACGGCGCCAATATCAACTTCATCGCCTTTGCCCATTTCCGCGCCGCCGACCCGACGGCCGGCGCTATTTTTCCGATCTTCGTCATGGCCATCTCGGCGGCCGAGATGGCGCTCGCCCTGGCCATCATCATTGCCATGCACCGCCAGAAGAACAGCAAGCTGGACATCCAGCAACTGAGGAGGCTCAATGGCTGAAACATTCCTTGCCCACAGCTATCTGGTGCTGCTCCTGCCGCTGACCGCCTTTGTCGTCATCGGCCTCTGGCTGGGACGGAGCAATCCCCGCGCCGCGGCGTGGCTGGCGGTGGCCCTGGCCGCGGTCAACCTGGCGGTGGGTCTCGCCCTGGCGCTGGCCTCCTTTGACCACGTCTTCGAGCCCCTGGCCACGGGCGGCGCCTCGGCCCTGGTGGCGCTGAATGTCGAGTGGCTCAACTTCACGCCCTCGCTGACCGCCCGCCTGGGCATCTATCTCGATCCCATCTCCGTGGTCATGATGGTGGTGGTAACGACCATCGCCCTGCTGGTCACCTTCTATTCCATGGGGTATATGAAGGGCGACGAGGGGTACGGCCGTTTCTTCGCCCTCCTCTCCCTCTTTGTTTTCTCCATGCTCGGGCTGACCCTTGCGAGCAACATCTTCCAGATGTTCGTGTTCTGGGAACTCGTCGGGGTATCCTCATACTCGCTGATCGGTTTCTGGTACCAGAAACCCTCGGCCGTGGCGGCCAGCAAGAAGGCCTTCATCGTCACCCGGTTCGCCGATGCCTTCTTTCTGCTGGGGATCATCATGGTGAGCTACTACGCCGGCAGTTTCGATTTCGCGGTGCTCAACGACCCGGCCACCGCCCGGGTCCTCGCGCAGCAGACCCTGCCGTGGGGACCGGGGCTCCCGGTTCTCACCGTGGCGACCTTGCTGATCTTCATCGGCGGCTGGGGAAAATCCGCCATGTTCCCCCTCCATGTCTGGCTGCCGGACGCCATGGAGGGACCGACGCCGGTCTCCTCCATCATCCATTCCGCCACCATGGTCGTGGCGGGCGTCTTCCTCACCGCCCGCATGTTCCCCCTCTTTGTCGCCGCGGACCTGACCATGGAGGTCGTCCGGTCGGTGGGCGCCTTCACCGCCCTATTTGCCGCGGTGATCGCCATTACCCAGTTCGACATCAAACGGATTCTCGCCTTTTCCACCCTCTCGCAGCTGGGCTATATGATGTTCAGTCTCGGGGCGGCCAAAATCTCGGCGGGAGATGGAGGCATCAACTCCTTGGCCTACAGCGCCTCCATCTTCCACATTTTCACCCACGCCTTTTTCAAATGCCTCCTCTTTCTCGGGGCGGGCGTGGTCATCCACGCCGTGCACAACAACGACCTGACGCACATGGGCGGCCTGCGCAAACAGCTGCCGAAAACCTACTGGTCGATGCTGATCGCCTGTCTGGCCATCAGCGGGGTCTATCCCTTTGCCGGCTTCTGGTCCAAGGATGCCATCCTCCTCGGGGCCTGGCAATCCGGCCATTATCTCACCTTCGGGGTGGGACTGCTGGTGGGCGGACTGACCGCCCTCTACATGTTCCGCTTCTTCTTCCTGATCTTCCATGGCGAATCACGGCAGGAAGCGCATGCCCCCCTGCATGAAGATCCGGTCATGACCCTGCCGATCATGATGCTGGCGGTGCCGTCGGCACTGGCCGGCATCATGGCCGAACATTTTTTCGTCACCCATGTCATCCCTCCCCTCTCCCCCATCCCCCCCGCCGGTACACTCCCTCATGCAGGCTGGCTGCCTCTGGCAGCCAGCCTTACCGGCCTCACCGGCCTGCTGCTCGCCTGGTTCCTGTACGGCCGCGGCAGCCGCGCGCTGGTTGCCGTCTCACGGGAGCGGATGGGGTTTCTGTACACACTCGTCAGCAACAAATTCTACATCGACGAGGCATATCTCTTCATCACCCGCCGGCTCATCTTCGACGGGGTGGCCGCGCCGATCAAATGGTTTGACCGCCGCGTCGTTGACGGCACCATGGACGCCGTCGGCTGGCTCCTTCAGCACGGCGGCAACGGCGTACGCCTGGCGCAAAACGGGCTGCTTACCTTATATCTGGGAATGTCCATCCTGGGGATCGTCCTGCTGTTTCTTTTCGGCGGCTTCCCCTTTTAACCGAGGATATCGCGCATGAATGGCCCAACCCTGCTGACCGCCATCTGGCTCATTCCTTTTTTCACCGTTCTGGCCTCTCTGCCGGTGGATCGCCATAACCACGGCCTGATCAAGAAGATTTCGCTCCTTGGCAACACCATCAACCTCGGCCTCATCATCTGGCTGACGGTACGTTTCATACAGAGCGCCACCAGCCTCGGCACCGGCACCGGCACCACCGCCACGGTGCTGCATTTCGCCATGAAAATGCCGTGGTTCGAACTCCTGAACATCGAATACAACATCGGGGTCGATGCCATTTCCGTGCTGATGATCCTGCTCACCGGCACCGTCATCTTTACCGGCATCCTGGCAAGCTGGCAGGTGACCGACCAGGCCAAGGAATTCTTCGCCCTGCTCAATACCCTGGTTGCCGGCGTCTACGGGGTCTTCATCTCCTTCGACCTCTTCACCTTCTTTCTTTTCTACGAAATCGCGGTGCTCCCCATGTATCTGCTGATCGGCCTATGGGGCACCGGCCGCAAGGAATACGCGGCCATGAAGCTTACCCTGATGCTGGTGGCCGGGTCGGCCTTCATCCTGGCCGGCATCCTGGGGCTCTATTACGAGTCGGGCATTGCCAGCTTCGACCTCATGAAGCTGGCCCAGGTCGATTTCGCCCCCTCGTTCCAGCTGTGGGCCTTCCCGCTCATTTTCGCGGGCTTCGGGGTGCTGGGCGCGCTCTTCCCCTTCCACACCTGGTCGCCCGACGGGCATGCCTCGGCGCCCACCGCCGTTTCCATGCTCCATGCCGGGGTTTTGATGAAACTGGGAGGATACGGCTGCCTGCGGGTGGCCATGTATCTCCTGCCCCAGGGGGCCGAGATCTGGATGCCGCTCTTCCTGGTGCTGGTCACCATCAACGTGGTGTACGGCGCCTTTGGCGCCATTCGCCAGACCGATCTCAAATATATCACTGCCTATTCATCGGTCTCCCACTGCGGCCTGGTCCTCTTCGGCCTCACCGCCATGACCTATGCCGGGATGAAGGGCGCGGTACTGCAAATGCTGTCCCACGGCCTGATGACCGCCCTCTTCTTTTGCCTGATCGGCATGATATACGGCCGCACCCACACCCGGGAAATCGAAAAGATGGGCGGCCTCATGCGGGTGATGCCGTTTTTGTCGGTGGCCTTCGTGCTTGCCGGTCTGGCCGGCCTGGGGCTGCCCAGTCTTTCCGGCTTTGTCGCGGAAGCCACGGTCTTCATCGGCGCCTTTGCCAACCCCGCGCCCCTGAACCGCGTCTGCACGGTGCTGGCCGTGCTTTCCATCGTCGTCACCGCGGTCTATGTCCTGCGCACCGCCAACACCGTGGTCAACGGGCCGTTGCGGGAGCAGTTCAAGCATCTGACCGACGCCAGCCCGATGGAAAAACTGCCGGTGGTCATCCTGCTCTTCACCATCTTCGGTATGGGGCTGCTGCCCGGGTGGATCATCAATCTGGTCAACGGTGCCATTGACCCTATCTTCCACAAGGTGGTGCAACAATGAAGGCCCTGCTGCTCCCCGACCTCCTGTTGGTTCTCTCCGCCTTCGCGACCCTGGGGCTCGATCTCTTCATGCCCCGCGACAGCAAGGCGCCCTTTCATCTCGCCTGGGCCGGAGCCCTGGCGGTCTTTGTCGTCCTGCTTTTCCTGCCATACGACCAGCACGCCGTTTTCTGGGGCGGCTATGAGGCAAGCGGCCGCGGGCTGATGTATAAGCAACTCTTCGCCCTCTCCGCCGCCTTCACCATCCTGCTTTCCGGTTCCTACTTCCAGTCCGGCAACGGGCGGCAGCCGCTGGCCTACCAGGGGGAATTCTGCGCCATCATCCTGCTCGCCACCTTCGGTATGTTCACGGTGGTCTCGGCCACCGACCTGTTGACCCTCCTGCTCGGCATGGAGCTCGCCACCATCCCCCTCTACGCGCTGTGCGCCTTCCGCAAGGGCTGCCCGCTGGCCTCCGAGGCCTCGACCAAATATATCATCATGGGCAGCCTTTCCACGGCAGTGGCGGTCTTTGGTTACTCATTCCTCTACGGCTGCGCCGGCAGCCTCCGCTTCGACGCCGTGCTGGCCTACGCCACCCAGCATCCGACCTCTCCGCTCCTGCTGCTCGGCGTGCTTCTCCTTCTGGCGGCCGCCGGCTTCAAACTGACCCTCTTTCCTTTCCACATGTGGGCGCCGGATGTTTACGAGGGAGCGCCGGCGCCGGTTACCGCCTTTCTCTCCGTCTCGTCCAAGGCCACGGCCATCGCTTTTCTGGCGGTGCTGGTCAATGGCCCCCTGGCCCCGCTCCACCAGCAACTCCAGCCCGCCTTTCTGTTGCTGGCCGCCATTACCATGACGGTGGGCAACCTCGGGGCGCTGAAGCAACGGAATCTTCTCCGCTTCATGGCCTATTCCTCCATTGCCCAGGCGGGCTACATCGTGCTCGCCTTCGCCGGCCAGGGCGCCATGGCCCAGACGACCATTTTTTACTACCTGCTGGTCTATGCCGCGGCCAACTACGCCACCTTCTTCATCATCGCGGTCATCGGCAAAAGCCGGAGCGAGGAAATCGAGACCCTGCAAGGACTCGGCCGGCAAAATCCGGGGCTGGCCGCCGTCCTCATGCTGGCCATGTTCTCCCTGGCCGGCATCCCGCCCCTGGCCGGCTTCACCGGCAAATTCATGCTCTTCGCCACGGCCGCCCAGGCGGGCTTTTACGGGATGGTCCTTTTCGCCGCCCTCAACTCCACCGTATCGCTCTACTACTATCTGCTCCTCATCAAGGAGGCCTACATCACGAAGCCGGCTTCCCCCATGCCGGCACTGGCCATGAGTCCCATCCAGCGGGCCAGCCTCATCCCCCTGACCGGAGCCATGATTATGCTAGGGCTGCTGCCCTCGGTCAGCACTGCTATTCGGAATATCTTGCTGGGATAAATCCTGCCCCATGGCAGAGGGTTTTCGATGGGCATGACGTGACGTTGTTTCCAACCGCGATCACCGGTTGACACGACATGGAAAGCCCGAACGTAAAACCCGTGTGGACCTCCGCGGCCACGGCCTGGCGTTATTTTTTCCTTCTCAAAAGCCACAACCTGAAAAATGGGTCTTGAAAGGCATATCTCCCATCGTGCGTTCTATCGGTGACATCCTTTGCCCAAAGACCGGCCAACGCTTTTTGGGCGGCCGAAGGCACCATGCCATACTCCTGTAAGACACCTTTGGCATACAATTCATCCGGTTCGTCAGCAAGAATGTAGGCCATCTTCTGTTGCGTGAGCGACAACATATCCCAGGCGAGGGCATACTTGTTGTCTTCCCTCGCCAGCACCACATTGAGGGCTGCGTCGATATCGCCGTCCTGGATCACATCGCCCGTAATGTCCCACAGGACATGGCAAAGATGCTGCACCAAATACGGACAGCCCCTTGCCAACGTGACGATCCGGCTGATTTGTTTATGGTTGATCTTCCGGTTACCCTTGGCAAACTGTTTGACGATAAAAGGCTGCCAATCCTTTTCCGGGATGCCGTTCATCGGCATGGTCTTGACCGATTGATAGAACGGCCGGCCCTTATCCCCGAACATCTGGATAAGTATGCTTTTTTTGCTGCCAGCAAAAATATAGCCCACCTTGCGGCCATGGGTCTGGAAATACGATCTCAGCTTTGCCTCAAGCCCCAGCTTGGCGATCTCCTGAAATTCGTCAATGACGACGATGAACAGCGAGTTCTCTTTCTTCGCATAGGCAAAAGGAAGGTTGACCACTTGTTCCAGGGAAACTTGCTTCTCTTTCACTCCTACATCAAGAGCATAGGCAATATCGCCGGCCGCCGCACCCGGCCTGATACTGAACGACAAGCCGAAGCCGAGCTTATTCTTGATCGTTTCAATGACCCGCTCGACGCCACCCAGCTCGCGGGCAAATGCGTTGAAATATTCGTTCACAAAGTCGCCGACATCCAAAGCCCGGCTTGCATCGACATACATACACTTGACGCCCTCGGCTCGGCGCTGCTCGCAGAGCACCTCCAACATCGAAGTTTTACCGTACCGCCGCGAGGCGTACACAAGGACATTCTGGCCGGAAAGGGCGTCCGACTTCAACTCCGCCAACTCTGTTCGCCGGCCACAGAAGTCGGCATCCTTCACCGCCCCGCCGAAAACGAAGGGGTTCCTTGGCTGTTTATCTTTCACGGCGTAACGCTCCTTCATTCTTTTTTGTTACCCTTACAAGCATAACAAAAAATATCATGTTGGAATTACGCTGTAAAGCATATTCGGTAAGTGCTCATGCCTTCTTTCTGGGTACCCGTGAAAGCACGTTGGCCTGAACGATATAACCTGGCTGGACGAGTCGGGAGGGGCGACCCAACCCCGCCGGACTTGACGGGGTTGGACAAAGCAATCAGCGGGGTTTGTAGATCGGCCGGTCGAGCCAGTAGGGCGAGGCCACGCCCTGGCGGTAGGCAGCGAGGGCCTCGGGTGAGGAGTTGACCCGCAGGTTGCTGTAGCTCTTGTCGGCGTTCTGCCAGCGCTCATGCCAGTACACCGCGGCCTTGAAACGCGGGTAACGGCTCTGAAACAACTCAAAGGCGCTCTTGATCCACGCCGCCTTGCTGCCGTTGTTGGGGAACTCCCCCACCCCCCATTCGGCCATCACCATCGGCTTGGTGGTATCCACCGCCGACAGTTCCCGGTAGGCGCCCTCGTTCACCTCGATGAACTGGCACCAGCCCTGCTTGTTGGTCTGCATGCCGTAGGTGCTCATGCCAAGCCAATCAACGTATTCCGGGCCGGGATAGTAATGGGCCATCTTGTTCCACGGCTTCACCGGGTAGGTGGTGTGGTTGACGTGGAAACCCCAGAGGATATTGGTCACCCCCCGGGCCCGCACCCGGTCCACCACGTACTTGTAGGCCTGCTTGTAGAGTTCGGGCCCTTCGTACTGCACCGGATCGGCACCGGGGATCACCTTGCCGGCCCCGTAGAAGAACCCGGCCCAGGGGAACCAGTTGCCGTTCATCTCGATCCCCCAGGCCACCAGCATGGGCCGGCCAAAGGCCTTGGCGCCATCGGCCCAGCGGTCGATGTAGCGGTCCCACTTTCCGGCCAGGATCGCCCGCAGGTTGAATTTGTCCGGCGGCCGCCGTTCGTCGTAGGGGCGATCCCACGGCGACCAGAAGACCAGCGGCAGCGAGCCATGGCGGCTGAGCAGTTCCAGGTTCCTGGCGGGAAAACTCTGCTCGCCCCAGAAGCTCGAAAAGGCGATGATCGCCTGGTGCTTGCCCACCATCTTCTCGAACTGCTCGATGGCCTCCAGGGTTACCTTATCCTCGGCCTCGCCGAAATCGACATAGGCGCCGGTATAGGCCTTGCCCTCCGGCCAGGCCAGGGTCTGCGGCCCGCTCGATGCCGCCGGCGTTTTCTTCGATTCTTCCTGCCGGCAGCCAATCATCGGCAGCAGCAGCCCGCAGCACAGCAACACCAAGGCAGCCCACCGCCGGCCAAGGCGTATTCCCGTTATTACCATTCCATTCCCCATGGAAATCACACGTTTTTAGAGGCAGGCACCGTCACCGAGCCGCTCCGTTCCTGCTTGCCCCAGCCGACCAAAGCGCCCTTGCCCGCCTTGATCAGCGACTTCCAGACCACCCAGCTCAGGAGCGGCCGATAGACGAACCGCATGGGCACGATGCGCCAGGCATTGCGCAGCGGTTCCGGCTCCAGGCGGCAGGCCAAGGCGGCAAGCAACAGGTCCATGCCGAGAAAGACCCCGATGAAGAGGGCGATCCGCAGCCCGCCGCCCATGAAGAGCGCGGCCACCAGGAAAGCGTCCACCAGCGGGCCGACCGCCACCAGCACGATCTGGAAAAACCACAGCCCCGGCAGGCTGAACCAGCCCAGGGCTCGATTGCGGTTGGAAAAGACCAGGTCCCGATGCTTCCAGAGGCATTGCAGGGTGCCGAAGGCCCAGCGGAAGCGCTGCTTGGCCAGGGAGCCGAACCGTTCCGGCGCCTCGGTCCAGGCCACCGCTTCCGGCGCATAGGCGACCAGGTAACCCAGGCGGTGCATGCTCAAGGTCAGGTCGGTGTCCTCAGCCAGGGTGTCGGTGCTGATGCCGCCCGCCGCCATCAGCGCGCTGCGCCTGAGAGCGCTCACCGCGCCCGGCACCACGGTGATGCAGTTGAGGTGGTGATAGGCGCGGCGGTCCAGGTTGAAGCCGCAGGTGTATTCGAGATCCTGGCAGCGGGCGATGAAGGTCCGGCGGTTGCCGACCTTGGCATGGCCGGAGACCGCGCCCACCCTGGGATCACTGAGCGGCGCCACCAGTTGGCGCACGGTGTCGGGCTGGAACTGGGTGTCGGCGTCCAGGGTGACCAGCACCTCGTGCCGGGCGGCGGCCAGACCGGCCCGCAGGGCGCGCGCCTTGCCGAGGTTTTCCTGGCAGAGCAGGCGGACCCGGCCGTCCCGTCGGCTCACCCTCTCGACCTCGTCGGCGGTGCGGTCGGTGGAACCGTCATCCACCACGATGATCTCCATTTCCCCCGGGTGGTCCGAGCGCAGCAGTGCATCCAGGGTGGAGGCGATGACCTTCTCCTCGTTGTAGGCGGCGATCACCACGCTCACCGGCGGGTGGAACGGGCCGACCGCCGTTTCGCTCCGCCGCTGGCGCATGGCCAGCCCGATCACCGCCAGGGTCCGCAGGACGACCAGGGCGGTGGCCACGATCATGAAGGACCAGAGGAACTTCTCCACCGAGTGGAGGATGTCGAACCCGCGGTCGCTGACCAGCCTTGAAAGCGGCGATTGATAGGCCGGCGGCGGCATCAGGGCCGCGGGTGAGAGGCCGATCAGCGTACCGAGCGGCACGATACGATCGCCGCGGGTTTCGAGATAATCGATAATGGCCGGCAGAGCCTCCACTGTCTGCCGGCGGTCGCCGCCGGCGTCGTGCAGCAGGATCACCCGACCGAAGACGCGCCCCGCCTTGACCCGTTCGACCAGCTCCTCGGCGTCCGGCTTCTGCCAGTCCTTGGGGTCGATGCTGTGGCCAACCGTGAGATACCCAAGTCCCTGCGCAATCTGCACCGGGATAATGCCAGCCTCGTTGGCCGGCCGGCTGTCGGCGTTGTAAGGCGGCCGAAAAAGCAGGGTCGAACACCCGGCGATCTTTTCCAGCAGCCGCTGGGTGGCATTGAGCTCCAGCAGGGCACGGTCGGCGGAAACCTTGGCCAGATCGGGATGGGAATAGGTATGAACCCCCACCTCGTGCCCCTCGGCCACCATCCGCCGCACCAGGTCCGGGTTGTCCTCCATCTTGTTGCCGAGCATGAAGAAGGCGGCCTTGACCCCCCGCTCCTTGAGGATATCGAGGATCTTCGGGGTCCACTTGGCGTCCGGCCCGTCGTCGAAGGTGATCGCCACCTGGTCGCCTGTACCTTCGCCCTGATGGGTCACGGTGAGATAGGAAGGGTAACGCAGGTAACGGCTGACAATGGTGCCGTCCGGCCCCACCCTCAGGTCACGGGCGCCGGCGCTGCGGGCATCCTCCACCCGGATGAAGTCGCCGCGGCCGAGGTTGGCAATGAGTTCGCCGGCCGGCATGGCCTGCAGGAAGACAAGGTGGCGACGGTCTGCCGCGCCGGGCGGCAGGCGCAGCGCCTGCCAGATCGCCGGGTCTTCGGTGCCGAGCTGGAAGATGCCGATGCCGCCCACGCCGAGACGGCGGGCGGTAAGCATCTGGTTGGTGAAGGTGATGGCATCGAGAAACCAGACCGTATGACGCTGATTGTCCTCGACGTATGAGAAGAAGGGGTTGCCATGGGGCGGCTTTACCTTGCACCGGACCCCGGCGCGGCCGGCACGGGCCATGGCGTCGGCAAAGCCGATGAATTCGGCCTTGCCGCCCGCGGGCCAGTCGTAGCCGTAGGTGCCAAGGCTGATCACCCATTGCTCCGGCCTGCCGTAACTGGTCACCACCTTGAGCCAGCCGTCGAACCACGCCTGCGAGGCAATGGGGCCAGGCTCGTCGTACTCGGAATTTTCATCGTGCAGCATGCCGACAAAGCGGTCCACCACCGGGGCCAAAGCCGCGAGATCGAAGGCCCGCAACTCATCGCCCATGGGCACCCCGAACCAGAGCTGCATGTCGTGCTCGTGCAATGCCGCGGCCAACTCCCGCAGCAACGCCGTCAACTGCACCCGGTAGGTCGGATCGAGCTGGGACCAGTCGATGATGACGCCGCCGGCCTCGGCCTCCTTCAAATGGTCGATCACCTCGTGGACAAATTTCTCGCGCCGGGCGGGCGGGCCGTAGAGCACCCCTTCCACCGCCTCGGGCATCCAGGTATCCCCCCGCAGATTGTCGAGCCGCGGCATCAGCACCAGCCCGGCATCCCTGGCCAGTTCGCGCACATCGCCGTCGGCCGCCACCGTAAGCGTGCCCTCGCCATCGACCATGGTCAACCACTTGGGCGAAAGGTGGGTCAGCTCGGTGGCATGCTCTTTCAGGGAAACCAGACTCGCCGGGTCCCAACCCGCATAAAAACCGAGGCGGATCTCCTTGTCCTCGGCGCCGCTCCGCTCCGCCACCGGCGCCTTACGAGCGGCGTCCGGCGAGGCCTTGAGCCAGATCGGTTTCGATTCCGCCGGTATGGCCGCTTCCTTTGCCTGGAGCGTCTTGAGGCGGCTCTGCAACTGGAGGAGCGACCGGGGCTGCTGGAGTTTCGGCATGGTCAAAAGCGACTGGGCAAAGAGCACCAGGCCGACAAAGATGAGCACCGCGGCGATCAGCACCACCAGGCGCAACCGCGGCCAGCGCTTGCCGCCCCGGTCGAGAAACACAAAGGTATCTCGTTCGCGTTCAGCCATACACTACCCCTGCCAGGGCGCTCTCTTGGGATGATGTGTTCAATGCGGCACGACAACAGCGTGGGGAGGGAGGGGTTCGTTACCCGGCAACCGACAACGACACACCGCGATCATAGGATTGTGCGACCCCTTGGGGTTCATACCGCCCGAAACGCATGAAGGCCAAACCTGATCGGCTTGGCCCCACGTATTCGGCATTCGTCATTATGTTATGGATGGTGAGCGGAGCGGGATTCGAACCCACGACCTTTAGCTCCGGAGGCTAACGCTCTATCCAGCTGAGCTACCCGCCCAAGTTCCTTATTTTTTGCTGGCCCCTCAATACCATGGATTCCCGATGCCGTAAAGAGAATTATATAGCCAGCAGAGAGAGCCGCACCACTGACATGGTCGCTGGCGTGACCTTGACTGACTCGTCGATGCGCATCCCCGCCACGGCGATGATCCTGCCATCTGCCGCCTCTACCAGCGGCACCTGCCGGCGCGCTGCGGCCGGGATCTTTTGGTCGGTGAAAAAGTCCGACAACTTGCGACGCCCTGGGGCGCCCAGCGGATGGAAGCGGTCGCCTGGCCGCATGCCGCGAACCACCCAAGGAAAAGGAACCGCGGCCGCGTCGAGCAGAAGAGTGCCGGATTCAGGGCGGTTGGGCATTGTCTCAAGCTGTTCCACCACCAACATCTTGCCGATTGCCGGCAGGTCGTAACGGCCAGGGGACGAAACCGCCACGCGAAAGGCGACAGGCGGTGGCAGCAGATCGCCGCGTTGCCGGGTGCGGCCCTGGGGATGGGCAAAGCAGAGGGTGCCGCCCTGGCGCCAGACCCGCAACCCCTGGCCGAGATGGAGCCGCCCCGGTTCAGGGGCGGTAACAAGCCGCCGCAACTGCTCAATGAGGCGAAAACTGGGGGCACTGCCGCAACGCACCACGGCCTGCTCCAGCAGTCGTCGCTGAATGGCTACCGGCTGGGCCAGCAACCCGGCAAGCGCTAACCGCAACTTCGGCCCACTAGTTTCCGCCACCTGCTCCCACGCCGCCGCGGCCAGTTCCGCCAGCAGCGATTCTTCATCCTGGAGCACAGCCGCGGTCTGGCGCATGGTCTGGCGGATGCCGGGATTGCAATGGGTCTCCAGCCAGGGCAGCAGCTCAAGCCGCACCCGGTTGCGCAGATAACGGCGGTCGGTGTTGGAGCTGTCCGTGCAGTGGGTGATGCCCCGATCGCGGAGATAATCAAGCAGTTCCGCCTTGGGTACGCCCAGCAGCGGCCGGATGAGGTCGCCGGCGAGCGGCGTCATGCCGCTCAACCCCTTGCGGCCGGTGCCGCGAACGAGGCGGAGCAGCAGCTCCTCGGCCTGATCGTCGGCCGTGTGCCCTACCGCGACCAGGCTCGCACCATGGCGGGCCGCCACCTGTCGCAGAAAACGATAGCGCAACTCCCGGCCCGCATGCTCCAGGGAGAGCCCTTCTGCCTTCGCCTGCTCGCGCACCGGCAGCACCCCAATCTCGCAGGCCATGCCGGCGGCAGCCGCAGTGTCCCGGACCAGCTGCACCTCGGCGGCGGTCTCCGCCGGCCGCAGGCCATGGTCGGCATAGGCAGCGATCAGAGTCAGCCGGAGTTTGCCGGCCAGGGCAAGCAGCAGGTGCCAGAGGGCCATGGAATCCGGGCCGGCCGAGATGCCGACCACCACCGTCTCCCCCCCGGCCAGCAGTTTCTCGGCCGCCACAATCTTTTCGACCTTTCTTTCCAGCGGATGCATGGTAAAATAGCCTGCCACTCGCAGTTGGAGTTAGTGGCTTCAGTATACCGGAAACGCGGTGCTTTTCCCGCACAAATACCAGGCTGAAAGGGTTCCTCCATGAAAATACGCAAAGCGGTTATCCCGGTCGCCGGCCTCGGCACCCGGTTTCTGCCGGCCAGCAAGGCCATCCCCAAAGAGATGCTCACCATCGTCGACCGCCCCACCATCCAGTACATCGTCGAAGAGGTGGTGGCCTCGGGCATCGAGGTCATCGTCTTCATCACCAGCCAGGGCAAATCCGCCATCGAGAACCACTTCGACTACGACTTCCAGCTCGACACCATCCTGCGCCAGAAGAACAAGCTCGATCTCTGCGAGGAGATCTGCCACATCTCGAACCTGATCGACATCATCTCGGTCCGCCAGAAAAAACCGCTGGGCCTCGGCCACGCCATCTGGACCGCCAAAAACGTCATCGGCAACGAACCGTTCCTGGTACTCTTGGGCGACGACCTGGTCCTCTCCGATACCCCCTGCTGCCAGCAGATGCTCAACCTTTACGACGAATTCCAGGAATCGGTCATCGCCATCCAGCAGGTACCGGAGAGCGAGACCCACCTCTACGGCATTGTCGAGGGCGAGAGTGTCCGCTCCGGCCTCCACCGGGTGGACCGCCTGATGGAAAAACCGGCGCCCGGCACCACCGATTCCAACCGCGCCATCATCGGCCGCTACCTGCTTCATCCCGAGATCTTCGACATCCTGGAGCAGACCACCCCCGGCCATGGCGGCGAGATCCAGCTCACCGACGCGCTCCAGGCCCTGGCGAAGAAGCGCTCCATGTATGCTTACGAATTCCAGGGCACCCGCTTCGATGCCGGCGACAAGCTTGGCTACCTGAAAGCGATCCTCGCCTTTGCCCTGCGCCACCCGACCCTGTCCGGCGAGTTCAAAAAACACCTTAAACAGGTCTGCGCCACCCTGTAGTGCAAGCCAGGCCGGGCATGAAACCATCCTGATGTCTGCGCCAACCATATACCTCGAAGTGGCGGTGGCCGCCCCCATCCACCAGACCCTCACCTACGCGCCGCCGCCGGACGCGCCGCCGCTCTTCCCGGGCCAGCGGCTGCTGGTGCCGTTGGGCAATCGTCAGGTAACCGGCTATCTGCTCGGCTTTGCCGAAGCGCCGCCCGAAGGGATGACCACCAGGCCGGCCCGCGCGGTACTCGATCCCGCCCCGATCTTCCCGGCCAACATGATCCCCTTTTTCCGCTGGATCAGCCGCTATTACCATCACCCACTGGGCGAGGTGATCAAGACCGCGCTGCCCGGCGGGCTTACCCAGCAGAGCAAACGCCAGCTCATCCTGACCGAGGCGGGCCGCGCCCCGCTGGCGAATTATCATGCCGAACACGGCGGGCCGGATTGGCTCGCCGAGCTGCTCACCAGCGGCAGCCTTACGCCGGCGGCCAGCGCCAAGGTGATCGCCGGCCCGGACAAGAAACGCTGCACCCAATGGCAACGCGAGGGGTGGCTCACCCTGGCCACGGTCCTTTCCGGGGACCGTAGCCGGGCCAAGACCGAAATCTGCGTCGCAGCGCGCGCTGGTTCCGCTGAAAACCTGGCGGAGAAACTCAAACCCTCCGAACGCAAGACCATCGACCTGCTCGCCGCGCTCACCAGTGACCAGCCGCGTGCCATCCCGCGACGCGAGCTGACCAGGGAGTATCCCGGCGCCGGTGCGGCCCTCAAAGGCCTGGCCGAGAAAGGGTTGGTGGCCCTCACGGAACGCCGGCTCTTCCGCGACCCCTTTGGCGAGCCGCCCCCCTTCTTCCCACCACCCGCGCAGCTCACCGCCGAGCAGGAGACCGCCCTCGCTGCCATTCTGCCGGAGATTCACCACCGCCGCTTCGCCCCCTTCCTGCTGCACGGCATTACCGGCAGCGGCAAGACCGAGGTTTATCTCCGCGCCGCCGAAGCCATCCTGGCCAGCGGCCGCCAGGTGCTGGTGCTGGTGCCGGAAATCGCCCTGGCTACCCAGTTGGAGGCCCATTTCTATTCGCGCTTCGGCGACCAGGTGGCCCTCATCCACAGCGGTCTCGGTGGCGGCGAGCGCTTCGACCAGTGGAGCCGCATCCTCTCCGGCGAGGCCAGGGTGGTGATCGGCGCCCGCTCCGCCATCTTCGCGCCGCTGCCCGATCCTGGCCTCATCATCGTCGATGAGGAGCACGACTCCGCCTACAAACAGGAGGATGGCCTCCGGTACCACGGCCGCGACTTGGCCCTCTTGCGCGGCAGCATGCAGCAGGCCGTGGTGCTGCTCGGTTCCGCCACCCCGGCGATTACCACCTATTATCAGGCACAGAGCGGCAAATACCGCCTGCTCACCCTGGCCAAACGGGTGGAGGAGCGGCCGCTGCCTACGGTCGAGATTGTCGACCTCCAGGCGATCAAGACCGTCTCCGGCCGGCCGCCGCTCTTTTCCCCGCAACTCACCCAGGCCCTGCGCCAGAACTTCGCCGCCGGCCGGCAGTCGCTGCTCTTTCTGAATCGCCGCGGCTTCGCCAACCTGATGCTCTGCCAGGACTGCGGCCAGACCATGCAGTGCCGCCACTGCCAGGTGAGCCTCACCCTCCACAAGGGCCGCAAGGAGCTGCTCTGCCACTACTGCGGCTTTCGCTCACGGATCGACATCGTCTGCCCCAACTGCCGCTCCGGGTCGCTCGTACCGGTGGGTTTCGGCACCGAACGGATCGAGGCGGAGCTGGCGCAGCTCCTGCCCCAGGCGCGGATCGCCCGGCTCGACCGCGACACTGCCCGGAACCGCCGCGATTACCTGGGGATTTTGAAAGGGGTACACGCCGGTGAAATCGACATCCTGGTCGGCACCCAGATGATCGCCAAGGGCCACCACTTCCCACGGGTCACCCTGGTGGGCATCGTCTGGGCCGACGCCGGCCTCGGCATCCCTGATTTCCGCTCCGGCGAGCGCACCTTCCAGCTGCTGGCCCAGGTCACCGGCCGGGCCGGCCGCGGCGAGCAGACGGGCCGGGTCATCGTCCAGACCCACCAGCCCCAGCACTACAGTGTGGCCATGGCCCAGGCCCACGACTTCCAGAGCCTCTATGCCAAGGAGATCAGCCTCAGGCAACGGTTGGGCTATCCGCCCTTTTCCCGCCTCATCAACCTGCGACTCGAGGGGGAAGACGAAGGCCAGGTGCGGGCGGTGGCGGAACGGCTCGGCAACGCGGCCCGCAAACACGCGGCCGGCAAAATCGAGGTGCTGGGGCCGGTGCCCGCGCCGCTCGCCAAGCTTCGCAACCACTACCGCTGGCAACTGCTGCTCAAGGCCGCCAGGATCGAGGCCCTGCACACCCTCTGCCAGCAGCTCGTCGAGCACTATCCGCCGCTTGCCGGCAGCGGTACGGTCAAATTGACGCTGGACGTTGATCCGGAAAATATGTTATAGATTCGATATCATTCACGATCTTACCCTGCCAACCCCAACTGTTCGAATGCCATGGCCCTCCGCCCCATTGTCAAATATCCTGTGCCGAGTCTGAAGGAAGTTGCCAAGCCAGTCACCGAGTTCGGGCCTGAACTCGAAGCCCTGGTGGCCGACATGGCCGAAACCATGTACGCCGCTCCGGGCGTGGGCTTGGCGGCGCCGCAGATCGGCATCCCGCTCCGGCTCTGCGTCATCGACGTGAGCCCCAAGGAGCAGCCCCGCAACCTCATCGTGCTCGCCAACCCGGAGATCACCAAGGCCGAAGGCGAGCAGGTGGATGAAGAGGGCTGCCTCAGCGTGCGGGAATACTTTGCCGACGTGAAACGCTTCGAGCGCATCTGGGTCAAAGCGCAGGACCTCCAGGGCAATCCCCTGGAATTCATGGCCGAGGGCTTCTACGCCCGGGTCATCCAGCATGAACTCGACCATTTGCGCGGCACCCTCTTCATCGACCACTTAAGTTCGCTCAAGCGCTCGCTCTACAAAAAGAAGCTCAAGAAACTCCTGCAGGAGGAGGAGGAAGAGCAGCAGGAGCAACGCTAATTCCGTTTTCAAATCAAAATGGAAACGCGAAGGCAGTGGATGGGCCTGACCCATTGACGAGCGAGCAGCGACGAGACAGTACAGTTCGGTACGGCGAGGAGCCGCGCAGTGAAGCCGACAACGTTAACGTTTGATTTGGAAATGGAATAACCCATGGCTGCCAGCCCCTACCGCATCCTCTTCATGGGCACCCCGGCATTCGCGGTGCCGTCGCTTCAGGCCCTGCTCGACCACGGCGAAGAGGTGGTCGCGGTGGTGACCCAGCCCGACCGCCCCAAGGGCCGCGGCCGCAAGCTCGCCCCGCCGCCGGTGAAGGAACTGGCCCTGGCCCACGGCCTCCCGGTGCTGCAACCCACCAAGATCCGCACCGCTGAATTTCTTGACGAACTGCGGGCCTTCAACGCCGACCTCTTCGTGGTCACCGCCTATGGCCGCATCCTGCCGGGGCCGCTGCTCAACCTGCCGAGGCTCGGCACCATCAACGTCCACGGCTCGCTGCTCCCCAAGTACCGGGGTGCGGCGCCGATTCAGTGGGCGATCCTCCGCGGCGAGCAGGAGACCGGCATCACCATCATGCAGATGGACGAAGGCATGGACACCGGCGATATCCTGCTGCCCCGCGCCCTGGCGATCACGCCGGAGGATACCGCCGCCACCCTGGCGGCCCGCATGGCGGCCCTGGGCGGCCAGACCCTCATCGAGGCGCTGGACCTGCTCAAGGCCGGCAAACTCCCCCGCCAGCCGCAGGACCACAGCCTGGCCACCGACGCGCCGCCGCTCACCAAGGAGATGGGCGTTATCGACTGGCAGCGATCCGCCCGCGACCTGAGCTGCCTGATCCGGGGGCTCGACCCGTGGCCCACGGCCCATGCGGTTTTGAACGGCGAGACCATCCGGCTGTTCAAGCCCGCGGTGGTCACGGCGGCCGTCCCCGATCCGCCCGGCACGGTGATCCGCGCCGACAAGGCGGGGCTGCTGGTCGCCACCGGCGAGGCCTTGCTGCAAGTCGGCGAACTCCAGCGCGATGGCGGCAAACGGTTGCCAGCCGCTGATTTTCTCCGCGGTTATCCCATTGCCCCAGGCAGCCGCTTCATCTCATGACCCGCTTCCTCAAACAGCGCCTCTTCTGGCTCATCCTCCTGCTGGCCGCGGTGGGCGGCGTCATTGTCTACGCCGTCACCCACGACACCCTGCTCTACGACACCCTCTTTCACATCGAAAACGCCATGCAGAAGGGTGAGGCCCTGCGGGAGGCGATCCTGGCCCACGGCGTGCTCGCACCGCTCCTTTACATCGGCCTCCAGATCCTCCAGGTGGTGCTGGCGCCCATCCCCGGCGAGGCGAGCGGCGCTTTAGGCGGCTATCTCTTCGGCGGCTGGGCCGCCTTCCTCTACTCGACCATCGGCCTTTCCGTCGGCTCCTGGCTTGCCTTTGTCATCGGCCGCATCCTGAGCGATTTGGTGCGCAGGCAACTGGAACGGATGAAGATCTACCAGCGCTTCAACCACCTGGTGTGCAAGGGCGATTTCGTGGTGCCCTTTGTGCTCTTCATCATCCCCGGCTTTCCCAAGGATTCCCTCTCCTACCTCCTGGGCCTGAGCCACATGCCGCTGCCGGCCTTCCTCTTCGTCGCCATCGTCGGCCGCCTGCCAGGCACCCTGCTCCTCTCCTACCAGGGCGCGGAGTTGCAGAGCGGCAACTACCTGCGGCTGGCCGTTCTGCTTCTGATCGCCGCGGCAGTGACCCTGCCCTGCTACCTTTACCGCCACCGGATCCTCGCTTTTCTGGCGCGCTACAGCAAGACCCTGCCCAAGGAAGGCGAGGGAACCGACTACTGCCGGGTGAACAAGGATGAGTAACCCTGCCCTGCCGATTATTGGCTATCTCGACTGCTTTTCCGGCATTGCCGGCAACATGCTGCTCGCCGCCCTGCTGGACGCCGGGCTGCCCATGGCGGTGCTGACCGATCAGCTCGCCCTGCTGCCGCTCGCCGGCTATCAGGTGCGGGTGGAGGATCGGAAGAACGGCGCCATCAAGGCGAAACAGGTGTGCGTCGAGGTGACGGAACAACAGCCCCACCGCACCTGGCCGCAGATTCGGATGATGATTGGCGAGAGCGCCCTGCCATCGGGCGTCAGAGAAAAAGCCCTGGCGGTCTTTGCCGTTCTGGCCGAGGCGGAAGCCAAGGTGCACGGTATGACGCCGAAAGAGGTGCACTTCCACGAGGTCGGGGCCGCGGATTCCATTGTCGATATCGTCGGCGCAGCCATTGGCCTGGAATATCTGAAAATAACAAAACTCGTCTGCGCGCCGCTGCCCATGCCGCGCGGCTGGGTGGAATGCGCCCACGGCCGACTGCCGCTGCCGGCCCCGGCCGTGCTGGAGCTGGCCCACGGGCTGCCGAGTTACGGCGTCGAACTCAGCCAGGAACTGGTCACCCCGACCGGCGCGGCCGTGGTCAAGGCGCTCTGCCAGGAGTTCGGCCCCATGCCCCCTATGACCATTCAGGCCGTGGGCTACGGCAGCGGCACGCAGCAACTGGCCAACGGCCAGCCCAATCTGCTCCGGCTGGTGCTGGGCCACGGCTACCAACCCCGGGAGGCCCAGGGCATCGAGGTCATCGAGACCCATCTCGACGACTGGGCGCCCGAGGGGTTCCCCTATCTCTGCGAGCAGTTGTTTGGCCTCAAGGCGCTCGACGTGTCCTTGGCGCCGATCCAGATGAAGAAAGGCCGGCCCGGCTTTTTGCTCACCGTGCTGGCTGATCCGGCCCAGGCATTGGCGATCAAGCAGTGCATCCTGAGCGAGACCACGGCCATTGGCCTGCGCTTCCACACCGCGCAGCGGCTCACCCTGCCGCGCCAGCCCGGCATTGTGCAGACCCCATGGGGCGCCATCGGCGTCAAACGGGTGGAAACCCCGGCCGGGGTGGTGCTCTACCCGGAATACGAATCCTGCCGCGCAGCCGCCGCCAAACACGGCGTGCCGCTCAAACGGATCTACGCCCACATCAGCGGCCTGGCGCTCGAGGCCTTCATCCCCAGGGAACACCAGCATGGATAAGCTGCTGATGGCCATTGCCACCGGCCTGGGCCTGGGCTACCTGCCCATTGCCCCCGGCACCTGGGGCACGCTGCTTGCCTTCCCCATCCAGTTCCTCTTGTTGTATCTCGGCCTGGCGCCGCTGCCCTATGCCCTGACGCTGACCGGCCTCTTCTTCCTCGGCGTGGGCGCCGCCGGCTCGGCGGAAAAAATTCTGGACCGTGCCGATCCCGGCCTAGTGGTGATCGACGAGGTGGTGGGCATGCTCATCGGCCTCATCGCGGTGCCCATGACCCTGCCGGCCTGGGGCCTCGCCTTCTTTGTCTTCCGCTTCTTCGACATCCTCAAACCCTATCCCATCCGCCTCATCGACCAGCGCTGCCACGGCGGCGTCGGCATCATGCTCGACGACGTCCTGGCCGGGGTCTACACCCTCGGGGTGATGCAGCTAGCGATCTGGTTCTTCCCGGTGCTCGCCAGCTAACGAAACTCCTCCTTG
>JAJZRJ010000039.1 GCA_021802775.1 Deltaproteobacteria bacterium
CTGTGGTTGACCGGGCTCCTTGCCGGATATCCGACGGTACAGCAAAGCGGCGTCAGATCGGGGGGGCGAATCGCGCAGGGTGACTTTCAGTCTGGAGAGCGGCGCCCCGGTCGAGCGAATTCTCAGGTGGTTTTTTGTTCCGGGATGATCGGTGTGGTTCGCAGGGGCAAGGATACGGCTGCGGCGGATTACAGGCCCAGATGGAGCCGGATGGCCCCCTCGACCGCGGCCAGCCGTGTCTTGCCAAGGTGTCCCTGGGCCGCGCCGATGATGCGCTCCTTGGCAATGGTGCGAATCTGCTGGGCCTGGGCCTTGGATGGCCTGGGCAGCCCTGATTCCTCTGGATCGAGAAAGACCTCGAAGGGATAGACTTTGGTAATGTTGGAGGTGATGGGCAGCACGGTCCGATAGGCAGCTTGTCCAGAAAAAATAGCTTCTCTATTTTGTCCGGTGGGTCTCCACCCTCCTCCTTTTTCCCGAGTCAGCCATTCCCCCTCCCAGGCACCCGGCAAAATCGTCCGGGTAGGTCTGATTTTTTCTGCTTTTCCTCTCTTCGCTGTGCCCGCTCTTTTTCCTGTTTCCCTTACTTGCATCAGTATTTCCCGTTGCAGTCCGGCAACCGTCGAGGTCACTGGCACACCTCTTGCTAAAACGGGGGACAGGTGCCGGGCGCGGACCGTCTGGCAGGGGGAACCACACGAAGAGGAGCGACCGTGGAAAATTTGATGATCCCAGCGATTCCAGCGCGCGATCCGGGCGCCCGTCCCGAGGCCAAGGTCCTCGGCCGGGCGGATAAAAGTTCTTCCTTCTCCGACTATCTGGAGCGGAAGATGGTCGCGGAGCCGGCCGCGCGGAAAAATCTGCTCGGCACCAGCCGGGACAAAGTGGCCAAGGCGGCCGTAAAGGGGGCGGAAAAATCCGCCCCGCCGGCGGCAAAACCCGCGGACGATGCGGCGGATAACGCCAGTCTCCACGCCCTCTTTGGCCAGTTTCTGGCCGAAATTCGCAGTCAGGCCAAGGATGGGGATGCCGGCCCCGGCGGTTGGACCTTCACCCTGCCCGACGCCTCATTGCTCACCAAGCTGGCCAGAGATGCCGGCATGAGCGAAACGGAGACCGCGGCGCTCATGCAGCAGTTCGAGGCGAATCAGGGCACCATCGAGCTTGATTCACTGCTGGCCACGCTGGTCAACCATTTCCAGGCAGCGCAGAATGAAAAGCCGGTGACCGTGGCGGAAACCGAATTGCCCATGCTGGAACTGATCCTGGAGCGCATGGGCGTGCCGGTGGAGAAGATTCAGGAGATCGGCGGGAAATCGGTGACCGGCGACAACCAGCTCGACCTGGCCAAATTCCTTGATGCCCTGGGCGGCGCGCAGGCTGCCCAGCCCACCAGGCTGAGTGCGTGGGAAGGCGAGCAGTTGCAGGGTCTGCTCGACGAGGCCGGGGTCTCTAAACTCATGCAGCGCGCCCTGCTGCCCGAGCGCCACACCCCGTGGGACAACCCGAACCAGCCGCTGCAACCCGTCACCATGACCCTGGACCGCCTGCGGAATCTGTTGGCCGACGGGCTCCGGAACATTGCCGATAGCGAACATAAGCCCGATATTCCCAACCTCCTTGCCGACCTCAAGGCAATTTTTGCCGAGGCCGGGTTTGCCGAAAAAACCGTGGGCTGGACCCCGGCGGTGCAGAAGGCGGTGGAGGAGACCTACCGGGCGCTGCTTGATAATGTAGATCTCGCCTCGGTTCGGGTGAAAAAAGTGCCGGGCGCTGAAACGCCGGCCAGGCCCCCGGTCGCGCCGGAGCTCACAGAGAATGATGGGGCTCACGGCCAGGATGCGGCCCAGGGTGTTTTTGCCGAGTCCGAAGCGGATGCCGGCGCCCTTGCCAGCGACACCCCGCAAGAAAATGGGGACCCGGCCGAGGCGGCCATGGTGGCGCCGCGCGAGGACGCTGATCCCATCACCCATCGCCCGGCGATTCCGCACACCGGCGCGGAGGTTGCGCGGCCTGAACAGCAGACTCCCCCCCACGAGGTCAAGGCGCCGCATCATGTGCCCCGCCCGGCGCCAGGCTTGGAACAGCAAACCCTTTCGCGCATCTCCGAGGGCGTTATCCGCGGCCTGCGCGCCAATGAGCACCATCTGATCCTTCGCCTCTATCCCAAGGAACTGGGCGAGGTCAAGGTGGAGATGATGGTGCGCGACAACCATGTGGCCGTCTCCTTTGCCATGGAAAACAGCCGGGTCAAGGAAGTGCTGGAAAAGAATATGGACATGTTCCAGCAGAACCTGGAGCAGCAAGGTTTCACCCTCGAGGAGTGCATGGTCTCGGTCAATCAGCAGCACGATGGGAACACCGAGGCGTGGCGCGAGTTCGTGCAGGGTTGGCAGGAACGCCGCGGCGAGGGGCAGAAGCTCACCCTGGCCGAGGTGGGCAGTGACGTGCTCTATCTGCGCCCCGGCGCCGGTTCCGGCCGGGAAGCGGGGATCGATTTTTTTGCCTAGGCAACGGAGGATACAGCAATGACCGTCAGCGCAACAAACACCACCAGCACCGGCCTGCCCTATCTGGAGCCGGAAAATCCCTTCAAGCCGGTGGGCGACAGTGAACTGGACCGGCAGGATTTCATGACCCTCTTCATCACCCAGCTCCAGTATCAGGACCCGATGAAGCCCATGGACAGCTACGAGATGGCCTCGCAGATGGCCCAGTTCTCCAACATGGAAGCGACCATGAAGGTGGCGGACAACATGGAGAAACTGCTGAATTACCAGATTTCGCAGAACAACCTGCAACTGCTCAACCTGATTGGCAAGAGTGTTCAGGCCATCGGCGACCAGATCGGCGTGGTGAACGGCACGGCCAATCCCACTGAATTCACCTTGGCTAACGCCACGGACCGCTGCTTCGTCAACGTGTATGACGCCGCCGGCCATCTGGTGGATATCGAGACCTTGGGCTATCAGGCCTCAGGGCTGCGTCAATTTGCCTGGGATGCCAAAAACACCAAGGGCGAAATCGTAAAGGACGGAGCCTACCGTTATGAGGTGCAGGCGTATGACGCTGCCGGCCAGGAGGTGGCGGTGGAGTATCGCAGCACCGGCAAGGTTACGGGCGTGGATTTCAACAGCGGTGTGGCCACGGTCCAGGTCGATGGTCATGTGAACATGAGCGTGGGCGACATCATCACGGTCGAATAACAACGGAATTTTTCTGCATCACCAGATAACAGGAGGCAATGTATGGGTATTTCGAGTTCACTCTATGCCAGCATCAGCGGTCTCAACACCATGGGCAACGCCATGAGCGTACTGGGCGATAACGTGGCCAATGTCAACACCATTGCCTTCAAGTCGAGCCGCGCCACCTTCCAGGATGTGTTGTCCCAATCGCTGGCCACGGCCGCTGGTTCGGCCCAGGTAGGCCGCGGTGTCACGCTAAGTACAGTGGACGGCCTCTTTGCCCAGGGCTCGTTCGAGTCCACCTCCACCTCCACCGATCTTGCCATCGGCGGCCAGGGCTTCTTCATGCTCCGCGCCGCGGACAGCGCGGCCGCGGATATGTACACCCGGGCCGGCGAATTCCGCTTCGACCAGCAAGGCTATCTGGTCAACCCGGTGGGTTATTACGTGCAGGGCTGGTCCATTGACTCCACCTCCGGCGAGGTGACCGGCACCATTGGCGACATCAACCTCGGCAAGTCCACACCGCCGGTGGCCTCCACCAAGGTTGAGGTCATTGTCAACGTGGATTCCCGCAAGCAGAACGAGATTACCGAAACCAGGCTCTTTGATGCCTGGAACGGCACCAATGCGTATGGCGCCAACCCCACCGACCCCATCGATGCGGCAAACTTCGCCTACACCACGGCGATCAAGGTCTATGACTCCAAGGGCGCGAGCCACGACATCACCACCTATTTTGCCCGCACCACCCAGGACAACCAGTGGGAGTTCCTGGTCACCTGCGAGCCCTCGGAAGACCTGCGCGTTCTCTCCGGCGACGAACTGGTCACTTATGCGCCCGACGAACGGTATAATTACGAAAGTCACAAGGGTGCCGGCGCCTTGATGTACGGGGTGGTCGATTTCAACACCTCGGGCGACATCACCAGCATCAGTGCCTGGGATGTGCCGCCGGACGGCAAGGTGGATCCGTGGCTCAACGATAACCGGTTGTACCTGAGCCCCACGGACAATTATTATTCCTTCGAGGCGAACTTCACCGGCGCTGACAGCAATCAGCGGATTGCCCTCAATCTGGGTGCCCAGTACAATGGTTCTCCCACCCTGCAGCGTCAGGTGCTGGTCAGCAATCGCGGGGCATACTCCGACGCGAACGGCACCAGCCCCATCACCAAGGAAACCCTGATGACCAACGTCTATGACTCGTCGGGTAACCAGATTACCGTGGGGGATCGTTTCGTTTTCTCGGGCTATGACAACGAGGGTAACTATGTGACCGGTTCTTATACCGTGGCAACTGGGGATAAGGTACAGGCGCTGTTGACGAAACTGGACCAAACATTTAACGCCACGGCCACCATTGATTCCTCGGGGCGGCTTCGCGTTACCGACGACTCGGGTGGTGATTCCGGCATGTATGTCAACGAATTCACTACCTATTCCATTAACCAAGCCGATCCCTTTGGCGGCGGCACGGCAGCAACCGGCAATATCGCCACGGCTACTGATGAATTCTATACCGATGCGGTTGCCACGAATCCGGCGACCAGCACCACCACGTTATTGACGGCACTCTACGACTCATCCGGCGTTCAACTCCAGAGTGGCGATGTGTTCATGTTTACCGGCACCGATACCGCTGGTGCCGCTCTGGCCACGGCACCGCCACCGCGTTTTCAGGTGGGGGCGGCCTCCACTTTGCAGAACCTGATGGATTTCATGGCCACCACCTATTCCGCCACCCCGGTGCTCGACGGCAAAGGCGCTATCCGGCTGTATGACGACACTAATAGCGGTAATTTGGTGGTAGGCGTTGTGAATCCCAATACCGCCTCCTCGTTGTTTGAAGGTGCCAGCTTGCCGACAACCCTTTCGACTGGTACTGCGGGTGGTACTTCTGTGCCCCTCGCCATTAATGCCGCCGGAACCTCATTCCCTGCCGCCGGCACCGAACTGCTGGTAAATATCTTTGATGACGTCAATGGCCGGGTAGTGGCCAATGGCGATGTGCTGCGGTTTACCGGCACGAAGGATAACGGAACAGCGGTTGCGCTCGGTGCCGCAGACTTCACGGTAACCGGCACTTCAACCATTAACGATCTTATGAATTTTTTCGATACCACGTTTGATACGGGTGGTACCCTCACGGTGAGCTACGCTCCTGCTAGCGGTACTATCAGCTTTGCGAGTACCGATGCCGATACGGTAGTCAATTTTGCCGGAACCACCAACGCCACCAAATCGACGCCCTTGGGGGTTGCGGCCTTTAGCCTGAGCAGTTCCATCGGCGGCCTGATCAACGTCTCCACCTCCAAGCGCGAGGTGGTCTCCATGGGGCAGGCACTGACCACGGCCAGCGGCGGTCCGCCGGTCATCACCGCCAATACCGCCTGGAGTTCGGTGTTCGATATGAACGGCAATCAGGTGAGCAGTGGGAATATCGTCTTCAGTGGCACCAAAGGGGACAATACCCCGGTCAACTTGACCTACGCCATCGACACCGCCGGCACGAACACGATGCAGGACATGCTTAACGCCATTGAAACCGCTTTTGACGCGGACGCCACCATCGACGGTGCTGGTCGCCTGATGATCCGTGACCGGGTGGCGGATTCTTCCGTCTATACCAGCCAGTTGAACATCGCCATTTCTTCCTTCCCTCCGGGAACCCCTGGCCCCACCGCCTCTATCTTTGGCCTTGACGGCGCCTCGGCCTTCCAGGTAATCAGTGGTGCCCAGACCGAGGATGGCAGCCAGATGGGTGATTCGGTGAGCACCTCCTTTGAGCCCGAGGCCCTCGCCTCCACCCAGTACGCCAACAGCTCCACCACCATCTTCCAGGACCAGGACGGCTTTGCCGCCGGCTTCCTGCAATCGGTGGCCGTGGATACCGGCGGTATCATCACCGGCAATTATTCCAATGGTCAGGTGTTGAAGAAGGCGCAGGTGGCCCTGGCGAGCTTCAACAACATGGCGGGGTTGAGCAAGGAGGGCGGTAACGTCTTCCGCGAGACCACCGAATCCGGCGCGCCGGTTACCGGTGCCCCCGGCACCAACGGCCTGGGTTCCATTGCCCCGAACTCTTTGGAGCAGTCCAACGTGGACCTCGGTACCGAGTTCGTGAAGCTCATCACCACCCAGCGCGGCTTCCAGGCGAACTCCAAGATCATCACCACCACCGACGAGATGCTGGCCGATCTGATCAACATCAAACGGTAGTAAGTAATTCCCGATAGCTTCAACAGCACGGCCCGGCCGGGAAACCAATCCCTGCCGGGCCTCTTTTTTGTCTTGGCTATTTGTATCGCATATGATACATTTGGGCATGGGGCACGCCAAATATCAGCTGAGCTACTACGCCGATAAAACCGGGAAGAAGCCTTTTCGGGAGTGGTTTCTTGCCTTGCGTGACCGTGTGGCCATGCAGCGCATCGCGGCCCGGCTTGACCGGATTGTTGTTGGCAACCTTGGCGATCACAAGGCGGTGGGCGCAGGTGTCATGGAATTGCGGGTCGACCATGGCCCAGGTTAGCGTGTGTATTATGCCCACGATGGCAATCAGATTGTGCTGCTATTGCTTGGCGGGGGTAAAAGCACCCAGAGGCGCGACATTGAAACCGCCAAGGCGTACTGGCAAGAACATCAGGATAGGCGCCATGCAGACCATGACTGACTACGACCAGGATTTGAACGAACTTCTCAAAGACCCCGAGTTTGCGGCGGGGTATCTCACCGCGGCCATCGAGGAAGGGGACCGCGACGCGCTCTTGCTGGCCATGCGCCGGGTGGCCCAGGCCATGGGCGGGATGGCTGCCGTTGCCGAGCGGGCGCATATCAAGCGCGAAAATTTGTATCGCGCCTTGTCCAGTAAGGGGAATCCGGAATTACGCACCTTCCACAACATTATCCATGGCCTTGGCATGAAACTGGCCATTGTCCCCGACCCGGCCCAGGCGGATTTTCGCCTGGGCGGCCGTCCCGCCAGCCGGGAAGAACTCCATGAGCGGTAGGCTTTTCGGACCTACTGTTTTTGCTGCCCTCGACTGTTTGCTTGAGCCGGTATGCTTGTTTTGCGAAAGACGCCCCCTGGCGTCTTTGCGCCGTTGCGTTTGATCAGTTGAGAAACTGGTCGAAGATGGCGAATGCCTTGGCCACCACCGGCACACTCGCGTCGAGCTTGAGGTAGGAGCGGCCGGCCAGTTCCTGGTCCACCAGCTCGGGGCTGGCCGGCAGCAGGCCGCCCAGGGGCAGGTCGGCAGAACTGACTGCCTCGTTGATCCTGGCCATCAGCTCCGGGCTGGCTGGTTCCGGCACCCTATTCACGACCAGGCACTGCTTCTTCACCTCGATCCTGAGCGGGCCGGTCAGTTCGGCAATGCGCTTGGCCGTAAGAATACCGCGGGCCGAGGGGTCGGAGATCACGAAGAAGTAGTCGATGGTCCGCAGGTTCATGCGGCTCAAGTGCTCCATGCCCGCCTCGTTGTCCACCAGGATGTACCTGTAATTGCCGGCCAGGTGGTCCATGGTCATGGCCAGATGCTGGTTGGCGGCGCAGTAGCAGCCGGGGCCGTCGGGCTGGCCCATGGTCAGCAGATCGAACCCCTTTGCCTCCACCAGGGCCTGGTGCACCTTCATCTCCATGTATTGATCCCGGGTGATGTTGGGCGGCATGTCGCCTTTGAGTTCCTTCCGCACCTGGCCGATGGTCAGCCCTACCGTGAGCCCCAGCAGCTCGTTGAGGTTGGCATTGGCATCGGCGTCCACCGCCAGGATCGGGGTCTGGCCCTTGGCCAGCAGATAGTTGATGAGCAGGGCCGAGATGGTGGTCTTGCCGACCCCGCCTTTGCCTGCCATGGCGATTATCTTGGTCATGGGATACTCCGTAAAGAGAGAGAATTATAACGCCAAGGCGCAAAGGCGCGAAGTTTTAAAAACAAAGCCCTTTTGCCTTCTTTGCGACTTGGGGTCTCTGCGTTCATCTTTTCGAGTCCGATCGAGTCCGTCAACTATAGGCAGCCATGCCGATCATGTCAATTCAAAGCGGCCCGATGGGGCGCAACCCTTGGGAAATCCCCGAATTTTACCTTGCAACTTGGGGCCAACTTGGTATGTTACCCGTTTGATTTTTCGACGGTATGGACCATGGGGATGTGACGGAAATGACGGAAAAAAATACGGATTATAAGGCAACCCTCAACCTGCCCCGGACCGAGTTCAAGATGAAGGCCAATCTCGCCCAGCGGGAGCCGGAGTTCTTGCGGCAGTGGGACGAGCAGAAGCTCTATGCCGCGGTGCAGCAGGCCACGGCCGGCCGGCCGCTCTACATCCTGCACGACGGCCCGCCCTATGCCAACGGCCGCACCCACATGGGCCATGCCCTGAACAAGATTCTGAAGGACGTCATCCTCAAGTCGAAGCGCATGGCCGGCCACCACTGCCCCTACGTGCCGGGCTGGGACTGCCACGGTCTGCCCATCGAACTCAATGTCGATAAGGAACTGGGCAGCAAGAAGCGGGAGATCTCGAAGATCGCCTTCCGTGACGCCTGCCGCAAGTACGCGGCCAAGTGGATCGCGATACAGAAGGAGGAGTTCAAGCGCCTGGGTGTGCTGGGCGACTGGGAGCACCCCTATCTCACCATCGACTACCAATACGAGGCTGCCATTGCCCGGGAGTTCAACCGCTTCCTCCTTGCGGGTGCAGTGACCCGCAGCAAGAAGCCGGTGCACTGGTGTTCCTCCTGCCAGACCGCCCTGGCCGAGGCGGAGGTCGAGTACGCGGATCACACCTCGCCTTCCATCTACGTGAAATTCCCGGTAACGGACGACCTCCGCGCCGAACTCCCGGGTTTGTCCGGCAAGAAGGTGGCAGCCCTGATCTGGACCACCACCCCCTGGACCCTGCCCGCCAACCTGGCCGTGGCCTTTCATCCGGATTACGACTACGTTGCCGTGGCGATCAACGGCGAGGTGCTGCTCATGGCCCAGGGCTTGGTGGACCGGGTGGTGGAGGAGTGCGGCCTGGGTGAATACGAGATCATCGCCACCTTCTCGGCCCGGCTGCTCGAAGGCAAAAAATGCCGCCATCCCTTCCTGGAACGCGAGTCGGTGATGATCCTGGCCGACTATGTGACCCTGGACGCCGGCACCGGCTGCGTGCACACCGCGCCGGGCCACGGCCGCGAGGACTACCTGAGCGGCATCCGCTACAACCTGCCGATCCTCTCACCCGTCGGCCCTGACGGCCGTTTCACCGACGAGGCCGGGCCGTATGCCGGCATGTTCACCTGGGAGGCGAACAGGGTCATCAATGCCGATCTTGCGGCCAGCGGCTTTTTGCTCAAGGAAGGCAAGGTCAGCCACAGCTACCCCCATTGCTGGCGCTGCAAGAAGCCGGTGGCCTTCCGCGCCACCGAGCAGTGGTTCATCGCCATGGAGAAGAACGACCTGCGGGCCAGAGCCCTGGCCGAGATCAAGCAGGTGGCCTGGATTCCCAAATGGGGCATGGAGCGGATCTACGGCATGGTGGAAGGCCGGCCGGACTGGTGCCTCTCGCGCCAGCGCGCCTGGGGCGTGCCGCTTACCGTGGCCTATTGCGCCCGGTGCGGCGAGATCAGGAACGACGAGGCGGTGATGGCCAAGATCACCGCCCTCTTCGAGCAGGAAGGGGCGGATGCCTGGTACAGCCATCCGCTCAGCGATTTCATCGGCCCTGATGCCACCTGTGCCAAGTGCGGCAGCCAGGAGTTCATCAAGGAGGAGGACATCCTCGACGTCTGGTTCGACTCCGGGGTGAGCTATGCCGCCGTGCTGGAGGCGCGCGACGAGCTGGCGGCGCCAGCCGATCTCTACCTCGAGGGCAGCGACCAGCATCGCGGCTGGTTCCAGAGTTCGCTGCTGGCGGCGGTGGGCACCCGCGGCCATGCGCCCTACAAGGGGGTGCTCACCCACGGTTTTGTGGTGGACGGCCAGGGCAAGAAGATGTCCAAGTCCATTGGCAACGTCATCGCGCCGGAGACCATCATCAAGAACTACGGGGCCGAGATCCTGCGCCTGTGGGCCGCCTCGGAGGATTACCGCGACGACATCAAGATCTCCGACGATATCCTCAAGCAACTGGCCGATGCCTACCGCAAGATCCGCAACACCGTGCGTTTCATGCTGGGCAACCTCTACGACTTCAACCCGGCCACCGACCGGGTGGCGGACGCCGAGATGGGCGAGCTGGACCGTTGGGCCCTGGCCCAGTTCGAACTGCTCAAGACGCGGATGCTCGCGGCCTACGGGACCTTCGAGTTCCATCTGGTCTACCACAGCCTCTCCCAGTTCTGCACCGTGACCCTGAGCGCGCTCTATCTCGATATCCTGAAGGACCGGCTCTATGTTTTGCCAGCAGCCTCGCCCGAGCGGCGGGCCGCGCAGACGGTTTTTTACGAGATCACCGAGGGGCTGTTGCGGCTCATGGCGCCGGTGCTTTCCTTCCTGGCTGCCGAGGCGTGGGAGTTTCTGCCCGCCGATCCGCAGCGGGAAGCGCAGGTCTTTGTCGCCCTGTTCCCGGCGGTCAAGGAAACGCGCTTGCAGGACGAGGCGCTGGCCCGTAAGTGGGAGCAGCTTCTCAAGGTGCGGGGCGAGTTGACCAAGGCCCTGGAGATCGCGCGCCAGAACAAGGTGATCGGCCATTCCCTGGAGGCCGTGGTGACGGTGGCCGCCACCGGCGAGCTGGGAGGGTTCGTTACCGCCAATTTCGCGACGCTCCGAGACATCACCATTGTCTCGGACATGCACCAAACCGGGGGCGCCCTGACCGATGTGACCTATGCGAGCGAGGAGATTCCGGGGTTGCAGGTGGCGGTGGCCGCGGCCAGCGGCCAGAAATGCGCCCGCTGCTGGACCCGTTCCGAAAGCGTGGGCTCCGACCCGGCCCGGCCTGATCTTTGCGGCCGCTGCGTTCAGTGGGTGGCCTCCTGATGGGCGGGAAGCCCTCGTTTCTGCCGCTCGTCTTGTGGGGCGCCGGGGTGGTGGCCCTGGATCAGCTCAGCAAGTGGTTCATTGTGGCGAACTTCCTGCTCCATGACAGCCGGGAGGTGATCCCCGGTTTTTTCAGCCTCACCTATATCACCAACACCGGCGCGGCCTTCGGTATCCTGGCTGGGCAGCACTCGACCCTGCGCCAGGTTTTTTTCGTGGCCGTGGCCGGGGTGGCGCTCGCCGTCATCATCCTGGGCTGGCGCCAGCTCTGCGGCGAGCAGCGGCTCATGCCCCATGCCCTGGGGCTGATCGCCGGCGGCGCGGTGGGCAACCTCATCGACCGCCTGCGCTTCGGCGCGGTGATCGATTTTCTCGATTTCTACGTGCAGGACCATCACTGGCCGGCCTTCAACGTGGCGGATGCCGCCATCACCGTGGGCGTCGGCCTTTTTCTGCTGGGAAGCATGCTGGACGGACGGCGTAGAGGATCAGAGGATTAGAGGGGAAGAGCAGAGCAGGTTGGCGATGGAAAGTATGGGGTGGAATGGAAGGGTTTTTTTACCCCTCTACCCCTCTACCCCTCTAATCCTTTAATCCTCTAATCCTCCCAAAGGAGTTCTTATGGCAGCGCAGAAGATCGCAGTCCTTTTCCCCGGTCAGGGCTCGCAGTACGTGGGCATGGCCAAGGAATTTCTTGAGGCGGACGCCGAGGCGCGGAACCTCATGGCCATGGCGGAGCGGGTGAGTGGCATGCCCCTTGGCCGTTTGTGTCTCGAAGGCCCCATGGAGGAGCTGACCCGCACCCTTTATCTCCAGCCGGCCATGACCCTGGTGAACCTGATCTGCTGGCAGGCGCTCAATAAGGCCGGGGTCAAGGCGGATTTCTTTGCCGGCCACAGCCTCGGCGAATACGCGGCCCTGTGCGCGGCCGGGGTGCTGACCCCGGAGGAGACGCTGGCCCTGGTCACCGAACGCGGCCGGCTCATGGAGCGGGAGGCAGGTGCCCATCCCGGCGGCATGCACGCGGTGGTGAAGCTCGACATCGACACGGTGCGCGGCATTGTCGCCGCGGCCCAGGCCAAGGGCGCGCTCACCCTGGCCAATCATAACTCCGCCGAGCAGATCGTCATCTCCGGCGAGGTCGCGGCCTTGGAGGCGGCGGCCGAGCTGGTGAAGGAGAAGGGCGGCAAGGCCATTCCGCTGAAAGTGAGCGGCGCCTGGCACAGCGACCTGATCAAGGGCGCGGTGCCGGATTTCGAGCAGGCCCTGGCCAAGGCGCAGGTCAAGGCCCCGCACACCCCGCTGCTCTTCAATGTGACTGCCGCGGCGGAAGCTGATCCTGTTGTTATCCGTTCCATCATGGCGCAGCAGATCGCCTCCACGGTGCGCTGGTATGAGATCGTCCAGCATCTGGTGGCCGCCGGGGTCGAGGTCTTCATCGAGGTGGGCCCGAAGACGGTGCTCACCGGGCTGCTCAAGAAGATCATCCCGGCCGAATACCGCCACAAGACCATCCAGGTGGATACCCCGGCGACCCTGGCCCAGTGTCTGGCCGGGTTGTAGGACTCCCGGCCGCCGACTTTGTGGCTGCCGCGCCGTGAGTTGACAAGGCAAACGAAAACAGCGACAATAACCGCGGCTGTTCCCCACAAAATGTAAGAGAGGGAGGGAGGAGATCGGGATGCGGAAAAAGACATTGGGCCTCACGGCCCTGCTTTGTTGCGGACTGCTTTGCCGCGCGGTGCCCCTGATGGCGGGAGCAGCGGGTGAGACTACCGAACACCTGGTGCGGAAAGGCGATACCCTCTGGGATATCAGCGGCACTTACCTGCGGGATCCCCGCGCCTGGCCCGATGTCTGGAAGCAGAACCCCGGGATCAAGGATCCGAACCGGATCAAGCCGGGCCAGGTGGTGAAACTTCCGGGCAAGAAGATCAAGCCGGCAATGGCTACTGTGGCGCCTGCGCCACCACCTGCTGCCATTCCGGCCATCGAGCGTTCCGGCCCGCCGCTGGCCCTGAACGTCATCCGGGATGAACCGGTGAAGGCCAAGGCAGCGGAAGGGGCCTTGGTCATCCGGCACGAACGCGGCGTTGGCCAGATCACTTCGGACCTGCCGCATGACGGCATGGTGCTGACGACCCAGCAAGGTTGGCGCGGTGATGCTGGCGGCGGCACCATCTTTGTCCAGGCGGCCGATGCCAAGGTTGGCGCGGTGTACGGCGTGTATCGCGATCTGGGCAAAGTCGCCCATCCCCACGTTTTTAGCCTGAGCCCAGGCCGGCTGCTGGCTGAGATCGGCACGGCCGAGGTGGTGGCGCTGCAAAGCGAGCGGCAGCTGGCCAAGATCACCAAAGCGTATGACGTTGTGCAGGAGGGCGATCTGCTGGGGCCGCTGGCGGCACCTCTGGCGCCGCTCACGGTAAAGGACCAGACCGCTGCAGTGAACGCCACCGTGGTGGCAGTGGAGTTCAATCGCCTTTTTGCGGCCCAGAAGGATATTGTTTACCTGGATGCTGGCGCGGAACAGGGGTTGGCCCCTGGCGACCGATTGCGGGTCAGCGGAGCCGAGAACGGCGATGACCGGCGACAGTCGGCGACGGTGGCGGTGCTGACCGTGAATCCGACCACGGCCGCGGCCTTGGTGCTGCCGGCAAGCGACCATCAGGTACTCGTCGGCGATACGGTGCGGGCAATGCCGTAGCCGTGCAGAGCGGAGATTTGTTGTTCAGGGGAGAGGGCAACCTCTCCCTTTTTTCATTGCGGTGGCGGTAAGAAACGGGTGGCAGGGAGCCGGTAATTCATTGAAATGCACGGAGAAGTGCGGTACATCAAAAGAAATTATGGTAACAACGCACCGCGCAACAGGAGAGAGGCGATGGGCTTGACACAAAAGATCGGATTTGTCGGAGGAGGCCGTATGGCCGAGGCCCTGGTGAAGGGCATGCTCGCCTCTGGATTGGTGCAGGCGAAATATCTGGTGGCGGCCGACCCCAGCCGGGAACGGCGGGAAACGCTGGCCAGGGAATACAAGATCAAGACCCACGCCACGGCGGGCAAGGTCTGGCAGGAGTGCGAGATCGTGGTCCTGGCGGTGAAGCCGCAGGTGGTGAAAGCGGTGCTGGAGGAATCCCGCGAACTGGTCACCGCCAACCATCTGCTTATCTCCATCGCCGCCGGGGTGCCCCTGGCGTTGTTGGAGGGCTGCCTTTCCCATTGCCGGGCCAGGGTGATCCGGGTCATGCCCAACACCCCGGCGCTGGTGCTGGCTGCCGCCTCGGCGCTCAGCCCGGGGCGGTACGCCACGGAAAAGGATCTGGAGCGGGCCAAGGCCATCTTCGATGCGGTGGGCGTCAGCGTGGTGCTCGATGAATGTTACCTTGATGCGGTCACCGGCCTTTCCGGCAGCGGGCCGGCCTATGTCTTCTCCTTCCTGGAGGCGCTGACCGATGCCGGGGTCAAGGTGGGCCTGGCGCGGACGGTGGCCGAGACCCTGGCGGTGCAGACTGTTCTCGGCTCCGTGCAGTTGGCTCTGGAGACCAAGTGCCATCCGGCCGAACTGCGCGCCATGGTCACCTCGCCGGGCGGCACTACCATCGCCGGCCTCCACGCCTTGGAGCGCGGCGCCTTCCGCGGTCTGATCATGGACGCGGTGGAGGCGGCCACCATCCGTTCCCGGCAGCTCGCCAAAGGCTCTGCTGATTGATGGCCATGGCGATCCGCAAGGTCGGCATCATCCTCAAGAAGGGCTCCGACGAGCCGCGCCGCATCGGCGAAGAGCTGGCGGCGTGGTTTGGCCAGCGTGGCATTGCCGTGGTGGTTGGCGAGGTGCAGGCAGGCATGGGCCTTCTGGTCATCCTCGGTGGCGACGGCACCCTGCTCCACGTGGCGGATCAGGCGAGCGCCCGCCAGATTCCGGTGGTGGGCGTCAATCTGGGTGGGCTGGGGTTTCTCACCGAGATTTCGGTGAATGAACGCTACGCCGTCTTCGAGCAGATTCTGGCCGGCGAGATGACGGTGGAGGAGCGGCTGATGCTCAAGGTCCGCCTTGCCAACCCGGCCGGCACTGGCGACTGGCTTTATGCCTTGAACGACGTGGTCATCAGCAAGGGCAATATCGATCAGCTGGTGGAGTTGAGTGCCTGGGCCGATGCCGAATACATCACCACCTACCGGGCGGATGGCCTGATTTTTTCGACCCCGACCGGCTCCACTGCCTACAACCTTTCCGCGGGCGGCCCGATTGTCCACCCCCGCCTCCAGGCCATGCTGGTGACGCCCATCTGCCCCTTCATGCTGGAGAGTCGACCGATCCTGCTGCCGCCCGCGGCCCGGTTGCGGACCAAACTGGCCGACGGGCGCAACAACCGCACCGGCCGCGACGTGAAGGTGATCGTTGATGGCCAGTTCGCCTGGGAGATGCAAGCGGGCGACACGCTGGAGGTAGAGGCGGCGGAAAAACCGCTCAAACTCATCTGCTCGCCCCGCAAAGGGTACTTCGAGATTCTGCGTGGCAAGCTCAATTGGGGCGGGGCGCGTTCAGGAGAATAGCGGCAGGAGAAAGGGCAGCGCCGGTGGACGCTGCCCCGTATTTGTCAGACCTCTTCGGATTCGAGGGCGCGGTTCAGGGCCTCTTTTTCCTGTTCCATCGCCTTCTTCCCGGCCTCGATGGCCGCGGATAAGGTTCGCTTCTTTTCATCGAGATATTCCTTGCCCTGGGTCGCCAGCTCGGTGCCTCTTGCGATCAGGTTCTTGCCCTGTTCGATCATCTCCTTGCCGCGTTCCACCACGGTACCCGCCTGCTCCCGCAGTTCTTCCGGCAGGTGCTTGGCCTTTTCCCGCAAATCTTCACCATAGCCCGCCAGCATTTCTCGCGTTTCGCGGCCGGTTTTGGGCGTGGTCAGAAGGGCGATGGCCGCCCCGACCAAGGCGCCGCTCAGAAAGGACAAGACCGCAATGCCCGCACTGCAACTGTCATCTCGGTTATGATGCATGGGACCACCTCCTCGTTAATCGCGTGAACGGAACAGGAAATTGGTGAACGTTCTGACACCGGCGGAAAGCCCGCCAAGATTGGTGACTACCGGTCGTACCGCCTCCTTGACCAGGTTGCTGGTCAGGAGGAGAGTGTCTGCCGACTGGCGTAGGGCCTGGAAGGCCTTGTCGGTTTGCTCGATTTTGCCCCCCAGGGAGGCGGAGAGCAACTCCACCTCGCTGGCAGCGCTGGTGATTTGCCGGCAGAGGGGAGGAAGTTCCTTGCCGATGCTGTCGATCGCTGCCTCGGCCTTGGCATAGGTGCGCCGGATTTGCAGGATGGTCGGGATGAGGGTCGCGACAATGACAACCAGGCTCAGGCCGGCAAGGATAATGAAGAGATCGGTCGCGTTCACCACGGTCTCCTTTGCCAAGGATTGAATTCCTAATATTTTTATTCTAAATATCTTCTTGCCAGACTGCAATCAGAAAAGGGGAGGCTTACGGCCGCGGCGGGAGGGGAGCGATGGCCGGGGACGTCCTGCTCCCCTGCGGCTCAACGCCGGTGCAGGCCGAACTTTTTCATCTTGTACTGGAGCAGGCTCTTGGTGATGCCCAGCGCTTCCGCGGCGCGGGTCTGCACGTGGTCCGCCCGTTCCAGGGCCTTCTCTACCAGTTTCTTTTCGATGGCGTTCAACACGTCGGGCAGCGGGGTGTTGGGCGGCATGAGCTGCTCCACGTCGAGCCCCTCGTTCCATTGCACGCTCTCGTGTCCGGTGGCGGTATCGGGCTGGACATCTTCCGGCCGGATCAGATCGCCGGAGCAGAGCACCGCCGCCCGTTCGATGGTGTTTTCCAGTTCGCGCACATTGCCCTCCCACGGCAGAGTGGTGAGAAGGCGGACGGTCTCCGGCGCGATGTCGAGATTCGGCCGCTGCATCTCCTTGGCGAACTTGGTCGCGAAGTGGGCGGTCAGCATGGGGATGTCGTCGATGCGCTCCCGTAGCGGCGGCAGATGGATGTGCAACACGTTGAGCCGGTAGTAGAGGTCTTCGCGGAAACGGCCCTGCTCCACCTCTTCCTTGAGATCCTTGTTGGTGGCGGCAATGATGCGGACGTCCACGTGCAGGGTCTGGGAGCCGCCGACCCGCTCGAAGGCGCGTTCCTGCAAGACCCGCAGCAGCTTGGTCTGGAGCGTCATCGGCATCTCGCCCACCTCGTCGAGGAAGAGGGTGCCGGTGTCGGCCAGTTCGAAACGCCCCTTGCGCAGGGCGATGGCGCCGGTGAAAGCGCCTTTTTCGTGGCCGAAGAGTTCGCTTTCGAGCAGCGTTTCCGGCAGTCCGGCGCAGTTGAGCGAGATGAAGGGCCGTTTTTCGCGGCGGCTGTGGCAATGGATGGCCCGCGCCACCAGTTCCTTGCCGGTGCCGGACTCGCCGGTGATGAGCACCGAGGTGGTGGTGGGCGCCACCTTCTGGATGAGGGTGTAAATCTCCTGCATCTTCCGGTTTTTGCCCACCATGTTGGCGAACGCGGTGCGTACCCGCATCTCGTCGCGCAGCCGGGTGTTCTCCCGAAGGATCGCGTAGTGCTCGATCGCCTTCTGAGCGCTTACGACCAGTTCATCGTTGTTGAATGGTTTGCTCAGGTAGTTGAAGGCCCCGGCCTGCATGGCCGCCACCGCCTTTTCCACCTCACCGAAGGCGGTCACCATGATGACCGGCAGGTTGGGATTGTCTTCCTTCACTGCCTTGAGCAGGGCGAGCCCGTCCATGCCGGGCATGCGCATGTCGGTGATCACCAGATCAAGATCGGTCTCCTGCACGATGTGAAGCGCGGTTTCACCGTTCTGCGCGGTAAAGACCTCGTAGCCTTCTTCGTGTAAAAGCTCGGAGAGGACCACCAGATAATTGGGTTCGTCGTCGACCACCAGGACCGTATGCATGGCAAACCTTTTGCTCCGCGGGAAAAGGGGGATGTCAGCCCTCAACCTAGCAGGCGGACGGGCGCGAGTCAAGCAACGATGTCAGGTTGCCTGGTCGGCGACCGGCTTGACATCGACGATAAGGATGATGTCCTCCTCCGGCATCATGATGTTGCTGCTCACGATGTCGAAGTGTTAATTCCGATCATCTTGCAAGCGGCAGTGCGGTTTTGAGCTGGTCGTACACGGTGAGTGGAACCCGGACTGTGGCTGTGGTGCCGCCCAAGGGGGCACCGTGACGCGTATCGCCGTGGAAGTCGGTGCCGCCAGAGACCAGCAGGCCGTGTTCGGTAGCCAGGTCGAGCAGGGTTTTGGTCTGTTTTCTGGTGTGGGTGGAGTAGTAGGCCTCGATGCCGGAAAGTCCTTCGGGTTTGAAGAGCCGGACCAGTTCGGCCACGGCGTCGAGCTTGGCGTCGATGATGGCGGGATGGGCCAGCATGGCCAGGCCGCCGGCCTCGCGCACCATGCGGATGGCGTCGGTGGCATGGATGCGGAGGCTTTCCACATAGGCGGCCCCACCGCGCTTGAGCAACCGGCTGAAGGCCTCGTGCGTCGTGCGGACGATTTTTTTGCGTACCAGCAGCCGGGCAATGTGGGGCCGGCCGATCTGGCCGTTTTCCTGCTGGGCGATCTCCGAAAGCTCTGCCTGAATGCCGAGCTGGTGGAGCTTGTCGAAGATGCCGAGGTTGCGCTGGTGGCGCGTGGTCTGGAGTTCGGCGAGCTGGGCCAGCAACCGGGGATTGGTGTGGTCCAGGCCGTAGCCCAGGATGTGGATGGTCAGCTCCCCGTGCCAGGCGCTGATTTCCACCCCGCCGAGAGCGGGAATGCTGCGCTGCGCCGCGTATTCCAGAAATTCGGCCACCCCGGCCACGGTATCGTGGTCGGTCAGCGCAATGGCGGCCAGCTTGCGTTTTACCGCCAGGTCGATCAAGGCAGCGGGCGTATAGGTGCCGTCGGAATAGCGCGAATGGGTATGGAGGTCGATCCAGGCCATGATGCCAGGGCGGTTACTGTTGTTTTTTGGTTGTCATCCCTTTAAAGACTTATGCTATAGTACCATTGTTGCCTGCGGAATGCCGCACTCTTCAAGAATCCGAAACCCGGGAAAGCGAAGGAGATGTCAGTATGGCCCAGATCGATGCCTTTTTCAAACTGATGCACGAGCAGGGCGCCTCGGACCTGCATATGGTCTCGGGCCAGCAGCCGATCCTGCGGATTCGCGGCGAGATGGAAAAGGTCAAATATAACGTGATGGGCAACGACGAACTCAAGGCCATGCTCTACGAGATCGTTTCCGAGGACAAGATCAAGATCTTCGAGGAGACGGGCGACATCGACTTCGGCTACGAGATTCCGGGGCTGGCCCGCTACCGCGGCAACCTCTTCCAGCAGAAATACGGGATCGGCGCGGTCTTCCGCGAGATTCCCAGCACCATCCTCACCTGCGAGCAACTCGGCCTGCCGGGGGTGGTCTCCAAGCTCGCCACCCTGCCCAAGGGCATGGTGCTGGTGACCGGCCCCACCGGCAGCGGTAAATCGACCACCCTGGCCGCCATCGTCGATCAGGCCAACAAGCTCCGCAAGGACCACATCCTCACCATCGAGGACCCCATCGAGTTCGTGCACAAGAGCCAGAACTGCATCGTCAACCACCGCGAGGTGGGGCTGCACACCAGGAGCTTTTCCGCGGCCTTGCGCGGGGCTCTGCGCGAAGACCCGGACATCATCCTGGTCGGCGAAATGCGCGACCTCGAAACCATTGCCCTGGCCATGGAGGCGGCCATGACCGGCCACCTGGTCTTCGGCACCCTCCACACCCTGAACGCCCACAAGACCGTGGACCGCGTCATCGAGATCTTCCCCTCCAGCCAGCAGGCCCAGGTGCGTTCCACCCTGGCGGATGCCTTGAAGGCGGTGGTCTCCCAGACACTCTTCAAACGGATCGACAAGAAGGGACGCTGCGCGGCATTGGAAATCCTCATCTGCACACCCGCGGTGCGCAACCTGATCCGTGAGGGCAAGACCTACCAGATTCCCTCGGCCATGCAGACCGGCAAGAAGTTCGGCATGCAGACCCTGGACGACGCCATTCTCGATCTGTTGAATAAGGGGTGGATCGCGGCCGAGGACGCCTATGTCAACTGCATCGACAAGGCAAAGTTCGCCCAGTTCCTCAAGAAGCCGCCGGCGGATTTCACCGACGTCTAATCACCGAGGGGCATGACCAGCACGGTCTCGCCCTCCACATGCATCCCGATGGTGCCGCTGTCGCCGGTGACCAGCACCGGGATGCCCATCTCCTGCCACATCTTTCGCTTCTCCGGATGGGGGAAGCTGGCCTTGCTGCCGCCCTGGGCCGAGACCACGATGGTCTGCGGTTTCACCGCCGTGATGAATTGCGGGCTGCCGGAGTGCCTGCTGCCATGATGCGGCGCCAGCAGCACCGCGCTTTTTAGTTTCCCTTGCCGCAGAAGATGTTTTTCATGGGCTGCGTCGATGTCGCCGGGCAGCAGGCAGGCCTGGTTGCCGTGGCGGAACCGGAGCACCAGGCTCTGGTTGTTGGCATCGGTTCGGCCGGATCTGGCGTTGGTTCCGGCCGGTTTTCCCGGCCCCGTCGCGATCAGATGGAGGTCCGCGAGATTACGCAGGCTTGCCGCGCCGCTCCGGCACAGGGTGTCCCCCGGCTGCGGTACCTTGATGGCGATACCCAAAGCCGCCGCCTTTGCCAGCAAGCCGGCATAGTCGGCCTCGCCCTGCCGGTCGCCATTGATCCACAGGGTGGCGGGCCGGAAGTGGTCGATGACAAACGGCAGGCCGTTCCAGTGGTCGGTATGCGGGTGGCTGACCACCACGGCGTCGAGGGTCGCGATGCCCCGGCCCCAGAGAAAGGGGGCGATGAGTCGTTCGCCCACGTTGAAATGATCGCTCTCCCTGCCGCCACCATCGACCAGTACGGTTTTACCATAGGGCAGTTCCACCACCACCGCGTTGCCCTGACCAACGTCGAGAAAGCTGACTTGGCTGGTGGAGTTCGAGCGGCGCAGGGTGTGGCGGATGAGCGGCGAGGCGATCAGGATGGTCAGCAGGATAGCCGCCGCGAGGCGGGCGGGTTTTCCGGTCTGCCAGGCGAGTACGGCCAGGACGGCGGCAAGGCCGGCAGTCAGCTCGAATATTGTCGGCGTGACCAGGAAGAACGAGGCCCAAGGGAGTGCGGCCAGGTGTTCCACCACGGCCAGCGAGGCGGTGATACCCCAGCCGCCGGCGACAAAGAAATGACTGGCCAGGGTTGGGAAGGACGCAGCCAGGGCGAGGCCGACAAGTCCCAGCGGGATGGCCCAGAAACAGAGCAGCGGTGTAAGGAGGAGGGTGGTGAGGGGGCTGAGGACCGACAGCCGGTTGAAATAAAAGAGTGACAGGGGGGCGGTAGCCAATGTTGCGATGACCGAGATGGTAAGGCTGGTGATGAGCCAGGCGCGCAGCCGGTGGCTGACCGTTCCCCGCGGGACAGGCAGCAGGGGAAAGCGGAAGCGGTAGGCCAGGATGATGGCCGCGGTGGCGGCAAAGGAGAGCTGGAATGAGGCGCCGACAAGGCTCGTCGGCTCCAGCAACAGGATCAACAAAGCGGCGATGGCGAGGTTGTTCAGACTGCACCACTGGCGGTCGAGGAAAATGGCGGCCATGAAAACCAGCACCATGATAAGGGCGCGGACCGCCGGCGGTTGCAGCCCGGTGATCGCGGCATAGCTTATGAGTAAAGGCAGGGTGAGCAGCAGGGCGAGTTTGCGGGCCGGCAGGTGGAGAAGCACCCAGGTGGAGCGCTTGAGCAGCCAAAGTGTAAGGCTGGAGAAGAGCAAGGTGACCAGGCCGAGGTGCATGCCCGAGATGGCGAGCAGATGCATGGCGCCGGTGGCCTTGAAGTGTTCGAGAACCTCGTCCGGCACATCGCCACGGCTGCCGGTGAGCAAGGCCTGATAAAGCGGTATGCTCGGCGGCGGGGCCAGCTGGGCGACGAGGTTGTTGGCCTGAACCCGCAGCCGTTCCGGCAGGAAACGCAGCCGGGTTGGCCAGGGCAAGGCTGGTTCTTGAGGCAGTGGTACGATGTGCAGCGGCGTTTCCGCCCAGCCCGAGAGCCAGATGCCCTGCTGATGCAGCATGGTGCGGTAGTCCATGGCGCCGGGTACCCGATAGCCCCGGAGCGGGCTGAGGCGGACCCGCGCCAGAAACGGATCTCCTGGCCGGAGCCTCTGGCGGAGGCTGCCGCCCACGGTGAGCTGGACCAGGCCGTGCGTTTGAGTTATGCCCGATGGTTGCCGCAGTTCGGCGACCGCCATCCGCAACCGGGTCCGGTTGCCGCTTTCTTCGGGCATCCCGGCGAGGAATCCGGCCAGTACCACGTCTTGCCTGGTCTCGCTGCGCAGACGCGCGATATGGAAACTATCCTGCGGCGGCTGGAAGGATGGCCCGCCGTACCAAAGGCCGGTCAGGGAAAAAAGGGGAAGCAGGAGCAGGCTGGCCCATCGCGCTCGGCCGGAAAAGTGGCTCCAGGCCAAGGTCGCGGTCAGGGCTGCCAGGGCGATCAGGAGGGTTGCCGCGGGAAGCGCGAGGTAACGCGCCGCGCCGATGCCCATGGCAAAGGCCACGGTCACAGGGAGCAGGGAACGATTGGTCCGGTCGATGGGCCCGGTAACCATGGTCCTCGCGGTGAGTGGGCAGCGACCCGGCGCGGTGCGCCGGTGGAAAAAAGCCTCCTTCGGGGCCTAACCAGAAGGGGGCGCGTTGATTAGTCCAGGAAGTGCTTGAGCTTTTCCCGCCGGCTGGAATGGCGCAGGCGGTTGAGCGCCTTCTTTTCGATCTGGCGGATGCGCTCCCGCGAGACATTGAAGCGTTTGCCGATCTCCTCCAGGGTGTACTCCGCGTCCTCGCCGATGCCGAAGCGCAGGCGGATGATCTTCTCCTCTCGCGCGCTTAAGGTGGAGAGGATGTTGGTCACCCGGTCGGAGAGTTCCTTGCCCTTGACCGCCTCGTAGGGTGATATCGACTCCTGGTTCTCCAGGAAATCCCCCAGGGTGGAGTCATCGTCGCCCACCGGCGTTTCCAGCGAGATCGGTTCGCGCGAGGCCTCCAGAATGGCGAGGATCTTGTCCATCGGCAGCCCGGTCTTGTTGGAGATCTCGATGGGGGTCGGTTCGCGGCCAAGCTCCTTCAGGAGCGAGTAGAAGGCCTTGAAGAACTGGCTGCGCAGTTCAAGGAAATGCACCGGCAGCCGGATGGTCCGGGTCTTGTCGAGGATGGCGCGGGTGATGGCCTGCCGGATCCACCAGCTCGCGTAGGTGCTGAACTTGTTGCCCTTGGTGTAGTCGAAGCGGAAGACGGCGCGCATCAGGCCGAGGTTGCCTTCCTGGATAAGATCGGCCAGGGTGAGGCCCTGGTGCATGTAACGTTTGGCAATGCTCACCACCAGCCGCAGGTTGGCTTTGATCATCGCGTCCTTGGCCACCTCGATGGAGCGGGTGTAGAGCTCGATGCGGCAGCGCATCTCCCCGATCTTCTTGCGGGTCGGGTATTTTTCGCAGACCTTGGCCACGCCCCGCACCATGAAGTTGAGGTGCTGCTTCTTGGGCTTCAGGGTGGGGTCGCGCTTTTCCCACAGGTCGATGCGCTCGCCGAGCGCCTTCATCTCCGCCAGGTTGGACTTGTCGTTGCGGATGGCCCGGATAATGGCGTCGAAGCCCTCGCGGATGGTCCTGCTGTATTTCTCCTCCTCCTCCGGGGTGAGCAGCTCGAACTGGCCCATCTCCCGCAGGTAGGTGGTGGTGGTCTCCTCGGGTTCGGAACTCTCTTCCTTTTCGGCGCTCTTTTCGAGGAACAGGGTCTCTTCGTCGATGATATCCTCGGTGGCTATTCCTTCCTTGGCCTCGCCGTCGTCGAGTTGCCGGCCGCCCAAAGTCTTTTTCTTCCCGCCCTTTTCGTGGGTGACAACCTCGATGTTGTTCTTCTGGAGAAAGTCGAAGATCCCGTCGATGGTATCCGGGTCCTTGCCGTCCGGAATGAGGTCATTCAGGTAGGCGAGCGTGACACACCCCTCATCTTTTCCCACTTCAAGCAAGCGCGCTTTGATGTTGGAAGACACTGGTGTTTTCTCCTGATTTCGGGTTGTTGCCTCTGGGGTGGGCCAGAAAATAACTAGGCGCCAAAACCTTGCATTCTAAAAAGATATTTTCCAAAAAGCAAGTGAAAAATGGACACAATGGTTCCGCGGCGGAGCGGGGAGAAGGGGTTGAAAACAGGTATGCGGGGCGGAACAACGTAAATCTCATTTTTTATGAATAAACATTCCCATTGGAAAGTAAAGGGTGGGGGTGCTATTTTGGAACAAGAAACCGTGGGAACGACGACACCCTGAATCCGTGACGGCTTCGCGCTTGATTAGGTGATATCTGGCTGTTGCCGCTGTTCAATGTCACTGCCACCGCTTTGTCCGGGTTCACCCCGCCGCCCTGCGGGGCGACCGATAACGGCGCATCTGCCGCGTTGGCGACTCGTTGATATACCAGGTGTATCATCAACAACATCGTCGCCGCCTTGCCTCTGCACCGTTCTCGAACGCTCACGGATTCAGGGACACTTTTGTCAAGGAGTAGCCATGTTGCTTGAGCGCGGTAGCGGTATCCTGCTGCATATCACCTCGCTGCCGGGGCGCTACGGTATCGGCGACCTCGGGCGGGAATCCCACGCCTTTGTCGATTTCCTCGCTGCGGCGGGCCAGAAGTATTGGCAGTTCCTGCCGCTCTGTCCGACCAGCCGGGAGTTGGACAACTCACCCTATATGGGGCTCTCGGCCTTTGCCGGCAACCCGCTGTTGATCAGCCCTGAATTGTTGGTGGAAGAGGGGCTGCTGCCCCAGCGCCGTCTTGATACTGTCCCTGGTTTTTCCGACTACCTGGTTGAGTTCGATCGCGTCGTCGCCTGGAAACAGGAACTGCTGGCCGCCGCCTTTCAGGTCTTCCGGTACGAGGGCAGCGCCGAGGGTTTTGACGGCTTCTGCCACGCCTCACCCTGGCTCGACGACTATGTCCTCTTCATGGCCCTGCGCGAGGAACAGCGCCTGTTGCCCTGGTACGAATGGCCAAAGCCCTTGGCCCGCCGGGAGAAAGGAGCGTTGGCCGCCGGCCGCGAACGGCTTAGTGAGCGCGTCCGTTATCACCAGTTCCTCCAATACTGCTTTTTCCGGCAATGGCAGCGGTTGCGCGCTCATGCCGCGGCGCGCGGCGTGCGGCTTATCGGTGACATCCCTATCTATGTGGCGCCTGACAGTGCCGATGTCTGGGCTGGTCAGGAATACTTCGCTCTCGACCCCAAAACCCTCCGGCCCACCCACGTGGCCGGGGTGCCGCCCGACTATTTCAGCGAGACCGGCCAGCGCTGGGGCAACCCGCTCTTCCGCTGGCACAACCGCGACCCGCAGGTGCGGGAACGCCTCTATGACTGGTGGCGAGAGCGGTTCCGGCAGGTTTTCGCCACGGTGGACGTCGTCCGCATCGACCATTTCCGCGGCTTCGAGTCCTACTGGGAGATTCCAGCCAGTGAGCCCGATGCGGTACGGGGCCGTTGGGTCAAGGGGCCGGCGCGCCACTTCTTTGCCCGGATGGAGGCGGCCATCGGGGATCTACCCATCATTGCCGAGGATCTTGGCATCATCACCCCGGCGGTGGAAAAATTGCGCGACACTCTGGGCTTTCCCGGCATGAAGGTGCTCCAGTTCGCCTTTGATTCCGATGCGAAAAACGCCTACCTGCCCCACAACTTTCCCACCACCAACTGTGTGGTCTACACCGGTACCCATGACAACGACACCACGGTGGGCTGGTATTTCAGCGACAAGGTGGCGGCCACCAGCAAAGAGCGGGCTCTGCGTTATGCTCACAGTCAGGTGGGCGGCCCGATTCACTGGGATTTTATCCGCATGGCCCTGGCCTCGGTGGCGGCAGTGGCCATGATTCCGCTTCAGGATCTGCTCGGCTTCGGCAGCGACTGCCGGATGAATACGCCCGGCACGCCCAAGGGCAACTGGCGTTGGCGGGTGGCGGCGCGGTTTTTGACCGACGCGATGCGCGACTCGCTGCGTGAAGCAACGGCCTTCTACAATCGGGTCGGGTGATTATCATGGACGTGGCAAGACAGCGCCCGGGAGAGGAGTTCGGCCGGCGTCCTGTCGGCTGCCGGAAAGCCTTGCCCGGGTGCGCTGCCAAGAATTATGATTGACAAACCGTGCCATATCTTTTAGAAAGTGGCGCACAGATTGTGGCCCCTTCGTCTAGCGGTCTAGGACGCTGGCCTCTCACGCCGGTAACACGGGTTCGAGTCCCGTAGGGGTCACCAGTAGATTATCCAAGGGAATCAACTAATTGCAGTTGGTTCCCTTTTTTCGTTACGGTGGGCCGCACTGCCAAAGTGTGGGCTTTTCTTCCAGGAAGCACCTGGAGGGCTTGCCGAACAGTTTCCAACCTCTGGATGTACCTTTCGGTGGTTGCCGGATTCTTGTGCCGCAGGGTCGTCTTGATGTCGATCATGGGCACGTTGGCCTTGGCCAGAATGCTGGCCGTCAGGTGACGGATGGCATGCAGCTCTGCCACTGGCAATCAGGCAGCGTCTCAATCCCTTCGTAGTCAGGCGGCAACAAAAGCCATTTTCCTGAATCCGTGACGGCTTCGCGTTTGATTAGGTGATATCCGGCTGTTGCCGCTGTTCAATGTCACTGCCACCGCTTTGTCCGGGTTCACCCCGCCGCCCTGCGGGGCGACCGATAACGGCGCATCT
>JAJZRJ010000069.1 GCA_021802775.1 Deltaproteobacteria bacterium
CGAGCCGGAGGCGCAGCCTGCTCCATGCCACCGGCCGGCAATACGGCAACAACCTCCTTGGGGGTGTATTCCGGCACCACCTCCTGCAGGATCTGCTTGATCCCGGGTGCGTCGTGCTGTTGGGCAAACTCCTTGAGCCGGGCCAGTGGCCCTTCCAGTTCCTGCAGCGAACAGCCATCGCCCCGCAGCACCATGATCTTTTCGTGGGCCGTGGCGACGATCCCCTCCCCTTCGGTGATCAACTCTTCAAAGAGCTTCTCGCCGGGCCGCAGGCCGGTGTACTTGATCTCGATCTCGGTATCCGGCTCCTTGCCGCAGAGGCGGATGAGGTCGCGCGCCATCTGGGCGATGCGCACCGGGGTGCCCATCTCCAGGATGAAGATCTCGCCGCCCTCCCCCATGGAAGTGGCCTGGAGAATGAGCTGGCTCGCCTCCTCGATGGACATGAAATAGCGGGTAATGTCCGGGTGGGTGACGGTCACCGGGCCGCCCAGCTCGATCTGGCGCTTGAAGAGGGGAATCACCGAACCGGAGGAGCCGAGCACGTTACCGAAGCGTACGGCCATGAAGCGGGTCTTGCCTTTGGCGTTCCCGGTCGCCAGGGCGTGGCAGTAGGCCTGCATGATACGTTCGGTCATCCGCTTGGTGGCGCCCATGACGTTGGTGGGACGGACCGCCTTGTCGGTGGAGACGAGGATGAATCGCGCCACCCCGTGTTCCACCGAGACGCGGATCAGACGGCGAGTGGCAAAGACGTTGTTGTAGACCCCCTCCCAGGGATTCTTCTCGATCATGGGCACATGCTTGTAGGCCGCGGCGTGGAAGACGATCTCCGGCCGATAATGGGCAAAGATGCTGGAGAGCACCTCCCGATCCTGAACACGGCCCAGCACGGCGACATAGCTGGTAAAGCCATGTTCGTGGAGGATCTCCATTTCCAACTGGTAGAGCTTTTCCTCGCTGGCGTCCCACAGCACCAAAAGGCGCGGGGCGAATTTCAGGATCTGGCGGCAGAGTTCCGAACCGATGGAGCCGCCGGCGCCGGTGACCAAAACGATTTTGCCGCTCAGAATCTCGCCGATTTTTTCCATTTCCAACCGCACGGCGGGCCGGCCGAGCAGATCCTTGTAAGAGACATCGCGGATCGCCTTGATGCTCACCTTGTCGTTGATGATCTCGCCAAGACCGGGCACGGTCTTGTACGGCACGCCAGAGGCGCGGCAGAGATCAACGATTCGCCCCATCTGGTCCCGGGAGGCGGAAGGCATGGCAATGAGGATCTCGTCCGCCTCTGTCTTGTCCAACACCTCCGGAAGCTGCGAGGTGACGGACAAAACGGGAATGCCATGGATACGCTTGCCGGTCTTCAGCGGATCATCGTCCAGAAACCCCACGATCTGGTACGGCAACGAAAGGTTGTCCATGATTTCACGCGTCACCTTCTCCGCCGCATCGCCGGCGCCCATGATCAGGAGCTTCTTGCCGCGCCGAACGTGGTGGGGAAATCCCCTGTGCGACAGGCGGCCGCAGGAGAAGCGCTGATAAAAGAGACGGATCGCAACCCGATGGCCGCTGATGAAAAGAAAGGTGAACACACCATCCAACAAAAAGACCGAACGGGAGAACCCCTCGAAGCGATTGAGGAGGAGCAGGATGGCAAAGGTTGCTGCGGTGGTGGCCACGCTGGCCTTGAGGATGTTGAGAAAATCCACCACCCCGGTATAGCGCCACATCCCGCGATAGAGGTCGAACCAGAAAAAAACAACGATCTTTCCGCTTACCAGCCAGGGCAGAACGGTACGGATCGTCTGCCAGCGGTCGGAAGTAAGATGGCCTTCGAACCTCGCCAGATGGGCAAATACAAGGGCAACCGCCAACAAAAAGATATCGGTCAGCAGAACGAGCCAGAATTTTACGTTTTTCGCCTGTCGCCGGAGGTCGTTCCGCATCAGATGGTCCTTTCCTCTGCTCTTTTCCCCGCTCCAGCCCAAAGACAAAGGGTTACCAGAGGCGTGAGGGCTAACGCGGTCAACCAGACACCGTGCGCGGGCCGGAAGGCTGCACCCAACGCCAACGGAAACAGCCAGCATGTGTTGATAACAAGAACTCCCACGGTGACCTTCTGGTGACTTTGGAATTTACGGGCAAGTCGCTGATAGGCGTGTGAGCGATGCGCCATGTGCAGCCGTTCTCCGCGGAATGCCCGGACCAGCAAGGTCACCGTGGCATCCACCAGAAACACGCCGAGGAGAATTACCCAGCTCCAGAGACTCATCCGACTGTGCATCGGCCAATACAGGGCACATATTCCCAACACGAATCCGAGAAAACCGCTCCCGGCATCGCCCATGAATATCTTAGCAGGCGGCCAGTTCCAGCGCAAGAAACCAACCACGGCACCGGCAAAAGCAAAGAGGAGGGAGAGATCCGCCCCAGTCCCCACGGCGTGAAGAATCACGGCCGCGCCGAGAAAAACGGTGACCGCCTCAACGCCGGCAAGACCATCGATGCCGTCCATGAAGTTGTACAGATTGACCAGCCAGACGAGGAAAAACACCGCCAGAACCGCCCCCCAGGCCGGCAAGACAATCGTTTCCCGACCGACATCGATGGCTGGCAGACCATCCAGCCAATAAATTGCCCATAGTGCGGCACCACCATGCACCAGCAATCGCCGTGCCGCCGGGACGTGTCTTCGGTCGTCCCAAAAACCGATGAGGGCAACGGCTACGCCTCCACCGACGACGGCCATCGCGAAGGCAGGGGGAAGAAGCCCCTGTTGCCAGAGGAGAAGGCACAACGAAAGAGAAACGGCCACAATGGCCAAACCGCCGCCCCGCGGGGTCGGGATGGTATGGGAACTGCGTTCGTTGGGCCGATCGATCATGCCCAACCGCTCCGCGACATGGCGTTGCAGCATTCCGGTTCCCCACCAGGAAAGCGACAAAGCCGCGCAAAGGAAAACTAACTCCATTGGTGTTCCCGGAAGTATTGAGCGGTTTTTCTCAGCCCCTCATCAACCCCGACAGGCGGCAGCCACCCCAAAAGCCTGCGCGCCTTCCCGCTGTCCACCTGCAACGATCCGCACAGTCGCTGCGCCAGGTCGGCCTTGCCCAGACACCTCAACCCGGCAATCACGATCTTCTGCGGCACAGGGAACAAGCGGGCCGGCCTGTTCAGGGCCGCGGCGGTACGCAGCAGCAATTCGGTGGTGGACAGTTCCTCGCCGTCGCTGACCAGAAATATCTGGTTGGCAGCTGCCGGGTGGTCGATACAGGTGATAATCAGATCAACGAGGTTGTCGAGCGCAACCAGACTGCGTTGGTTGTGGATCGCCCCCAATGGCAACGGAACGCCACGGGCCAACCAGCGCATCATGGCAAAAAAATTGCCTTTGACAGCAGGGCCGTACACCAAGGGGGGGCGGATTATTACCACCTCCATCCCTGTTTCGGCTGCCAACTGCAGCAACCCCTGCTCTGCTTCCCATTTGGAGAGGGCATAGGCGTCCTGCGGGGCAGGAGTATCTTTTTCCGTGAAAAACTGCCCAGCGGCTGTTTCTTCCCCGTTCACCTTGATGGAGCTGAGGAACACAAAGCGGCGCACCCCGGCTTCAGCCGCCTGCCGGGCCAAATTGAGCGTCCCCGCCACATTTACCCGCCGGAACTCGGCCAACGAATCGGACGCCGTCTCAATCATCACGTGTACCCGGCCTGCCAGATGCACAACTGCCTTTACCCCTGCCAATGCCTTATCCCATTGGGTGTCAGGGCCGATATCGCCTATCGCACTCAAGTCACCGCCTACGAGTTCCTGGCGAGATTCGATGCTGCGTACCGCTCGTCGCGGGATTTTGCCGCTTTCTGTCAGACGGGTGTAAAGTCTCCGACCCACAAAACCGTTGGCGCCGGTCAACAATATCTGCATACAAGGAGGTTTTCCCGACGATTGTGTGATAAATGTTGGCTCTTCAGCAGAATTTATTGCCTGTGAAAAAAGTATTCGGCAGACTGCAACCGGACGGCTATTGCCGCCCACCCGCCTCCTGCATGCCGGTGCTTCCAACATTGAGCCACCTTTGCATCTTCGATCCCTGGCAGACCCCGGGGCATCTCACTATTTAAAAGGGCTTCCCGAGGAAAAGAAAAACCCGTCTTCGGTTGATCGGTCAGTTTGCTCGGAAGATAACGTGCCAGCACCCGCCGGAGAATACTCTTTTGGCCGAAAGCCAGTAGCCCCCTCATATCCCAGCCTGCCACCACCTCCAAGAATCGGCGACTCAGGAAGGGGGTACGCAGTTCCAGCGAATGGCGCATACTGGCATGATCAGAGGTATACAGATGAACCGCCGGGAACACTTTATTCATCTCATAACGGGGAACTGCAGCGATAAGTGGAATTTCCGACTCCCCAAACTCCCGGGCGATAAAATCGCTGTACCCAGGAAGTGAGCGAAGCCAAAACAGCGCTGGATAGTTTTTTACCGCCAGATAAGCTTCGTGCCCGTCGGCTGCCGAAATACCCGCTAGTCCCTCGAAAAAATTGGGTAGGCAGCGAAGAATCCTAGCACACAAGAGGCGTAACTGGGGAGAGGTGGCATAAAAATTCCTCAGCTTCCAAAAATACGCATGCTTCGCGTAACCCGCTGTGG
>JAJZRJ010000040.1 GCA_021802775.1 Deltaproteobacteria bacterium
TCCAGTTTGATCTCTATCGCTTCCCAACCATATGGTCAGGTCACTATTCGCTAAAAACTCGTCCTGCTTTGCCCCAGGACCGGGCGGGCCCATCTCGTTACTCTACCCAGTTCTCAAAGATCGCTTGATGGCGGGGAAACCCGCCGGAAAGCAGTCAACTTAAAACAAAAAAACCAGACTGTCAACGACTTTCCTTTTTTCTTTTCGCCACCTTGCGGCAGCGACGAGCGGCAAAAGTAAATGAAGTTGCCCGGCTTGTCAACAGCAGAAACGCATTCTCCCCAAAAAAATCGCGGATTGCGCGCCCATGAAAAACGAAAAGCATGACAGCAAAAGGAGATAGGCCACACCCCACCGCATCATCCCGCACCGTATCGCCCTTACCGGACTCCTCATCGTGCAGACCACCGGCAACGTACCTGTTATTTACGATTGATGGCCGCGGCTGCACAAGCGGCTCCGAAGCCGTTGTCGATGTTCACCACCGCCACCCCCGGGGCACAGCTGTTGAGCATGCCCAGAAGCGCGGCAATACCGCCAAAGCCGGTACCGTAGCCGACACTGGTCGGCACCGCGATGATCGGTTTATCCACCAGACCGCCGACCACGCTGGGCAACGCCCCTTCCATGCCAGCCACAACAATCAGCACCGTGGCGGCCTGCAACAGCTCGCGCTGTCCCAGCAGGCGATGAATACCGGCCACGCCGACGTCGTACAGCTTCTCCACCTCATTACCCAACGCCCGGACGGTGAGGGCTGCCTCTTCCGCCACGGGGATATCGGAGGTACCGGCCGTCACCACCACAATGGTGCCCCGCCCCTTATCGGGCGCGATCGCCTCGACGTCACCGGTCAGCATGCGGGCCTCGGGGTGATAGACCAGTTCCGGCAGCACCGCGCGGACCTGAGCCGCCTTGGCGGCATCCACCCGGGTCGCCATCACCAGAGGCTGATGGGGTTGGAATTTTTGCAGGATCGCAACGAGCTGGTCAGCGCTCTTGTTCTCGCCGAAGACCACCTCCGGCAGGCCGGTACGCACGGCGCGGTGATGATCGAGATGCGCACAGCCGAGTTGTTCGCCCGGCCAGTGTTTGAGCGCCTGCACCGCCTCGCCCACCGTACGCCCACCCTGAGCGACCTCGGCCAGTAGCGCCCGCAACCGCGTCTCATCCATGGCTCATCCTCTCCTTCGCGTCTTCCACGGCGCCGCCTTAAACAACATCCTGATCCTGCCAAGGCCGCCATACTACCATGGGCCAGGACCCAAAGCAAATTCACCGCCACTGAACCCGGCGCGTTGGCCTTGCCCATTTCCCTCCCTTGGGGTAGGGTTGTGAGCAAAGCCATATCAACAGGATACCCATGAAAGCATCTGCCATCACCCACCGCCCGCCACGCACCTGGATCAAACTGACAGTGACCGTTCCAGCCTCCCTGACTGACGAGGCCGCCGGCCTCCTCGCCACCGTAGCGGAAAGCGGGGTGGAATACGACTACGCCGCGGCCAATCAGAAATCTACCCAGGAACACCTTGCGATCTATCTCGACGACGATGCCGCAGCCGCAGCCAAGGAGGCGACCATTGCCCGTCACCTGGCGGAACTCGAAAGGCAGCATCCTGCTGCCGGATCGCTGCGCGTCACCCGCGAGGTGATTACCGAGCAGGATTGGAACGCAGCCTGGAAGGAGTTCTTCAAGCCCTTCCCCATCACCCCGACCCTGATCATCAAACCGACTTGGGAGAGCTATACCCCCAATGCCAGCGAACTGGTCATCGAGATGGACCCGGGCATGGCCTTCGGCACCGGCCATCACGCCAGCACCAGGCTCGCCCTCCAGTTGCTGGAAGGGATCTTCCGGACGCGGCGACCGAACACCCCCTCCTTTCTCGATGTCGGCTGCGGCACCGCCATCCTGGCCATGGCTGGCGCGCTCTGGGGTGCCGGCACCGTAATTGCCACCGACAACGACCCGGATGCGGTCTTCATCGCCCGCGAAAACATCGCGGCCAACCATCTCACGGGTCGCATCGAGGCCAGCGACATCCCGCTCGCCGATCTGGCCCCGGCCTTTGACGTGGTGGTGGCCAACATCACCAGCGATGTCCTCACCTTGCTGGCCGCGGAACTGGTTCGCCACCTCAACCCCGGCGGCGACCTGGTGCTGGCCGGCATCCTGCGCGGCGACCAGGAAGAGTCCATCCGCGCCCTCTACCAACAGCATGGCCTGACCGAGATGGCGCGCCCATACCAGGACGAGTGGGTTGCCTTCCATTTCTGCAAATGAGACGCTTCCTCATCGAACCAACGGCCATTATCGGCGCCACCGCCACTCTCACCGGCCCGGAGGCGCATCATCTCCGCAAGGTGCTGCGGCTGCAACCCGGTACCACGATCACCCTGCTGGACACCACCGGCGCCCGGCACGAGGCGGTGATCGACACCATCGACCGGCAGGCCGTACACCTCACCATCATGGCCACCCGCCCGCCCGAAGAGGAAGCAACGGCCATCCATCTTGGCCAGGGCCTACTGAAGGGCAAAAAGATGGACCTGGTGGTCCAGAAGGCCACGGAACTCGGCATCGCCGCCATCCACCCCTTTATTTCCCAGTACACCGTGGCTCGAATCGACGAAACAGTAAAGGAATCCCGCTGGCAGCGCATCGCGCTGGAGGCGTGCAAACAGTGCAACCGGCCCCAGCCGCCCCGCTGTCATCCGGTCCGGAATTTCACCGATCTGCTCACCGAGGCAGCCGCCTGTGACCACAAACTCCTCTTCTGGGAAGGGTCCGACGGTATCCCCCTGCACCACCTCATCGACCCGGCCGCGCCGCCAGCCACCCTTTTTTTCCTCATTGGCCCGGAAGGCGGTTTCAGCCAGGCCGAACACGAACTCGCGATAGCATCCGGGTTTACCGCCGTGACCCTCGGCCGCCGTACCCTGCGGGCCGAAACCGCCGCCATCGCCGCCGCCGCGATCCTGCAGTTCCTTATCGAACCGCAACCACGCAATTCTCCCTCTTGACCCCCCGCCTTTTTGGTGTCATATACCTGAATCCATGACGGCTCAATGGGGTCAAGGGTCCGGAGCCGACTGAATTGATGGACGCCGCCTTACGGGCGTCAGGAAACGGCCCGTCTGCCGCGGCGGTCACTCTTTGATATCGCACCAGGATAATCAAATTCGGGCTCTCCTCGCAGCCGGACCGTTTCCGACGCTCACGGATTCGGGATATGGAAAAATCTTTTCGCAGGGGGCAAAGGATGCGCGCGGTGGTGCAACGGGTTACTCGGGCCTCGGTTACGGTCGCCAACCGGTGCACCGGGAAAATCGACGCCGGAATGGTGGTACTACTGGGGGTCGGCCAGGAGGACACCGCGACCGATGCCCGCTATCTCGCCGACAAGGTCGTCAACCTGCGCATCTTCGATGACGACCAGGGGCAGATGAACCGCTCGCTTGCCGAAACAGGCGGGGCTGTGCTGGTGGTTTCGCAGTTCACCCTCTTCGGCGACTGCCGGAAGGGTCGGCGGCCCTCTTACGCGAGCGCTGCCCGCCCGGAAATGGCCCGGTCGCTCTACGAGCTGTTCATCGACGAGGTGCGCGCCAGGAGCGTCACGGTGGCAACCGGGGAATTCCAGGCAATGATGAAGGTGACCCTGGCGAACGACGGCCCGGTCACTCTGCTGCTCGATTCGCGCAAACTTTTTTAGGGGAAAGAGACGCCGCTGCCATGCAGGATATCTGGACCGAGGAAAAGCAAACCATCCGGGCGGAGCTCGAAGGACTTATCGCCGCGAAGACGGAACTGACCTTGTTCCAGCAGGGGCATACTCCCAGGAAGCTGCAACCGGTCGCCATTCATAACCGGGCAAAAGGGGACATACTCCTGCTCGAAAAACGCGGCGCCTTTCCGGCACCGCCCAACACCTCACTCGCCCTCTATCATCCACCGGGCGCACCCATGCGCGGCTTCCCGGCCGCACCTGTTCTCGAAACCGCGACCCAGTTCGGCATCGCCTTGCCCAACCGCATTATCCAGATCCAACGCCGTCGCCATCCGCGCGTCAATGCCGGGCCCAACTCCAAGGTCACCTTCTCCAAGCAGGGGAGCCAGGCGATCAACAACGGCCATATCAAGGACATCAGCCTGGAGGGCGCGAACCTCACCGGAACTTTCTCGCAACATATACGGCAGGATGACCGCCTGAGCCCGCTCACCCTCACATTGCGGCTACGGTTCGGCAACTACGAAGAGGTCATCCTGATTCCGGAGGCAGCGATACGGCGGCGCAAGGACCTCGGCAAAGAAGAGCTGGAACTGGGCGTGCACTTCACCCTGGCGAAAAACGACTTGAACCGGCTGGACACCTACCTCACGTTGCGAACCATGGAACTCGAGGCCCTCGCCCAGGCACGGGCACGGGGCGTAAAGAACTAACCCCTCGCCGCCACCCCGACAAGCAAACCCTCGCGGTTCTCGTTCTCCTCGCCATACTCTTCAACCACCGCCCGCCACTGCGCCTCGGTCCGCACAAAAGCATCCACCATCGCCGGATCGAAGTGCTTCCCCCGGTTTCCCAACACAAGTTCCCGCGCCGTCGCATACGAAAAGGGCTCCTTGTATGTGCGCCGGGAAACCAGGGCATCGAAAACGTCGGCCAGGGCCATCATTCGCGCCGCCAGGGGAATCTCCTCTCCTTTGAGTCCGTGTGGATACCCGGTCCCGTCCCACCGTTCGTGATGGCACATGGCGATCTCATAGGCCAGGAAGAGATAGGAAGAGCCGGTTTGGGCATAGAGCTCCAGCAGCAGACGGCCACCGATCTCGGCGTGGGTCTTCATCAGCTCAAATTCGGCCTCGGTGAGTCTGCCGGGCTTATGCAGGATGCTGTCCGGCACGCCGACCTTGCCGACATCGTGGAGCGGACTCACCTTGGCGATCTCCTCCACCGTGCTGCGGGTAAGCCCTAAAGCGGGCTGATTCTCCTCGAGGTCCGTCCCGAGAATCCGGCAATACTCCCGCACCCGGTGCAGGTGGGCACCGGTCTCGCCGCTGCGGTAAGCAGCGAGTTTGGTCAGCGAAAAGATCAATTGTTCGTGCCCTTCAAGCTGCAAGAGCCGCCTGCCGCCCACCAGGCGCAGATTAAGCTCGTCCTGAAAGACCGGCTTGAAAATATAGTCATCGGCGCCGAGCGACAAAGCGCGGACGATCGACTTCTTATCGTCGAGGGCAGTCAGCACGATGATATAGGTGTAGCGCATTTCGCGCCCACGGATCGTCTCGATGAACTGAAAACCGTCCATGCCCGGCATCATGAGGTCGGTAATCACCAGCCGCAGTTCGGGGTTCTCAAGACAATACCGCAGCCCCTCCTCGCCATTTTCCGCCTCCAGCACCGTATACCCCTGCTTTTCAAGCTGGGCGCGGAGCAGACGGCGCTGGGTCATTTCGTCCTCAACCAGCAAAATTTTGTCCTGTTGTGGCGAGATCATCAGCAGCGGGCCTCATTGTGGAATCGCATCATCTTATTAGTCTATCGCAAAAAGGGACCAAAGACCAAACGCTAAAAGCAACGCGATGCGATACCGCTGCCGGCCCGGCTTACCGTTTGCCGTGGGCCTTGAGCCAGAATCGACGCATGGTGGCGCGGGCCTCGTCGTCCGCCAGGGTGGCGAGCAGGGCATCGAGCTCCCTGGCTTCTTGCGGGGTGAGGAACGGCGGCGCCGGGGCTGACGCCGCAGCCTCGACCGGTGCCGGCTCCCGATCGAGGGTACTGTTGAGCTGGAAGCGGATGTCGGTGAGTTTCGTTTCGCTGGGCAGCCGGCGGTTGATCTCGCCAAGCAACGTACCCCGCTGGAGATGGAGCTGCTGGAGCCAGACCGGATCACCCACCTCCACCCAGAGCACGGTGCCGCGGATAATGGTCGGCTGCGCCCGGCAGGCGATCTCCTCCCCCACCACCTCGTTCCAGAAGAGAAACACCGCGTGCAGCCCCAGCCGTTCGCGCCACCGCTTGTCCAGGCTCAGGGTGCCCAGCAGGTTGCCGATGGCGGTTATCTTTCCCGGCGGACGGTTCACAGTGGCTCCTTGGTGGGGTTGACAGTGCCGCATGGCCTGCGGGCCGCTCTCCTCGCCGCATTGTAAACAACCCTTGCCGCTTTTCAAAGAACTCATTATATATGGGCCACATTTTGCGCGCGGCCACCAGGCCGCCCCACCGCTTCCACACGAGGTATTTTCATGGGCTTTCGCTGCGGCATTGTCGGCCTGCCCAATGTCGGCAAATCCACCATATTCAACGCACTCACCGCCGCCGGCATCGAGTCGGCCAACTACCCCTTCTGCACCATCGAGCCCAATGTCGGCATGGTGCCGGTGCCGGACGAGCGCCTCGACCGCCTGGCCGAACTGGCCAAGACCAAGAGCAAGGTGCCCACCCAGATGGAGTTCGTCGATATCGCCGGTCTGGTGAGCGGCGCCAGCAAGGGTGAGGGTCTGGGCAACCAGTTCCTCGGCCATATCCGCCAGGTGGACGCCATCGCCCATGTGGTGCGCTGCTTCACCGACGACAACATCGTCCACGTGAGCGGCTCTATCGACCCGGTCCGCGACCGCGAGGTGATCAACACCGAACTCATCCTCGCCGACCTCGATACCGTGCAGAAGCGCCTGACCAAAACCGCCTCCCAGGCCAAGTCCGGCGACAAGGTCTACAAGGAACAGCTTGCCATTCTGCAGACTATCGAGGCGCACCTCAACGAGGGCAAGCCCGCGCGCCTGGTGGAACTCGACGACACCGGCAAAAAGCTCCTGAAGGAACTCTTCCTGCTCACCGCCAAGCCCTTGCTCTATGTGGCCAATGTCCACGAGGACGACATCCTCACCGGCAACGCCATGGTGGAAGAACTGAAAACAGCAGCGGCAGAGGAACACGCCTCGGTGGTGATGATCTCCGGCGCCATCGAGGAGGAACTGAGCAACCTTGCCCCGGAAGAACGGCTCGACTTCCTGAAGGACATGGGCCTTACCGAACCGGGCCTGAACCGCCTCATCCGCGCGGGTTACGAACTCTTGGGCCTCATCACCTATTTCACCGTGGGCGAGAAAGAAACCCGGGCCTGGACCATCACCAAGGGCACCAAGGCACCCCAGGCGGCCGGGGTGATCCACACCGACTTCGAACGGGGTTTCATCCGCGCCGAGGTCATCGCCTACGCCGATTTCATCGCCTGCGGCAGCGAGGCCGCCGCCCGGGAAAAAGGACTGCTGCGCTCGGAAGGCAAGGAATACGTCGTGCAGGACGGCGACTGTTTGAACTTCCGTTTCAACGTCTGAGGGAGGTTTCGCATGATCCGTACCAACCGCGACAAACTGGTCTGCCAGTCGGTGATCGGCGAGATCACCTCGCCGCTCGGCAGCGTCAATCCCTATCGCATCGACCCGGAAGGCCACTCCGACGTCTATCCCGGCGTGGGCGGGATTACCTACAACCTGCGGGTCGGCGATCCGGCCGGCGACCTCTTTGCCGACCATGTGGAACCCGGCGTCTCCATCAGCAACTTCACCCAGTACCAGGGCCAGCCGGGACCGAACCGGGCGCTCAACCTCTTCTCCTGTGTGGGCAACACCGCCACCGTGGTCTCCGGCGAGGCCAAGGGGAAAACCGGCCGGGTCACCGGCAAGCACGGCGGCATCGAGCACGTGCTCATCGATTTCGACCCCAAGGTGCTCGACAAGCTGGTGATCGGCGACAAAATCCAGATTAAAGCTTACGGCTGCGGCCTGCAACTTACCGGCTACCCCGGCATCAAGGTGATGAACCTCGACCCGGCGCTCCTGGACGCCATGCCGCTCGGCTCGCTCAAAAACGGGCGGCTCGCCGTACCGGTCACCCACGAGGTGCCGGCCCGGATCATGGGCTCCGGCATCGGCGCCTCCCACAGCCACAGCGGCGACTACGACATCCAGCTCTTCGACGCCCCCACCGTGGAGCAATACGGGCTCGACGATCTTCGACTCGGCGATATGGTCGCCATCATCGACGCCGATGCCACCTATGGCCGGATCTACAAGACCGGCGGCGTGGTCATCGGCATCGTGGTCCATTCGAACTGCGTCCTGGCCGGCCATGGCCCCGGCGTGATGGTGGTGATGTCCTCCGCCGAAGGCCGGATCAGCCCGATCATCGACTCCAAGGCGAACCTGAAACACTATTTCAAGAAGATGCCCTGAACGGCAGGACCGCGGTGGCCACCCAGGCTGAAATAAACTTTGCGCAACGGCCGTTTTTCCAGATATAGTGGGAGACGATAGGCCGGGGGCAGAGGAGCCTTGCCGGCGCCGCCTTATTGCGATGCGTAACCATGGAAAAAAACATCCTCATCGTTGATGACTCCGCCATGATCCGGCGTATTGTCAGCCAGATCCTCCAGGAGTGCGGCCACCGCACGGTGGTGGCGGAAAACGGCCGGAAGGGCTACGAACAGGCCGTGGCCGTCCAGCCCGATCTCATCATCATGGACATCGAGATGCCGGTAATGGACGGCATTGCCGCCACCGAACGCCTCAAGGCCGATACCCGGACCGCCCGCATCCCGGTGATCTTCTTCACGGCCCTGGGCAGTGAAGAGAACATCCAACAGGCCAAAGACGTCGGCGGCATCGGCTTTCTGAACAAACCCATCTGCAAGGAAGAACTCGGCAAGGCGATCAGCGACATTCTGGGAGGGGCGTAATCCGATGGCCTCCATCCAGGATTACCTGTTCGACACTGCGCTGCTCACCGCCACCCTTGCCTATCTGGCCGACCACCACGGGCTGACGGTCACGGTGCATGACAGCAGTGGCCAACCATTGCTGCGGCACGGCCCTGGCCATGCCGATGCCGACGGCGCCAGCCAATTCCACCCCTTCCGCTTCGTCAGCGACATCGGCGGGCTCACCTGCGCCGCCGAAAGCGAGCAGGCGCTGACCAACGCCGCGCCCCACATCGCCTTCGCCCTTACGGTGCTCGACTCCCAGCTGGAACGCGAAGTGGAATTGCGGGAGACCAGCGAGGAGATGCTCCAGCTCTCCAGCCAGCTCAACTTCCTCTATAAGCTGGCCCGCAAGATCATCGGCATCGATGACCTGGCCCGCTGCTACGAGATCATCCTGAGCGAAATCTCCCAGGCCATCGGCGCCGACCACGCGATGATCGCCACCAAGGGCCGCTGGGAAGAGAAAATCCAGGTCAGCTACAACCTCACCCCGCAACAACGGACAGCCATCGAATCACGGCCGTCGTTCAAAAATGCCGCGGGCGGCGGCACCATCATCTTCACCTGCGAAGACGGCGCCTCGCTCCTCTATTCGCCGATCAAGGAAAAGGAGGGGCACAGCGGCTACGTGGTCTTCGCCCGCACCAGGGACCATCGCTTCTTCTCGGCCTACGAAAAAAAGTTCGTCAGCATCATCGAAAACATCATCTCGCCCACCTTCGAGACCCTGCGCCTCTACGACAGCCTCCAGGACCTCTACCTCAACACGGTCAAGGCCCTGGCCGCCGCCATCGACGCCAAGGACGAATACACCCATGGCCACTCCTTCCGGGTGGCCAAGTACACCATCGCCATCGGCCGCCACCTCGACATCGACCAGAAACAACTGAACGACCTCGAGATCGCGGCCTACATGCACGACCTCGGCAAGATCGGCATCTCGGAGGCGATCCTCGGCAAGCCCGGCAAACTCACGGCCGAGGAGTTCCGCGAGATCCGGCGCCATCCGGAATTCACCGACAAGATCCTGCAACCGATCAAGCTGCCCGCCTTTATCGTCGATGCCGCGGTGCAGCACCACGAGCGGCTCGACGGCACCGGCTACCCCTTAGGCCTCGCGGGCGAGAATATCTCCTCCTTTGCCCGGGTCATCGCCGTGGCCGACGTCTTTGACGCGCTCACCTCGAAGCGCCCTTACCGCGACGCGCTCTCGGTGGAGGAGGCCTTGCGCATCCTCTGCGACGGCATCGACATCAAATTCGACCGCACCGTGGTGCTCGCCTTCCTCCGCGCCCTGAACCACGAAGAAGGCCGGGGCGAGATGCTCGCCACCATCAACGTGAATCTGCAGTTTGCCGCGATCCAGAACCTGAACACCTTTCTGATCGAACTCGCCGATTTCATCATCAACAAGGAATCACTCCGCCCGTCGGCATAACCGGGCGGCCCGCAGCCAACGAGGATATTTTGTGGACGACAAGTCACGACTGAAGGCAATTCTGCTGGAAAAATCCTATCGCCAGGGCAAGTTCAAACTCTCCTCGGGCAAGGAATCGGATTTCTATATCGATGGCAAACAAACCACCCTCTCGGCCGAAGGCGGCTACCTCACCGGCAAACTCCTCTTCGGGATGATCCGGCAGAGCGGTAAGAAGATCGACGCGGTGGGCGGCATGACCCTGGGCGCCGACCCCATTGTCACCGCGGTTTCGGTGGTGAGTTTCCTTGAAAAGCAGCCGATCCCGGCCTTTATCGTCCGCAAGGAGTCGAAGAAACACGGCACCGAGGCGTACATCGAGGGGCAGCAGAACATCCCCCCTGGCGCCACCGTGGCCCTGGTGGAAGACGTGGTCACTACCGGCGGCACCTTACTCAAGGTAATCGATCGGGTGGAGGCTCAGGGCTACAAGGTTGGTTTGGTAATGACCATCATCGACCGCGAAGAAGGCGGGGCTGAGGCCTTGGCGGCCAAGGGCCAGGGCTACCCGCTGGCCGCCCTCTTCACCCGGACCTCGCTGCTGGCGTAAGGGCCATGTCGGTCACCACCCCCACCACCATGGCCTGCAAGGCGTGCGAAGGCCCGCTGGAGGTGCTCCGCCTGTGCCGGCGCATCCGGATGCGCTGCACCCGCTGCGGCAGGGAATTCCAGATTCACGAGGTGGCGGACCGGCTCGACCCCGCCACCGAGGCGATCCTCGAGCGGTATACCGCCATCATCTACGACTAAATTTGTAACCAATTCCATTCTCAATCATTTGAGAAATGGAATGAAGATTACCATTCCAGGCGCAGGATGCCATCCAGCGGTTCGGCCTTGGCAATCCGCACCTCCACCGTATCTCCAGGCTGGAATCCCACCCCCTGATTGGGCGGCAGTTCCCCTTCCAGCAGACAATCGAGCAGCACCACATTGACCCGGCGCGGCCCCCTGCCCACCACCAGGGCCTCCATCCGGCGGCCAAGACGGGCGGCCAGGTATTTGAGCAGCCAGTAGCGGTGGCGGTCGCGGCGGGCCTGATTCACCCGCGCCTGGGTGGTGTTGATGGCGCCGATGATCCCGCGCAGTTCCTGATCGGTAAAGCAGGCGCCGGCGCCGCGCTTGAGCTGGTGGATCTGGTGCTGCATCACCAGGTCGAGCAACCGGCGGATGGGTGAGGTGACGGTGGTGTACTGCATCACCCCGACACCGCTGTGGTAGCCAGGGGTGGTCAGCAACTGGCCGGGCTTCAATTGCTTGCGCTGCCGCCAGATGGTGAAGAGATCGCGCTGGTAGCCCTGGGCCACCCGCTGGTACGGCTCGTCCTGCACCCGGAAGAGACCGGGCGCCACCCGGCTGGCCAGGAACTCGGCGGCCAGGGTGTTGGCCAACACCATGAACTCGGCCACCAGCAAGCGGGCCGGGGTGTCCACCTCGGCGAGGCTGATCTGCGGCACGCCGCCTTCACCGATGCGGACCACCACATCCGGGATCGGCAGCAGTACCGCGCCATTCTGGATGCGGCGATGCTGGAGCCGGCGACTTAGATCACGGAGCAGCCGCAGGGGCTCATCCCGCTCCATCATCCCCTCGGCCTGTGGGTAGGCAAGCTGGCGCTGCACCGTCACCACGCTGGGCACGATCTCATAGCCCCGCACCTCGCCATCGGCGGACAACTCCACCAGAAAGCTCATCGCGGCCCGCGGCCGGCCGGCAATCAGGCTGCATACCCCCTCGGAGAGGGCGCGGGGCAGCATGGGCACCACCATGTCATCAAAGTAAATCGAGGTGACGCGACGCATCGCCTCGGCAAAGATCGGACTCCCCGGCTTCACATAGAGGGCCACGTCGGAGACATGGATGCCCACCCGGAAGCCGTCGGCCAGCTTTTCCACATGGAGGGCGTCGTCGAAATCACGGGTCTCGGCGCCGTCGATGGTAAGGAGCGGCAGGTGGGTCAAATCGCGGCGACGCGGGTCGACCAGCAGTTCCTCTAGCGTTGCCTCCGGCACCTCGGCCAGGGCGAGCAGTTCCGCGCTGAACGAGGGGAGGATACCGCTGCGCAGGAGGGGAATGTTCTCGTCCGCTTGCCAGACCCCGGCCTTGACCAGGAGTTGATATGGATCATGCGGCCGGGTCAGATCGGCGGCCTTGAGCATCTCCCGTGCCAGCGCCGCCTCGGGCGCCTCGTTGCCCTGGAGGTAAAAATCCGCCACCAGTTGGAGGCAGAGGTCGCGCTCCGGCCACTCCGCCGGCAGGCCGTCACCCTTGGCGAGCTTCCGCAGGTTTTCCGCCCCGCGGCCGAGCAGCGCTTCGCGCTCCGCTTCCTTCTCCCGCTTGGCGCGGAGCTGCTCCACTACCTCGGGGTGATGCACGGCGATGCGGCCGTCCTTGTATTTGAAATAGAGTTGATCGAGAAAGACGGCACGCAGGAAAGCGGCCACCTGATCGTCGTCCGGCTCCTCGCCGAAGACGAGACCAGCGAGAAAGGTAGGGGCAAAGAGGGAATCGGCGTTGTCCTTGGCCAGTTCCCAGACCTCGGCGAGATTCACTTCGGCCGTCAGGGTCTGGCGCCGCTGGTCGGTTTCTTTCAATCGCTGCTGCACGGCATCGCGGCTTAAGCCCGCCGGCAATGCCACGGTGGTCTGGTGGACCGCCCGTGCCTCGGGCAGGTTGGTCTCGCGGCCGTGCTGGTTCAAAATCCGCAGCCGCTTGAGCGACTCTTCCAGAACCACGGCACAGTAAAACTTGCCGTGCTCGATGTATTCAACGATTCTGCCGATGGCTGCCATTGCGTGTCTTACGGCCAGGGTTTGCGCGGACGCGAAAAGTTGCCCAGGCTACCAGGATTTCCCGCTCTTGTCATTAACAAACAATGACACATCCGGGCCAAGAGCGCAAACACGCGTAGCCGCCGGCCGGCGATTCTGCAAGCGACCCGGCCCAAAACCGGCTATAGTGGCGCCACAACCAACTTACGCGAGAGCACCATGCACAAAGCCCCTCCGGTCAAATCCGGCATCGTGGCCCTGATCGGGCCGCCCAACGTCGGCAAATCCACGCTGCTGAACAGTCTTCTGGGCCAGAAGATCTCCATCGTCAGCCCCAAGCCGCAGACCACCCGCAACCGCATCGTCGGCGTGGTGAACGGACCGGAATACCAGATCGTTCTGCTCGACACCCCCGGCATCCACCAGGCCCGCGACCCGCTCAACCTCGAGATGGTCAAGATCGCGCTGGCCACCCTGGCCGAAGTGGATGCGGTGGTCTTCATGGTCGATGTCACCATGCCGCTGCCGGGCAAGACCCCGCCCGCATACCTGCCCCAGGAGGGCCGGCCCACTGTCCTGGTGATCAACAAGATCGACACCGTGGCCAAGGACAGGCTGCTGCCCATCATCACCGCCTACCAGCACCTCTACCCTTTTACCGCCGTGCTGCCGATTTCGGCCATGACCGGCGACGGCACCGCACTGCTCATCGAGGAACTCTGCCGCCTGCTGCCGGTGGGGCCACGGCTCTACCCGGAAGAGATGCCCACCGACGCCACCGAGCGCTTCATCGTGGCGGAGATGATCCGGGAAAAGATCTTCCTCAAGGCGCGGGACGAGGTGCCCTATTCCACCGCGGTAACGGTGGAGAGCTTCAAGGAGGACGAGGCCAAGGGGCTCACCACCATCCACGCCACCATCATCGTGGAAAAGGATTCGCAAAAAGGGATCATCATCGGCAAGGGCGGCGCCATGCTCAAGGCCATTGGCCAGGCGGCGCGGCGGGATATCGAGGAACTCCTCGACCAGAAGGTGCTGCTTAAACTGTGGGTCAAGGTGGAGAAGAACTGGACCAAGAACCCGCGGATGCTCAAGGAGTTGGGCTTCTAGCGCCGCAATAGAAAAGGGAGGCCGTGGCCTCCCTTGCGCAACACCTTCTTTTTGCAATCGAATCAGGCCATCACATCGACACGGGAACGACGGTGTTCCTCTTCCCGGGCATGGATGGTACGGGCAATAGCCTCGCGGTCCTGCTCACGCTGTTCCGCCTCCTGCGCCGCATCCCTGGCCCGGCTCTCGTCCGCGGCCTGCTGCGCCTCGTTCACCGGCCGCGCGGTCTCCAGGGCCGCTGCGGAAAGATTGGCCACCACCGCCGGCGCAGCCTCGCTGGTCTGCCCGGTTTCCGGCCGCTCGGGCCGCACCCGCTCCGGTTCATTGGCCTGCGTGGTGGCATCGGGCCGTTCCGCCCGCGTCGCTGCCGGTGTCGTACTGGTCGGATCAAGAAACATAATCCACCTCCTTGTGCAGGATTTCCCCGCACCTTCGTTTTTCCCCGGAACCAGTATATCATAACTCCCGGCTGCGGGGAAACTATTCCCGAAACCAGCCACCCAGGCAAGGGTACAGGCGACAGGACATTATTTCCCTCCAAGGCTATGGCACATAGACCGCATACCCTCGCGGTGCCGCATAAACCTGGGCCCAACCGCCGGCGTCGGCCTGTTGCTCCCACGGCTTACTCATATCACGCCCCCACCACGCCGCGCAGGTGAGCGGCGTATGTGGCCACTGCGTCTGCACCCAGGCACCGCGCCAGGCGACCGGGTCCGTGTTGATCACCACCACCAGTCCCTTCTGCGCCCCATAGCCGTGACGTTGCGCGATGTAGAGGGTGGGGTCGTTATACAGCAAGGTCGTCCCGCCGCCGGCGTAATCCCGGTGGACCTGGCAGAGCCGGTCGATGCCGTGGGCGCTGCCGGTCAACGTCAGGCCGTAGTTGTCATAATCCTTCCAGAAGATGCAGGGCACGCCTTCGTGGGTGAGGATGAAGGCATAGGCGAGCAGCTTGTCGGTGACAATGGGCTGGCTGCGATCGGTATCGTGGTTGTCGCAGAAGGTGACCGCGTGCATGGGAACATCAAACAGGAGGCCGCTGCCCCACAACTTGCGCAGATCGTAGCCAGGGGTGTTGCACATCTCGCGCAGGGCGTAGAAGAGCGGGAAATCGAAGGCAGAAGAAGACCAGCGGATGTAATCGAGATAGGCCTTGATCACGCCCTTGTCGCCGTCCCAATACTCAACCACACCAAAGCATTTCTGCCACTCCTGGATGCTCTGCACGATCCAGGAATCGTAGTATTTGACCGCGTCGTAGCGGAAACCATCATAGCCGATCCCGCTCTCACGGTCCTTGAGGTATCGGATGTACTCCATAACCCCGAGGTAGGTGTACGGGTTGTCGTGGCAGAGGTCGGGCAGGTCGTAGCCTTCCAGGTCGCCGTAAAAGGCGCCGGCATCGGCGGAGGAATATTCACAGGGGTGAAAAAAGGTCCGGTCGCGCGGGAATCTGCCGGATTTCGGCGTGTATCTCGACTTCATCTCCTTGCCGGTGAGGGGATTCAGTTCCTTGGCATCGCCGATGTCGCAGTGATTGAGCACCGCATCGGCAATCACCGTCATTCCCAGGCCGTGGGCGGTCTGCGTCAGGGCGCGCAGTTCGGCAGTGGAGCCGAACCAGGTCTTGATCCCGCCCTTCTGGTCGAACTCGCCGTGGTCGTAGTAATCGTAGGGCGCATACCCCATGCTGTCGATGTGGCTTGATTTGGCCGAAGGCGGCAGCCACAGACCGGTGATGCCGATAGTGGCCAGGGCCGGCAGCCTGGTGGCCAGATGATTCCACCACTCCCCCGCTTTCCCCTCGGCCTGCGGGCAATCCCAATAGAAGGCTTGCATCAGTCTCATAACGATTCCCCCCTGTGTAGGATAACTCTCCAATCGAGAGATAGGAAATCCAACCGCTGTACCGCTGCTGCGAACCCGTGCGTGTTCCTTTACTTGGTAAGTCGGACGATGCTCTTGCGCTGGCAGGAATGAAAAATAGTGCTTTTACTATATCACAGAAATTGCGTCCTTGTCGCTTGCCTTCCCAATGCCATGTGGTGTATCCTTTCCTATACATGCTGCATTCCGGGGCGCTACACTACGTCAATGGCCGCATTACTAAAGAATCGTAGAGAAACAATAGACAGAATCTGCCGAGCACCATATTGACTCATTCTGTCTAATACAATGTTAGGGCTCTTCTCCCATGGCGCGGGCGATCTTGGCAACAACTGGTAAAGGGCAATGGACTGCTTACGCGAAGAGATTGCGAGACTATGCAACTTACCGCTACGCGGAGGAATTTCATGCAACGGCACGGAAAGCGGGCTCTCCCGTAGTGCGCGCCTATCTCCTTGGTCATGCCATAGAGCTATATTTGAAGGCATTCTTGCTTCGTGCTGGTCTTGCGAACTCGCTTCTCAAGAGCAAGAAGAAATATGGGCACAACCTTGATGCGCTACTCACAGAAGCAAAAAGTAGAGAAATCGAAAAATTAATCCGCATATCTCAGCAAACGATTGATGATCTCTCCAAGCTCAACGTTCTTTACCCAGAGTCACTGCGCTACTTTTCTCTGTTTCACTTGCTTACGCAGCCATCAATCCCGCCACTCGCGCGCCTGTTTCGCTTTACCAACGCATTGCAAGAAGGGCTAAAGAAATATGTCACCGTCAAACCCTAACCCCTCGGCTAACCGGACCGCCTGCAAGCTGCGCTTGCAGGCCCCCTCCGCGCTTCGCGCTCCGGCGGCCGGTTACCTCAAACGTTCGGCAATTGGAGTAAAGTGTGGCTAAACCGAAATTGGCACCGACGAAGGACGAGTTTTTAAAAGTTCTTGAGTCATCTGACGGCTTGTTTCATGCGATGGAGCCGTACTTGATCGGTTCGTACGTGCCACGAAATACACCAGTGCATAGAAAACAAGCGGAACGGATCGTAGCCCTTGCGTTTATGTCCATCGTTGCAGCATGGGAAGAATTCGTTATAGGTTCATTTCTCCGGTATCTATGCGGGGTGAAGTCTCCGGCAAATTACGGACCTACACTTCGGCTCGGCTCCTGCGTGGACCTGTCGCATGCGACTGATCTCCTTTCTGGGCAGAGTGACTTCGATATTGAAAAGAACTTCCTGTCGATGACAAGCTGGGAAAAAGTGGTAGGTTCGGCGAAAATCTATTTCTCGGGTGGTGCTCCTTATTCCAGCCTTAATCACATCGATGTCTTGAATCTTCAGCGGGCAGTAGCAATCCGTAATCGCGTGGCCCACAAATCGAGGAAATGTGTTTCTCAGTTTTTAAGTGCGGCGCGGCCACACTTTGGCTTGCAGCCCAATGCATCTTTGGCCCAAGGGGCTGATCCAGGCCGCCTACTGACAACCCATGTGACACACCTGTTCCCAATTTCAAATCCTCCCCAGCGTTACTACGAAGCGTATTCAACGTGGTTTAGAGAGAAGGCAAATGTTTTGGTGCCATGAAATGCCGAACAATCGGCTTAACCAGACCGCGAAAAGCCAGGTGATTTTCCTGCAACTTCATTGGCGCGGTTTGTTTAGCCTTAGCGTTGGCCATCCAAAAGGAAATTTCGGGATATCAATCGTTTAGGGAGAAAATGCCATGGCAGAGCCGGTTGACTTAAGTGACAAAGAGGGTGTTGTTGATCCAAAAGACCTCAAGAAGGATGACCCCAAACCGCCCAAGGTCGAGGGAACTGCTCCGCCGCCGCCAAGTTCTTCAAGCAACGACGAAAACTATACGGTACACACGAGCGGGGAAGGCTACGGTGGAGTCCCGACAAGCGGGGGCTTCAAGCCATAATCGGTATCAAGAATCCGGGTCGCGCGGCTTCCCGACCCCGAGCAGGTCGCAGAGATCGTCGAAGTGGGCCTGCGCTCCGGACCGTTCATTATGCATGCTGCACTTCCAGAGAGCGATGAATTCTTCGGCGATCCTGAGTGATCGTCCCTACATTCTCAATCCCTTCAGAAATCCCAAGGCGCTGCGGACCACAATCGTGCCGTCCAGCCGTTCCTGGCGCAGATGGCGCACCACCTGCACTGCCGGCAACTCGTACTTCGCGTGAAAATAGCGGAGGGAGGGGGTTGGCGTGCCTTCGGTGAATTTGGCCTCGATGATGGTGGTGGGCTGATCCTCCACCGCTACGGCAAAATCCACCTCCTTTTTTTCCTTGGTCCGCAGGTAATGGAGCGTGGCGCGTTTGCCCTCGTAATCTTCAATGGCATTAACGTGCTTGAGGAGGCTCACGGCCACCAGGTTCTCAAAACGAAGCCCCTCATCACCCTTGACCATGCCGGTGTCGTAGAAATAGAGCTTCGGCTCCTTCAAGAGAGAGCGGGCGATGTTGTGATGAAAGGGCGCCACCCGGAAGATGATACACAGGGCTTCGAGAATATCCAGGTACTTCCGGATGGTATTGGGCGAGCAGGCCACATCCTGAGCCAGGGAAGTGATGGAGACTGGCGAACCGACCCGGCGGCGCAGCAACTCCAGGGTGAGCTGGATGGCCCTGAGGTCCTGGATGCGTTCGAAGTCGAGGATGTCGGTACGGACGAGGCCATCCACATACTGCATGCGCCAACGGTCCGCGTCCTGATCGGTTTCGGCGAGAAATGGCTCGGGGAAGCCGCCACGGGTCATGAGGGTATCGATGGTGCTTTCAGTGGCATCAGCAATCTCGGCCACGGAAAGAGGGTTGAGGCGATGGCGGAAATAACGGCCAGCCAGGGAATCGCCGCTGACGCGAAAGGTGTCGAGGCGGGCGCTGCCGGTGACCAGAATTTTGAGCCGAGCAGGCTTGGTATCGAAAACGCCCTTGAGGAAGTTTTTCCAGCCAGGCATCTTGTGCAGTTCATCCAGCACCAGCAACTCGGTGGTGGGCAACCAGGCGGCTTTGGCGATAATGGCACGATGTTCCACGTTGTCGTAATTGAGATAGACACCGTGCGCGGTCTTCTTGAGCAGGGTCAGGGCAAGATGCGTTTTGCCGACCTGGCGGGGGCCGGCCAGGAAGACCATCTTGCGCTGCAAATCCTTTTCGACCAGAGGGAGCTGAACGCGGTTCATATTGACCATTATGCATAAAATTGCAAAATGGTCAAGACTTTTCCGCAAAATCATGCAGAATAGTCGAACCACCGTCAAACGAATGCCCTGCCTTCCCAGCCCTTGAATATCCCGCCAAAAAACGCTATAACCACGCTTTACTTTGGAAGCCGCTCACCACGGGGCATTGCCCCGCGAGAACAAGGAGATACGCACATGTCGGAAGTCCGGGTCCGTTTCCCACCGAGTCCCACCGGGTACCTGCACATCGGCGGCGCCCGCACCGCCATCTACAACTGGCTCTTTGCCAAGAAGCACAACGGCAAGCTGGTACTGCGCATCGAGGATACCGACGCCGAGCGCTCCACCCGGGAATCGATCCAGGGCATCCTGGACGGCCTTACCTGGCTCGGCATCACCTGGGACGAAGGCCCCTACTTCCAGTCCGAGTTCGCGGCCGAGCATGTGGCTGCCGCCAATAAGCTGCTGGCGTCAGGCCATGCCTACAAATGCTTCTGCACCAAGGAGGAGCTGGACGCCAAGCGCGAAAAGGCCCAGGCCAACAAGGAAGACTACAAGTACGACGGCACCTGCCGCCATCTTACCCCGGACGAGGTCAAGGCCAAGGAGGCCCAGGGGCTAGCGGCGGTGATCCGCTTCAAGGTGCCGCGCACCGAAGGCAAAATCGGCTTTAACGACGCGGTCTACGGCCGGGTGGAACGCGCCTATCAGGACATCGAGGACTTCGTCGTGGTCCGTTCCAACGGCCTGCCGCTCTATCTCCTGTGCAACGTGGTGGATGATATCCGCGACCGCATCACCCACGTCATCCGCGGCCAGGACGGCCTGGTCAACACCCCGCGCCAGATCCTGATCTACCAGGCGCTGGGCGCCACGCTGCCGACCTTCGCCCACATGCCGCTGACCCTGGACCTCAACAAGGCCAAGATCTCCAAGCGCAGCCACGGCGAGATCGTGGCGGTGCAATTCTACCGCGACCATGGCTTCCTGCCCTGGGCCCTGGCCAACTTCCTGGTGCTGCTGGGCTGGTCGCCGGGCGACGACCGCGAAATCTTCTCCCGCGAAGAGCTGATCCAGGCCTTTTCGCTCAACGGCATCACCCGCTCCAACTCGATCTTCAACTACCGCAAGGACGACCCCAAGTTCTTCACCGACCCCAAGGCGCTCAACATCAATGCCCACTACCTGCGCACCCTGCCCATCGAGGAGATCGCGCCGCTGGTCAGGAAGGAGCTGGAAAAGGCCGGCATCTGGGACGATGCCTACGAGGGCGAGAAAAAGGCGTGGTTCCTCCGCACCCTCACGCTGATCCGCGAGCGCTTCCACACCCTCACCGACTTTGCCACCGTGGGCCGCGCCTACTTTGCCGACGACTTTGCCATCGACGAGCAGGCCCTCAATAAAAACGTGCTCAAACACCCGGAATTGAAAGACCTGCTGCCCGAACTGGCCGACCGGTTCGAGGCCCTGCCGCAACTCACCGCTGCGGAGGCGGAGCGGGTGGCCCGCGAGTTTGCCGAGGCCAAGGGGGTGAAACCGGGGCTGCCGATCAATGCGGCCCGGGCGCTCATCACCGGCCAGATCAAGGGGCCGAGCATGTTCGAACTCTTTGAGCACCTGGACAAGGAACTGGTTGTCAAGCGGCTGCGCACCGTGGCACAATACTTCAACTGAGCGAATGGCCACGAAATCCACGAAAGACACGAAAAAAAATTTAGTGTTCTTTCGTGTGGTTTCGTGGCAAAAAAAATCTTTTTCCCTAATTGAGATGCCATCATGAGCAGCGACGCCGCACCATCCAGGGACTTCATCCGCAAGATCATCGACGAGGACCTCGCCTCGGGCAAGCACAAAGAGGTGGTGACCCGCTTCCCGCCCGAGCCCAACGGCTACCTGCACATCGGCCACGCCAAGTCGATCTGCCTCAACTTCGGCCTGGCCCTGGAGTTCCCGAACTCCCGCTGCCACATGCGCTTCGACGACACCAACCCCTCCAAGGAGGAGGAAGAGTACGTCCAGTCGATCCTGGCGGATGTCCAATGGCTCGGTTTCGACTGGGGCGAGCACCTCTACTTTGCCTCGGACTACTTCGACCAGCTCTACGAGTACGCCGAGCACCTGATTCAGACCGGCAAGGCGTACGTCTGCGACCTGACGCCGGATGAAATCCGCGAATACCGCGGGACGCTTACCGCGCCAGGCAAGGAGAGCCCCTATCGCGACCGCACGGTGGAGGAGAACCTCGACCTTTTCCGCCGCATGCGGGCCGGCGAGTTCCCGGATGGCAGCCGCGTGCTGCGCGCCAAAATCGACATGGCCTCGGGCAACATCAACCTGCGCGACCCGGTGCTCTACCGCATCCTGCGCGCCAGCCACCACCGCACCGGCGACCGGTGGTGCCTCTACCCGATGTACGACTACACCCACCCGATCTCCGATGCGCTGGAGGGGATCACCCACTCGCTCTGCACCCTCGAATTCGAGGATCACCGGCCGCTCTACGACTGGACCCTCGACCACCTGCCGGTGCCGTGCCACCCGCGGCAGATCGAGTTCGCCCGCCTGAATCTCGCCTACACCGTGGTGAGTAAGCGCAAACTCATCAAACTGGTGCAGCACGGCCATGTTTCCGGCTGGGACGACCCGCGGATGCCGACCATCTCGGGCATCCGGCGGCGGGGCTACACCCCGGAGGCGATCCGCGCCTTCTGCGAACGCATCGGGCTGGCCAAGAACGACAGCATCGTGGACATGGCGCTGCTGGAATACTGCATCCGCGAGGATCTGAACGAGCGGGCGCCGCGGGCCATGGCCGTGTTGCAGCCGCTCAAGGTGGTGATTACCAACTATCCGGCAGGAAAAACCGAGGAACTGACCGCGCAGAATCACCCGCAGCAGCCGGAGATGGGGCAGCGAACCGTACCTTTCAGTCGGGAAATCTATATCGAGCAGGACGACTTCATGGAGCAGCCGCCCAAGAAGTTTTTCCGCCTGGCCCCGGGCCGGGAGGTGCGGCTCCGTTACGCCTACTTCATCAAATGCGAAGAGGTGGTGAAGGACGCAAGCGGCAAGGTGGTGGAGCTGTGCTGCACCTACGATCCGGCCACCATCGGCGGCGCAGCCCCGGATGGCCGCAAGGTCAAGGGCACCATCCACTGGGTCTCGGCCGCCCATGCCGTAGCGGCTGAGGTACGGCTCTACGATCGCCTGTTCACCAAAGAAAATCCGGATGATGCCGAAGAGGGCAAGGATTTCCGCGACTACCTCAACCCGGAATCGCTCATTACCCTAACCGGCTGCATGGTTGAGCCAAGCCTGGCCAACAGCGCGCCGGAACAGGGCTACCAGTTCGAACGCCAGGGCTACTTCTGCGCCGACCGCCGCGATTCACGCCCCGGCCACCTGGTCTTCAACCGCACCGTGACGCTCCGCGACTCCTGGGAAAAAACCAAGGAGAAGTAGGAAGGCAAAAGGCAAAAAGAACCCAACCATCAATCCTTTTTGCCTTTTACCTTCTTAACTTTTGCCTTGTTCTTCCCCGCCTACCGCTTCCCGGCCAGAAATTCCCCGAACAGTTCCACATCGTGGGTGCTGCCGATGATGAGCGGCACCCGTTGATGCAGCTCCTCCGGCTCGATGTCGAGAATGGTGCGGCCGTCGTCGGTAATGGCCCGGCCACCCGCCTGCTCGGCCAGGAAGGCGAGCGGCGCCGCCTCGTACAAGAGGCGCAGCTTGCCGTGGGGCTTGGCCGGATTCTTGTGGTCGCGGGGGTAGAGGAAGATGCCGCCGGCAATGAGGTTGCGGTGGAAATCCGCCACCAAGGAACCGATGTAACGGGCGCTGTAGGGCCGGCCGCTCGCTTTGTCCACGGCCTTGAGGTGTTCGAGATAGCGGCGCACCGGCTCATCCCAGTAAGTGTAGTTGCCCTCGTTGATGCTGAAATACTTGCTGCGCTGCGGAATGCGGATATCCGGGTGGGAGAGGAAAAATTCGCCGACGCAGGGGTCCAGGGTGAAGCCATGCACGCCGTCGCCGGTGGAAAAGACCAGCATGGTGCTGGAGCCGTAAATGATATAGCCGGCTGCCACCTGCTCGCGCCCCTTCCGCAGGAGATCGCTGTCGTCGCCCGACCCGTCGTCCGGGGTACGGCGGCGGTGAACGGAAAAGATGGTGCCGATGCTCACATTCACGTCGATGTTCGACGAACCATCCAACGGGTCGAAGGCCAGGGTGTATTTGCCCTCGTAGCCCTCCACCACCGGAATGGCGTCCGCCTCCTCTTCGGAGGTCATGACGCAGATGTAGCCGCAACGCGCCATCCGACGCTTGATGGTATTGTTGGCGAACTCGTCGAGCTTCTGCACGTGTTCGCCCTGGATGTTGGTCTTGCCGCTCATGCCGAGAATGTCGGCCAGCCCGGCCATGTTCACCTCGGCGGAGATGGTCTTGGCCGCCACGATAAGTTCGTTCAGCAGACCCGAAAGTTCACCCGTCGCCTCCGGATGGAGGCGCTGGCTGTCGATGATGTGCCGGCTTACCGTCACTCCAAGCGGTCTGTTCATAGACGTCCTCGCAATGCTCATTCGTTGCTGTGGTGGATGGCTGCCCCCATACTACGCAAGAAGCGGGGCAGGGTCAACAGGCAACATACGGCAGCCCGTTGTTTTCCGAACGCGGCCGCGATTTTCGCATTGACACCAAGGCCAACTCTGGAACAATAGCCCCATGACCGCACCCTCTCCCGAGCATAAGGAGACCCCGCCCTATCTGCCCGCCGGCAGCCCGCATTCCTACGTGGTTCTCTTCCGTCGCAACCCCCGTTATCGCCGCTTCTGGCTGGCCGGGGTCATCAGCCACCTGGGCAACTGGTTCAACTACATCGCCATCTTCGTGCTGCTCAACAAACTCACCGGCACCGGCGCGGCGGTGAGCTGGTTCCTGATCGCCAAGTTCCTGCCCTCCACCATTTTCGGCCCGGCCGCCGGCGTGGTGGCCGACCGCTTCTGCCGCAAGAGCATCATGGTGGCCTGCGATGCCGGCCGCGTCTTCGTTGTCCTCGGTTTTCTGCTGGTGCGGGAACCAGGGCAGGTGTGGCTCATCTATGCGCTGGCACTCATTCAGGAATCGCTCTGGACCTTCTACGATCCGGCCCGCCGCGCCTCGGTACCCAGCCTCTGCCAACCGGAGGAATTGAACCTCGCCAATGCCCTCTCCGGCGCGACCTGGTCGACGATGCTGGCCATCGGCGCGGCCCTGGGCGGCTTTGTCACCGCCTCTTTGGGCTGGCAGGCAGCCATTGTCATCGACGCCGCCACCTTCGCGGTCTCCGCCGTCCTCATTGCCACCATCGCCTTGCCGCGGTTGCCCGCCGCGACCATCGTCCATCCGGATTGGCGCAGCTACACCGGATTCGCTGACCTGGTCGCCGGCTGCCGCTACGTACTCCACCATCGCAAGGTGGCGGCATTGCTGCTGGTCAAAAGCGGCTGGGCTCTCTCGGGCGGAATATTGGTACTGCTTACCGTGTTCGGCGAACAGGTCTTCTCTCCGGGCGGTCAAGGAAGCGGCAGCGGTGCCCTTTACAGCGCCCGCGGCATCGGGGCGGCCATCGGTCCAATCCTCGCCTGGCGGTTGCTGGGAGAGACCCCGAAGGCCATGTACCGCGCCATCGGCCTCGCCTTTTTCCTCTCCGGCGGGGCCTACCTCGCCTTCAGCCAGGCGCCGGGGCTGCTGGTGGCCGCGCCGTTCGTACTCCTCGGCCACATCGGCGGCTCGGTGCAATGGGTCTTCAGTACCACCCTGCTGCAACAGGCGGTGGAAGACGGGTACCGGGGGCGGGTGTTCGCGGCCGAGATGGGGGTGCTCACGCTGGTCTTAAGCCTTTCCACCTACTTTACCGGCGCCGCGCTCGATAACGGCACCGACCCGCGAACCATCGGGATGCGCCTGGCGCTGCTCTTCTTACTGCCAGGTGCGTTGTGGACCTTCTACAACTGGGGACCGGAGCTAAAGAAGACCTTCGACCCCCCGGTTACCTGATGTCCGTCTGAAAGCGAGCAATTTCGTTCGCGGGCAAAGCGCGCGGAAGACGAAAAAGCGGAGCGTACATCCTTACGTGACCGTTTTTCGGCGGCCGAGCAACGCGGCAGGTAAGCGACCGGCAGAAGACTCCGATCGGACGAAAGGGCCATTTAACAGCCCGTTGAAAAACGGGCTGCTGGCACCACAGGGAGGTGGCGCCGAATTTTGCCGGCCCGAAAGGGCCAAGAAATTCGCGAGGTTGGCCAAAGCGCCTTTGGCCAACCGACAGTTGAAAAAGCCA
>JAJZRJ010000041.1 GCA_021802775.1 Deltaproteobacteria bacterium
CCGTCTGTTTGGCACTTATCTTCGTCATGCTCTTCTCCACTTTCGGTAACGTCCGGCAGGCGTTGCTGATCATCCTCAACATCCCCTTCGCCCTCATCGGCGGGATCGTCGCCCTCTTCCTGCGGGGGCTCCCTCTTTCGGTTTCCGGCGCCATCGGCTTCATCGCCCTGTTCGGGGTGGCGGTGCTCAACGGCATCGTCATGGTCTCCTACTTCAACAAGCTGCGGGAGGAAGGAATGGGGATCGACGAGGCCATCGTCAACGGAGCCGGAATCCGGCTGCGGCCGGTCCTCATGACGGCGCTGGTGGCCGCGCTCGGCTTCATCCCCATGGCGCTGTCCCACGGCACCGGCGCTGAGGTGCAAAGGCCCCTTGCCACCGTAGTCGTCGGCGGGCTTGTCACGTCCACCCTGTTGACCCTTGTTGTGCTGCCCACCATCTATCGGTGGTGGGAGCAAAGGGCGGAATTCAAAGCCACGATAAAGGAGATCGCATCATGAAAATGATCGTTGCGTATATCAGACCCGCGGCCCTGGAAAGGGTCGCGGAAACACTCAAGGCGATTGACGGCCTCTCCGGCATGAGTGTCATGGAAGTCGAGGGATTCGGTCGAGGTGGGGGTGAAGGTTGTCGAGACGGCCACAGCGATGAGGTTACCTGGTTCTGTAAGCGGCTTCGCATCGAACTGATGGTGTGCGAGGCGATCTTCCGGGAGGTGGTGGAAGCAATCCGGGAAAGTGCTTGGGTCGGCGAGCATGGTGAGGGAAAGATCTACGTTCTCGACCTGGTGGAGGCAGTCAGGATCAGGACCAACGAACGAGGGGAGGCGGCAGTATGAAATTACAAATAAAGGGTAAAACCATGAACAGGATCATTATGATGATGTTGGCATTTGTTTTTTGTGCGTTCTTGGGCGGCTGTGCGGCAACAGTCCAACCGGCAAGCTCTGCCGGTATTCCTTCTCGACAGGACGTATTTGCCGAACAGGCACCGGGGCAACCTCCACCACCGGGCTATGCCGAACTACGGATCATGTCCTCCATCAAGACCCATAAACCGGGGGGGGATTTCGGCAAGGACAGCCACGGCACCCGGGAATACGAGCTGCTGCTGAACATCGGCGGCCAGATTGCGGTGCTTGCCGGCGACCTTCGCGAGGAGAACCGCGAGTCAGGCGGGCCGCACGACCCGGAAAGCGGCGAGGGAATACGCTACCATTTCATGCGGAGCCTGCACGTCAAGGCGGGCGCTCATCGGATAGTGGTCGCACTCCCTGTTGACAACATCGCCATTGAACGGGAGATGGCGCTCTCCGAGGGAAGCACTAATATCCTGCTGCTGGAACCAGTCTACCGCCCAAAGCCGGTGCACCGCCGCATTACCGAGGGTAAAACAACCAGTTTTAGGCAAGGGGTGAAAATGTTCCGGCTCGTGCTGAACGGTACCCCCCTGTAATGGGGGGCAAGGAGCAGGATGCAAAAGTTGTTATCATGGGCGTACCCCCTGATGCTCTTCTTCAGGAGTACGCCCTGTTCATGGCTTTACGTGGGGGCAGTTGAGGCGGGTAAGATCGCGGGAATAGTCAAAGTTGTCGTCGTGTTCCGGGGTGTGGCAGCCGAGACAGGTTTGCGCGGGCGGTTGTTTGATCATGGACTGCGTCGGATTGGCACTGTGGTCGCGACCCGGACCGTGGCAGGACTCGCAGCCTACGGCCTGGAGGCTTTCGGGCAGGGTGGTGCTGGCCGGGCCGGTCACGTGGCAGGGCAGGCATGCCTGGTTGAAATGCTGGTTCTTGGCGCGCAGGGTTTCATAGGCCCTGGCATGGCGGCCCTGGCGCCAGAAGTCCGCCTCGGTGCGGTGGCATTCGGCGCAGCGCTGCCAGCCGACATGGGGGCGCTGCTCGACCGCCTCCCGCTTGCTCCGTTCCAATTGGACCCTGGCCAGTTCCTGGCCCAGCCGGTTCACGCTCTTGGTGGTCTTCTCGACAATGGCCAGCACCGCCGGTTGATCGGGCAGTTCGGTGGTGAGCGCCAGAAAGCGGTTGTCGGCCAGCGCGTCGGACTGGCCCGTGCCCTTGGCGACCTCTTTCTCCAATCGTTTAATTTCTCCGGCTAACCGTCGTTCTTGGGCCAGCAGTTCCTGGTAGATTTTGAGTTTGCCCGGATCGTTCCGGTAGAGCACCTGCGGGTCGCCCTTGCGCTGGTGGCTGCGGACGAACCACGCCACCCGGTCCAGTTCGTTTTTTTTGCTGACCAGTTGCCCGGCCCGATCCTCCCCCCATTTTCGTGAGGCGGTCCAGGCGATATCCAGCACCCCGAGGGATTTGCCCTGTTTTTCCGTCCGGAGGATCAGGGTGTTGTTGACCTGCCGCGGCGGCTGGTTGGTGGCGCTGTCATCGCCGGCCTGGACGATGAGGTGGAGCTCCGGATAGCGCTGGGCCAGGGCCTCGTTTTCCGCCGCGGGGAGGCCGGAGAGCAGGATGATCAGCCCGGCGGATTTTTTCAGTTGGCCGAGAACGCGGGGGACCGCCTCCTGCCAGGGCAGGATCGTGGCCTGGTCTTCCGGGCGCAGATTGGCCGCGGCTCCTGGCCCGGCCAGGGCGAAGATGCCGACCGTGACGCCGCCGGCCTTCCTGGCGATGCTGGGGGCAAAAAGCGGCCTGCCGGTGTCGCGGCTAACCAGATCGGCGTTCAGCCAGGGGAAGGCGGCGTGTTTGGCCAGGCCGCGGAGAAAGGGGAGGCCAGCGGCCAGCTCCTGGGCGGTGATGCCCACGGCATCGTAGCGCATGAGGTTGTAAGCCTCGACGATGCCGGCAGCGGCTGCCTGCTCCTGCGGGGCCTGATCCGGCACGATGGTGGCGGCCTTGAAGAGCAGGCCGCCGGCGTCCACGACGAGGAGCGGCCGGCCCGCTTCCCGCAGTTTTTCCAGTTGATATGCCTTTTTGGACAGACCGCCCAGTTGCCGGCTTTTTCAGCCGCAGGGCGCGAGTTCGCCCCGGACATCGTTGCCGTAGACCAGAGTGAGGGGCGCGGCCTTGGCCGGGGCTGCCGATGCCCGGCCAGGCAGCAGGCAGGCAAGGAGGGCGACGATAACAAGCAAGGTGGAGCGGTTCATGGCTTCTTTTGTTCCTTTGTTTCTTGCTGACGCTGTTTCAGTATCTGCTGCCACTTGGTGAGCCGATCCTTGACCACTGCCTCGTAGCCCCGGTTGGTGGGGTGGTAATAGGTGCGGCCGGCCAGTTCCGGCGGCAGGTGTTCCTGGGCGACCAGCGCCTGGCGGTCGTCGTGGGCATACTGATAATTCTTGCCATAGCCCAGCTCGCGCATCAGCCCGGTGGGCGCGTTGCGGATGGCCATCGGCACCGCGAGGCTGCCGGTCCTCTTGATGTCGGCCATCACCTCGTTGTAGGCGGCATAGACCGCGTTGCTTTTCGGCGCGGTGGCGAGATAGATCACGGCCTGGGCCAGGGCCAGCTCGCCTTCCGGGGTGCCGAGGGTGTGGTAGCTGTCGCGGGCCGCCATGGCCAGGGACAGGGCCTGGGGGTCGGCGTTGCCGATGTCCTCCGAGGCGAAGCGGATCAGCCGGCGGGCGATGTAGAGCGGTTCCTCGCCGGCGGCGAGCATCCGGCACAGCCAGTAGAGGCTGCCGTCCGGGTCGCTGTCGCGCAGGCTTTTGTGCAGGGCGGAGATCAGGTTGTAGTGCTCTTCGCCGTCCTTGTCGTAGCGCAGACTCTTGCGCTGGATCGCCTCCTCGACCACGGCCAGGGTGATGCGCCGGTTGCCCGCCTCATCCGTGGGCGCGAGATTGGCGGCAATCTCCAGGCTGTTGAGCAGGCGGCGCGCATCGCCGTCCGCCATGCGCACCAGATGGTCGGCCGCCGCCGCCTCGACGGTCAGGTGCAGATCGCCCAAGCCCCGTTCGTGGTCGGATACGGCATGGGCCAAGATGGTGGCGAGGTCCTCCTCGGTGAGCGGCTGGAGCACGATGACCCGGCAACGCGAGAGCAGCGGGGCGATGACGTGGAAGGAAGGGTTCTCGGTGGTGGCGCCGATCAGGGTCAGCAGCCCGCTTTCCACATGGGGCAGGAAGCCGTCCTGCTGGCTCTTGTTGAAGCGGTGGATCTCATCGACAAAGAGGACCGTGGCGACCTGCTCCTTTTCCTTCCGTTCCCGTGCCTGCTCGACGATCTGGCGCACCTCCTTCACTCCGGAGAGCACGGCGGAAAAGAAAACGAAGTCGGCGCCGGTGGTCTGGGCGAGGATGCGGGCCAGGGTGGTTTTGCCGGTGCCGGGCGGCCCCCAGAGCAGCAGCGAGGGCAGATACTGCTGGCGCACCAGCCGGTCGAGCAGTTTGTCCGGCCCCAGCAGATGGTGCTGGCCCACGAATTCGGCGAGCGTTCGCGGCCGCATCCTTTCGGCCAGGGGGATTTGGGGAGTCGGCGTTGCCATAATCAGTTTAGAGTGGCGATCAGGGCGTCGGCCAGGCGTTCCGCCGCAAAGACCAGGGATTCCAGGTCGATGGGGGTCTGTACGGATTTTTTGCTCATGGCGTGTCGTTTTTGCGGGGCATTCCGAAGCGCTGTCGCTCGTTGCACAATAGGACATGCCCGCTAAAAGTAAAGGGGAAAAGGCGGAACGGTTTCAGCTCCGGGCGATCACCACGGCGGTGATGTTGTCGCGGCCGCCGGCACCATTGGCGCGTTCTATCAGAGTGGCGCAGGCCTCTTCGGGCGAGGCCGCGGTCAGCAGGATGGTCTGGAGTTCGGCGTCGCCCACCATGGACCACAGGCCGTCGGAGCAGAGCAGAATCTGTTGCCCTGGTTTGAGCGAGAGGCGGTGGTATTCCGGGTCCTGCTGGAAGGGAAAGCCGATGGCCATGGTCACCACCTGACGGTGGGGCTTGGGTTGGTAGGATCCGCCCTGGATCTGGTAGGCGATGCCGGTATGGTCGGTGGTGATCTGGACGATGCTGTCGTGGTCCACCACGTAGCAGCGGGCGTCGCCGGCATGGCAGGTGTGCAGGGTGGTCCCGTCCAGGCGGCAGGCCACCAGAGTGCAGCCCATGCCGCGGTAGCTCGGCTCATGGTCGGAGGCATCCATCACCGCGCGGTTGGCGGTGTGCAGTCCGGCCACCAGGCTGTGCCGGGTTTCCTCGTCGTGCCCCCGCATCTGCCGGAGGCGGGCGGGAGTGAAGTACTCGATCAGCGTCTCGATGGCGAGCCGGCTGGCCACCTCGCCGGCATTGTGGCCGCCCATGCCGTCGGCCACCAGATAGAGCCCGCGGTCGGCAAGGATGGCAAAGCTGTCCTCGTTGTGTTCCCGCACCCTGCCGGTGTCGGTGCGGCCAAAGGCGCGATACCGGGTGCGGCGGCTCCGGATTGTTTTCAGAAAGTCGAACATGGGTTTCCTTCTGCTTACTCGAACGCGAGTTGGTAGACCACCATCCAGAGGATGATGCCGCCGTCTTTGCGTCCGGCCAGGAAGGTGTGCGGGCGCGGCCCCTGGGTCAGGCTGTAGATGCCGTCGCCGCGGCCGTCGAGGGTCAGCAGGTTCTCACCGCTTTCCACGTCCCAGATTTTGATGATATCGTCCTCGCAGCCCGAGATGACGGTCCGGTTGTCGGCCAGGGCCAGCACCGAGGTGATGGTCTCCTCGTGGGCCTTGATGGTCTTGAGGCAGCGGCCGGTCTGCCGCTCCCAGACCTTGATGTGACGGTCGGGGCTGGCCGAAACCAGGATGCGGCCGTCGGGCGAGAGTGAGAGGACGGTCACCGGCATGGCATGGGCTTCCAGGATGCGGGTGCATTCCTTGCCCCCGTCCACCCAGAAGCGGATCTTGCCGTCGTCGCTGCCGGTGGCGAGTTCCAGCCCTTTTTCGAGAAAGAGCAGCGAACGCAGCGCTCCGCCTTCCTGGACCGACACGCTGGTCTCCGGACCGGTTCCGAGCTTGCGGATCTTGAGCATGCCGTCCAGGCCGCCGGAGGCGAGATGTCTGGCATTGGGGCTGAACGCCAGCGCCGTGACCCGGCCTTTGTGATTCTGTTCGATGGAGATTCCCTTGCCCGAGATCGGGGAAAGGAGTCTGACCTGGCCGTCGTCACCCCCGATTGCCAGATGGGTGCCCTTGGGGCAGGCAACCATGGCTCGCACCGGCACCCCCTTTTGGCCGAAGAAGGCGACCCGGTGCTCGCCGCTCAGGTCCCGCAGAATGATCTGGCCATCCTCGCCGACGGAAACGATGCGGCGGCTCTTGGGGATATGGGCCAGAGTGGTGGCCGGACAGCCATAGCCTTTGAGCGAGAGGAAGCGCTGGGCGCCGATCACCGAACCCTTGGTGCCTACCCACAGCAACCGTTCGTAGACATGGTTGTAGAGCTTGTCCTTGCGGAAGCCGATGTTGCCCCAGGCGGTCGTCAGCACGTCGTGGCAGGCTTTATAGCGTTTGTTGTCGAGATGATCCCGGATGTTGCGCTGCACCGAGACCTGGAGTTGCCCCTCGCGGAAGACCTCCAGGGTGGTTTGGGGCACGCACAGCCGGAACTCCGGATATTTCCCGACCTTTTTGCCTTGCGCCTCGCTCTTGACCCCGGCCGCCAACTCGTCGAGGCCGGGAAGACCGGGGGTACGTTTACGGGCGGCGTCGATCTGGCGGAGGAGGCGGGCCGGGGTGGTTTTCCCGTAGCGCCATCGCAGCAGGATCATGTTGTGGATCGCTTCGGGCAGCATGTCGTTGATCTCGATGGTCTGCTGCAGGCATTGGGCGCCCTCTTTCAACTCGCCGAGTTCGATGAGCGACACCGCCCGATTGTTGAGGAAATCGGCGCGCAGGTCGATGTTGGGGATCTCGGCGTAGGGGCAGGCGGCGTTGAAGGCGGCGGCGTACGCCTCGTTCAGGTCGGCGCGCAGCTCGGCAAAGCTCTGGTAGCGTTCTTCCGGCGCATAGGCCACGCATTTCTTGAGCGCTTTTTTGAGCACCGGCGGGAAGACGATCTTGGGGGCCACCGGGGTGGGGGCCGGGATCGGTGCCTTGACCCTGTTGTTCTGGAAGGGCTTCTGACCGCAGAGCATCAGCCAGAGGCAAAGACCGAAGGAAAAGATGTCGGTGCGCTGGTCCACCTTGTGGGCATTGCGGAACTGTTCGGGCGAGGCATAGCCCGGGGTGCCGCGAAAGCCGACAGTGGCGTCTTCGGGGCCGTCCTGCCGCAAGCCGGCCGGTTCTTCTTCGCCTTGGTCGGCGGCGGAGAGCAGGATGCCGAAGTCGGTGATCTTTACCAGGGAATTTTTGGTGATGAGGATGTTGTGGGGCTTGATGTCCCGGTGGATGATCCCCTTGGCGTGGGTGAACTCCATGCCGTGGCAGAACTGGATGGCCAGCGAAAGCGCGGTCCGCAGATTGCGGCAGCGGCCGGCTTCGATCCAGTCGGAGAGGCTGCCGCCGTCGATGAACTCGATGAAGAGGTGGGGAATCTTGTTGAGGGAGAGGACGTAATAGCAGGTGGCGACATTGGGGTGCATGCCCATGCGGATCCAGCTGTTCGCCTCGGTGAGGATCCGTTTCATCCCCTCGCGATCGGCGAGAACTTCGGGCCGCGGCGATTTGATCGCCACCGGGATGCCCCAGCCCAGGTGGTCGCAGATGTAGACCTTGCCCATGGAGCCGGCCATCACCTGCTCCACCCGGTAACGTTTCATGATCACGTCGCCGGGCTCCCAGGTCGGGATGGGCGGTAATGGCGCCGGAGCCGGCTGGCCGGCAACGACGACGGTGGCATCGCTGCCGGCGGCGGGAGCGGCTGAGCCGCCTTTCAACTTGTTCAGAAGCCGGCTCAGCATGGGGGATTATTCAAAGCGGAGCTTCACGCTGCGGATTTCGATGGTGTCGCCCTTGCGCAGGAGGTGTTCGTTCTTGATGCTTACCTCGTTGAGTTTAGTGGCGGCCCACGAGGACTGCGGCACGATGAAGAACCGGTCCTTCTTGCTGACCACGAAGCATTGGGCCCTGGCCACCAGGAAGCCGCCGATGACCACGTCGCTCGCCGGATCCTTGCCGATCTTGACGCTGCTTTTGCCCTTGAGGGAGAGTTCTTTAGGTTCCGCCTCGCCGTCGATGACCACCAGCTTGTGATCGGCCTGACTCGCCTGCTGCGCCTGTTCGCGCAGAGGCTGCCGGGTGGCGGCACTCACGAACACGGTTTGGTCGTCGATATCCATGGCGGTGCTGTAGGATTTCGATGCCTGCTCGCCGGCGACGTGTTCGGGCATCAGCCGGAATTTGCCGATGGTGATGGTATCCTTTTCCGTGACCGGCACGGTGCCGGAGATCCGTTCGCCATTCACCGTGGTGCCGTTGGTGCTGCCGAGATCGGTGAGAAAATGGATGCCGCCCTTGAGTTCCAGCGCGGCGTGCAATCGCGAGATCGCGGTGTTGTCGATGGAGATGTCCGCTTCCTCGCTGCGGCCGATGGTGAGCTTGGTTCCCTCGTGGGTGGTGAAACGGGTGATGACGCGATCATGGAGCAGCAGCGTCCAGTCCGCTTTTGTGTAGTCACCGAGGTTGATGGTTTGTTCCCCGCCCATGGTCGCTGTCGTCCTCTTTGTGATTGGATCGCCGGTTTTGGTCCTTGCGTTCGGGAAAGGCGCGATATTATGATGAGGCACGCGACAGGGCTCGGTCGGGATCGCGATGCCATCGGCCAAAGCCGCCGAGGCGGTCGCGAATCTGCCTCTGCGGGCGCTTCCCAACTTAAAGGGTAGCACAACTTTTTTTGCCTGTATAATAAAAAAAGTGCCTGAAAATAGTTTTTTAGTATAAATTTTGTATAATTAACCAGGATCGCCGATTCGTAACTCGCACCCATAGCCTGAAGGCCAGTGTTGATGACCGAGACCGCCAAGCCGGAGAAGCGCCCGAAACAGCCGAGTGCCAAGCTTGCCGAAATCTTCGCCAAGATGAATATGAGCGAACTGCCGGCCATGTCCCACAACGTGCAGGAGCTCATCTCGCTCACCCACAGCAGCCGCAGCGCGGCCTACGAATTGGCCAAGGTCATCCTCAAGGATTATTCCCTCACCAAGAAGGTGCTGCAGGTTGTCAATTCCGCCTACTATTCGCTGGGGCGGCCGGTTAATTCCATCTCCAAGGCGGTCACCATCCTCGGTTTCGATGCGGTGCGCGATCTCGCCACCGCCATCGCCCTGTTCGAGGATTTCATCCGAGCCGGCCTGGAGAAAGACGCCATCAGCAAGATCCTCACCCGTTCCTTCCTGAGCGCGATCCAGGCCCGGGACCTGGCCTTTGAAAAGGACCTCAAGGTCATGCCGGAGGAGGCGTTCATCTGCGCGCTGCTCCACAACCTGGGCAAGATCATCGTCTGCCTCTACCTGCCGGATCGCTACCGCGAGATCGAAGAGAAGATCAAGGCCGGCATGGCCCAGAACAAGGCGGCCAGGGCGGTGCTGGACGATCTGACCTTCGAGGAGATCGGCGAGGAGGTGGCGGCCTTCTGGAATCTTTCCGAACGGGTCATCGCTGCCATGAAGACCGACCCGGCCCAGCCGCGCGACATGTATGACTCCCTGGCGTACTTGCGGAATCTCTCCAGTTTTTCCAATCAGCTGGTGGATCACATCTGCGAGGAGAAGAGCCTCGATGGTCTGATGGCCCTCTATGGCGGCCGGCTCTCCATCAGCAAGGAAGAGGCGCTGGTGGTGGTGAACCGCAGCGTCGAGGCCTCGGAGGATATCTCCGATTCCATCCGTTACGGGCTTTCCAAGCTGAAGATGCGCAGCCGCTTGCGCTATGCCGAGGATGTGGTCCGCAACCCGGAGCGGGCAAAGAAACGGAAGATGATGGAGGCGGAGGAAGGTGAGGAGCCGGAAGGCGAGGAGCCGCGGGAGGAGACGGTCGAGGTGCTCGACGATCTGGCGATCAGCCAGGACAAGTCGATCAACGACTTTATCCACGACATCACCGAGACCCTGATGGGGCCGTTCAACATCAACGACTTCTACATCAATCTGCTGGAAGGATTGTACCGCGGCATCGGTTTCGACCGGGTCCTGCTGGCCATCATGAGCATCCAGGCCGACAAGAAGGTGCTGGTCGGCCGTTTCGGTCTGGGCGATATCGATCCGGCCGGGATTACCAATTTCGAATACAATCTCAACGTGCCCGGCGTCGTCGCCCAGGCGCTCAAGAACGGCAAGGACATGGCGGTGCCGCCCAACACCGCCGGCGCTTTTCCGGAAAACATGAAGTACCTGGTCAAGGACCGGACGGTCTACCTTTTCCCCATCTGCCTCGACGGCAAACCCATCGGCATGATCTATCTCGATCGGAAAAAGGGGCGGCCCAAGCTCGATGCCGCCATGGTCAAGGCGACCCGGCTCTTCCGCGATTTCGCGGTCATGGCCATCCGCAAGCTGCGCGGCGGCAAGAAGTAGCAGACAGCCGCGTAATCCAAAGGCATTTCACGACATCTTCTCCAGGCGGTCGATGGTGTCGAGCAGTTCCTTGGCCTGCCGTTTGACCTGGCTGCCTTCCGGCTGATCGCGCATCGCCTCCTTCAGGTGGAAGCGGGCGGTCTTCACATCCCCCTCGTACCAGTGATAGACCCCCAGATGGTAGTGGCCGGCCGGCTTGTTACCCTTGGCGGTTTTGATCTGGCCGATGCGGTAGTGGAGTTTGGAAAAATCCGGCAGGGTGGCGAGCAGCTGCTCGAAGATGGCCAGGGCCTGGTCCGCCTTGTTTTTTTGCTGGAGGGCGATGGCCTGGTTGAAGAGGGCATAGGCATTGTCCGGGTCGCGCTTCACCGCCAGGGCAAGGGTCTCCAGTGCCTGGTCCAATTGACCGGACTCCAGGTAGAGCACGCCGAGGTCGGTCAGCAGCAGAGAGCGGTCCGGGAAACGCTGCATCACCAGGCCCAGTTCCTCCCGGGCCTTGGCATAGTCACGGCCGGCGAGATAGACCTGGGAGAGGCCGTAGTGGACCATGGCCCCCTCCAGGCTCTTGATATCCGCATGCTGTGCCTTATTCCGCAGCAAAGGCAGGAGGTCCTGCGGTTCCTTGGTCAGGGTGAGCAGCCGGTATTTGATGCGCTGGAAAGCGAAGTCGTCGACCGGCTTGAAGGCCTTGGGCAACGGCTCCTGCAGCAGGCGGTCCTCGATGTAGCTGTAACGGTTTTCCGGTTCCGGGTGGGTGAGGAGATAGGGCGGGATCTTGCCCTGGCGGTAGCGGGTGATCTTGCGCATCTTCCGGAGCATGCCGAGCATCTCGCTCGGGTCGCGGTGGTCGGCCAGCATCCAGGTAAAGGCCAGCCGGTCCGCCTCTTCCTCATCCTGGCGGCTGAACTGGAGCTGCATGGTGGTGCCGGCGGCGAGCGAGCCGGTCATCAGTGCCTGGCCTAAGGGGCCGGCTCCCATGGCCAGGCCGGCCAGGGCGAGGGCCGCGGTGCCGAGGCTGACTTTTTTCGATTTGCCGAGCCGGTCGGCATAGTGGCGGCTGGCCGCGTGGCCGACCTCGTGCGCCATGACGCTCACCAGTTCGTCCTCGGTTTCGGTGATGTCGATGAGGCCGGAGTGGAGGAAGATCAGGCCGGAGGGCGCGGCAAAGGCGTTGAACTCCCGGTTGTTGATGACGAAGAAGTGGTAGTCGAAGAACTGGGGGCCGGCGATGGTGAGGATTTCCCGGCCAAGTCCGTTGACGTACTGGGTGATGTCCGGGTCGTCGAGCAGCTTGAACTCGCGGCGCACCAGGGAGAGCAGCTTTTCGCCGAGTTCTTTTTCCTCGCCCACGGTAAAGGCGGCAGCCGGACCAGCCGGGGCCGACAGCAGGGTAACGGCGAGCAGGCTGCAGACCGCCTTTTTGAATGCCTGACGCAGGGAGGCCACGGGAGGGATGGCGCTCGGGTGACGGGATTTCGTAGGATTTGTTTGCATTCTCTGTCACTATAATTATGATGGTTGGGAAATGCCAGTACTTGTTCGACCTGCCTGCCAGTTGCCCATGATGAACATCGAGCCGCGCCATGCTGCGTGAACTGCGGATCACCAACCTCGCCCTGATCGAGGAACTTCACCTGACGTTGGAATCGGGCCTCACGGTGCTGACCGGCGAGACCGGGGCGGGCAAATCCATTATCCTCCAGGCGATTCACCTGTTGGCCGGCGGCCGGGCCGTGGCGGGCTGGGTGCGCACCGGTGCCGATGCGGCCACGGTGGAGGCGCTCTTCGAACTCTCCGGCCACCATGACGAACTCCGCGCACAGCTTGGCGAGATGGGGATCGAGGTCGAGGACGACCTCATCATCCGCCGCCAGATCGAGGCCAAGGGCAAGAGCCGTTTTTATCTCAACGGCGCTCTGGCCACGGCTGCCGCGGTGGGCGAGGCCATGGAGAGTCTGCTCAGCGTGGCGAGCCAGCACGACCACCAGCGACTGCTGGTGCCGCGCTATCATCTCGATTTTATCGATGCCATGGGCGATCTCGGTGCGGCCCGGCAGGAGATGGCCGCGGCCTACGAGGCGTGGCTGGCGGCCAAGGCCGAGTGCGAGGCCCTGCGTGAGCAGGAGCGCGACAAGGAACAGCGCCGCGATTTTCTCACCTTCCAGTGCCGGGAGATCGGCGAGGCCGCGCTGGTGCCGGGCGAGGACGAGGAACTGGCAGTGGAGCGCGACCGCCTCAAATCCTCGGACGAATTGATCCGTCTGGGTCAGCTGAGCCATGAGGCCCTCAGCGAGGAGGTGGTGAGCCAGCTTGCCATGGTGCGCAAGCACCTTGAACAGATGGCCACCCTCGATCCGGGCGTGGCCCCTCTGGCCGACGAGGTGGCCGGCTCCTCTTACCAGCTCGAGGAGAGCCTGCTGGGACTGAGCCGCTATCTCGATACCATCCCCAACGACCCGGCCCGGCTCGACGAGGTCACCGCCCGCATCGATTTGCTCCAGCGACTCAAGCGCAAATACGGTCCCACCCTCGATGAGGTCATCGTTTTTGGCGAGCAGGCGCGGCAGGAACTGGAGCGGCTGGAGTCCATGGAGGCACAGCTGGTTATCCTCGGTGAGCAGGTCGCGGCCTGCGAGGACGTCGTGCGGGAAAAGGCCACCCAACTTGGCGCCGTGCGGCGCAAGGTGGCAGCCGGGCTCGAAAGCCGGGTGCGGGAAGAGCTGGCCTCGCTCTGCTTTGCGCAGGCGGAGTTTGCCGTCCATTTCCACGACCCCGCTCATGACCTCGGCCATCTCACCCGCCTGGGTTGGGACCGGCCGGAGTTCGTCTTTTCCGCCAACCCCGGCGAGCCCCTGAAACCGGTGGCCAAGATCGCCTCCGGCGGCGAACTTTCCCGCCTGCTGCTCGCTTTGAAATGCCTGCTCGCCAAGCAGGATCAGGTGGAGACCGTGATTTTCGACGAGATCGATGCCGGCATCAGCGGCAAGGCCGCCGAGGCGGTGGCCCGGAAGATCAGGGAGTTGGCCGACCATCATCAGGTGCTCTGCATCACCCATCTGCCGCCCATTGCCGCCGTGGCCCAGGCCCACTTCCTGGTGGCCAAAACGGTGCGGAACGAGCGCACTCAGACCCACGTCACCTCGCTTGGTCAAGAGCAGCGGGTGGACGAACTTGCCCGCATGCTGGCCGGCGATTCGGTCACCGAAAAGACCCTGGCCTTTGTCCGGGAACTCCTCAGCCGGAACCAATAGCCATGACTACTGCCTTGGCGCTTTTTTCCGGGGGGCTGGACAGCATTCTCGCCTGCCGGCTCGTTGCCGCGCAAGGGGTCAGGGTGGTGGCGGTGCGGTGCGTCAGTCCCTTTTTCGGCTACGACCTGCTGGCCGAGGAGGAGGCATACCGGACGAGGGTGCGGCAGCAGTACGGCATCGAGGTGGTGCTCCGCGACGTGAGCGAGCCTTATCTCACCATGCTGCGCCACCCGCCGCACGGCTACGGCAAGAACTTCAACCCCTGCGTCGATTGTAAGATCATGCTCATGCGGACCGCGCGGGAGATGATGGCGGATTACGAAGCCGAACTGCTCATCTCGGGCGAGGTGCTGGGCCAGCGCCCGATGTCGCAGCGCTCCGACACCCTGCGGGTCATCGAGCGGGACAGCGGCTGCGAGGGGTTGCTGGTGCGCCCCTTGTGCGCCAAGGGATTGCCGCCGACCAGGGCGGAACTTGCCGGGCTGATCGACCGGGAACGGCTCCTCGGTTTCCGGGGCCGGAGCCGCCAGCCGCAGATGGAACTGGCCGCCCGCTTCGGCATCACCGATTATCCGAGCCCGGCCGGCGGCTGCGTGCTCACCGACCCGATTCAGGCCCGGCGCATTGCTGCCTTTTACGCGGAGCACGATCCGGTCACGGTGGCCGATGTCCGGCTGCTCCTGGTGGGGCGCCATTTCCGGCTGCCGCACGGCGCCTGGCTGGCCATGGGCCGGCGCGAGGCAGAGAACGAGCGATTGCTCGACCGTGCCCTGCCCACCGATTGGACCGTGATGCCGGTTGACCGGGCCGGCCCCCTGGGGGTGCTGCGTTTTGCCAAGCATGCCGAGGATTTTGTCTCCGCCGCCGGGCTGGTGGCGCGCTATGGCAAGAAAGGAGAGGGCGAGGCAGCGGTGCGGGTGCTCTTCGCCCGCGGCGAGGAAACCCAGGAGCTGACGGCCACGCCGCTGGCCGAGGCGGTCTACGAACCCTGGCGGCGGTAAGCGTAGGGGCAAAACTTAACAACCTCCGTCTTTAGACGGAGGTTGTTAAGTGTTACTTGGCACCAGGAAAATAAGCATTAACAAACAGTTATGGATTGTGTTGAGAACAATGTAAGCTAATTGGGATGGTTTCGACCGATTATTCATAATGTGACCACATCCGGATGACCTTCACCGTCTTGATGTCATCCAGGACTTGGTAGACCAGCCGGTGCTGGATGTTGATCCGGCGAGAGCAGGCGCCAGCCAGGTCGCCCAGAAGCTTTTCAAAGGGTGGTGGGTTTTGGTAGGGATTTTTTGCCAGGAATGCGAGCAGCCGTTCGGCCTGGGGTTTCAGACCGGAGTGGGCGAGTTTCTTAGCGTCTTTCTGGGCCTGCTTGGTAAAGACCAGCCGCCACTTCACCATTCGAGGCACTCGTCACACTTTTCGACCGGGGTGTTGATCCCCTTCCGGATGGACTCGCGCATGCCGGGGATCGCTGTGAGATAGAGGGTTTCCTGGATGGCCCGCCAGTCCTCCTCGGCAATCAGCACTGCCGAATGGCGCTTGCCTACGATTTGGACCGGGTTGTGGGATTCGGCCACCTCATCGACCAGGCTGTAGAGATTCTTTCTGGCTTCGGTTGCGGAAAATGTGGTCATGTGGTGAACCTCCTATCGTACGCAATATCGTACGACATGGGGCGTCATGTGTCAAGCGCTATTCCGGGAAGGCCGGTCGTGCCGGGCGAGGCAGGCTGATGTTATTGCAGCCCGTACTTGTGCATCTTACTGAGCAGCGTCTTGCGGGTGATGTTGAGCCGCCGGGCGGTCTCGCTCTTGTTGCCGCCGGTCTCACCCAGGGTTTTTGCGATTACCTGTTTTTCCGCCTCTGCGAGCGATGAGGGCACCTCGGCCCTTGTCCCGGTTCCGCCATTTTCGCCCCAGCGCTGCACCGTGAGCGGCAGGCTCGTCTCGTCGAGGTAGTCGCCGCGCATCAGGATCACCCCGCGCTCCATGGCGTTTTCCAGCTCCCGCACGTTGCCGGGCCAGGGGTAGTGGCGCAGCAGGTCCATGCACTGCGGGGTGATGCCCGCCACCTCGCGCCGGTTCTTGGCCGCGTATTTGCGCACGAAGTGTTCGGCCAAGAGGGGAATATCCTCGCGCCGGTCGCGGAGCGGCGGCACATGGAGAGTCACCACGTTGAGCCGGTAGTAGAGGTCCTCGCGGAAGGCGCCGGCTTTCACCTCCTCTTCGAGCACCCGGTTGCTCGCCGCCAGCACCCGCACATCGATGTTCACCGTCTCCTGGCCGCCGACCCGCTGGATCTCCTGTTCCTGCAACACCCGCAACAGCTTGGCCTGCATGGCCGGCGAGGTCTCGCCGATCTCGTCGAGGAAGAGGGTGCCGTGGTCGGCCTGGACGAATTTGCCCTCCCGCCTCCGATCGGCGCCGGTGAAGGCTCCCTTCTCGTGGCCGAAGAGTTCCGATTCGAGCAGGGTTTCGACCAGGGCGGCGCAGTTGACCTTGACGAATGGCCCCTCTTTGCGGGCGCTGTTGGCGTGCAAGGCCGAGGCGATCAGTTCCTTGCCGGTGCCTGATTCGCCGGCAATGAGCACCGTGGCCTCGGTGGGCGCCACGTAGCCGAGCATCTCCAGCAGGTCGAGCATGGGCCGGGATTGGCCGATGATGCCCATGGTGTCGAGCGCCGGCCGGTCGGGGTGGCTGCCCTTGGCCTTTTCCTCCGCCACCTCGCGATGGTCCAGGGCCTTGGCCATGGTGAGCCGCAGGCGGTCGAAGTCGAGGGGCTTGGTGAGATAGTCGTGAGCGCCCTTTTTCATCGCCTCCACCGCCGCATCCACCGAGGAAAAGGCGGTCATGATGATCACCGGGATGGCCGGGTTGTAGGCGTGGATGCGGCCCAAGGCCTCCATGCCGTCCATCTTGGCCATGCGCACGTCCATGAGGATGGCGTCGAAGGGGCGCGTCTCCACCGCGGCCACCGCCGTGGTGCCGTCGTCCGCCTCCGCCACCTGCCAGCCCCATTCCTTGAGCATGGCGTGGAGCATGTAGCGGTGGGTCGTATCGTCGTCAACCACCAGGATGGTGATGGGGTTCTTGCCTGCCATGTCCGTACGATAATATGGCCAGCCGCTGCGGGCCAGCGAAATTTTGCGACGATGGCCCTCGTGCCGGTCCAGCGCAACCGCTGTTGGAGAGACCATTTTCCCGCTGGTCTTCGCCTGACAACTTTTATAGAATAGCCTTGAGTTGCTCTTTCCCCCTTTTTCCCAGAGGAGGCATTATGCGGTATCTTGTCGTGTCGCTTGCCCTGTTGGTGGTGCTCAGTCCGATTGCGGCGCGGGCCGAGCGGATTGCCGTGCGCGAGGGGGTGCTCCGTCAGAGCCCGGCCCCCTTCGGTGTCATCAAGAAAAAACTCCCTTACGATACCGAGGTGACGATCGGGAAGAAGCAGGATGGCTGGTTCTTCGTCACCGCGCCGGAGAGCGGCTGGCTGCATGGCTCCGCGGTTTCGAGCAGTCAGCAGTCGTTGCGGATGGCGCCGGGCAAGGCGAGCCGGGCCGGGGCGGTGGCGGACAAGGAGGTGGCCCTGGCCGGCAAGGGCTTTGACCAGAAGGTCGAGGCAGCCTACCGCAAGGAACACAGCCGGCTCCGCTACGACCTGATGGACCGCATCGAACGGATCACGGTGCCGGAGGCGGAGGTGAAGAAATTCGCCGAGGCCGGCGGCTCGGGGAGGGCGCAATGAGACGCCACAGCGTGATTGCCGGGTTGTTGCTTGTTGCTGCCGCCGGCTGTGTCGAGGTCCAGGAGTTCGGCAAGCAGGTCGGCGCCAATCTGTTGGCCGCCACCGGGGTGGTGAGCCATGAGCAGGCGAGTTCCCTGATCGATGCCTCGGTCAAGATCAGCGAGGCGGTGCAGGACCTCACGCCGGAGCAGGAGCACTACCTCGGCCGTACCGTGGGCGCCACCATTCTGCACACTTACCCGCTGCGCGAAGACCGGCAGGCGACCCGTTACCTGAATCTTCTGGGTCAGACCCTGGTCAAGGTTTCCGGCGCCACCGAGACCTTCAGCGGTTATCATTTCGTGGTGCTCGATACGCCGGAGATCAACGCCTTTGCCGCGCCCGGCGGCTTCATCTTCGTCACCCGCGGCATGCTGCGGCTCTGCAAATCCGAAGAGATGGCGGCCGCGGTGCTGGCCCACGAGATTGCCCATGTGGAACTGAAGCACGGGTTGCAGGCGATCAAGACCTCGCGCCTCACCTCGGCCACGGCCCTGCTGGCGGTGGAAGGCGCGAAAAGCGTCGGCTCGCCGGAGTTCCGGCAGTTGACCGCCCTGTTCGGCGAAAGTGTTCAGGATGCGGTAACCACCCTGGTGGACAAGGGCTATTCCCGGGCCACCGAGCTGGAGGCGGACCGCACCGCCGTGCAGATCCTGGAACGGAGCGGCTATGCCGCGGCACCGCTGCTGACCCTGCTTGAGGCGATGGAGCAGGCCAACCGGGAACAGGGCGGTTTCGCCTTCCTGAAGACTCACCCCGCGCCAACGGACCGGCTGGCTGAACTGCGGGCCAGCCAGCCGGAGATGGCTGCGCCGGCCTCGTCGCCGGAGGCGCGGCGCAAGCGCTTTAGCGCCGCGCTCGGGAATGTCTGACCCCAAGCTCCGGAAGCAACTGCTGGCCGGGCTGCTGCTGGGCACGGTCGCCGCGGCGGTGGCCCTTGGCGGCTGGGCCGGCGGGGTGCTGCAACCCTTCGAGAACCTGACCTGGTCGTGGCGGGTGCGGCTGCTGGCCGCACCGGGCCCGGCCACGGAACGCATCCGCATCATCACCCTCGATCAGGCCTCCCTCGACTGGGGCCGCACGGAAAACGGCCTCGGCTGGCCCTGGCCGCGCGAGACCTACACCTATCTGCTCGACTTCCTGGCCCGCGCCAAGCCCCGGGCCGTGGCCTTTGACGTGCTGTTCAGCGAGCCCTCGGTCTACGGGGTGGAGGATGACCAGCGCCTGGCCCGGCGGATCAGAGAAAGCGGCAACGTGGTGCTGGTGCACAAGGCCACGGAGCAGGCAGGCGGCGTCATCCCGGAACTGGCGGCAAGCGCCGTTAGTGTGGCCGATGTGGGCGAGACCCCTGATAACGACGGCATCTTCCGCCGCCTGGTGCTGCGCCACGGTGATGGCCGTGCCTCCCTGGCCCTGGCCACGCTGTTGGCCGAGCCGGGCCAAGCATCTCCGTCGGTGGTGGCGGACCACTCCTATCTGCTGCGCTACCGCGGCCCCTCCGGCACCTTTCCCACTTGGTCGCTCTCCGAGGTCATTCGCTCGGAACTCCTGCTGCGGCAGGGCCAGCGGCCCACGGTCGATCCGGCCCTGTTCCGCGACTGTTCCGTGTTTCTGGGTTTCTCCGCCCCCGGCCTTTTGGATCTGCGCGCCACGCCCATCGACGGGGTGATGCCGGGGGTGGAGATCCATGCCACCGCGCTGAGCAATCTCCTGGCCCACGACTTTCTCGCCGAGGTCGGCTGGGCTGTCATGGGGCTGATCACCGTGTTCTTCGGCCTGCTTACCGGGGTGGGCATCGTCTTTGCCAGCCGGCCCCCGCGTTCCCTGGCCCTGTTGGCCGGGCTGGCACCCTTGCCCTTGGCTGCCGGCTTTGCCGCCTATGGCGTTGGCTACTGGCTGCCGGTGCTGCCGCCCACCGTCGCGATTATGGTTGCGGCCACCTGCGCCTTGCTCTGGAACCAGGCCACCGAAGGCCGCCAGCGCAGCTATCTCAAGAAGGTCTTCAGTCAGTACCTGCATCCGTCGGTGATCGAACAATTGCTGGCCGATCCGCGCCAGCTCTCGCTCGGCGGGCAGAAACGGGAATTGTCCGTCTTCTTCTCCGATCTGCAGGGCTTTACCTCCATCTCGGAACGACTCTCGCCGGAACAGCTTACCGCCTTGCTGAATGATTATCTTTCCGAGATGAGCGAGATCATCCTGGCCGAGGAGGGCACCATCGATAAGTACGAAGGCGATGCGATCATCGCCTTCTGGAACGCCCCGCTCGACCAGCCGGACCATGCCAGCCGGGCGGTACGCGCCGCGATGCGCTGTGAGCACCGGCTGGCTGCGCTGCGGCCGCGCTATCATCAGGAATACGGGGTGGAACTGCGTATGCGGATCGGCATCAACACCGGTGAGGCGGTGGTCGGCAACATGGGCTCCAGCAAGCGGTTCAACTATACGGTGCTCGGCGATGCGGTGAATCTGGCCGCACGGCTCGAAGGGCTCAACAAGCAGTTTGCCACCACGATCCTGCTGACCGAGGCCACGGCGCGGCAGGCAGACCCGCATATCCCGCTGTGCGAGGTCGGTAACGTGCGGGTGGTGGGCAAGAGCACGCCGACCACGCTGTTGACGCCGTGGGAGGAAGGGGCCGCGGTTTGCGGCCGCTTCACCCGTGCCCTGGCCTCTTTTTACGATGGCGACTTTGCCGCGGCCAAGGAGGCCTTCATGGGCATCGGCGTGGAAAACGCCCTTATCCACCGCTATGTGGAACGCTGCGACCAGTTCCTTGCCACACCGCCGGAAGGCTGGGACGGCGTGCTGATCGTCACCGAAAAGTAGCGGGTTCCGGAAAGCAGCATGGCGGGAACCCCCCGGGTTTTCCTCAGCGCACGGGGCCGACAAAACCCGGTATTCGGGGGGACAGCTTACTTACTTTGCCGGAATCTCGAATCCTGCCGCCAGGGTGGCACAACCGTGGTGCCACTAATCTGAAACCCCTTACTCTGTGTTGTGGGACGAGGTTCAACCGAAGCTTGACTTTTTCTTTTTTTGTGGTCACAATAATTATATGAAAATCACCTTCGATCCGGTTCAAGAGCGCCCGCAATGTTGAGGAACGCGGCCTTTCCTTCGACCGGGCGGCGGATTTCGAGTTTGAGACGGCAAAGTTTTGGCTGGACACGCGGCGGGAGTACTCCGAAACACGCATTGTCGCCATCGGTTATCTGGATGACCGGCTGCATGTGCTGGTATTCAGCGAAACACAGTACGGCATCCGCATTATCAGTTTTCGTAAGGCCAACCAAAGAGAAGGAGAAAAACATGGCTTCGCGCTTACCCGTGATTGATAAGAACGGCGAGGTTGGCGACCTGTCCGGGGCCGACCCCAAACTGTTCAAACCATTTTCCGAGTTGCCGGACTCTTTGCAGAAGAAGCTGCGCGGTCGGCCAAAGGCGGCAGCAACGAAAGAGCGAATCGCTATCCGTCTGTCGCCCGAGGTGGTAGAAGCGTTCCGCGCCTCTGGCAAGGGATGGCAGACCCGGATTGATGCGGCGCTCAAAGACTGGCTCAAAAAGCATTCCCCGGCGTAAGCGTTTCGTTGACCACGAGCCGACGAATGCCAGATGGTGCGAGCGGTCAAATTTGTACGCAAGCTGCGAACAAAAGCCCCTTTTCCTCCGGTTCTTTCCCTCGGGGAATTAGACCTTGATTCATCCCGAAAAGCCTTGTATAAAAGGCCAAACGCCATATCGCCACCTTAGCTCAGTTGGTAGAGCAACTGATTCGTAATCAGTAGGTCGCCGGTTCGACTCCGGCAGGTGGCTCCAGAAGTAATGAGGGTTTGCGGGTTTTCTCGCAAACCCTTTTCTGCTATTAATGCCTTTTTGTCCAACCACTGTCCAACCTTTTGCCGTTTTTCAATAGCTCCGCAAAATCAAGTGCGGGTTCTTTTGAAACCTGAAAAGTGTTTGAGGTCGTCTAGCTCTTTTTGGGTTATCCGTGGGCTGTTATGAAGCCAAGGTTGCGCGTCGAGATCGTCTAACATTTTTTTGATTGCTGCCGTAAAAGCAATGTGCCAAGATGTTAGGCGATGGATTTCCCAACCTTAGATGTGGTGCTTTGATGGCTCTTGTAAAATGTGTTGACTGTGGCCGCGATGTTTCCACCTTGGCGAAGGTATGCCCAAACTGTGGGCGACCTGTTGATAACGTGCCCGTTTCTGTTCACCCCAAAAAATGGCCCATAATCGGTTTCGTTGGCATCATTATCGTGAGTCTCACCGCCATCATATTCAACACAGGTGAGCAAAGGAAAACAGAAGCGCCACGCGCCCCGATTCCTATTGAGCCAAAAGGTGAAATGATTACGGCATCACGCGCAATTGGGTGTCCTTCAATTGAGGCGTATCAAAAGTATGCTGAGATTGCCATGAGTGGTGATGCCTCGGCCACACTGCAAGCTGCTGCTGATTTGAATTGTCGCATGATGTTAAAGGGTGACAAGGTTAGGGTGGTAGAATGGAAAATGTCAAAGAATCTAGTGAGAGTTCACCCGGAAGGGAACTCAATGATGTTTTGGTTGCCAGGTGAGTTCGTCAGCTATTCTGATACTGCAAGTTCTACAGATTCAGAAAGATCAAGTATAAAGCTATATACTGGTAAAATATTAGAGCTAGAGCCATTTGTTGTAAAAATTCCAGACCCTAAAGGGGCAAAATATGTAAAGCTAAAAATAGCCATGGAGTTTGAATCGAATAATTCATTGAAAAAAGCAACTGGCCTTGCACAAAAAATAACAGAAAAATTTACATTGAGAATGTATAAAGCTTCTGCAAAAGAAATAATGACAAATGATGGAAAAAAGAAGTTAAAGAGTGAGTTAATCCAAGTGGCAAATAGTATTTTAGAGCCTGATATAATCACTGATCTGTATTTTCAAGAATTTATAGTACAGTAATAAATAAAGGATCAACAATATATCATCCTTATTCCATGCAAAGATTGTAATTTAATATATTAATAATCCATGTAATTCAGTGGAAAAAGTTATGAAAGAAAAGAAATGCCCAAAGTGTGGAGCGCTAATTCCTGATTACGCAAGAGGATGCCCATATTGCAAAGCAGTCTTTAAGGAAGAAATTAGTTTATCAAAAGGGTTAATAATTATTATTGCTGTGTCAGCAATTGGAATTTATCTTGCTTGGAAGGGAGAATCTTCTGTTAGTCATTCAAATAATATTGTTCACAATAGAGGTACGTTAAAAAAGAACGCGTTAGTCTGTAGGACAAAAGATCAATTCGAGGAGTTTGTTAGAAATAGAGACGACCAAGCATATACAATGATGATGTTAGCTGATGGCAAATGCTTGTTTAATATAACAAATGCTAAGGTGCATGCAGAAATACTTGAGGGTATACTCCCCTATGTTAAGGTTAAAGTTCATTGGGGGGATGAAATCTTCGTTGGTTGGACAGAGACAACAATGATTAACGAATAGGGTTTAAGTGCAAAAGTTGCGGATTTAAATGGTGATCGAGGAAATAAATAGCAATTCTTTAAAACAAGGATAACGTTATGGGCTGGCTTGATCCCAAATGCGCAACTTGCGGATGTGATATAAAAGGAGTGGCGGAAGAGGGGGCGGTTGTTTCAAAAAGAACGGGAAGAAGTTATAGGAATAGTATAGAATTTGATGATTCGGGAGAAAGACTTTCAGATATTTCTATTTTGTGTAAAAAATGTGCTCCGGAAGAATTAAGGCGGTCGTTAGACGAAATTCATGCCGAGCGAGAGGAGCAACTTGCCGAGCGAGAGGAGGCATTTAAAAAA
>JAJZRJ010000006.1 GCA_021802775.1 Deltaproteobacteria bacterium
GTACTTGGCGCAGCAAGGCGCGAATAAGAAAAGGCAACCTTTCACAAGGTGCTTAAGAGTTAAGAGAAGGTCTTTTGATAAACGGTATTGACAGATGGCCACATAAGAAAATCCGCTTCACCTGCAATTTGTCGCAGGTGATTCGCAATGTCGAGCGAATGAAGAACGATCCAATCCTTCGTGCCCGGTTCATCCTTGAGGCGGGTAAATATTTCCCGTTCCCCAGGACTTGGGCAGGATGCGGGAATGACCGGGGGGACCATGCGCGCCACGGTTACTCCTCCAATTCCAGCAAAACGCCGATGCGGTCAACTGGAATCTCAAACTCTTCCAGCCCTATCTCGACAATTTGGAAGGCCGAGAGAGTACCTCCATCTTGATCACCAAGGTTAAAGTCCATTTCGCCGTCGCGTTCCAACATCTCAAGCGATGTAGTGGCAATCTTGTACAACAGCATTCGCCGGATGAGTTGCCCCGCTTTCCTATGCGCGCGATCGATATCACCCATCGCAGACCACAGTTGCTCGGCCCGCTCTTCAAATCCTGCGAATGTCATAATCGCTGTGAAGTCTTCGATTTTTCGTGGACGAATGCACTTTGAAGACATCCAGTAATGAACATTTGCTGGCCGTGCCTGGGTTAGATCCTGCAATTGAAGTTCAGAGCTTACGAGAGAAGATAATTCCGGTCGACTTAATTTCCCAAACCGTGCGACTGCTGACGAGATCAGGCGTTCTTTCCATTCGGCTTGCTCAGACCGGCGCTTTTCCGCCAAATTTCCGAGAATGCGGTCGGCGAGCGGGGCGATTAAATCGCCGCCACCAGAGGTGCGCAGAAGAAGATATTGCCCCGTTTCCAACTCGCCGACAGGAACACGTCTTACGGCCGCGGGGCCCATTTCCGATGTGTCGATTATAAGCGAGGATGTCCCGTCGTCGGCTGCTACGAAGACGGCCCGGTTACCGCTGAGGTGGCATAGATGGGCAGGGGCAGTTTCAACACAGCTACTAGATTGGGAAGCCGTGTGCGCCAGTCCCTTGCTGGCAAGGGTTGGCATAGGCGGAAGCAAATCCCCCGGAAGTATGTCGGAGTGGGAGTGATTGGTTGGCCCAGCTTCTTCGCGGATTATTGGCATCGCACCAATGCGATAGTTGCAGTCTCTGCCCTTTGATGAATCTGAGTCGTGAAGGAAAATGGGGTGTGGCTTCCAGGAGTCGCGAATCCAGCGAAGTGAGATCACGTGGACAGCAGAGGCGCGCGGAGCGGAAAACATGTATTCGGGAAACCAATCGCAAGGGCCAATCGCAGCAAGAGCTTCGCATAAATGCATTCCACGGAGTTGCGGTGGGCTGACCACCATCGCATTCCGTAGCGTTTTACTCTGGGCGAAGTACGCAGATACGGTCCGGTTCATCCGGGAATTCCGCAGCACAACAAACAATTTCCCGTTCTGTTGGCGAAGTGCCTCCAGCGGTTCAAGAAACGGGGAATTGTTCTCTGCGCTCAGGCTCTCCAATTGCTGAACAAGGGCCACGAGAGCTCCGTGGGTGTCAGGAAACAACTGCTGGCAAAGGCGAACTTGGCGGCGGAGTTTATCCCAATTGACGCCAGCGGTCACAGCGGCGTGAGAGAATGGTAGCGGCGTGGAACAAAAAGCGAACCCGAGCCTGCGGATGGGGCCGATTGTTTGCCGCCAAAACTCATCCGAAATTTCATCCTCCAACGACTGTACTAGCGCGCGGAGGGAACGTGAGAGTTCGGCCAGGGCAGGATGGTCTACCCAGTGGCGGATGATTTCGCACTGGGACGCATCACTGTAAACTTTTGTCGCTCCGCCGATTGATAAGGGTATCACCTGACCGCCTCCCGGAACGCAAGGACTTCACCTCCGGACGGGGCCTCGCACGCAGGCAAGGCAGTTTCACATTCCGTGCGATCTTGAGAGAACCTTCTGTTAATCGCGCTGATGGCGTCATCAAAGTAAGGTTCAGTGCGATCAAGAATGACAACTTGATGGCACCTGTGGCACATCTCGCCCCATTTCAGGAAACCGGCTGCCCCATCAAAAATAACTCCGATCTCTACATTATTGATGATTTTAGCCGGTGGGATGTTGGCTCCCACCGGTACTAGCGCGGAGCGGTAGGTTTGTGTGTCTGCAGCGAATCGGTCCACCCGGAGAACATCTTGGAGCCGCCCTTCGGCATGAAGGCGACCGTTTATGTGAATGGCCAGCGGGGTTTTGCGGATTTCGTATTCCAGCACGTTTTTTTTCCCCACCAACGCGCAGACGATTTTTGATTGCAGGCCAAGCTGGACCGGGTCAGCATCACCGAGAAGACTGTCAACAAATTTATTGACTAACCGGCGATTTTCCCCGTCCTGCTTCTTAGGTAATTGCCCTGAGTGGCGTGCGGGCTGCACTTGAAGCGCTCGTGACTCAGCGACAAAATAAGTCAATCCACCCCCTTCGTTTGATTGAACTTGAACTCGGATCCACAGTTTTCCATCTCGCTCTACGGGCTCTTGCAAGATCCCTTTGAGCACCTGTTCCAGCTTCGGACGGAAGATGACCGGTGTTCCCGCCGGAAGATCAAACAATCTTTCAAAGTGAGCAGTTTTAGAAGCGCGGTTGCGGGCGGCTGCATCGCTGATAACCATCCCGAGACCAACGAAGACCGCGCCAAATGCACGTGTGGGCACGGCGATTGCCATCACGACCCTGCTTCCCATCTGGGGCGTGAACGCAAGCCGTTTTCCGATGCTAATAAAGTACTCTGCCCACTCCGGCAGACTGAACCATTTCCCAGAATCTTTAAAATTCAAAATAATTGGTGCTGGATTTTTCATCTCTCTTCATTTTTCTGGAAAAGGTGTAACGTATAGTTGCGAAATATGAAAAGCGAGAAAAAATCTGATTTATTCCTCCCGCCTTTACCCCTTAAAAATATTCCCCCGGTGATATCCGAGATAATGCCGATGGGGTCGCAGGTCTGTCCTCTGCGGCAGAATCAGCCGCCCATCTTCATTTAATAATCGCAATGCCGTGTCAGGCAAACGACTTTTTGCGATGAGGATGGAAAAGTCGTCGTCCACCGAGACCAGGCCCCGGTCGAACATCCAGTGAACCGTGGCCGAGAGTGCCAGGCCGTTGCGGATGGAATCTGGGCCGTTGTCGGCAACCGGTTGGATATGGGCCGCCTGCACCTCGGCGCGGCCACCGCCGTTGATGATCTTGAGTCCGGTCATGCAACAGGTGTTGCTGTAAGCCTCCTTGACGCTCACGGCAACGGCGGCGTCGCGGAAGGGGCGGGCAACCACGCGTTCGATGATGGAGCGCTCGAAACGGCGCATTTCTTCCCTTGCTTCATTGAGCGTTTCGTTTTGCAACCGTGTCTCGTCGAGCACCGATTCCAGGGATTTTGCGAAGCCGGCCTGGAGGATCAGGCTGTATTCATGGTCCGGGATCGAGCGGGACCGCCCGGCCGAACGCCCCTTTGTTCGTTTGGCCGTCCTCTCGTTGCAGGCTGCTTTCATAGTAGTGATGCCCCTCCTTAAAGGGGACAGGCCGGTCGAATTCCAGGTAGTCGGAGACAAAGGCGTAATAATGATCCTGGCGGATGGGGTCTTTTTCGATGCGGGTCAGGCGGGCGGTGGCAAAGTAGGCCTGCCTGCCGCCGCTGCTCGACAAGTCGCCGCTGGACCGCCGTGGCTCGTAGTAGATGATCCAGTCGCCAACCGCTTGTTCCACCTGCCGCAGGTAGGGGCGGGGAAAATGATACCGTTCCTCCGGCAGATCGTCGTAGGTGGGGTCCACCTTGGTGGTGAGGATCGCCTTGGTCATCGTGTCCCGCAGGCGTGGGGCTCTGCCTCCACCGCCAGCCGCAATCCCATGGAATGCAGCAGCCTGAAGAGGCTCCTGATCTCCGGATTGCCCCGTTTGGAAAGCATCCGGTAGAGGCTTTCCCGGCTCAGTTCGGCTTTTGTCGCCACGGCCCCCATGCCGCCGTTGGCCTCGGCCACGTTGCGCAGGGCCAGCAGGAACACTTCCCGGTCGCCTTCCTCCATGGCCGCATTCAGGTAGGCTGCAGCCTCGCACGGGTCTTTGAGCGCCTCGATCAGGTCATCTTGATATGCGGTCGTCTTTGTCATGGCTGCTCTTCGGTTGGTATTCCTGCCCGCATTCCCTAACGAAAGGAAATGCCTGCAACACGACCGTAGCTTATAAGCAACAGCCCGTCAAGCGTCGCTGGTTCGGAAAATCCGGATCGTGAAAAAAATATGTCATCCCTGGGCACGGCTCTCGCCCCGGCAAAGAGATCGATCACTGGAATGCGGCCGGAAGTTTTGCAGTGGGTCATGTCCGATATTTTGCCTGCCGCCTCATGCGCGGGTGAAATGTTTTTTGAGGTTCTGAAGCTGCGGCAGCAGGGAAGGTATGTCCTGTTCGATGATGCTCCACAGGATGTCGTTGTCGATGCCGAGGTAGCCGTGAATCAGGCGGTTGCGGGTGGCGATGATCTGCCGCCAGGGGATCGCCTGATGAGCCGCCCGGATTTCCGGTGGAATATGCGAGGCGGCTTCGCCAAGCAGTTCAAGATTGCGCACCGTGGCGTCGTAATTGAGGCCACTTGCCTCGAAGCGTGCCTGGTCGAGTCCTTCTGTGTAAGAAAGAACCCTTTCTGCAAAACCGATCATGTCGTCGAGGTAAAAGCGCCATTCACGCTCAGACATTGACGGCCTCCTTCTCGATAAAGGGCCGCAGCTCAGGGCGCAGGGCCTTTTCGGTCACCAGATCGACCGGGCAGCCGAGGGCATCCTCCAGGTAGAACTGCACTCCGAAATACTGTTGTGCCGTAGCCGGTCCGGTGAACGAGACCATGACATCGATATCGCTGCCGGGCCGTGCCTCATCCCGCGCCACGGAGCCGAACATTGCCAGCCGGGCAACGCCAAAACGCCTGGCCAGTTCAGGCTTTGCCCGGGATAACACCTCAATGGCATCTCTGCGGTTCATGGTCAACACCTCCTGGTCGTCATGCCGGGGTTCGCGGCCCAAAATCCGGGGACGCAATACTCAATTCCGGTCAACCGCTATTCTTTTCCTCCGCCCAAAAACAATTCACCGGAATGCGCTTATCCGTTTCCCGGCCTCCGGGAATTCCGGTGAGGTGACCGTATATGAAACTACTACCATAGCCCCCTGCGTATCCCTGGTTTTTCTATGCGGACGTTCTTTGTATCCTGGCAAGAAGCTCCAGCACTGGAACCACCCGGATTCCCTGCTCGACAGGATATGAAGTCTCAACCGGGGCAACAAGGTAGGCCTCGGTAATGTTCAAGTCTCGCAATGCCTGGCGAAAACCTTTCGCCGGGTTCGGCGCGGTGTTGGCCTTGCATTCGATTCCTATGGTTCTGGAGCCTTTTTCAATCACTAGGTCCAGTTCGACCCCGGTGGCGGTTCGGTAAAAAAAGTGGTGCCAGGCCGGGGTGGCGGCGATGACGGACTCGATCACGAATCCTTCCCAGGAGGCGCCGTACACCGGGTGGCCGAGAAGATCGTTCTGGGAGGGGATATCGAGCAGGGCGTGGAGGAGCCCGGAATCGCGGAGGTAGATTTTGGGCGACTTGATCAGTCGCTTTTTGATATTGGCTTCATAGGGCGGCAGCAGGCGCAGGAGAAAGGTCTCGGCCAGGATGTCCATATATGAGCGGACGGTATGGTGGCTGACACCCAGGGCCGCTCCGATCTTCGAGGCGTTCAGCAACTGACCGTGGCTATGGGCGCACATGCGCCACAGCCGCTCCATCGATCTGGCCGGGATGTTGAACCCGAGCTGCGGGATGTCGCGTTCCAGGAAGGTCCTGATGAAATCCTGCCGCCACTCGAAGCTATCTTCCCGGCCGGCAAGATAGCTCCTCGGGTAGCCGCCCTGCAGCCAGAGAAGACGGAGGTTCTCCTCCCCGACTTCTTTGAGTTGGAAAGGAGTCAATTCCAGGTAGCTGATTCTTCCCGCCAGGCTTTCGCTGCTCTGCCGGATCAGATCCCTTGAGGCGGAACCAAGGATGAGCAGTTGTCCGTTCCGGTGCCGGTCATCGATAATTGCCCGCAGCGGGGCAAACAGTTCCGGAATCCGCTGGATTTCATCGAGGCAGACAAGTTTGTCGCGATTGAGGGCAAAGAAGGCCTCCGGGTCCCGCAGCTTGTTCAGGTCGGAGGTTTTTTCCAGATCGAGGTAAACGGCGCCGTCCAGTTCCGCGATGAGACGTTTTGCCAGGGTCGATTTGCCGCATTGCCGCGGCCCCAGCAGGGCGACTGCTGGCATCTGCTTGAGCCGCCGCAAAACCTGCTCCGTGACGGTCCGGTGGATGAATTTTTTCATATTGGAATATATACTTCCAATATGCAATGTTGCAAGCAATATTCCTCTGGGGAACGTGGCAACCGCAAGTGCTGCGGTTTTTCACCTTGCTGTCCACCAAAGGGCAAAGGGGACATCCTATATTCCCCCTGTCAAGAGAAAATGGCCTTCTGAAAAATCTTCTGTAAAATAGGGATGTTATGGATAGCCGCTTTTCCCGGGCGCAATTATCCCTTTCCTTTCTTCGCAGGATTCAAAACTGCCCGGCAAGCCTCTCACCTCCGGCGAACCTCGCACCTCATCGTTACGGCTATTCGGCGTGCCGAAAGATACGACCGCCCATCATCCCTTATCCAGGTTGCAAGGTTCGGTGAGAGCCCCATGATTGTCCCCTACGAGGTCCGCTTGCGGCCTCAACGTTGTTAGTCGGGGTTCTCTCGCCGAAAAAAATCAATTATCGATTACCGCAACAGATATTTACCCTGAAAAACCTCTTCGTTTTTCCACAGGGTCCAGGCAAGAACCAACATCTTCGCGGCCACCTTGACCCTCATTTTCGTTTTGATTCCCCGCTCTCTCTCCCGACCGGCAATCAGTCTGGACAAGTACTCGACAAAATATTTGTTCCGGCTGGTGGCGATGAGCGCCGACTGGTACAGGGCATATCGGAGAGGGGCCTTGCCCTTCTTCGAGATATTTGCCCCGACATTTGCCGAGTTCTTGCCGCTGCGGCTGGCCGACAAGTCCAGCCCCGCAAGCTTGAGCACCTGTTTGCTGCTGGTAAAGCGATAGGGATTGCCCAGGGCGGTCATCACCTCGGCCGTAACAACCGGACCAAAACCGGGAATGCTCATCAAGCTCTGGTGGCCGGGTAGCTGTCGGCACACCGCCGCTATCCTGGCATCGGTCTCGGCGATCATTTCCCGCACTCGGCCCAGGTGCTCAACGAGCATCTTTGCTTCAAACATCGCCGATTCGGTGACATGACAGCCGATCGAGCGCCGGGCCGCCTCCTGAATTAACCGCAGCCGTTCCCGCTGTGCCGCTCCGGTGTTGCGCTTGGTCACCATCTGAAAAAACTGCTCGAAATCCATGGCGGCAACCAGGGCGGGGTTCAGGCACCACTTCACAATGGCAAGGTTTTCCCCTTCCCGGTGCCCGTAGTATTCATCCAATTCCGGAAAAAACTGGGTCACCAGATGGTTTCTGATCCGCATCCTGACGCTGTGTTCCTGGGCTTTCAGCTTCTTCTTGAAGGACGCCAGATTGCGCAGATTCAAAATCTCCGGCCCCGGCAGGTCGTAATAAAGAAACTTGCCTTGGGAAATGAGATCCGCCGCGTTGGCGCAATCCTTGGTGTCGTTCTTGTCCCATCTACCGTCCAGCAGCTCCCGGTTTTGCTTCACCGCGCCGTTTGCAACCAGCACCAAGGGCTGACCGCTGTTGATGATAAACTCCCCCAGGGGCTTGTGGTAATCAGCGGTTGGTTCCACACCGAAGACCACCTTGGTCAGCCCCTCCTGGCGCATGATCGCGTCCGCCCGGTGGAGCAGGGTCTCAAAGCCTTTTCTGTTGTTTTCAAAGATCAGTTTGCGTAGCAGCGATTTGCCGGTGGCGGTGCCGAAATAGGCGTGGTGCTTCTCCTTGGCCACGTCGATTCCGACAATCAGATGCTCTTCTGAGCCCCGGATTTCTTTCTTCAGTTGACGAAATTCCTCAAGCCTTGGTAGATTCGGTTCTTTCACTGGAAACCTCCTGTTTTGGTGTTGGTTGGCGCCACACTCTTAACAGGAGGTTTCTTTTTTGGGGAGCTGCAAAGATATCTTTTTTATCTTTACAATTTTCAGCTTAACTTTTTGTTATTATTATATATAACGTTGTTGATTAGTTGATTAACTCTCACATTGAGCAATTTTAGTCAACAACTCAACAGCGTCCCCTTGATCTCCCAACAGCGTCCCCTTGATCTCCCCGGTCAAATGGTGTCCGAGGTCGTTTTTTTCCCTGACCGCCATGATTTTCCCAGAGACAACGCACCTCCACCGCCAGGCCGAAAGAACTGATCAATGTTGACAGACTTTGAGAGTAAGATGCTCAACCGAACTGCATGCGCGGAGGATGCTGACAAAATTTTTCAGGGTAGGATTTCCTTTCGGTCCAAGCATACGGCGCAGGCTTTTTCCGTTTATCTGCAATTCACGGGCTATCTCGGCCATGGATTCGGTGCCGTTCAGATAATCCCGCAGTAATGCTTTTCCCGTTTCTACATCTCCTTCCAGGAAAGCATTGGTTGCCTCGACAATCAACTCGCTCCTGAAATCCTGATCCGATTTGGCCCGTGCCATGACTGTTTCTCTGAAATCTCTTGTCAGTGGCATTGTTCAGCCTCCTTTGTTTTCCCTGCGTTTTTTGTAATCCGCCCAGTGGCTCCCTGCATTACCGATATCCGCGGCCTGCCGCTTCTTTGTCCCGCCGCCCACCAGGATGACCAACTCTTTGCCATCCATTCCGAAATAAACTCTATAGCCGGGGCCATAATCGATTTTGTATTCATGAACACCACCCCCAACGCTCTTGACATTCGAGGTATTCCCCATTCCCAGTCGTATCAAAGCGGTTGTTACCTTGGCGGCCGCACGGCTTTCAAGTCCATCAAACCAGTTACGGAAGGGGCTTATGCCGTCAGGCGTGAGATATTCAACGATTTTCATGGACAGTTCCCATGCCATCATAGTAACATTTAAGTTACCATGATGCAAAGTGTTCCTTTTGCCTCTGGTCATGGGGTCATGTGCCATGGGGTCTTATCCGCTTCCCGGCCTCGGTTCATCGTGCCCCGCAGATATGGGGTTCCGCCTCCACCGCCAGCCGCAGCCCCATGGAACGCAGCAATTTCTAGGAACAGGACACATAATTCCCGCCAGCCGGGAAAAGATGAAATTTCACAGCTTCAGTTCCCGCAGAAAGTCCAGGGCCCGGCGGATGACGATCTTCCCGGCCATCCGTTCCTGCCGCAGATGGCGCACCACCTGAACGGCCGGCAGATCATATTTTTCATGAAAATAGCGGAGCGAAGGCGCGGCCTCGCTGGCGGTGAATTTCGCCGCGATGAGGGTCAGGGGCTGATCCTCAACGGCCACGGCAAAATCCACCTCCTTCTTCTCCTTGGTCCGCAGGTAGTGGAGGGCGGCGCGCTTGCCCCCGTAATCCTCGATGGCGTTGACGTGTTTCAGGAGGCTCACGGCCATCAGGTTTTCAAAGCGGAGGCTCTCGTCGCCCTTGACCATGCCGGTGTCGTAGAAATAGGGCTTCGGCTCCTTGAGGAGCGACCGGGCGATGTTGTGGTGAAAGGGTGGCACCCGGAAGATGATGAAAAGCGCTTCGAGGATGTCCAGGTACTTCCGGATGGTGTTGGGCGAACAGGCCACATCCTGGGCCAGGGAGGCGAGGGAGAGCGGCGAGCCGACCCGGCTGCGCAGGAGTTCCAGGGTAAGCTGCATGGCCCGGAGATCGTGGATGCGCTCAAAGTCGAGGATGTCGGTGCGGATGAGGCCGTCCACGTACTGCATGCGCCAGCGGTCGGCATCCCCGGTGGTCGCGGCCAGGAACGGCTCGGGGAAACCGCCGCGATTCATGAGCGTGTCGAGGGTGTTCTCCGAGGGGTCGTCGATCTCGGCCACGGAAAGGGGATTGAGCCGGTGGCGGAAGCAGCGGCCGGCCAGTGAAACGCCGCCGGCGCGGAAGGTGCCGAGCCGGGCGCTGCCGGTGACCAGGATCCTGAGCTGCGGTGGCCGGGTGTCGTAGAGCCCTTTGAGAAAGTTCTTCCACCCTTCCATCTTGTGCAGTTCGTCCAGCACCAGAAGCCCGGTGGTGGGCAGCCAGGCCATGCCGGTGATGATGGCCCGGTCTTCCAGGTTGTCGTAGTTGAGATAGACCCCGTTTGCGGTTTGCTTCAGGAGGGTCAGGGCGAGGTGGGTCTTGCCCACCTGACGGGGGCCGGTGAGAAAGACCATTTTCCGTTGCAGGTCTTTCTCGATCAGGGGGAGTTGGGAGCGGTTCATGTTGACTATTGTGCATTATTTTGCATAATAGTCAAGACTTTTGCGCATTTGCGTGCGTAAAAGTCTGAGATGAGCTGCCCCGAGAAAAGCTCAGGGAGCGGAATCAGGCACAAATCATTGCCTGATCCAGAAATCCAAGGACATGCCCCGTCAGAACACCCCGTGGTCGGCCAGGATTTTGGCCCCGATGGCAAGCAGCACCAGGCCGCCGACGATCTCCGCCCGGGCGCCGAGGCGGGAGGCGGCGCCCAGCAGGCAGCCCAGCCGCAGCCCCACCGCGGTGAGCACCGTCGCCACCAGGCCGATGACGAGGGCCGGCAGCCAGACGCTGACGCCCAGCACGGCAAAGCTTAAGCCCACGGCCAGCGAATCGATGCTGGTGGCCACCGAGAGGGTCACCAGCATGCGGCCGCGGGTGGGGTCTGCCCCCTCGCCGGCCTCATGCTCCTCGCGGAGCGCCTCCACGATCATCTTGCCGCCGACGCAGGCCAGCAGGAGAAAGGCGATCCAGTGGTCCAGGGCCTCGATATAGGAGCGGACCGTGAGCCCCCCAATCCAGCCGAGGATGTTCATCCCGGCCTGGAAGAGGCCGAAATGCCAGGCCAGCCGGAAGACCTGGCGGAAATTCACCTGGCAGAGGCTGACCCCGGCCGCCAGGGCCACGGCAAAGGCGTCCACCGCCAGGGCCAGGGCAATGAGGAGGATGGCGGTCAGTGACATCCGTCGGGCACCTGGTCGTGCCGGTCCTTCGCTGGAGTCTTGGCCGGCCGGCAGGCAGCGCAACGGTCGTCGCTGCATAACTGGCAGGCAAAGCAGTCCGGGCAGGGATGCTTGCGGGGGCCATGCGGTGGTCGCGGCACATAGAGCTTGCCGCGGCCGTCGGGCAGGTCGATGAAGGGCATGAGGTGCCTCAGAGGCGTTTTTCGCCGCCAGCCAGGTCGGAGAGGCCGTCGCGGTCGAGCAGCGTGATCCGCGGGCCGCTGGTGGCGATATAGCCCTGCTTCGCCAGTTTGGCGAGCATCCGCGAGAGGGTCTCCGGGATGGTGCCTAATAAGCTGGCGAGCTGGGTCTTGCTCACCGGCAGGGCCACGGTGTCGGCGTCGCCCTGCTGCCCGCTCAGGAAGAGGAGGTGGGCGGCGAGGCGGCCCGGTACCTCCTTGAGCGAGAGATCCTCGATCAGATGGGCGAATTTCTTGAGGCGCATGGAGAGCGCGGCCATCATGTTCATGGCCAGATCCGGGTTCTGGCGGATGAGTTCGATAAAGGCCTGGCGCGGGAAAAAAAAGACCCGGCTTTCCTCCAGCGCCATGGCGTGGGCCGGAAAGGAGGAGCCGGTGAAGACGGCGGCCTCGGCAAAGGGCTCGCCCGGCCCGAAGAGGTGGAGGATCTGCTCCTTGCCCTCCAGGGAGAGTTTGTAGATCTTGACCAGGCCGCTGCCCACCACGTAGAAGCCGTTGCCCTGGTCGCCCTCGGCAAAGATGGGTTGCCCCTTTTTGACGGTCTGGGCAGTGGCGATCATGGCCAACTCGTCGTACTGGGCCGGGGTGAGGCCACTAAAAAGTGGCACGGTGGCCAGGAATCCGGTGATTTTCATCATGGTTCAATCCGTTGTGGCCGTTGTGGGCAAGACACTGAGCGCCAGGGCGTATTCACCGAGGACCGTGGCCACCACCCGCAGAGGGTGGGGCGTATTGTGGCACATTTTCGGGGAGGAGAAAAGCAAAAGATGGGCCTTGTCCGCCGGCTGGATCCCGGTGAGCACGGCGTCGTGGAAGCCGAGCAGCGGGCTTATGGGCATCATCTTGCGCAGGGCCTCCTTGGCCGCCCACAGCAGGGTGAGCTGCATCGTCTCCGAGTGTTCGCCGAGGCTGGTCGTCAGCAGCGTCTCTTCCGCGGGGGTGGTGAACCGTTCTTTGACCCGAGCCGCCGTTGATGTGCTGATCTGGAGGTCGATGCCGCAGGGGTGGAAACTGGCCATGGCCACTGCCTGGTTATGACTGTGAGAAATGGAAAGATGGACTGTCTGCGCCAGGCCGGGCAGTTCGAGCCGGGGTTTGCCGGCGTGGTCGCTGGCGATAACCAGGGTGGTGGCGGCCGGGGCAGGGCGGGTGCCGGTGGTCAGCAGGGTGGCAACCGCGGCCTTGGCGGTAATACGGCCGCCCAGCCATTCCTGCTGCCGTTTGGGATGGCGGAAGGATTGGTAACGGTCCTGTTCGGTGGCACTGAGCAGGGTGGGCAGTGGTGGCGGAATGGGGCCGGCCAGCGCGGGCAGGGAGAGCAGCGCGATGGGCAGCGGTTCGCGTAATCCCAGCGCTGCGGCCCAGGAGGCGGAAGGCAGCAGGGTGGGGTGGAGGTCGTCCATGGGATGTCCGTCAGCAAGAGGCGTCATGCCCGTCCATGGTAGCGTGGTCCGGAGAGTGGCAGCCGCAACCCTGCGGCCAGCCTGCCAAAATTCTTGCTATTTTATGCGAAAAACGCTTTTTTGATAAGAGGAAAGCACCCATGAACTCTCTCGACATCGGCGTCCTTGTTCTTCTGCTCATCTTCCTGGCCCGTGGCATCTGGATCGGCCTTGTGCGCCAGCTTGCCTCGCTCTTTGCCCTGGTCCTCGGTTTCATTGCGGCGGGACGCTACTATCGGCAATTCGGGGCGGTGCTGGAGGCCTATGTCCCGTCGCGGTTCAGCTTCCTCCTTACCTACGCCCTGCTCTTTCTGTTCGTCTATCTGGCGATCATTGCCGTGGGCTGGGGCCTGCGCAAGGTGATGAGCGTCTCGCTCCTCGGCTGGTTCGACCGGCTGATGGGCGGGTTGTTCGGGCTTGGCAAGGCGGTGCTCCTTGCCGCGGTGCTCTTCATGGCCTTTACCGGCGTTGTCGCCACCTCTTCGCCGGTGCTGCGGCAATCCATGACCGCCCCGTATCTCGCCGCCGTTTCCCGCCAGTTGCTGGTCTTTATCCGGGATAAAAAGCTTCAGGGCCAGTTACTGCCCAAAACACCGGCCATTTCAGCCGAGGCAACCGCGCCGGTACCAGCGGGCAAGGCGGTCAGGACTAAGCCCCAGCAGAAACCCAAGTAGCACAAGAAGGTTCCGCCAGGTCGTCCGCAGCATCCCCAGCTGTTGCCAGCGGCGGGCCGAGGTGCATACCGCGCCCGCCGCCAGCCGGATCTTGCCCCGGCGCCGCAGGCGGCGGACCAGATCGACATCCTCCAGCAGCGGCAGTTCGCGAAAGCCGCCCGTGCGGCGAAAATCCGTTGTCCGCAAAAAGAGCCCCTGGTCGCCATAGGGAAGTTGGCCGAGTTGTGCCCGCAGGTTGGCAAAGAAGGCAATGAACCGCAAGGCCGGGTCTTTTCCGGTGATACCGAGCCGGAAGGCGCCGGCGATCACTTGGGGTGCTGCCAACAGACGCCGGACCTCGGCGGCAAAACCGGGTGGCGGCAGGGTATCGGCATGAAGAAAAAGGAGGACATCGCCGCCGGCGGCAGCGGCGCCGGCGTTCAGTTGCCGGCCACGGCCGGCGGGGCTGGCGACCACCGTGGCGCCGAGCCGGCGGGCAAGAGCCACCGTGGCGTCGCAGCTGCCGCCGTCGGCCACGATAACCTCGTGCACCTCCTCCTGCGCGAGCGCCGCCAGCGTTGCCGGCAGGGCGGCTTCTTCATTGCGCGTCGGGATGATGACCGAGATGCGGCAGGTCTTCCGGGCGATCGACATCGGGCAGGGTTTCCAGTAAGCGGTGGTGAAGGCCGAGGGCGTTGGCCCTGGCCAGGGTTTCGTGCAACACGTGCGGCGTGCTCCAGGGGATATCGGCAAAAAGACCGGCCTGGAAGCGCTGGAGGCCGATGAGGTAATAGCCGCCGTCCGCGGCCGGCCCCACCAGGTCATGGTCGGTCAGGGCGGCAAAGGCGGCAATGAGGTGATCCGGGGTCAGGGCCGGGCAATCGGCGCCGATTACGATCACCGGCCGGCGTTTCCGGGCAACGGCAGCAGCAACGGCGCGCGTGAGTTTGTCCCCCAGGTCGCCGTCGCCCTGGGCCGTGTAGCGATCCGCTCCAGGCAGCCACTGGCGCATCACCTTTTCGTCGCCGCCATGAAAGCACACCTCCAGGCTGGCGCCGGTGCGGTCGGCACCGGCGCCGAGGGTGGCAAAGGCCGCCTCGCTCATCCGTTGCTGCAGGAGCGCGGCACCCTCGGCGCCGAGGGCCGGAATCAGCCGGGTCTTGGCCTTGCCGGCCAGCGGCAAGCGGGTAAAGAGAATGAGATGACCGGCATCGTTTTTCTGGCGTTGCATCACCGCCTCCGAGCAGTTACCTTGCAAGGGTTGTCACAACCATACCAGACCGCACCATGGCCGCCAAACCCAAAAAAACGTCAAAACCGGCGCCCGCCTCCTACCGGCAGCGGGACTATCGCAACCTGGTGCGGGCCGGGAACCTCGCCGCCTTTGCCGTGCAGGTACGGGAGACCGATCTGCACATCCTGGCCAGCCGGGATCTGACCGCCGAGGCCGAGGCGGCGGTGCTTCGCTATCGCGCCCAGCTCGAAGCGTATATCGTCGACCATCCCGCCTTTCTCCCCGCCTTGACCCCGCTGCCGCCCGATCCGCTGGCGCCGCCCCTGGTCAAGGAGATGCTGCGGGCCGCCGCCCTGGCGGAGGTCGGTCCCATGGCGGCGGTGGCCGGTGCCATGGCCGAATTCGTCGGCCGCGATCTCCTGGCGCGGGCCGGGGTGAGCGAGGTGAGCATCGAGAATGGCGGCGATATTTTCCTGGCCCGGCGCGGGGAATGCGTGGTGGCGATCTTTGCCGCTACCTCGCCGCTCAGCAACCGGGTGGGTTTGCGGATTCCCGCAACGCGAATGCCGCTTGGCGTCTGCACCTCTTCCGGCACTGTCGGGCATTCGCTGAGCTTCGGCAGCGCCGATGCGGTGACGGTGCTCGCCGCCTCCACCAGTCTGGCCGATGCTGCCGCCACCCGGATCGGCAACGTGGTGCAGAGTGTCCGTGACCTTGACCGGGCTCTGGCCGTGGGCCGGGCTATCGAGGGAGTGGAGGGGGTGGTGATCATCAAGGACGAGCAGCTCGGCGCGTGGGGCGCGGTGGAGCTGATCCGGCTCGACGGTTGAAGTCTTTCGGCATCACGCGTTCATCGCGCGGTTCCGTTTCTCACCAGGCCCCGGTCCTGTTTTGACGCCGCACACTCCTCGATGGGCGTTGATTCATATCACCGGATTGTTCGTGACCACGAAGGGCGGATGTTCCCGCGCAGCGGCGACACCCTGGCGTGAAGCGCCTCAGGTTTCCACGATGGCCCAGAGTGTTTGGATCAGGGCCAGAATCGGGGCAACGAGCAGGGTGATGAACTGAATCGTCTGTTTCTGGAACCAGGGATCCCGCAGCAGGCTGGCCAGGCCGGACTCCACCGGGTCGCCGAGCAGGAGGATGGCGCCTGGCAGCAGCAGGGCGCTGAATCCGATCAGGCTGAGTTCGGTAATCATGAGCTTGCGGGCAAAGAGCTTGAGGCTGTCGAGCAGGGTGCGCGCCCATGTCATCCTGGTCGTCATCTGCTTGAGCGTTTCGAGTTGCGCTTCGGCAGCATCCAGTTTTTCGATAATCTCCCGGTAGAGCGTGCCGTGCATCTTTTTTTCGGCGCTCTCCTGCGCCGTGACCAGGGTGGCCTTGATCGCCGCCAGGATGGTCAGGAACTCGCTGAAGAGTGACCGATAGGTATAGGAGTTCCAGAAAGCGCGATACCCCTCCCACCGCTGCATGGTCTTTTCATGCCGCTGCTTGAGGGCGTCGATCTTCGCCTCCTGGACCCGGTAACAGGCCCGCAGAAGAAAGCGCGCCTTCTCCGCCACATCGAGCAGATCGTAATAGCTCTGCTGCTCGTACTGTTTTTCAAGCATGGCAAAGTCGCCGAGCAGATGCTTCATCTCCGGTTCTTCCTCGGCCAGCCAGCTTTGGAGTTCCTGCACGATGATGCGTGCCTTGGCGAACTGTTCCTCGGCCTCCTGTTGCTGGATTTCGTGGCGCGAGGCGAGCATTTCCTCCAGCGGCCCCTCGATGGGAATGAGCTCCGGGTCCATGAGCGCCTGGATAAAGAGCTCCTTCTGGCCGATGATCAGGGCGCGCAACTGGCTCAAGGCCCGGTCGCCGAAACCGTTTCTGACGGCAAATTGCGCCTGGGCGTAGAGGGCCTCCTGGCATTCGCGGTTGATGGTGAAGACGCTATCGAGTGCGTGTTCCGCCTTCCAGTTGTTGTCGAGCAGGCTGTAGTAGCGGGCGAGCAGGAGCGCGATGTAGATGCGGTCCTTGTCGGAGGTGGTCATCCGCAGGGCGCTTTCGAGATAATGCCCCATGTCGTGGTCGCGGCCGAGTTCCAGGGCGAGAAAGGCGCGGGCGATGGTGGCATGGAACTGCTTGCCCTTGGGCCGGCGACTTTCATCGACAAAGAGGTCTTCGGCCTGGGCGTACTGCCCGACCCGCAGGCAGTCGAGGCCGAGATAGAAGCTCTGGCTGTCGACGCTGATCGTCTCGGCGCGGCCCAGGTCCTGCCAGCGGGAATGGGCCGAAAAGGCGATGTTCCACAGAAAACGGGGCTGGTAGACCTTGCAGAGGTCGAAGAAGGCGACGTAGGCCTGGAGCACGGGGTCGCGGCGTAGCTGGGTGGTGGCCAGCCCCGGCGAGAGTGTGGTCTGCAGCAGATCTTCGTGGGTAAATGCCTCGTCGAAGAGTTCGTTGAGGCGCGGAAGCGGCTGGTAACCCACCAGCGGCAGCCCCTGGGTCTGCATGGTCAGCAGCTTGCTGGGGCAGTTGGCTGGCGTGTGATTGGTCATGCCGCAGTAGAAGCATTTTTTCTGCTCGCCGCTGCGGGTCAGGTGACGGCTGGGGAAGATCGGCTCGCGGGTAGCCAAGGTGTGCCCCGGGAATTTGAGCGGAAAGAGTCCGAGTTCCTCGTCGCCGATGTGATGGGCTGCCAACTCCGCGCCTTCGGCCAGGGAATCCCATTGTTTTCGCAGGGACCTGGTGATGTAGATGCTTTCGTGGGGCAGCAGCGCCCACAGCTTGGAGGCCGGATCCCGCAGCGGTTGCGGCAGGTTCTCCGTCAAGCCGTAGTGGAGGATGAGCTGGATTGGGGCCGGGCCGAGCCCCGGCTCCCAGCGGCATTCACGTTTGACCGCCTCGAGGCGTTTGAACAGGGAATTGATCGCGGTGGCGAGGTGGTGGAACTGAAAGAGCAGGAGTTCGTCGTTGCCTTCGAGTTCGGCAACGGCATCCTGCTGGAGTGCGCTGCGGAGGGTATAGAAGAAGCCGAGCCAGCGGTCGCCGACAAGCTGTTCCCCCAGTTGCGTGTCGGAATGGAGGGTGACGAGGATGGAGTCCGGGTCGGTCATCGCTGTTGCCGTTCTCGTGGAATGCGCTGTCGCGGGTCAGATGCAGTTTCTGGCAATCTCCCGGGCCTCCTCATGCTTGGGATCGATGCGGAGCAGCTTGCTGACCCACCAGTCGGCCCGGGCCTTCATGCGCATCCCGAAATAGGTCTTGGCCAGGGTCAGCAGCACGTCGATATCCTCGGGGAATTTTTCGGCAACTTTTTCGAGAATCTTGAGCGCTTCGTTTTTTTCGTCGGCCTTGAGCAGGGTCATGCCGATCTTTTTGCTCAGGTAGAAGCGTTCCGGGTCGTCCTTGAGCACCTCCTGATAGGTCTTTATCGCCAGATCGAAGAGGTTGTGCTGGGCGCAGGTATCGCCCACCTCCTCGCGCAGGTCGATGTCGTTCGCCTTGCTCTTGAGCACCATCTTGAGGATCTTTTCCGCCTCGGGCAGACAATTTTTTTTGAGCAGCAACTTGGCGAAATTCAAGGCCCGGTCGGAATGGCGGGGGCTGATCTCCATGGCCCGCGAGAAGAACTGCATGGCCTTTTCCACCTGGTTGAGGCGGAAGTAGATCTGCCCCAGGGCGTGATAGGAGGAGACATCGAGCCGGTTCAGTTCGATGGCCTTTTCAAAGCAGAGCTGGCCTTTCTTGAACTCCCCTTTCTTGAGCAGCAGACGGCCCAGCTCCCGGAACGGCCGGGAGGAGCGGGAATTGAGCGCGGCCGCCCTGGTCGCCTCCTGGATGGCGCCATTGAGATTGCCCCGCTCGTCGAGGTCGCGGGCCTCGAGGAGGTGGCGGGTCATCTGGTCGGGATTGTTCTGGTGGTCGAGGAGTTCGTTGATCTTCTGCTCCAGGGTCGCGGTGACAAAGGGTTTGGTCATGTATGCGTCCACGTCGTGCTCCGCGGCCTCGGCGACAATGTCCATGTTGGCCTCGGCGGTGATCATCAGGAAGGGGATGTCGCGGGTTTTCTTGGTGGCGCGCACCAGATTGAGCAGTTCGGTGCCGGACATGTGCGGCATGTAGTAGTCGGAGATGATGAAGTCGAAGACAATGTCCTTGTCCTGGAGGATCTTCCAGGCGTCGCGGCCGTTGGGGGCCTCGTAGTAGTCGCGGCCGTAGTTGAGGAGTTTCAGCATGGCCTTGATGGAGCGGCGCATGTTGTCTACGTCGTCCACGATGAGAAAGGTCATATCCTTGGGCAGTTTGACCGGCATGGCATCCTCGTTGCGTCGTCGTTACAGCGGCAGGATGAAGAAGAAACGGCTGCCCCCGGCGGGGGATTCCTCGACGCCGATCCGGCCGCGGTGGAGTTCCACCGCCAGGCGGCAGAAATAAAGGCCGAGCCCGGTGCCGACCAGGGCGTCATGTTTGTCCGAGATGCGGACATACTTTTCAAAGATGGCGCTCCGTTTTTCCGGCGGGATGCCGGCGCCCTGGTCCTCCACGAAAAATTCCAGGTGGCGGCTGTCTGCGACCCGGCAGCCGAAGGAAATCGCGGTGCCGGTCGGGCTGTAGCCCAGGGCGTTGGTCAACAGATTCTGCATGACCCGCAGGATCAGGATGCGGTCGAGTTCGACCGGCGGCAGTGCCTCATCCGGGATGGCGAGGCTGATGCCGATGTTCTTGATGCTGGCGAGTCCCCGCATGCTGCTCATGGATTCCTCGAGGATCACCCTGGGGTCCACGGTCTCATGGATAAGGGTGAGCCGGCCGTCCTCGATCTTGTCGATGGTGCCGAGGTTAGCGACCATGCGGACCGCCCGGTTGCAGCTGATCTGCGCCGCTTCCAGAAATTCCCGCTGTTCGTCGTGAACGGAGTAGGAGAGGATGTCGAGGTTGGCCACCACCTCGGAGAGCGGTCCCTTGAGGTCGTGGACCAGGAGCTTCGACAGTTCGGCTCGCATCGCCTGCTGCCGGTGGAGTTCCTGGTTGCGCAGGCGCAGGGTGTCGCGCTGTTTCTTGATCTCCTCCTGCAGGGATTGCTGCACCAGCAGCGAGAGCACCAGGCCGGTAAAATCGAGCAGCCGGGTGACATCCTCCTTGAGCAGGTTCTCCTCGCCGGCCTTGTCGGTCACGTTGATGATGCCGAGGAGTTTCTCCTTGTGGATGATCGGTACCGAGAGCAGGGCATTCTTCTTGTAATCCTGGCGGCATTGTCCCTTGAAGCGCTTGTCCTTGGAGATATCCGGGATGAAGAGCGGTTCGTGGTGGCGCGCTACCCAGGCGGTGACCGAGTCGTCGTCCAGCGGCTGGACATGGCCGAGCAATTCGGTGCGGGTCGCGGCGCGAACCACCAGTTCCTTTTTCTTTCCTGTCACCACCATGATGGAGCCCCGTTCCGCCTGGAGAAACTCCAGGATGCAATCGAGGATGCGGTTCAGGCGCTGGTCGTAATTGAGCTCCGGGATGTTGAGGATGGCGGCGATCCGGCCGAAGCTGTCCAGCAGGCGATTGGCGTGATCGGAATCGCGGGTTTGCTTGGGTGTGGCGGTCTTCTTTTTGGGCATCACGAATCCCCGGGGTGGGAGGTGGCGTGCAGGTGACGACGACCAGAACTATTCAATAATAGCTGAAAAAAGAACGGCTGACAAATACTGATGCGGATGGCGGAAAGGAAGGGGTGGAAGGGCCGAGGGGCATCGGCCCTGGTGGTGATTGGGGCATCAGCCGCCAAGGCGCGGTTGGCGGGGTCATTCCCACTCGATGGTTCCTGGCGGCTTGCCGGTGATGTCGTAAACCACTCGCGAGATGCCGCGCACCTCGTTGCAGATGCGGCGGGTGACGTGGTCGAGGAACTCGTAGGGTAGATGGGCCCAGCGGGCGGTCATGAAATCCACGGTCTCCACGGCGCGCAGCGCCACCACATGGGCGTACTGGCGGTTGTCGCCCACCACGCCCACCGAGCGAACCGGCAGGAAGACGGTAAAGGCCTGGGAGACCTTGCCGTAGAGGTCGTGCTTGTGTAACTCCTCGATGAAAATGTCGTCGGCCAGGCGCAGGGTGTCGGCGTACTCCTTTTGCACCGCGCCCAGGATACGCACCCCGAGGCCAGGGCCGGGGAAAGGATGGCGGTGCACCATCTCCGAGGGCAATCCCAGCTCGACGCCGATCTTGCGCACCTCATCCTTGAAGAGTTCCCGCAGCGGCTCCACCAGTCCCAGCTTCATGTGTTCGGGGAGTCCCCCCACATTGTGGTGGCTCTTGATCACCTTGGCCTTGCCGGTCTTGGCCCCGGCCGACTCGATGACATCGGGGTAGATGGTGCCCTGGGCCAGCCACTTGACGTTGGTGAGTTTGGCCGCCTCTTCCTCGAAGACCTCGATGAAGGTGGCGCCGATGATCTTGCGTTTCTTCTCCGGATCCTCCTCGCCGGCGAGCCTGGTCAGAAAAAGCTGCTCGGCGTTGACCCGGATCACCTTGACCCCCATGTGCCTGGCAAAGGTGGCCATGACCTGTTCGCCTTCGTTCAGGCGCAAGAGGCCGTTGTCCACGAAGACGCAGGTGAGCTGGTCGCCGATGGCCTTGTGCAGCAGGGCAGCCACCACCGAGGAGTCCACCCCGCCGGAAAGGCCGAGCAGCACCTCGTCCTTGCCCACCTTGGCGCGGATCTGTTCGATGGAATCGGTGATGATGTTGTCCGGGGTCCACAGGCGGCCGCAGCCGCAGATTTCGTGGACAAAACGCTCGATGATCCGGCGGCCCTGGCGGGTGTGGGTCACTTCCGGGTGGAACTGCAACCCGTAGAAACGGCGGGATTCGTCGGCCATGCCGGCCAGGGGGGCGCTGTCGGTCTCGCAGATGGTCACGAAGCCTGCCGGCAGTTTGTTGACCCGGTCGCCGTGGCTCATCCACACGTCGAGCAGCCCATACCCCTCGGGGCTGGCGTGGTCTTCGATGTCGGCAAGCAGCCTGGAGTGGCTGCGAGCCCGCACCTGGGCGTAGCCGTACTCGCGGTGGCTGGCCGGTTCCACCTCGCCGCCCAACTGGGCGGCCATGGTTTGCAGGCCGTAGCAGATGCCAAGCACCGGCACGCCTAAGGAAAAGACCACGTCGTCTGCCCGCGGGGTTTCCGCCTCATGCACCGACTGCGGCCCGCCGGAAAGGATGATGCCGTTGGGCTTGAAATCACGGATGGCCGGGCCGTCCATCTCCCAGGGATGGATCTCGCAGTAGACGCCGGCCTCCCGCACCCGGCGGGCAATGAGCTGGGTGTACTGGGAACCGAAGTCGAGGATGAGGATGCGTTCGCCGTGGATGTTCATGGAATGCCTTTGGGGAATGAAGAATGAAGAATTAAGAATGAAAAATGAAGAGTGCGGGGAGAACCAAACGCCTTGGCGCTGCTCAATTTTTCATTCTTCATTGTTCATTCTTAATTTTTTCCTACTCGCCCAGCCGGTAGTTCGGCGCCTCTTTGGTGATGATGACGTCGTGGACATGGCTCTCCTTGAGGCCGGCCGCGGTGATCCGCACGAATTTCGCCTTGGCCCGCATCTCGGGGATGGTGCGGGCGCCGATGTAGCCCATGCCGGAACGGAGCCCGCCCATGAGCTGGTAGATCATGGTGGAGAGCGAGCCGCGGTAGGGCACCTTGCCTTCGATGCCCTCAGGCACCAGCTTGGCCTGGCTTTCGATGCCCTCCTGGAAGTAGCGGTCGCGGCTGCCCTGCTGCATGGCGCCCAAGGAGCCCATGCCGCGGTAGCCCTTGTAAGTGCGGCCCTGGTAGAGGAAGGTGTCGCCGGGCGACTCGTCGGTGCCGGCGAATAAGCTGCCGATCATCACCACGCTGGCGCCGATGGCGATGGCCTTGGTGATGTCGCCGGAGAACTTGATGCCGCCGTCGGCAATGATCGGCACGTGGTACTTGTCCGCCATCCTGGTGCAGTTGTGGATGGCGGTCATTTGCGGCACGCCCACTCCGGCGACGATGCGGGTGGTGCAGATGGAGCCGGGCCCGACGCCCACCTTGACGCAGTCGGCACCCGCCTTGATCAGCGCCTCGGCGCCTTCGGCGGTGGCGATGTTGCCGGCAATGACCTGGAGCTGTGGGAAGGCGTCCTTGACCCGCCGCACCGCGTCGATGATGTTCTTCGAGTGGCCGTGGGCCGAGTCGAGTACCACGATGTCCACCCCGACCTTGACCAGTTTTTCCACGTGGTCGAGCGGGGTGTTGACGCCGATGGCGGCCCCGGCCCGCAGGCGGCCCCGCTCATCCTTGGCAGCGTTGGGGTACTTGCGGATCTTCTCGATGTCCTTGATGGTGATGAGCCCCTGGAGGTTGTAGTCGTCGTCCACCACCAGCAGTTTTTCGATGCGGTGCTCGTGCAGTAGCGCCTTGGATTGTTCCAGGGTGATGCCGGGCTTGGCGGTGACCAGATTCTTGCCGGTCATCACGTCCTTCACCTTGAGCCCCTCGTCGGTGACGAAGCGCAGGTCGCGGTTGGTGACAATCCCCACCAGCTTCCTGCCGCGCAGCACCGGCACGCCGGAGATGCGGTAGTTGCCCATGATTTCGTTGACCTCGCGGACGGTCTGCTCCTCGACCACGGTGATCGGATCGACGATCATGCCGGACTCGGATTTCTTCACCCGCTGGACTTCGCGGACCTGTTCGTCGATGGTCATGTTCTTGTGGATGATGCCGATGCCGCCTTCGCGGGCCATGGTGATGGCGGTGCGGTGCTCGGTGACCGTGTCCATGGCCGCGCTCAACAGCGGCATGTGCAGGGTGATGGACTGGGTGAGCCGGGTGGTGAGGTCCACCTCCGTGGGCAGCACTTCGGACGCGCCGGGGATGAGGAGCAGGTCGTCAAAGGTGAAGGCGGGTTCGATGTTGAGCAGCGTCATGCACTCTCTCCTTGTCGGTTGCGCCGGCCGGGAGGCGAAAACGGCCTCCCCAGGCGTCACGGCCGCGATAAAACTGCCATGCTACCCCATTCGAGGGGTTGCGTAAAGAGTAAACGAGTCGGTTGCTTCCGGTCAATGGCGATTATCGGCCAGGGTGCTGAGCAGGATGCCTTCGAGCAGACCGGCATCGCTCACGGTGAGGGCGGTGGCGCCGAGCCTTGTGAGTAATTCCTCGTAGATAAGCGCGCCAGCCAGAAGGATCTCGCCGCGGCCGTGGTCGAGGCCGGGCAGTTGGTTGCGGTTTGAGGCATCAAGTCGAGCCAGGCGGTCGATCAATTCCCGCAGCCGGCCGAGCGGCAGTTCATGGCCCTGCACCCTGGTTTCGTCGTAGGTTGTCAAGCCAAGGTCCAGGGCAGCCAGGGCGGTGGCGGTGCCGCCGCTGCCGGCCAGGATGATGTTTGGCGGCAGCCGGGGGAGGGTGATGCCGGCCGTGGCTTCGGCAATGGCTGTCCGCACCAGGCTAAGCGCCATCGGGGTTGGCGGCGCTGCCGGCGGCAGGAAACGTTCGGTGAGGTTCACTGCCCCGATGGCGAGACTGACGACCCCTTGCTCCCAGATGAGTTCGGAGCTGCCGCCGCCGACATCGGCCACGATGAGCGGAGTACCCGCGCCTACGGCATGGTATACCCCGGCCAGGGCCAGGGCCGCCTCCGCATGGCCGTCGATCACTTCCACCGGCTGGCCGAGCAACCGGGCGGCTTCGGCGAGAAATTCGGCGCGGTTGGCCGCCACCCGCAGGGCATGGGTGGCACAGACCCCCAGGCGGCGAGGGTGGTGCTTGTCGAGACGTTCGGCAAAACGGGCGAGGGCGGCGCGTCCCCGGGCCATGGCCGCCGGGCACAGGCTGCCGGTGGCATGGAGATTCTCGCCCAGGCGGACGGTGATCAATTCCTTGGCCAGCGGTTGCAACTCGCCATCGGGCGACAACGCCGCGATCAGCAGCCGGAAGCTGTTGGAACCCAGGTCGATGGCCGCATGGATGGCGGGCTTTATCATTGTCTCACCCCGGTCGATGCGGTATGATAGGGGTTGGTCAGGTTGCCGTATGGGGAACGTTACAGGAGTCGCAGTGATTGTTTCGATCAATTCGCAGAATCCGCAGATGCGCCTTATCGGACAGGTGGTGGAGGCCCTCCGCCATGGGGCGGTGGTCTGCTACCCCACCGACACCGTCTACGGCATCGGCTGCGACATCTTCAGCCAGAAGGCGATCAAACGGATTTACCAGCTCAAGCAACGGCCCCTTTCCGGCCGGCCCTTCAGCTTCATGTGCCCCAGCCTCAAGGACGTGAGCACCTATGCCCATATCTCGAATGCCGGCTATCGGATCATGAAGAAGGGGCTGCCCGGCCCCTTTACCTTCGTGCTGCCGGCCGCAAAGCTCGTGCCCAAGATCATGACCACCAGGCAGAAGACCGTGGGCATCCGGGTGCCGGACCATGCGGTCTGCCGTGCGTTGCTTTCGACCCTGGGCAATCCCATGCTCACCACCAGTGCGGCGCTTGATCCCGAGGCGCCGCCGCTCATGGAGGCGTATGAGGTGGCCGAGCGCTTCGGCCGGCAGGTCGATCTGATCATCGACAGCGGCCCTCTCGTCTATTCGGCCCCTTCCACCATCATCTCCCTGGTCGCCGACCAGCCGGAGATCCTGCGCCAGGGCAAGGGCGACGCCAGCCTTCTGCTTTAAGAAGTGAATTCCGCGATTCCTTACACCTGCGACGCGTGAGACCGCACCGAAGGTGACGATCCTCCCTGGCTCGGCCGCAGGTTATTTGCCGGCGATCAGGGCATCCTTCAGGGATTTGCTCATGGTGAAGTGGATGTTCTGGCGGGCCGGGATGTGCATCACCTTGCCGGTCCGGGGATTCTTGGTGGAGCGGGCCTTGCGGCGGCGTACGGCGAAGCTGCCGAAGCCGCGGATCTCGACCCGGCGATTTTCCGCCAGGGCGCCGACAATGGCGTCGAGCATGATATCGAGTGCCTGGTCGAGGTCCTTCTTGAGAAAATCGGGCAGTTCCTGGGCAACGGCGTTCACGAGGTCACGCTTCAGCATGGTATTCCTTCCTTACAGCGGCGACACGGCCCACTCATAGGCGAGGACCGGTGTCTGCAAACGGGTTTTGTTGAGCAGTGTCTGGCCGGCTTCACCGGCCAGCAGCGACAACAGCGAAAATTTTTGTTCTTCCGGGTAGAACAGCTCGGGCATCTTCTTGGTGTCGAGGCCGGCGAGAGTTGCCGCCAGCAGCACCGCGTCGTTCAGATTGCCGAACTGGTCGATGAGCTTCAGTTCCTTGGCCTGGGCGCCGGAAAAGATCCGGCCGTCGGCAATGGCCCGCACCGCTTCTTCCGGCAGCTGGCGGCTTTCCGCCACCGCCTTGATGAATTGGTTATGGACGTCGTCGATCATCGCCTGGAGCATCTCCCGTTCCTCGGCGGTGAGCGGCCTTGAGGGCGAGCCGATGTCCTTGAGCCTGCCGCTTTTCACCACCTCGCTCTTGTAGCCGATCTTGTGGAACAGCTCTTCGAGGTTGGCGAACTTCAGGATCACCCCCATGCTGCCGGTGAGGGTGCCGGGGTTGGCCATGATTTTCCGGGCGCCCAGAGCGGCGTAGAGACCACCCGAGGCCGCCACCGAACCCATGGAGGCCACCACCGGCTTGACCCCATTGGTGCGCTTGATCTCCTCGTAGATCTCCTGGGAGGCGCCCACCGCCCCGCCGGGGCTGTCGATGCGGAGCACGATGGCTTTAATGTGATCCTGCTCGCGAAACTCGGTGAGCTGGGCAATGGTCTCGTCGGCGCTGACGATGATGCCGCTCAACTCGATGACGCCGATGCCTTCCCGGCCGTGGAACAGCTCCGCCTTGGCCGGGCGGAAGAGGGAGCCGACAAAAAAGGTTATCCCGCCCCAGAACGCCACCATGAGGAGCCCCAACAGCAGGCAGCCGGTCAGGATGGGGTGTTCTTGGCGGAATAACCTTTTCGTCATTGGATAAACCCGCAGCCGGGATTATTCGTCGGCATCCTTGTTCTTCATGCCCTCTTTCATCAGGTCGCCCAAGGTGGATGGCCCGCTCTTGGTCTGCTTCTGCTTGTAATCCGCATAGGTAGCGCCCTCGGGCTCCTCGGTCAGCGCCTTGATGGAAAGGCCGATCTTGCGGTCCTTGGCCGAGACGTTGATGACCCGTGCGGTCAGGCTGTCGCCCACGGTGTACATGCCCACCGGGGTATCCACCTTCTCCTTGCTGATCTCGGAGACATGGACCAGACCCTCAATGCCTTCCTCCAGCTCGACAAAGACGCCGAACTCGGTGACATTGGTGATCTTGCCGGTGACCTCGGTGCCGATGGCGTACTTCTTGACCGCCTCTTCCCACGGGTCCGGCTCCAGCTGCTTGACGCCCAGGGAGAAGCGTTCGTTCTCCTTGTCGATCTTCAGCACCACCGCCTGGATGGTCTCGCCCTTGTTGTACTTTTCACCCGGATGCTTGATGCGCTCGGTCCAGGAGAGGTCGGAGACATGAATCAGGCCGTCGATGCCCTCCTCGATGCCGATGAAGATGCCGAAGTCGGTGATGTTCTTGATCTTGCCCTCGATGATGGAACCGACCGGATAGTTCTCGGCCACCATGTCCCACGGGTTGGGCTGGAGCTGCTTCATGCCGAGCGAGATGCGCTTGGCCTCGGCGTCGATGCTCAAGATCACCACCTCGACCGGCTCGCTTACCGTCACCATCTTCGATGGGTGGCGGGCCTTCTTGGACCAGGACATCTCGGAGACATGGACCAGGCCCTCAACGCCTTCCTCCAGCTCGACAAAGACGCCGTAGTCGGTGATGCTGACCACCTTGCCGGTGGCCTTGGAGCTGACCGGGTAGCGATCCTGAATGGTCGCCCACGGGTCTTCCTTCAACTGCTTGACGCCCAGCGATACCTTGTCGGTCTCGCGGTCGTATTTCAAGACCTTGACCTGCGTCTCCTCGCCCACCCGGAACATCTTGGAGGGGTGCGACACCCGGCCCCAGGAGAGGTCGGTGATATGGCAGAGGCCGTCCATGCCGCCCAGGTCGATGAAGATACCGTAGTCGGTGATGTTGGTGATGGTGCCGGTGAGGACCTGGCCCTCTTCGAGGCTGGAACGCATCTCCTCGCGCAGCTTCTGGCGGTCCGCCTCGAGGATGGCACGGCGGGAGATGACCACGTTGTTGCGGCGGCGGTTGTATTTGAGGACCTTGAAGTCGAAGGTCTTGCCGATCAGGCTGTCGAGATCCTTGACCGGCCGGAGATCGATCTGGGAATAGGGCAGGAAGGCGGGAACGCCGATATCGACCGAGAGGCCGCCCTTGACGCGGGTGTCGATCCGGCCCGGGATGGTGCCGTCCGCTTCCTGGATCCGGGCGATTTCCTCCCAGACCTTGATGCCGATGGCCCGCTCGCGGGAGAGCTTGAGGCCGCCTTCCGGCTCGCGTTTCTCGACGAAGACCTCGAAGGTGTCGCCGACCTTGATATCGATCTCGCCGGCTTCGTTCCTGAATTCGGCAGTGGCGATCTCGCTTTCCGATTTGTCGCCGATGTCGATCAGGGCGTAGTCGTTGCGGATGGCCACGACCTTGCCCATTGTTACTTCGCCGACATCGATGACTTTGCTGCTCTGCTCGAAGAGTTCGGCAAAGCTCTGGCCGCTGCCAGCTGGTGTTGTGGTTGTGCTTTGACCCATGGGACAATCCTCCTGTTTTGAGAAAAAATAAAGGGCTTATATACCAGAGAGAATGCGCAAATACAACTATTTCTTCGGAGTCGAACCGGGGCGACCCGGCGGGCGCCGGGGGCGGGAAAAACCGCGCTGGCGATGACTTTGGGCGAGGTTGGGGGCGGCTTAGTCTGCGGTCGGGATCGACGGGTCGCAGACCACCCGGTTGCCGTGTTCCTTCTTGCTCTGATAGAGCGCTTTATCGGCCCGGTTGATGAGGTCCTCGATGTCCCCGTCCCAGCTCCGCCCGGGATGGCGGACGAACTGGGCGAGGCCGATGGAGAGCCCGGTTTCCGGCGGGTGGTGGTCGCGATGGTACTGGAGGATGCGTTCGGCGATGCGCATCACCTGCTCGATGGAGGCGTAGGGGATGATGACGGCAAATTCGTCGCCGCCGTAACGGAAGGACCAGTCCACGCTTTCCCGGGTGCAACGGATCAGCCCATGGCCGATGGCCTGGAGGACCACGTCGCCGGCCTGGTGGCCATACTTGTCGTTGTAGGCCTTGAAACCGTCGACGTCGATGAGCGCCAGGAAAACCGGGTAGCCCTGACGGTGAGCCCGGGGCACCTCCTCCCGGAGTTTGATGTCGAAGCAGCGGCGGTTGTAAAGGTCGGTGAGCACATCGCACATGGAGAGGTGCTCCAATTTGCGGATGAGCCTCTGTTCGCGGGCCACCCGGCTGATCTTCGCCTCCAGTTCGTCGATGTTGAAGGGCTTGGAGATGAAGTCGCTGGCCCCGGCCTTGATCACCTCGGTGTAGCAAAAGGTCTCGGTGTAGCCGGTCACCACGATGACGTCGAGGCGCGGGTAGTGCTCCTTGATGTGTTTGAGCAGGGCCATGCCGTCCAGACGCGGCATGGTCATGTCGGTGATCACCATGGCAAATTCGTCCAGTTTGAGCAGTTCGACCGCCTCCTGGCCGTCGCTCGCCGTGGTGCAGCGGTAGCCAAAGGCCTCGACCGAGGCCTCGAGCAGGTTCAGGATCAGCGGATCATCGTCCACGATCAGGATATGGCTGCGGAAATCGAGAGGTTGTCCCGGCATACGAGATAGTCCTGAATGATGTGTTCGTGGTCGAAGGCCAACGGCGGCAACTGGTCGGGGCGGAAGACCCTGGCCTGCCGGGCATCGTCCCCGGCCTTGAGGGTACCGCTGGCCATGGCGATAAAGACGGTCGAGATCGTATGCTGCCGCGGATCGCGGTCCGGGGCGGAATAGGTATGGAACTGCCGTACCAGGGTGACGTTGAGTCCGGTTTCCTCACGGGCCTCCCGTACCGCTGCTTCTTCCAGGGATTCGCCGTAGTCGACAAAGCCGCCGGGCAGGGCCCAGCCGGGGGGCGGATTCCGGCGCTCGATGAGCACGATGCCGTCCGCGGCCTCGATGATGATGTCCACCGTGGGCACCGGGTTGCGGTAGCGCGGCACCGGCAGGCCGCAGCAGGCGCAGGATAAGCGATCACCCGGCACCCGGTGATCGGTTGCGTTGCCGGAGGCGGCTTGGGGGGCGGTCATGGCGCCTCGTCCGGATTTTCGGAGGGCAGGCAGAGGGCGCGGATGGCGAGCCAGTTCTCCACGCAGGGCAGCTGGTGGCGGCCCCGGTTCCAGGGCTGGCTGAAGACGATGGGATGAAGGCCCGCCTCCTCAAGGGTGAGGCAGGTCTGGGCGCGGTCGTCGATAAAGTAGCGCAGGCCCATGGCCCGGATATGGCGGGTCTTGTCGTCGTGCTCGCCGGTGGCGATCAGCCGGGTTCGGGAGTGAACCTCCTCGCCGAGCATGACCCGGAGCCACTCGGCAATCGGGGAGGCGAGCGGCCTGGCGGTCACGAAGGTGAGCGGCGCGTGACCGGCGAACTCCCGCAAGACCCTGCCGGCATAGGGCATGAGTTGCAGGCCGGCACCCAGCGGATCTTCCATCAGGCGCTGGAAGATCTCGGCTACCACCTCCGGGTCCATGTCGAGGCAGTCCTCCACCTGGAAGGCGGTGATCTCCTCGGGATGCACGGCGATACCGTGTTCCTCGCGGGCGATGCGGATAAAGGCCTCCATGGTGTCGGCCACCACGCCGTCGATGTCAAAACCGATCCGGCCGGGATGGATGGAAGGGGGCATGGTGCGCGTCATGGGTAGGGCAGTCTGCCTCCGGAACAGTTTGTGCCGTTGCCAGAGCGGGTCGGTATCTGGCCTGTCCTCTCCCGGCGGATGGCGAACGCGACGTTTTTTTTGTTGCCATTTTCGCCGCGATGGTCTATGCAACCACTCCATCTTGCATCGCCGATGCCGTTAATTATCTCTATTATAAAATAGAACCATCGCGCGGTACAGTTGAAAAAGTGTTTCCGCGGTCGAACGCGCTGGCGGGAGCAGCTTTGCTTGACAAAAGAGGGGAAACACAGCATAGTGCGCTGTGCATTTTTCCGAACAGGAGTATTGTTGACACAATGAAACTGCCGCCGCTTACCATTGGCCGCTTTACGGCTCCGGTTCCCCTGGTTCAGGGAGGAATGTCGATCCGTGTCTCCACCTCGGCCCTGGCGGTGCCGGTCGCCGAATGCGGCGGCATCGGCACCATCGGCGGTTCCGCCATCCCGGTCGAGGAGCTCCAGGCCGACATCCGTAAGGCCAAGGCAGCCACCAACGGCGTTGTCGCGGTGAACATCATGTTCGCCATGAAGAATTTCTATAATCTGGTGATGGGCTCCATCGAAGCCGGGGTGGACATGATCGTCACCGGCGCCGGTTTTTCCCGCGACATCTTCAAGATCGGCGAGGAAACCAACACCCCCATCGTTTCCATTGTCTCCTCTCCGGCCTTTGCCAAACTGGCGGAAAAGCTGGGCGCTGCTGCCATCGTCGTCGAGGCCAAGGAGGCGGGCGGCCATCTCGGTACCGACGTGGCCCTGCGCGATCTCTTCCCCGAGGTGCGCAAGGTGGTGACGAAGGTGCCGCTGATCGCGGCCGGCGGCATCACCGACGGCTTCGAGATGGCCGAGATGATGGACAAGTACGGCGCCGACGGCGTGCAGATCGCCACCCGCTTCGTGCTCACCAAGGAATGCCCGGTGGCCGACGCCTTCAAGCAGGCGATGCTCAACGCCGCCAAGGAAGACGTGATGCTGGTCAAGTCGCCGGTGGGTCTGCCGGGCCGCGCCCTGCGCACCCCCTTTGTCGAGAAGATGGCGCAGCAGATCAGCGTCAAAGCCAAGGAGTGCAAGTACAAGTGCCTCAAGAAGTGCGATTATTTCTACTGCATCAGCGAGCGGCTGCGGGCGGCCTGCGACGGTAACATCGAGGAAGGCCTTTTCTTCACCGGTGAGAACGTCTGGAAGATGAAAGAGCTTCTCACCGTGCGCGAGGTTTTTGACCAGTTCATCACTCAGGCCGAGTCGGCCTACAAGGAGCCTGCCGCCGTCTATTGATTCCTCTCCCTCTTCCTCCTTTGGCGCGGCGGCGCTATCCCGGCGCAGGAGCATGACACCCCCACCCTTACCAGAACCCCGGATCATCCCCCGGTCCGAACATCCCATTTCCCGTGCGAACATCGACCGCGAGGCGCTCAAGGTCATGTACCGGCTGCGCGATGCGGGTTATCGCGCCTACCTGGTCGGCGGCGGCGTCCGCGACCTGATGCTCGGCCGCACCCCCAAGGATTTCGACATCAGCACCGACGCCCACCCCGGCGAACTCCGCAAGCTTTTCCGCAACAGCCGGATCATCGGCAAACGTTTCCGGCTGGTGCAGGTCTTCTACCACGGCGGCAAGATCATCGAGGTCTCCACCTTCCGCTGCCGCAGCGAGTTCGAGGAGAACGACGCCGACGAAACGGTGCTGGCCCAGAACAACACCTTCGGCACCCCGGCCGAGGATGCCTTTCGCCGCGACCTTACCATCAATGCTCTCTTTTATGAGATCGAGCATTTCACCGTCATCGACTACACCGGCGGGGTGCAGGACCTGGAAAACCGCATCGTCCGGATGGTGGGCGAGCCGGAACGGCGCATCATCCACGACCCGGTGCGGATGCTGCGCGCCATCCGCCATGCCGCCCGCCAGGGCTTTGCGGTGGAGCCCGAGACCTGGGCGGCGATCCGCGCCAACGTGGACAGGCTCGCGCTCTGCCCGGTCTCCCGCATCCGCGACGAGTTCATGCGAGATCTGCGCAGCGGCGCCATGCGGGAATGGGCGAAGCTGGCGCTCGCTTCCACCATCTTTTTTGCGGTCTTCCCTTGCTACGAGCAGATCGTGCCAGGCGGCGAGGATCCCAGCTTCTACGATCAGGCCGAGAGCCAGGGCAACGAGACCCTGGCCTTGCTTTTCCGCGTCTTGGACCTGGTGGACCGTTTCTACCGGGAAGAGACCGTGGTGGGCGACGAGATGCTTTTTGCCCTGCTGCTGTTGCCGTGGACTCTGGCGGAATTCGATCCGCTCAAGCGCCGTGAGCAAAAGGGCGGGGAAGGGTATCGCTTTACGCGGCGGCTGCGCGAGGCGCTGGACGCCAACCTTGAACACCTCGGCATCAAGCGGGCCAGCAAGGAGGAGATCACCCTGCTGCTCGCCAACCTGCCGCTCTTCGCCCAGCACGAAAAGGGCGACGAGTGGCCGCGGTGGTTCGCCAAAAAGAGCTATTTCCAGCCCGGGTTGACCTTTTACGGCCTCTATCAGACGGTGGTTGCCGGGGCGCCGCCCCCCGAGATCGAGTCGCCTCCCCCCGCTCCGCCGCGCACGAAACGGCGGCGGGGGAACGGTCACCGCCGTGGCCCCCGTACGGCTGCCTTTGCCACCACCAAGGGCGGCATCTTCGGGTTGAAAAAGTAGGGATACCGCCATGACGTGGCCACAAGAGATCACAACCTGGCAGGCGATGCCGCTGCCCGAGCTGATGCGGCAGGCGCTGGCGGTGAAACTCGACCGCCGCGGCCCAGCGGTCTCGCTTTGCAGCATCATCAACGCCAAATCGGGCAAGTGCAGCGAGAATTGCCGCTTCTGCGTCCAGTCCGCCCACTATGCCACCGACGCCCCGGTCTATCCGTTGAAAGATGTGCGGGAGATCGTCAGGGCGGCGGCCGAGGCCAAGCGCATCGGCGCCAGCCATTTTTCCCTGGTCACCAGCGGCCGGGGGCTGCCGGCGGCCGAGATTCCCCAGCTCGCGGCCATGATCCGCACCATCCGGCAGGAGGTAGGGATCATGGTCTGCGCCTCGCTCGGTATCCTTGACCAGGCAGCACTGGCCGAACTCAAGGCCGCCGGCCTTTCCCGTTACCACCACAATCTCGAATCCTCGCGGGAGTTCTTCCCGCAGGTCTGCACCACCCATACCTTCGAGGAGCGGCTCGCCACCATTGCCGCCGCCAGGGCGGTTGGCCTGGAGGTGTGCGCCGGCGGCATCTTCGGGCTGGGCGAGACCGAGGCGGACCGCATTTCCATGGCCCTGTCGCTGAAAGAATGCGGGGTGGATTCGGTGCCGCTCAATCTTCTCATTCCGTTGCCCGGCACGCCCATGGCCGACCGGGCGCCGCTCAGCGTGGCCGAGGTCCTGCGGGCCATCGCGCTTTACCGCCTGATCCTGCCCGAGGTGCCGATCCGGCTGGCGGCCGGCCGCGAGAGTGTGCTGCGCGATTTCCTGGGTGCGGCCTTTCTGGCCGGGGCCGATGGCATGATGATCGGCGGCTACCTTACCCAGCGGGGGCGGCTGCCGGAAGAAGATCGCCGCTTCATCGCCGAACTGGCGGGGCTATGGTCGAGATAGCTGCCTGGCTGCGAGCCCGGCAGGCAGAGGGTACCCTGCGGGAACTGGTGGACCTCGACCACCTCGGCCATGGCCGGGTGCGGCTGGCCGACACCGAGGGACCGGCGCTGCTTGATTTTTCCTCCAATGATTATCTTGCTCTCAGCGAGCACCCCGCTCTGATCGCGGCCGCAACCGAGGCCTTGCAGCGGTATGGTACCGGTGCCGGCGCGGCGCGCCTCATGAGCGGCAACTTCCCGGTGCATCAGGAACTGGAGCGGGCGGTGGCCGCCTTGAAGGGCCAGGAGGCGGCGCTGCTTTTCGGCAGTGGCTATAGCGCCAACGTCGGCATCATCGCGGCGCTCATGGGCCGCGACGACGTGATCTTCACCGATCGGCTGAATCACGCCAGCATCTATGACGGTTGCCGGCTCGCCGGCGCCGGGATCGCCCGCTTCCGCCACAACGATCTCAATCATCTGGAAGAACTGCTTGCCAGCCAGCCCGTCAAGGGCACGCGGCTCATCGTGGTGGAGTCGGTCTACAGCATGGACGGCGACCGCGCCCCGCTTCACGAGTTGGTAGCGCTCAAGGAGCGATACGGCTGCCTGCTCATGGTGGACGAGGCCCATGCCACCGGGGTGTTCGGCGCCAATGGCGGCGGGGTGATCGAGGAAGCGGGGGTGGCAAGCGGGGTCGATCTCGCCATGGGCACCTTCGGCAAGGCCCTGGGCAGCTACGGCGCCTATGTCGCGGCCTCGCGCCGGATGATCGATTTTCTCGTCAACCGGGCGCGGAGTTTTATTTTCTCCACCGCCCTGCCGCCGGCGGTGGCCGCCGCCTCGCTGGCCGCGGTGCAACTCATCCAGCAGGAGCCTGGGCTGCGGCAGGAGCTGCACCAGCGGGTCGCCCTGTTCAAGGGGTATCTGCGTCAGGCGGGTTTTGCCGGCGACCTCGGCCCCTCCCAGATCATCCCTCTCCGGCTCGGCAGCAGCGCCACGGCCGTGGCCGCGGCAGAGCGGCTGCGGGCGCATGGCCTCTTCGTGCCGGCGGTGCGGCCGCCCACGGTGCCCGAAGGCACCGCCCGCCTGCGGCTCTCCATCACCCGCCACCTCGGCGAGGCAGAGCTCGCCGCTGCCGCTGCGGCCTTGGTTGCCTGCTGCCTGCGCTAAGCAGCCAGCGCCAGGGCACCGCTGCGCATCATCCGGGGCCGAGGGCGGCCCAATCCGCCAAAAAATTTCGGTGTTCCGCCAGGGCGGCCTGCTGGGCGTCCGCCCGCAGCGCATCCACCTCGTCGGCGTGGTCATGGAGCAGGCCGTACAGGGAGCTGTCCAGTTTCCGCGCTCTGACCATGCCTTCCATGATCTGAATGGTGCCGCGGCCGCTCATGGAGGCGCGGTAGGGCCGCGTCTCGGTGAGCGCGGTAAAAGTATCGGCCACGGCCAGGAGCCGGGCGCCGGTCGAGAGATGGGCGTCGTCCAGGTGAAATGGGTAGCCGGTGCCGTCCAGCCGTTCATGGTGGAAGGCGGCCCACTGGCTGATTTCCTCAAGGCCGGCGACCCGGCTCAATATCCGCTGCGAAAAATAGGGGTGTTTGCGGATGCTGTAGAAATCCTCCCGCGAGAGGGGAGCGCTCTTTTCAAGAACCTCCTGGGGCACGACGAGCTTGCCGATATCGTGGAGCAGGCCGGCGATCTTCATGCATTCGCAATCGGCCGGCGAGAGACCGGCCTTGTCCGCGATCCAGGGCGCCACCGCGGCCACCCCACTGGAATGGGTTGCGGTGAAATGGCTCCGGAAGTCGATGAGCTGGCGGAACATCTGCGCCAGGTCGTGCAGGTCCGTTGTCTTTTCCGCGCCGGTCCCGATTTGGGTGCTGATGACGGTTTCGCATACCATGGGGGCAACAAGGTCGAACCAGAAGGCCTCGCGGCCCGCCACCTCCCGCAGGGCCTCCACTGCCGCCGGCATGAATTTGCTGCCGCTGTGGGCCTCGATTTTTTCGAGAATCGCTGCGGTCTGACCGAGGATTTCCTCCTCCGGCCGCAGCAGGATCGCGACGCGGTCGGCCAGGTGCAGCAGGTGCGCGGCGCGGGGTACCGGCTGGCCATCATACTCGGCGCCGGCGCCCTCTTGCCATGGCAGATGGTGGAAGCGCGTCAGCGTCGCGATGGCGGCAAAGGGCGGGAATTTTTTGAGCAGCAGGTAGCCGGGAAGGGTGTGGCGCTCCGGCGCGGCCAGATCGAAATCAAGCACATCGAGGCGGCCTGCCAGCGACAGCCCGCCGATGTCGTGCAGCGCCGCGGCCATGGTGAGTTCCGTCAGTTCCTGGCCGGTGAGTCCCGCGGCGCGGCCGAGATGGAAGGCGAGATAGGAAACCTGTTTGTGGTGATTGACCAGCGGCCGACTCACCAGGTCCAGGGCCTCGGAAACCGAGAGCAGCAAGCGGTACAGATCGAGCCGGATGATGGCGGGGGACATGGGCGCTCCTTGGTGCGGGTGGCGGAATTTCCGGCGGTGACCATGGTGCTGCCGGTTATACCCAGTATAGCGCATCAACGGCGGCTTGAAAACCTCGCGCCGGCCCCCCGGGGGGGTCGGCCCCGGCCGGCAAGAAACTAGCGCTGGCAGCGGGGGCAGTAGAAGGTGGAGCGGCCGCCGAGCACCACTTTGCGGATCGGACCCTGGCAGGCGCGGCAGGGCTGGCCGGCCCGGTCGTAGACCATGAGCTGCAACTGGAAGTAGCCCGATTCGCCGGCGCTGTTGACAAAGTCGCTGATGGTGGTGCCGCCCGCGGCGATGGCCTGGTTCAAGATCTTGCGGCTGCCGGCCACCACCCGTTTCAGGGCGGCAAGGCTGACCTCCCCGGCCGGCTTGAGCGGCGACACCCGCGCGTCGAACAGGCTCTCGCTGGCATAGATGTTGCCGATCCCCACCACCACCCGGTTGTCCATCAGCAGGTTTTTGATCGGCGTTTTTCTGCCCCGGCTCTTTTCGTGGAGATAATCCGCGGTAAAGGCCTGGTCGAATGGCTCCGGTCCCAACTCCCGCAGCCATTTCGGGTTGGCAGCCTCGGCTGGCGGCAGCAGGTCGAAGAGGCCGAAACGCCGGGCATCGTTCAGCCGGAGCTCCTGGCCTGAATCCAGGCGCACCCGCACATGGTCATGGGGCCGCAGCGGCTCTTCCGGTCGCATCAGGCACAACTTGCCGCTCATGCCGAGGTGGATCACGATGAGCGCGCCATTGTCCAGCGAGATCAGCAGATACTTGGCCCGCCGCTTCACCGCGGTTACGGTGGCGTTGATGCCATATTTTTTGACCGCGGCCCGCGGGAAGGGGCAGCGCAGCTTTTTGCCGGAATGGGTAATGGCGAGCAGTGTACGGCCAATCAGGTGGGGAGCGAGTCCCTGGCAGACCACCTCGACTTCGGGCAGTTCAGGCATGGCGTTACCGGACGGAAAGGGCGTTGGGCCGGATCTTCCGCACGGCCCTGGGGATGAAGAAGGAGGCGACAAAAAGGGCCAGCGAGAGCAGGGTCTGCCAGTTTAAGAGCTGCCACCAGTCGCCGGATCGCCACACCGCGGCCAGGGTGGCGAAGAAGAAGGTGAGCACGAAGCCGCCGACGATGATGCCGAATAAGGTGCCGAAGAAGTACTCCCGGAAGGTGACGCGGGTGAGTCCCATGCCGAAGTTGAGCGGGGTGAAGGGAAAAAAGATCAGCCGCAGGTAGAGGGTGGTGGCAAAGCCGTTGGCCGCGATCCGGTCGTCGTATTTCCGGAGCCGGTCGCCGATCAGCGAGGCGGCGAAATCGCGGCCCAGGTAACGGCCGATGAAGAAGGCGGCCGAGGCGCCGAGCAGCGCGCCGATCTCGTTGTAGACAAAGCCCTGGAGGGTACCGAAGAGCACGGCACCGATACCGGTGAACAGGGTGGCGGGCAGGAAGAGGCAGATGCCCAAGGCATAGACCAGAATGAAGACCAGCGGGCCCCACGGGCCGCTTTCCCGCACAAACCCCTCGATCCGTTCCGGCGTGATCCATTCCCGCAGATCGGTGGCGCGGAAGAGCCAGATGGCGCCGGCGAAAAAGAGGAGGAAGAGCACGGCCTTGATTAGGCCATTGCGGGAATTGGTGGCCGGGTTCATGCGCTGCTCCGCTGGTTCCGGTTGACCGCCCACAGGGGGCACCGGTGCTTAATGCATTCCTTGTTTTTGCCCTGTTGCCGGCATTGGAACGGGGATGCGGCCAGCAGGGCAACGGGCAGCAATCCGGCGGACAAGCGGGCCGCCTCCTTGAGCGCGATGACACTCTCCCGCTGGCAGCAGCGGGCGCCTTGGGTCTCGCCGATGCGGCCCAGCACCCGGGCGGTGGCCTGTTGCACCACTTGCCGCGCTTTGGGGGTGAGCGGCGTGGCCGCGAGCAGCATGCTCATGCCGATGCCGACCCCGGCCGCAGCCCCGCAGGTGCCCCAGAAGCCGCAGACCCCGCCGGGCACCTTGCTGCCGCGCTCGATGGCGGTAAGAATCGCCTCCCGGCTGATGGCGCCTCCCCGGTTGCGGTAGGTGGCAACCATGATGCCCGGCACCAGGGCATGATGCTCCGGGCCGTGGAGGGGAAAGGCCGGATGCTGCCGGATCTGCTGCAGGAGGGCGAGCATGTCGGTTTCGTCGCTCTCGGTGCAGCGCAGCCGGATGATGGAGAGGGCGTCGCGCTGGTGGCAGTCGTCACAGATGAAGTGGCCCTGGCGGCAGACGCTGTGGGTCCTGCTGGTACCGCCGCAGTAGACGCAGGACGCCTCGCTGAGGTGGGCCAGATAGGTGAGTTCGCTGCCGCAGACCATGCAGCCGGCGGCATGGCGCGGTGGCACAGTCGCAGGGAAGGCGAGGATCTTGGTTGAGGCGGCCGCTGGGTCGGCCGGGGCCGGGCCGCAGCAGCCGGCCAGCGCCAGCGGGGTGGGGCCGGCGGGAGCGGTCGGGCAGCAGGAATTGACCATGGCCAGGTTGGTCACCGCCCCGCTCTCGTCGAGCAGCAGCACCGAGTCGTCGAGCTGCCGGGCATCGCTGAGCGGGATGCTGGTGCGTTGGCCCTTCCTGAGCAGAATGCCGCTTTCGGTGGCCACGGCGGCAAAGGGGCCGCGGTAGATCACCTCCGCCATCGTGGTCGCGGCCGGTTTGTAGGCGCCGTAGGTGAGGGAGTAAAACCGGACGCCCTCCACCTCCCGGTAGGCAAAGCGCTTGACGAGCCGGGTGGCGGCAAAGCCCGCCGCCCGCAGCATGGCCATCAGTTCCTCCTGCTGGAGGGCGCCGCCCAAGCATTCGCCGCGGAACCGGGCGTTGTTCTTGATCCTGACCGGGATCGCCTCGTCGGTGACGATGTCGGAGATCACCAGCCGGCCGCCGGGCCGGAGCACCCGGAAGATCTCGTGGAAGGTCTGGCGCTTGTCCGGGCTGAGATTGATGACGCAGTTGGAGATCACCACGTCGGCGCAGGAGTCGTCGAGCGGCAGGGCCTCCAGATAGCCCTGTTTGAATTCGAGGTTGTCGTAACCGAGCCGTTGCCGCACCCCGGCCTGGGATGCGCGGGCCAGGGTGAGCATCTCATCGGTCATGTCGATGCCGTAGACCCGGCCCTGCGGCCCCACCTTTTCGGCGGCGAGGAAGCACTCCACCCCGCTGCCGCTGCCGAGATCGACCAGGGTTTCGCCGCTGGCGAGTCCGGCGTCGTTCACCGGGCTGCCGCAGCCGTAGGAGCGCTGGCGAGAGACCAGGGGGATGAAGTCGGCGCGCGCCTGTTCCGGGGCAAAGGGGTTGACGATCTCGGCGTTCGCGGCCAGGGCGGCCTGGGCGTAGAATTCCCGCACCGGCAGGTGGCCCTGGTCGCCGGCCAGGGAGATCACACAGTTGCAGTGGGTGAGCGCCACGGTCCGGCCGCCATCCACGCAATCGTGGCGCACGTCGCCCATGCGCAGCACCAGTTCGCTGCCCGCTGGCACCGGATAGCGGGCGGCCTGCCTGGCGATGAGCCAGAGAGCGAGTTCGTTATAGAGGGGCAGGTAGGGGTCGTGGCCAATGAAGCTGCCGCCCGCGAGGTAGCTGTGGTCGGGATCGCCGCCGCCGATGAGGAACGCGAGCGGGTTGCTCCGGCTGTCGGCGCTGTCGATGAGCGAGGCCTGGCGCACCGCTTGCAGCACCGGGCTTTGCCGCCAGATTGCTTCGAGGCCGTCGCCGACCGGGCCGCAGTTGAGCTCGGCGACTCCCACCAGGGCAGGGGAAGGATAGATCATGCCGTCCGGCCCGATGGCCAGCGATTCCCAGCCGGCATTGCTGCCGTCATACCGTGTACCTGGGGAACTGAAGACCTGGCCCTTGAGGGTCTCGATGTTGTCGATGGTGATCCCCCGCGCCTCTGCCTCGGCGTGGGCGGCAAGCAGCACCGGCAGGATCTCGGCCGGCGGCACGAATTGTTCCTGGTTGCCCTTGCCCCGCACGAAATGCCAGAGCAGGTGGAGGGCGCGGACTCCATGCTCTGCCGCCAGGGCGACAATGGCCGGCAATTCCTCAAGATTGCCGCGATTCACCGCCACCGACAGGGCAGTCTGGAACCCTTCCGCCCGCGAGAGACCGAGGCCGGCAAGCAGCCGCTGGAAGGTGCCGGGTCCGCGCAGATGGTCGTGGCTCTCCGCCAAGCCATCGAGACTCAGTTGGAGATGGAGTCGTTCACGGGGCAGCAGGCGCAGGGGCGCAAGATGTTCATGCAGCAGCAGACCGTTGGTGAGCACCACCGCATGGTGCGCGGGATTGGCGAGCACCTCGGCGAGCAGGCCGGGGAAATCCGGGTAGAGGAAGGGTTCGCCGCCGGTGAAATAGAAAATGGTGCAGCCCAGGACCGTGGCCTCCGCCATGGCCTGGCGCAGCAACTCCGGCGGTAAGGTCTCCGTTGCCGCCGGCGAGGCGGCGAAGAGGCAGTGGCGGCAGGCGAGGTTGCAGCAATTGGTGAGATGGAACCAGCACTCCTTGAGGGTGGTGAGCTGGAGTTCGGCGCCGCGTCCCTGATAGGGGGGCGTGGTGCCCCGGTCGAGCTGGCTCCACAGGCGCTCCAAGGATAAACGCGTTGCCGCCAGCGGTTGCTCGCCGGGGAAGCGGCGCGCTGCCTGGTCGAGGCTGTCGGCGTTCTGCAGGGCCTGGAGCAGCCGGTCGGCCTCGGGGCCGGGCACGGCCCAGTCCGGATGCACCGGGTGGAGATAGATGGGGCAGCCTTGCCAGGTAAGGCGCTGCCAGTCGGAAAGCAAGCCCATGGGCAACTCGCGGTCTGGTGGTCTCGGGTTTCGCCTCGCGGACGAGGCGCCTTTGCTGCACCATAAATGACCGCTGCCCCTCGGGTCAAGCCTTCTTCGGCAGCGCGGCGCCCCCGCAGAAAAGGATGCCTTCGGCAACGGCATTCAGGTATACTGCCGGGGAAGAGGAAAAACGATGACCGGGTCACGACAAGGCTTACGGCAGCGGATACTGGCGGCGCGGGATACGCTGGCGCCCGAGGTGCGGCGGGAGTGGAGTGCCGCGATCTGCGCCCGGCTCTGGGAAATCCCGGCGGTGGCGGCGGCACGGGCCATCATGGTCTATGTCAGCTTCCGCAGCGAGGTGGAGACCGGTATATTTATCGGCGAGGCCCTCAAGCGGGGCGTCACCGTCGTTGTGCCGCGCACCGAGGTTAAGGCGAAACAGCTGGCCGTCTACCGGCTCAACGATCCGGCCCGGGATCTCAGGCCCGGCTATTGCGGCATCCTGGAGCCCGACCCGACCCGCGTTCAGCCCATTGACCCGGCTGCCATCGAGGTGGTGATCCTGCCGGGCAGCGTCTTTGATTGGGCCGGCGGCCGGCTCGGGTATGGCGGCGGCTATTACGACCGATTCCTGGCCCAACAGGCGCCGCAGGCCTTGCGGATCGCGGTGGCTTACGGTATGCAGGTGGTGGAGGAGGTGCCGGTGCTGGCGCACGATATGCGGCTGCACTGGCTGGTGACCGAGGCGGCAACCCGAAGGACGGGATGACGATGCGCACGACCGCGGTGTTTCGACACGAACTCTTTCTGGAGCACGACCCCGGCTACGGCCATGTCGAGTCGCCCGACCGGTTGCGCGCCATCTATCAGGCCCTCGATGGGGCTGCCCTGCGCCGGCACCTTCTTTTCCCGGAGTTTGGCCCGGCCAGCGAGGAGGTGCTCGCCCTCAACCACACCCCCCGCCATATCTTCCGGGTCAAGGCCACGGCCGGCAAGCCCTTCGAGGTGCTCGACCCGGATACCCACACCTCGGCGCGCTCTTACGAGGCGGCGTGCCTGGCGGCCGGGGCGGTGGTGGCGGCAGTCGAGATGGTGATGCGGGGCGGATGCGACAATGCCTACGCCCTGGTGCGTCCGCCGGGCCACCATGCCGAGGCGGATCATACCAGCGGCTTCTGTCTCTTCAACAACGTCGCGGTGGCGGCCCGGTATGGCCTTGCCCACCTGGGCTTCAAGCGTATCCTCATCGTCGATTGGGACATCCACCACGGCAACGGCACCCAGCACGCCTTCTACGATACCGATCAGGTGCTCTATTTTTCCACCCACCAGTACCCCTTTTTTCCCGGCAGCGGCAGCCTTACTGAAACCGGCAGCGGCAAGGGCGAGGGATATACCATCAACGTGCCGCTTCAGGGCGGCCAGGATGACCTGGCCTTTGCCCGCATCTTCAATGAGCTGCTGGTGCCGGTTGCCCGGCAGTACCGGCCGGAGTGCCTCCTGGTTTCGGCCGGCTACGATATCTATGCCGGCGATCCGCTGGGGACCATGGCGGTGACCCCGGCCGGTTTCGGCTATCTGACCCGGGTCCTGGTGGAGCTGGCCGAAGAACTCTGCCAGGGCCGCTTGGTGCTCGCCTTGGAGGGCGGCTATGCCTTTGATGGTCTCGCCGGCGGAGTCTTGGCGAGTCTGGCCGAGATGATTGGCGAGGGGGGGCTCACCACGGAACAGCTTGCCGTCTTCCGGCACGCTGCCGGGCCGTTGCGGGCCCTGGCGGAGGCCAAAACGGAGGCGAAAAAATACTGGACAACGCTTTCGTGAATCACGGATGATAGACAAGGATTTGCATCTCCGGACAAGGTGACAGCAGAGACGAGGGGCCACGAACGGACAGGCGGTATGAAGGGAACGAATCACACCAGGGTGCTCATCGCGGACGACGATACGCTGGTCCGCGAGGCAGTGCGGAAAATCCTCCGCATGTTCGGCCACGAGGTGGTGGCGGTGCCCAGCGGCGAAGAGGCTCTGCAGCAGCTCTCTGCCGAGATTGACCTCATCATCCTCGACATCAACATGCCCGGCATGGACGGCTTTGAGACCATGCGGCAGATCAACCGCCGGGATCTTGGCATTCCGGTCATCTTCCTTACCGGGGTGGGCAGCATGGAGTATGCGGTCAAGGCGATCAACCTCGGGGCCTACGACTTCATCCCCAAGCCCATCGAAGACCTCGACATCTTCAACGTCAAGATCAGGCGCGCCATCGAAAAGCGCATGTACGTGCTCCAGGAGCGCGTCTACAAGGAAAATCTCGAACGCGAAGTCAAGGACAAGACCAAGGAGCTGGCCGAGAAGAACCGCCTGCTCGAGGAGTACAGCCGGAACCTGGAAGTTTCCGCCCTCAACACCATGCTCACCCTCCAGACCGCGCTGGAAGAGAAGGACATGTACACCGCCGGTCATACCATCCGGGTGACCAACTATGCGATCAGCATCGCCCAGGCGCTGCGGCTTACCGCGGGGGACATCGCGGTGCTGGAGCAGGCCTGCCAGGTGCATGACATCGGCAAACTGGTGATCGACGTCAACTACATCCGCAAGCCCGGTTCCCTCACCGGCGAGGAATGGGCGCTGATGCGCAAGCATCCGGAGATCGGCGCCAACATCATCAAGCCGCTTTCCTTCATGCAGCAGGAACTCTTCATTGTTCGCCACCATCACGAACGCTTGGACGGCAAAGGCTATCCGGACGGAATCGGCGGCAACGAACTCGACATCCTCACCAAGGTGATCACCGTGGCGGACAGCTACGACGCCATGACCTCCAAACGCAGCTACAAGGTCAACATGGACACCGTTGCCGCGATTGCCGAACTCGATCGCTGCGCCGGCAGCCAGTTCGACCCCGAGGTCGTGCGGGTCTTCACCGAGGTGCTCCGGAACGGAAACACGACCGGCGTTGCCTTCTAGCCCGCGTTTCACGGCCCCTGGCCGGGGCGAAAGAGTGTTTGACTTGCCTTAGCCTATACGGTAAGAAAAGGGGCTATGAAGATCACCGCTGAAGAAGTGATTTACGTTGCCAATCTCGCCCGCCTGAACCTCGCGCCGGAAGAGGTGGGGCCGACCACCGAGCAGTTGGGCCGCATCCTCGCCTATGTCGAAAAACTCGATGCGCTCAACACCGATGGGGTGGCGCCCGCCACCCATGCCCTGGCGGTCACCAACGCCTTCCGCGACGATGAGGTCCGGCCTTCGCTGCCGCAGCAGGAGGCCCTGGCCAACGGGCCGCAGGTGAACGGCGAGGCCTTTGTGGTCCCCAGGGTCATTTAACCCCAACCGGTTGGCACGCCTGACGCGCGCAGGGCAAGGAACGACGTGCGGTTCATTGCCGCGTGCCGGGTGCTGAGGATATCATGGAACTTGCTCACCTGACCATTCATGAAGTGCACGGCAAGCTTAGCCGGCGTGAGATTTCCGCCCGCGAGCTGACCGAATCGGCATTGGCCCGCATTGCCGCGGTGGAGGAGCGGGTACATGCCTTCATCACCCTTGATCGCGAAGGGGCGCTGGCCCAGGCTGCGGCTGCCGACCGGCTTCTGGCCGCGGGCGAGACCAATCCCTTGTGCGGCATCCCGCTGGCGATCAAGGACGTGCTCTGCACCCGGGGGCTGCGCACCACCTGCGGCTCGAAGATTCTCGAGAATTTCCTGCCGCCCTATGACGCGGCGGTGATCGAAAAACTCAAGGCGGCCGGCGCGGTGATCCTCGGCAAGGCGAGCATGGACGAGTTCGCCATGGGCTCCTCCAACGAGAACTGTGCCTACGGCGCCCCGCACAACCCCTGGCAGCTCGATGCGGTCTGTGGCGGCTCCAGCGGCGGTTCGGCCGCGGCAGTGGCGGCGGACGAGTGCATCGCCGCGCTCGGCTCCGACACCGGCGGCTCCATCCGCCAGCCCGCCTCGCACTGCGGGGTGGTGGGAATCAAGCCCACCTACGGCCGGGTCTCGCGCTACGGGCTGCTGGCCTATGCCTCCTCCCTCGATCAGATCGGCCCGCTCACCAAGGACGTGCGCGATGCGGCGCTCATGCTCAATGCCATCAGCGGCCACGACCAGCGGGATTCCACCTCGGTGAACGTGCCGGTGCCGGATTATTCCGCCGCGCTGGTGGAGGGCCTTGCCGGCCTCAAGGTGGGGATTCCCAGGGAATATTTCGGTGCCGGACTCGATCCGGAGGTGGCAGGGGCGGTGCGTGGCACCATCCGGCTGCTTGCAGAGGCCGGGGCCGAGATCGTCGAGGTCTCGCTGCCGCACACCGAATACGGCGTGGCGGCCTATTACATCATTGCCCCGGCCGAGGCGAGCTCCAACCTGGCCCGCTACGACGGGGTGCGCTTCGGCTACCGCGACCTCGCGGCCGAGACCCTGCACGACATGTACCGCCAGAGCCGCTCCCAGGGCTTTGGCCCCGAGGTGAAGCGCCGCATCATCATCGGCACCTACGCGCTTTCCTCCGGCTACTACGACGCCTATTATAAGAAAGCCTCGCAGGTGCGCACCCTGATCGTCGAGGACTTTACCAAGGCTCTGGCCCAGTGCGACGCCCTCATCTCGCCGGTGGCGCCGACTCCCGCCTGGCGGCTCGGAGAGAAGACCGCCGACCCGCTCTCCATGTATCTTTCCGATGCCCTGACCATCCCGACCAACCTGGCCGGACTGCCCGGCATCTCGGTGCCCTGCGGCCTGAGTTCGGCCGGTCTGCCCATCGGGGTACAGCTGCAGGCCGCCCCCTTTGCCGAGGAAAAATTGTTGCGGCTGGCCTTTAACCTGGAACAGCGGCTGGGCCTCGTCGGCCGCAAACCCGCACTGGCATGAAGATGAAACTCAAGGTCGCCGACAACATCGCCACCCTGATTCCTTACCCGCCCGGCAAACCCCTGGAGGAGCTGGAGCGGGAATACGGCATCACCGGCTCGATCAAGCTCGCCTCCAACGAAAACCCGCTGGGGCCCTCGCCCAAGGCCGTGGCGGCGATCAGCGCCAATCTGAAAAACCTGCACCGCTACCCGGACGGCAGCTGTTACTACCTGGCCCAGGCCCTGGCCGCCAAGCTCGGGGTGGCGCCGGCGGAACTGGTTTTCGGCAACGGCTCCAACGAGATCATCGGCCTCTTGATCGCCGCCTTCCTGGCGCCGGGCCAGGAGGTGGTGACCAGCCACCCGACCTTCCTCGTCTATCAGAAGATGGTGCAGGCCCAGGGCGGGGTCAACCGGGTGGTGCCGCTCCGCGACATGCACCACGACCTCGACGCCATCCTTGCCGCGCTCACGCCCAAGACCCGGCTCATCTTTCTCGACAACCCCAACAACCCCACCGGCACGTTCTTCACCGCCCGGGCGTTCGAGGCCTTTCTCGATGCGGTGCCCGAGGGGGTGATCGTGGCGCTGGACGAGGCGTATGTCGATTTCGTCGAACCAGCGCTCCGGCTCGATGCCCGCAACTACCTCCACCACCGGACGCCGGTGGTGGCCTTGCGCACCTTTTCCAAGGCATACGGCCTGGCGGGCTTGCGGGTCGGCTATGGCCTCATGCACCGGGAGATCGCCGATTATCTGCACCGGGTGCGCCAGCCTTTCAACGTGAACCAGCTGGCCCAGGTGGCGGCCCTGGCCGCCCTGGCCGATGACGAGCACTACGCCAAGACCATGCGGCTGACCCGCGAGGGCATGGCCTGGCTTACCTGCGAGGTGGAAAAGCTCGGCTGCAAGGCATTCCCCAGTCAGACCAATTTCTTCCTTATCGACGTCAAGGGCGACGGCAAGCAGCTCTATGAGCGGATGCTTATGAAGGGGGTCATTGTCCGGCCGATGCAGGCCTATGGTTATCCCACTTACATCCGCCTCACCGTGGGCCTGCCCGAAGAAAACGCCCGCTTTGTGAAGAGCCTGGCCGAAGCGCTGACGGAGCTGGGCTATGGCCGTTAAGCTGCCCATCGTCACCATCGACGGGCCCTCCGGCGCGGGAAAAAGCACCATCAGCCGGATGGTGGCGGCCCGGCTCCATTTCACCTATCTCGACACCGGCGCCATGTACCGGGCGGTGGGGCTGGCGGTGGAGCGGCAGGGCATCGATCTCGCCGACAGCGTTGCGCTCAAGCGGGCTCTCGACACCATCCGCATCGAACTCCTGCCCAACGAGCATGACGACGTGCGGGTGATTTTGAACGGCGAGGATATTTCCGCCGCCATCCGTACCCCGGCCATGGGCATGGTCGCCTCCAGGGTCTCGGCCCTGCCGCTGGTGCGGGAGAAGCTCACCGAACTGCAAAGGGGCATCGGCAGCCGCGGCGGCATCGTGGCCGAGGGCCGCGACATGGGCACCGTGGTTTTTCCGGACGCGCCGTTCAAGTTCTACCTCGACGCCTCGCCCGCGGAGCGGGCCCGCCGCCGCTGCGACCAGCTCCGGCAAAAGGGGCAGGCGGCCGATTATCAGGAAATTCTGGACCAGATCGTCAAACGTGACTATGATGACAGTAAGCGGACTCTGGCCCCGCTCAAACCGGCTGCCGACGCGATCATCGTCGATTCCTCGGCCATGGGACCCGAGGCGGTGGTGGCGTTCATGCTGCGGCAGATGGGCAAGGCACAGGCTCTGGACACGGAGGAGAACGGCATGGCGGAAGAAGAGTCGCGGGCGTTCAAACGGCGGCACCTCATCTACTATCTCGAGGTCTATGACGACGCCACCGGCACCTTGCTCGGCCACCTGGTGGATATCACCACCGAGGGGGTCAAGCTGGTGAGCAAGGCGCCCATTGAGAAAAACAGGGTCTACCGGTTGCGCATGCAGCTGCCGGAGGATTATTTCGACGAAAAGGTGCTGCGTTTCGAGGCCACCAGCCTGTGGAGTTCCAACGACGTGAATCCGGATTTCTATGATACCGGTTTCCGCGTCACCTGGAAGGATAAGCGCGCCAAGAATATCGTGGCCGGTCTGGTGGGCCAGTTCGGCTTCAACGACTGATTGCGCAGCAAAGGAATACTGTACGGCGCGCCTTCCCCGGAAGGGGCGCCCCTCTTTTTTCGGGAGCACGACGGATGGATCGGATGAAAAGGATGTTGGACTGCCAAGGTATGCTCTGTCCCCAGCCGGTGATCGAGACCAAGAACGCCCTGGAGGCCATGGGCGAAGGCGTGCTCGAGGTGGTGGTCGATAACGAGGCCTCGCGCAGCAACGTCGAGCGCTTTGCCATGAGCCAGGGCTGCACGGTGGCGATGGTGAGGGAGGGCAGCCGCTTCCGGCTGGTCATCACCAAAACCGGCGGCGCGGCCCCGCAGCCCGGTGCCCCGGCGGCCGAGGGATATACCTGCCCCGCTCCGCAGGGCTCCGGCCTCGTCTACGTGATTCCTGCCGATACCATGGGCCGCGGCGACGATAATCTCGGCCGGGTGCTGATGCGCGCCTTTGTCAAGACCATCAAGGACGTCCAGCCGCGGCCGGCCAGGATCTTCTTCTACAATACCGGGGTGCGGATCACTGCCACCGATTCCGACCTCATCGCGCCGCTCAAGACCCTGGAAGAAGAGGGCGTGGCGATCTTTTCCTGCGGTACCTGCCTCGATTATTTCGACCTCAAGGACCACCTCCTGGTCGGCAAGGTGACCAACATGTACGACATCCTGGACACCATGACCAGCGCGGCCAAGGTCGTCAGCCCGTACTGATCGGGCAACGGTCCGCCGCCACTCATGCCGACCCCGCACCCGCCGGTTTATTTCGACAACGCCGCCACCTCTTTTCCCAAGCCGGAGCAGGTCGCAACGGCGATGGACGTCCTGCTGCGTTCCACCGCCTTGAGCCCCGGCCGGGCCGCTCATGCCTTTTCGCTCACCGCCGGCCGGGTGATCTTTGCGGCCCGCGAACTCCTGGCCGCCTTTTTCGGCTGCCCCGATTCGAGCCGGGTGATCTTCACGGCCAACGTCACCGAGGCGCTCAACGTCGGCATCTTCGGGCTGCTCCGGCCCGGCGACCATGTCATTGCCACCGGCACGGAGCATAATTCGGTGATGCGCCCCCTGCGCCATCTCGAACAGCAGGGCCGCATCACGGTCTCGGTACTGCCGGTCTCGGCGGCCGGCGAAACCGACCCGGCCGATCTTGTGAGATGCCGCCGGCCCGGCACCCGGCTTATCGTCGTCAACCATGTGTCGAACGTCACCGGCACCGTGGCGCCGCTGGCCGAGCTTGCCGCCTTGAAGGAAGGGGCGCTCCTGATGGTGGATGCCGCCCAGTCGGCCGGGCTCTTTGAACTCGACGCGACGGGATTGGGCATCGATTTTCTCGCCTTTACCGGCCACAAGGGTCTGCTGGGCCCCACCGGCACCGGCGGCTTCGTGCTGGGGCCGGGCATCGATCTGCCGCCTTTCAAGATGGGCGGCACCGGCAGCGCCTCGGAGCGGGAACTGCAGCCCGACTTTGCGCCGGACTGCTACGAGGCCGGCACCCCCAATACCCTGGGCATCGCCGGCCTGGCCGCCGGGGTGCGGTTCATTCAGGAAACCGGCCTTACGACCATCCGCAGCCATGAGCTGGCGCTGACCAGCCGTTTTCTCGACGGCTTGAGCCAGATTAAGGGCATTATGGTCTACGGTCTGCCCACAAGGGCTGGCCGCGGGGCCGTGGTCTCTTTTCGCCCGGGGGGGAAAAGCGTTGACGAGGTGGCGTATCGCCTTGACCGTGAATTCGCTATCATGGCCCGTGCCGGTCTGCACTGCGCGCCGCTCGCCCACCGTGGCCTCGGTACCTTTCCCGAGGGCACGGTGCGGGTTTCCTTCGGTTTCTTCAATACCACGGACGAGGTGGAATACTGCCTCGACGCCCTGGCCCGGATCGCCGGGGCCTAGGTCAGGAGGCAACGATGCAGCGCACCGCGGCATCCCCTGGCGGGTCAACCTTCCTTCGTCTTACCCCGGATATCGTGCTGGGGCTGGTCGAGGCGGCGCTGGGCGTGCGCTGTACCAACCTCTGCCGGCCGCTCGCGAGCTACATCAACCGGGTCTATGAGCTGGAACAGGAAGATGGCGCCGGCCTGGTGGTGAAGTTTTACCGGCCGGGCCGCTGGCATCTGGCGGCCTTGCAGGATGAGCATGATTTTTTGCTGGAACTGGCCGGCCGGGAGATTCCGGTCGTCGCTCCGCTCTCGCTCATCGGCAATGGCACCCTGGGGCTGCACCAGGGCGTCTCCTTTGCGGTCTTTCCCAAGTGCGGCGGCCGCAGCTTCGACGAATACAACGACGAGCAGTGGCTGGAGATCGGCCGCCTGCTCGGCCGGGTCCACGCCGTGGGGGCCGCGCGGCCGCCAGCCGGCCGCATTGTCATGCGGCCCGATCGCTCCACTGGCGATCAGGTCCGTTATCTGCTGGGCAGCGGCCTGATCCCGCCGGACCTGGCCCCGCAATTCGCCGCGCTCGCCGAAACCCTCATCGCCGAAATCACCCCGCTATTTGACGAGGTCGAGATGATCCGCATCCACGGCGATTGCCACTTCTCGAACCTCATTTATCGGCCGGGCGAATCATTTTATCTCATCGACTTCGACGATATGGCCCTCGGCCCGCCGGTCCAGGATTTCTGGATGCTGCTGCCGGGCTACCGGGACGAGACCCATGCCGAGATCGACCTCTTTCTCGAAGGGTACGAGACCTTCCGCGATTTCGACCGCCGCACCCTGCGGCTCATCGAGCCGTTGCGGGCCATGCGCTTCATCCACTACACCGCATGGTGCGCCTATCAGGTGGCTGAAGAAGGACTGTCGCGGGTCTCGCCGGACTTCGGCACCCGCGACTACTGGCAGCGGGAGATCAACGATTTGGCCGATCAGTTGGAGCGAATCAGGTCGGCAGCGGAGTCGGGCAACGTTTTTTGAGCCGTCAGTATCGGTTATGACTTGGGGATCAGTGCCCGCAGTCGAGGCAGCAGTTCGGGAATCTCGCCAGTCGCTGTTTTCCAGACGAGCTGGGTATCGATGTCGAAATAACCGTGGATGAGACGGTTTCTCATGCCCACGATGGCGGGCCAAGGGATGGAGGGGGTTAACGCGCGGGTTTCTTCCGAGACCTTGCTTGCCGCCTCGCCAATCACTTCGATGGCGCGGACCACGGCGAAAAGCGGCATGCGGTCATGGTCCAGATCAAGGCGTTGTCGTCCGATCAAAAAATGGTCAACGGACTCCGCTGCGTCGATCATATGCAGTATGCGTACCCGGTCCTCAGTGCGCATATTGTATTACTGCTGTCCGGATCACTTCCTCGCGGAAGTGCCGGGAGAGGTCTCGGGGCGTCCGTAAGTCCACCGGCCGTCCTTTCAACAGGATCGAAAGTTCCGTTTCCATTTCCGACAAGGCGAGCAGACCAGGTTCCTCGCCCGGCTCAAATTCCACCAGCAGGTCCACATCGCTGTCTGGCTGGTCCGTACCTTTCAGCACCGAGCCGAAAAGGGCAAGGCGGTTGATGCGGTGCCGAGTGCAGAAGCTGGCAAGCGTGGCCTGGTCAAGCGGTAATCGCGCACCCATAGTCCTTCCTGCCCCGCTGTCGGTGGGGTGTTCATACATATCCATTTAAATAATCTACCTCAACCGGCCGCCGTCTTCAAGCACTCGCCTCCCAAAGGATGGCCTTTCCCGGTTTCATCTCCTACCGCACGTTCCGGAACATGGTGAGCGAGTTGGGGTGGTGCATCTCCTCCTTCATCTCCTTGGTGTGGCAGAGGGCGCAGTTCTTGTTGGCGCCCAGCGGGTACGGGTTGCCCTGATACTGGCGCGGCATCAGGTTGTCGCGCTCGGCGTCGTAGGGATTGGTGGTGGGGTAGATCGCGTGGGCGCTGTTGTGACAGGCGGCACAAGGGATGCCCAGATTGTCGGTGCGCCGGCGGAAGAGTTCCGCTTCGCTGGCGGTCCACTGGTTGAAGGCGGTGGAGACGCCGGGCGGCTGGAAATCCACATGGCAGCCCAGGCAGTCCGGCTCGTTGATCCACGCCTGGCGCGGCTTGAGTTCGGCAAGAGTGCGCACTCTCCTGGGCTTGAGCCGGGCGAGCCGTTTGGCCGCCGTCTTTTTGCCGGCCTGCTGTTCGGTCAACAGCAGGCCCAGGGCATGGTCCTCGATCACGCCGTGGCAGGTGGTGCAGTCGAGCCCCAGCTCGTTGTGGATGCCGCGGAAGAAGCGGGTGGCCCCATGGGGGGCGGCGTCCTGATGGCAGAAGAAGCAGGCATCGGCACCGCGGCCTTTGAGGAAGTTGGCGTGGAAGCCATGCATCGCGGCCGACAGACTCGGCAGTGCCGGATTGCCCTGCTCTCCGCGGGGATCGGGGTGGCAGATCTGGCAGCGCAGCGGTTTACCGGCCTTGGCCTGTTTGACCAGGGTGGTCTTGGCATAGCGGTCATGGACGGCCAGGATATTCTCGGCGGTCTCCGGGCTTACCCCCCCGGCCGCGGTGCGCCACGGACCGCCATGGCAGTTGCGGCAGCCCCACTCACTGGAAACCGGCGCCACCATGGTGGCGGTGGCGACCATGGCGCTGCTGGCCCGCTCCACGGCAGTGAGCGTGACGAGCGGGTAGGGCAGATAGCCGCCGCTTTTCTGATACGGCACCAACGGCACCTCGGTGGCGCTGAAGGTACGGCCGTCCGCCGCGACCCGCATCAGGCCGCTGACTCCATTGCCGGTGAGGCCGGTATTGGGGGAGAGTTCCCGGCCGGTCAGGCTGGCCGCGTGTTTCCAGAACTCCACCTGGCCGTCCGGATTGGCGGAACCCGGTTCCACCGTATAGTGGATGTCGATGCCTTCGCTGATTACCTGCGGGGTGGGGCCGCGTTTGATGAGCATGGCGTGGATGGTATTGCCCGGCGGCCGCAGGGTGAAGAAGGCGTCGCTGTCGCTGATGGTGTGCATGCCGTACTCGTTCCAGCCGAGCAGCACATATTGGCTGGTGGCCGGGTCGAAGGGCGGTACTTCATGCTGCTTAGGGGGGAGGGCAGCGGCGGCGGCCGAGTCGTTGCGTTGCTGGAGCACTTCGAAGATATAGGTGGCCAGCGCGGTCTGTTCCGCGGCGGTGCCGGGGAAAGGCGGCATGGCGCTGTTGGGGCCGTCAAGCCCGCTCAGGCGCGCGGCCAGAGCCTCGATACTGTTGTAGCCCGAGGTGAGTTTGACGATGTTGCGGGTCGGGCCGCCAACGGAGTGGCAGGAGGCGCAGGCAAGAAAGAAAAGTTCACGGCCCGCGGCCAGGCGGTTCTGGCCGGTGATTTCTTTGTGTTGCGCCCAGCGGGCGTTCTTGAGCAACCCTGTTTTGGCCACTGTCCCGAGATTCTTTTTCGGAATCGAGTGGGAATAGATGTGGTCGTAGATGGTATAGGGCCGGCGGCTGCCCTCGCGAATGTACTCGAAGGCGCCGAGGTAACAGAGGCCGATGGTCATCAGCAGGGCGGCCAGCGAGCGGGTGGCGGTCTGCGGCAGTTTGCTGGTCATGATGAGGCCGCCCAGGACGAGGAGCGGCGCGGTAACGAGGAAGGTCTTGATGGCGACGAGCAATTCCGGCGGCTGCTGGGTGAGCATGGTGCGGATCGGCAGCGGCAGGGCCTGGACGTACCACCAGGTCGAGGCGACGAGCAGGGCAAAGGGGGTGAGCAGCCAGAGTGCGCAATAGCGCACCATCCGCAGGCGGAAGGCCTCATCCTTGAGGGCGGTGGCGGTGAGAAAACCATAGAGGCCGGCGAGGATCAGGGCGACGAAGGTGCGGAAGAAAAGGGAGGGCCAGAAGGAGGGATTGAAGATACCGTCCCAGAAGTTGCCGGTGGCAAGCCACCGGCCCGGGGTGAGCATGAAGTCGATGATGCCGTTGATGGCGAAAAGCGAGAGCCAGGCAAAGATGAAGTAGAGCCAGCCTAAAAGCAGGTGGTGGCGCCGGTTCATGCGGCCGAAGGTGTAGTAGTAGATGAGCAGGGAGACGATCTCGGCCACGAAGAAGACCCACTCGATGGCCCAGCCGAAGACGAAGTTGTGGATGAGGATCGAGGTGGTGGCCGGGTTGATGAGGCTGATGACAAACCAGATGCCCACTCCGGTCATGCCGCCCAGGATCATGGTAACGAGCAGGAAGAAGCGGGTGTGGGCCTTGACGTAGTCGACGATGGCGGTGGAGTTCTGCCGGTAGCCGTACCATTCGGTCAGCACCAGGAAGAGGCCGCCGCCGATGGCGAAGTGGGAAATGAAGACATGGAAGACCGCCATCAGGGCGATGGTGAGTCCGCCGCCGAAGAAGGTGAGTTCCCAGACCGGGTAGTTCATGACTGCCCCTCCTTGGTACTCAGCCAACCGAGTCGCAGCATGTAGGCGATAATGCCAAGGCCGATGACGAGAATCAGGAGGAATGTCACCAATGGCGAATATTGGAGCGTCACCGGCAGGTCCGCCGGGTGAAAGTAGGGGGCGAGGTAGGCGTGGCGGGCCAGATCACGCACCAGGATCATCAGCAGGATGGTAACGGTCAGGGCGGCGGTGGCGGGCCAGAGGCGTTCCCGGGCGCCGAACTTGATGCTGTAATAGGAGCCGATCAGGGTGCCGGAGAAGAGCAGGGTGGCAAGCCAGTTGCCGCCCACAAAGATGCGCAGCACCGGCTTGGGCAAGGAGAGGAGGAAGACGATGCCGATGGCGATCTGTACCATGGTGGCGTAGGTGAACCAGTGGAGGCCGTTTTTGATCCGGGCCCGGCGTTCGCCGTCGGGCAGCTGTTTTTGGAAGTGGGCGAGCAGGGCGAGGAAGAGGCCGCCGGTGGCCACCGCCGCGATCATGGAGTGGAGATAGCGCGCCACCAGGGTCGGCTCGGCGAGATTCAGGAAGAAGCCGCCCGGATGGCGGAAGTACTGGGGCCAGGCGGCGGGGGTGAGCATCAGGGTCATGTTGTTGGTGAAGAAAAAGCCGATCAGCAGCAGGCAGGCGAGGCTGGTTCCCAAAAGCCAGCGGCGTGGGCCAACCTGCCAGGTGTCGAAGCGGAATTTGTGGAGATAGGCAAGGGAGTACGCGGCGATGAGGAAAAAGATCACCGACAGCCAGCAGGCGCCCATGATGATCGAACTGGTGTAGATGAAGTGGCCGTAGAGTACCTGGAGGAAGAGGAGCGGCGCCACCCCGAAGTTGACGGTAAAGGCCACGGCATAGGTGAGTTTGTTGCCGATGTCGCGGCAGAGGGTCTGGTTCTTCGCCGGATTGACCAGCTGTTTGACGAGGCTGATGACCGCGCAGCCGATCATGATGTTCATTGCCACCATATGCAGAAAGAAGGTAAGCAGGAGCAGGAGCTGGAACCAGCCCCAGGGGACTTGGAGCGGGTCCGGCGCGGGAATGAGGGCGGCAGGGTTCATGGCGGCCTCCTTCGTGTCGGGGTGCGGTATCGCAAGGTGTACCCCATCTTGGCACAGCGATGGCAGCGCGTCAAATGGAAAGCAACCCGGGCGCGGGGTCTTTTTCCTGGCTGATTAATGGATGCCCTCCTGACCAATACTTTATCGAAAACGGCGACTGGGGCGCGATGCGGGAGGTGGCCGCAGCGATGATGGCATTTGCTGAAATCACCCCAAAAGGTCGGATTGGGCAATCCGGCGCGGAGACGTTGGGTTCTGGTGAAGAAAAGCCGCTGCTCCCCGGTCTCACGAAAACCCTTTGCCTGTCAAGGAAATAAAAAAAATAGTGGTGATTTTTTGATCTTGCCGGAAGCACGATGAAAAAAAAAATCATGGGAGAAAATAGGAGATTTTAAGAGAATGGAATAGTTTTGATGAGAAAGAGCGATATTTTAGTGGTTAATTAAAATGCGAGTTACCCGGTGGAGAGAGGGTAATTCCCTGAAATTCAGCGGAAAATATGGTGAGGGGAAAAGTGGCCCAAATTGGAGCCGTTAGCGGGGTGGTTGATTTATCTCCTTGAAAAAGAGCGGATCTTATGCTGTTGAAAACTCGGAGCCGGGCGGCGATAAAATCTGCCAAAACCGCTTTTGACACCCCCCAGGGTTTCCAATAGAATCCCCCCAAGCTTTTCTGGGGGGGTCTTTTTTCTGTAGCGCCGAGCAGGGGGAATAATGTACTGGCAAGATGTCAAAGAGGTATTGCGTCGTTCCGTACCCGAAAGTGTCTTTGCCTTGTGGATCGAACCATTGCAGTGCCGGCTGGCGGATCGGCAGATTCTGGAACTCTCCGGGCCGGATCGGTTTTTCTGTTCCTGGGTGGCGGACAACTACCGGAAGGAGATCGAGGCCGCCCTGGCCGAGGCCGGATATGCAGGGGTGACGGTGCGCTTCGCGGTGGACGCCGCTGCGGCCGAACGGGCCGGGCAGTCTCTTGCCGCCGCCGGCGAGCAGTTGCGGTTGCCTGCCATGCCCGAAGGCCGCTCCCGTGTGCGCACGCTGCATCCGCGCTATACCTTCGATGAATTCATGGTCGGTGATTCCAATGCCCTGGCGTTCTCGGCCTGCGAGGCCATTGCCAACGGCGATACCGCGATCGGCCCCTGTGTCTTTATTCACAGCGGCACCGGACTCGGCAAGAGCCACCTTACCCATGCCGTGGCCCATCATCTGCTGAACCATTCTCCTAACCTGCGCCTGCACTATCTGACCACCCAGCAGCTCACCTCCGAGGTGGTGCGCCATATCAAGAACAACACCATGGAGCACTTCAAGGAGAAGTACCATCGCCAGTGCGATGTGCTGCTCATGGAGGATGTGCATGCCCTCTCCGGCCGGGTCAAGACCCAGGCCGAGCTGGCCGAGGCGGTCGATGTGCTGATGGAGGCCGGCCGGCGCATCATCTTCACCGGTTCGCTGGCGCCGCGGGACATTCCCAACATGGATGGCGGCATGCGTTCGCGCCTCTCCGCCGGCCTGATCACCTCGATCAATCCGCCGGACCTGCGGACGCGGCGGATGATCATCCTGTGCAAGGCCCGCTACCACAACCTGACGCTCACCGAGGAACTGGTCGATTACCTGGCCGAGCATGTCAAGGGCGATATCCGGCGGGTGGAGAGCGCCATCATCGGGCTCAAGGCCAAGGCCAACCTGCTCAAGGCCCCGGCCACTCTCGACATGGTCAAGGAGGTGGTGGCCGCCATTGTCGGGCAGCACCAGCGTCTTTCCTCGGCGGTGATCCGCGATTTCGTCGCCAGTCAGTTCCAGGTACCCCTGGCGGAGATGCAGTCCAAGTCACGGAAAAAGTCGGTGGCCTTTCCGCGCCAGATCGCCATGTTTCTGGCGCGCAAGCTGACCGACGAGGCGCTTTCCGATATCGGCAGGGCCCTGAACCGCGATCATTCCACGGTGGTGCATTCCATCCGGGTGATTACCGAGGCCATTGCCCGGGACGGCAGCATCCGCGGCCAGATCGACCATCTTTCCGAACGGATCATCAAGAAATACCAATAGGGGCCTTGGGTAAAGGATAAGAGATGCGGACGGTCTGCTGCGTCTGTCAACGGCTGAAAGGGGAAAAGGGTTGGGTCCGGGTCGCCGGCGTGATCGACAGCCGGCTCTCCCACGGGTATTGCCCGGAATGTTACCAGAAGGCCATGGACACCCTGCGGGATCAGCTTGCCTTGGCCCGGCCCGCGGTTCCGATCCCGCTTCGCGTGATTCAGAAGTAAACCGGCCGGACCGCCGCTTCTTTGGCGCCGCTTTCGCCGGCCGTCACGGTCATGGCAGCGGCCTGCGCCGCCTGCATCATGTCGTTCATGCCGATTCCTTCCCAGCCGAAACCGCAGATGTGCAGTCCCGGCTGTGCCGTCTGCAGCGCATCGCGCCATTGCCGGAGGCGCAGATGGCCCACCTCCAGTTGGGGGATGCCGCCTCCTGACCGGAGCACCCGGCTGTAACCGGGCGGGGTGGGCAGGTGGAGCAGTTGCCGCAGGTCGGCGTAAACCCGTTCCACCAGGGTTGCGTCATCGAGGTTGAGCCGTTCCGGGTGGCGGCGGCCGCCGACCAGCGCTTCGAGCAGCACCTGGCCCTGTGGCGCCCGGCCCGGAAACATGTGGGTGGAAAAGAGGGCACCCAGGGCGAAGCGTTGTTCGCGTTCCGGTGCCAGGTAGCCGAAGCCATAGGGGATTTGCGCAGTGGCGGCATCGAAGCCCAGAGCCACGGTGGCGATGCGGGCTTCGGGGATGGCGGCAACCGGCGGGGCAAAGGGAGCGAGCAGCGCCAGTGCCGCATTGACCGGCAGCGCCACGATCAGGATGCGGCTGGTCAATGGCTCACTGGTGTCGCATTCCACCCGCCAACCTGTCTGCTCGCGCCGGAAGCTGGTGACCTTGGTGCCGAAACGGATCGGTTTGCCCGCCGCCAGGGTCTCGGTGAGTTGTTCCATGCCGCCGGAAAAACTGGTCATGGCCGGGAGCGCCCGCAACGCCGCCGGGCCGGTCTTTTTTTTCTGCCGCATGGTGTGGATGAGCCCGCGCAGCACCGAGCCGTGTTCCTTTTCCAGCCGGCGGACGCCGGGCATGACCGCGTCGATACTCAGCCGTTCGTAATCGCCGGCAAAGGTGCCGGTGACCGCCGCATCTGCCAGGGGCAGGAGGCCGGCGCCGAAGCGGTAGGACACCCAGGCGCCGATGGTCGGCTCTCCTGCGAGCGGCTTGCGGAACAGGTCGCCCAGCACCCGCAGCTTGCCGGGCAGGCTCACCAGCGGGGTGGCCAGCAGCTTCCGCGGCTTTTGCGGCAGCACCACCAGTCGCCCCTGGTGGCAGAGATAGCGGACGAAGTTGGCAAGCGGCGCCTTCCGGGCAAGACGGTCCAGGCCGAAGTCGGCCAAGAGTTCCCGGCTGGCGGGGTTGTTGTCGAGAAAGCCGTGCGGTCCCCATTCCGCGAGATACCCCTGGTCGTGGCAGGAGCGTACGGCCCCGCCCGCTCGTTGGCCCTGTTCGACGATGAGCAGATCGAGTCCCGGTTTGGTTTTGCCGAGGAAATGGGCGACCGCCAGCCCGGAGAGGCCGGCGCCGATGATGATGACGTCGTGGGATTGGGTCATGGCCGTGTGCCGGGCAGGGTTTCGAGGCGGGCGTGGAGTTGGCCGTTTTCGATGATAATCACGGCGTAGCCGCCGTCTTTGAGCATGCCGGGATTGATGATGGTGGTGCGGCCCAGCCGGTCCATCGCGCGCGCCTCGTGGATATGGCCGCAGATGGCGACAGCTGGCTGGTGGGCCTCGATGAAATCGCGCACCGCGCTGCTGCCGGCATGGGCGCCGTTTTTGAGCCGATCCGCCAGGGTGTTGCGTGGCGGGGGATGGGTGACCAGCAAGAGATCGTGGTCCTTTACCTTGCGGTGGCCTTCCGCCAGCAGGGTGGCAAGAGCCGCCTCGGAGAATTCGTTCGGGGTGGCAAAGGGCGTGGGGTTGGAGCCGCCGACGCCACAGAGGCCGATGGCGCCATAGCGGCGGCCAATGCCGTGCAGGCTGATGCCGTGGCCGGCGAGCAGATCGTTCACCTCGGGCTGGTCGAGATTGCCGGCCAGGGCAAGGATGTTGGGATTGATGCGCTGGATGGCCGCAAGCACCGTGGCGGCATCGGTGGCGGTGCCGAAGTTGGTGAGGTCCCCGGTGACGAGCAGCAGATCGGCCGTGTCGATTTCGGGAATCCGGACCAGGTTCGCCCAATCCATATGGATGTCGCCCACCGCGATGAATCGCATCATCTTCTCCGTGAAAGCCCAGGCAATTCCAGGCATGGTGTGCTATGATGGCACCACTGTACCCGATCCCGGCCGGGGTCGGAACGAAAAAAGTGATGGCAACAGCGTCGGACCCGGGCTCCGGCGCGGCGGTACGAGGACAGACGGCGATGACCGAGGCAAGCAGCAGCCAGCCGCGGGTGTTGGTGATCTATTTTTCTTACAGCGGGCAGACCAGCGGACTGTTGCACCGGCTGGTGGCCGGTCTCCGCGAAGAAGGCGTGGAGGTGGCGCTGGAGCGGTTGCAGCCTCTCGTTCCTCTCCGTTTCCCCATCGGTTCCGTGGCCGGAACCTTCCTGATGATGCTCACCACGTTTCTCCGTTTTCGCGTGCCGATCGAACCGTTGAGCGAGGTCTGCCGGCAGCCGGCGGACCTGGTCATCCCCGCCGGCCCTACCTGGTCGTACAATCCCAGCGGCCCGGTGTTGTCCTTCCTCGACCGCGACGGGCAAATGCTCGCCGGTCGGATCGTGCTGCCACTCATCTCCTGTCGCGGCTACTGGCGATTGCACTGGTTCGGGTTGCGCCGCCTGCTGCGGCGTCTTGATGCCGTCGTGCTGGAGCCCCCTGGTTTTCAACCATCCGCAGCCGGAACCGTGGCGTACCATCGGCGTCTTCCTGAAGATCGCCGGCCTGGCCCCGGAACGGGACCGCATCATCGGCCGGCATTACCGGCGGTTCGGCCACTCCCGGGAGCAACTGGAGGTGGCGCGGCAGCAGGGCCGGCAACTGGGCGCCCGGCACCGGGCTGTCCTCCCGCGCGGATAATCCGCTTTCCCCTCTTAAAACTCGATCCCCGGCTGGGCGGTGATCCCGCGCCGGTAGGGGTGTTTGATCTCCCGCATCTCGGTCACCAAGTCGGCGGCGGCGATGAGTCCCGGCCCGGCATGGCGGCCGGTGATGACCAGATGGAGGTGCGGCGGTTTCGCGGCAATGGCCGCCAGCACTTCTGCCTCCGGCACCAGCCCGAAGTGGATGAGATAGGTGAGCTCATCGAGGATGATGAGATCGTACGCCCGGCTTGCCATCTTTGCCTGCGCGAGTCGCCACCCTTCCTGGGCCACCTGCTTGAAGGCGGTGTGGTCCCGCTGCGCCCAGGAAAAACCGGAGCCGGTCACGTGGAGTTCGATGCGGTCGCCCAGCGCCGCCAGGGCTAAGGCCTCGCCGGTATCGGCGCGTTCCTTGATGAACTGGATGATGGCGATTTTTTTGCCGTGGCCGGCGGCGCGGAGCGCGAGGCCGAGGGCGGCGGTGGTCTTGCCCTTGCCATTGCCGGTGAAGATGATGGTAAGCCCGGTGCTCATGGCGGTTCCTTCTGCCGGTTCAGTTGGTGATGGGCAGCGGTGCCGGGAAGGTCGCGGTGCGGAACCGTTGCAGTTGTTCTTCGTAGTACCGCCGGTTTTCCGGAGCCATGGCCAGTGCCTGCTGCTCGATGGCAACGGCGCGGTCGCGGTCGCCGTTGGCCCAATGGGCGGTGGCCAGGGTGTCGAGGATGTGCGGTGAGGCGGCAAGACGGGCGGCCTTTTGCGCCAGGGTCAAAGCGCGTGGCGGGTCGAGCAGGGTGGGATCTTCGGCCGCCAGCAGCAACCACGCCAGGTTGTTCAGGGTTTCCGGGTTGGCGGGATTGAAACGCAGGGCCTCTTCGTACGCTGCCCGCGCCGCGGGAAACTCGCGGCGGGTAAAGCGGAGGTCGCCCAGGTAGTGGTGCCAGAGGGGATTGGTCGGTTCTTCCTTAAGTTTTTCAAGGAGCAACGTCTCGGCAAACTTGCTCTTGGGCGCGCTTTCCAGCAGATCGGCCGGCATCCGGGCCAGGAGGATGGTGCCGGTCGCAAGTGCGGCCACAAAGAGGCCGAGGGCGCCATAGACCTTGCGGTGATGGCGCCGGACCGTAACGGGATCGGTCTCGCTCTGCCGCAGAAAGTCGATGCGTTCACCAATCCCGAAATGATGCCAGCTCGGCAGGTCCCGGATCTTGCCGCTCAGCCAGGCGATCTTCTCTAAGACCCGGATCAGCGGGGCGGCGTTGCCGATGGCGGCCAGGGCGTACAGGTCGGCCTGGCGTTCGAAATTCCGCATGAAAAATCCGAAGAGGTAGCGGAAATAAAGGACCATGAGCAGGAGGAGCGAGGCGCTGCTGGCCACGGTCAGTGCCGTGACCGGCGAACGGCCGGAGAGCAGCACTACCTGGTAGAAGAGGCTGGAATTGAGCAATACAGCCAGGAACGGGTAGGTGATGAGCTGGGTGATGAGTCCGAACCCCAGGAAAAAGAGGAGATAGAGCTGGAGGTGGTAGTGTTTCACATGGCCGACCTCGTGGGCGATCACTGCCTCGACTTCCTGCGGGGTCATGGTTTCGAGCAGGGCGGGGGTGATGAGCAGATAGCGGAAGCGGCCGGCAATGCCCATCACGCCGGCCGTGAGCAATCGCCCTTCGAAGAGCGGCCAGAGCATGATGTCGGCGTAAGCGATCCGGTGGCGGCGGCAGAACTCCTCGACCTGCTGGCGCAACGGCCCGGCCGGCATGGAGGTACAGCCCCAGAGGCGGATGACCACGGCGGGAAAGATGAGGAGCAGCAACAGAAAGAAGAGGAGGATGAACAGCGGTTCGCCCCACGGGGAGGCGAGCAGCCTTTGCAGGGCCGGGAACGGCGCAAGCCGGAGCAGGTCGAAGAGCAGGGAGAGGAGCAGCCAGGGCAGGACAATAGCGAGATTGATCTTGAGATGGGCGATCAGAAAGGGGCCGGCCCCATGGCGGCGCCCGAAGATAGAGCTGTATGCGCTCCGGCCGGCGTTCCACATCAGGCAGAGGTAGCCGAAGAAGAGGGCAAGGCCGCAGCCGTTGGTGATGGTCGGCACCGCCGCGGCCAGGGGGATCTGGGCGAAGTAATAGAGCGCGTCGAGCAGGTAGATGTCGAGGCCAAAGGAGAAGATGGCGACCATGGAGAGCTTTTGCTCGGTGGTAAAATATTCCGAGGCGCGGGGCGGGCTGATCCGGCGGAAGAGATGGCGGGCGAGCTGGAAATAGCCGGCGCCCTTGAGGAGAAAGAAGACCAGGGCGGTGGTCGCCGGCAGTTGGGGGAGGTCCGGAATGGCCCTGGTTGAGAGGATGAAGAGAACAACCAGGATATAAATGAGATTGTTGTAAATCATGCGGGCCGCGCCTGATCCCGGCGGCTAGAAGCGGAAGCGAAGCCCCAACTCCTCGGCGAGGCGGGCGTTGTGCGCATGATACTGGCGCAGCAGCAAGACGAGCTGGTCCGGCCGCAGAATGTTGTTTTCGGTGAAATATTCGCCGAATTTTCGCTGGAGTCGTTTTTGTTGGTAGATCAGCACCTGGAGCTGGGTCTCGGTGAGATATCCCTGGGCCACGGCCGAGGTACCGAAGGGTTCGAAGAGGGGTTTGCTGCGGAGGATGTGGCGGATTTCTTCCTCATGCAGGAGGCCGAAGCGCTGGCCGAGTTCGCCGAGCCGTGGCCGCTGCGTCCGTTGCCAGACCAGGGCCTGGACCACCATGCGCCAGGAGGCGATGCCGGAATAATAAAGGAAATGACCGAGCAGCAGCCGGCGATTGGGCAACGGGCCATGGTAGTGCTGTTCCACGTTCCAGCCGCATCCCGAGGATTGCCGGCGGAACGGATTGCCGTTAGTCTCTGGTCCGGCATTGCCGGTGGTCTGGCTACGGAACTCGGTTTTGCCACGGGGTGGCGTGTTGGCCGGTGTCTGTTGGGTTGCGGGGGCAGAGGGTTTGGCGGTGCGCCACGCGGCCGGCCGAAGCGGGGCGCGGTACGGCAGGCGGAATCCCTGCTCCCGCGCCTGGAGATATTGGAGCAGATGTTCGTATGAATGCTGCACCGCGTGGAAAAGATCGTTGTTCCGGGGTTGAATGCTGGTACCGCTGGCGGCAAAGCGGTCCGGATGGGTCTCCAGGGCCCGTTTGCGGTAGGCGCTTTTAACACCCGAGGGCTGGAGATAATCGAGGAATTCGCGGGTCACCGCCAGTTCCGGACCGAAGATGATCTCGCAGGCCCGGTGAAGTTCATGTTCGGTGGTGGCAAAGGACATGGCCGGGAGTACTCGTCACCATTGCCGGTACCCGCCAACGATGGCAGGCACAGAAATGGTTGGATTTGCCGCACGGCGTTGCGCTATAATGCCGCAAAGGGCTTGGTATCGGGTGCGGGCGGTTCGCTGCACGAAATCTCCCTAGATGTTCCAGAGGTTTGTAAAAGATTAGCACATAACCGGCTCATTTCTAAGAATTTTTTTACAGCCGCCATTTTTCCGCCGAAAAAAGGGCGAGAATGCCGGGGGCGTGGAGGGGAAAGCGGGGATGACGGAGACAGTACCACAGGGCCTTTGCCGGGATTTTGACCGGCTTCCCGCTGTCACTCTTTTGCGGCGGCTGGCCGAGAAGCCCTTCGATTTGACCGCCCCGTCGGCGTTGACCGTCGAGCGGCTTACAACCTATCGCTGCCATGCCGCTGGCTTCGACCTGCTCTATGCCACCCAGCGGATCGACGAACGGGTGCTTGATGCGCTCCAGGCCTTGGCCGACGAGGGCCGGGCCATCGGGCAATTTCTCCTGATGCAGCAGGGTGCGGTGCTGAACCGCATCGAGGGCTTTGCCGGCGAGAATCGGCAGGTGCTCCATACCGCCTGCCGCGATCTCTTCGCCGAGGCTCCGCTGGCACCGGAGACCACGGCCCAGGCCCAGGCCGAACTCGTCAAGCTGCGCGCCTTTCTGGCCGAACTCGAGAGCGGCGCGCTCACCAACGCAGCGGGGAAACCCTTTGCTGATCTGGTGCAGATCGGCATCGGCGGCTCCGACCTGGGGCCGCGGGCACTCTCTCTGGCGCTGGCGGCCTTTGCCAAACCCGGTCGCCGGGTGCACTGCCTGAGCAACGTCGATCCCGATGACGCCGCCGCAGTCCTCAAGGGGCTCGATCTTTCCCGCACCCTGGTCAACGTCGTCTCCAAAAGCGGCACCACCCTGGAAACCCTGACCAACGAGGAACTGGCGCGCCGGGCCTTTGCCGCCGCCGGGCTGGCGCCGGAGCGCCATTTTCTGGCCGTCACCGGCCAGGGCAGCCCCATGGACAACTCGGCCCGCTACCTTCGTTCTTTTTATATGTTCGATTCCATCGGCGGCCGCTACAGCGCCACCTCCATGGTGGGCGCGGTGATGCTCGGTTTTGCCCTGGGCTACGAGCAGGTGATCGAGCTTCTGCGCGGAGCCCATGCCATGGATCTGGCTGCGGCGGAGCCGGAGATTCGCAGGAACCCGGCGCTGCTCTCGGCGCTCATCGGTATCTGGAACCGTAACTTCCTGGGCTGCGAGAGCGTGGCGGTGCTGCCCTATAGCCAAGCCCTGGTGCGTTTTACCGCCCATCTCCAGCAACTCGACATGGAGAGCAACGGCAAGTCGATCACCCGCGCCGGCCGCGACCTTGCCTGGCAGAGCGGCCCGGTAGTCTGGGGCGAACCGGGCACCAACGGCCAGCACGCCTTCTTCCAATTTCTGCATCAGGGTACTGCTATCGTCCCGGTTGAGTTCATCGGCTTCCGCGAAAGCCAATACGGCGCGGAACTGCTGCTCCAGGGCACCACCTCGCAGGAAAAGCTGGTGGCCAACCTCCTGGCCCAGATGCTGGCCCTGGCCACCGGCCAGCCCCACGCCAATCCCAATCAGCGCTTTGCCGGCAACCGGCCGAGTTCCTTGCTTATCGCTGATCGGCTGACACCTTACGCCATGGGCGCTTTGCTGGCCTTCTACGAGGCCAAGGTGGTCTTTCAGGGCTTCCTCTGGAATATCAATTCCTTTGATCAGGAAGGGGTGCAGCTTGGCAAGAAACTGGCCAATGGATTCCTTGCACATTTTGCTGCCCAGCGGGAGAATTTCCTCTATAATGGCTCCGAGGCCGATCCGCGAGGCTGGGCGCTGCTTGAGGCCGCCGGCCTGCGGGCCAAGCGCCGTTAAGGTGCGGGGCCGGGGGTGATGGGGAAAAGGGTTTTTCATTGATGTCCGAAATCACCAAATGGAAGGCGACGCTCGCCGTGCTGGCGACCATCCTCGCGATGGCCGCCGGCTTTTTTGCGTGGGGGGTGCACCATGAACAGGAGGCGGTGCGCAAATCCCTGGCCGAACGCGCGGAACACATCAAAGAGTATCTTGCCTTTGCCGCCCGCTCCACCTACGAACCCTACCGATGTCGCCTCCAGAACCTGGCGGTGAACCAACCCGAGGTGGCAAAGGCCTTTGCCCGGCGGGACCGGGAGCGCCTGCTGCAAATCACCGCCCCCATTTTCCGGCAGGCCCTCCGGCGTGAAAATGCCAACTTTGAAGAATTCCACTTCCATACTCCGGACAACCGCTCCTTCCTCCGGGTGCATGAGCCGAAACATTTCGGTGATGACCTTTCCGAAACGCGTTCCATGGTGGTGGCGGCCAATCGCACCAAGCAGCAGCAGGCCGGTTATGAGCTGAGCGCGGAAGGTCTCTTCTACCGGGTCGTCCAGCCGGTGGCCTATCAAGGCCAGCATATGGGCACCGTCGAGTTCGGCATCAAGGTCCATGACTTTCTGGGCATGATGGAAGACGAACAGGGGGTAAGCCTCGCCCTGCTCATCGATCCGGCCATGGCGCCGGCCACCGGCGAAAAGGTTGGCCCGGATCAGCATCTGCTCTATTTCAGTGATGCGCTCCTGCTCAAGTGCCGGGAGAACCTCTTTGACGAATTGCCCCCGAATCTCTCCTTATTTCATGGCCCGGAGCGTTTTCAGCACAATGGCTGCTGGTATCAGCTCAATACCCAGACCGTGCTCGCCGATTACCAGGGCAAGCCGGTGGCCCGGGTGATCTTTGCCGCCGATGTCACGAAAAATGTTCATGGTTTATATCGTTTCCTCGTCGCGGGAGGGGTGATCACCGCGCTGGTGGTGCTGGTCTCCTTTTTCGTGCCCCACACCGCCTTTGCCAAGCTGAATCGCGGGCTGGTTCAGCTCAACCGGTCGCTGGAGCAAAAAGCCGGGGAATTGAGCACGAGCTACGCGGAGTTGGAGACCTACCGCCACAAGTTGGAAAACGTCATTGCCGAGCGGACCGTCGATCTGGCCCGGACCAATGAACATCTCATGCAGCAGATTGCCGAGAAGGAGCGCATCGAGCGGGAACTGCGGAGCAGTCAGGGCAGCCTGGCCAAGGCGCAACAGGTTGCCCGCATGGGGCACTGGGAGTGGATAGTCATAAAAAACGTCATGGCCTATTCCGACCAGGCACTCCGCATCTTCGGGGTACCGGAAGAGGAGCTTACCCATACCGTGGAAGGGCTTCTCCGCTATGTGCATTCGGAGGACCTGCCATCGTTGCGGGAGACGCTGGATGCGGTATCGCGGGATGGCGGCGCCTTCCAGACGGAGTTCCGGATCGTGCGGCCCGACGGCAAGCTCCGCTATGTGCGGACCGAGGCGGAGTTGACCCGCGACAGCAAGGGACGGCCGCTGCGCATGTTCGGCACGGTGCAGGATATTACCGAGAACCGCAAGGCCACCGAGGAACTTCACCTGGCGGCTAATGTCTTCGAGAGCAGCATCGAGGGCATCGTCATCACCGATCCGGAGGGCAAGATCGAGAAGGTGAACCGCGCCTTCACCGAGATCACCGGCTATAGCGAGGAGGAGGCCGTGGGGCAGAATCTGCGGCTGTTCAAGTCCGACCGGCACGAGCGGGCATTTTACACCGGGATGTGGCAAGCACTGACCGAGGAGGGCAAATGGCAGGGCGAGATGTGGAGCCGGCGCAAGAACGGCGAGGTCTACCCCCAGTGGCTTACCATCACCGCGATTCGTGATGCCAAGCGTCGCCTGACCCATTGTGCCGGGGTCTTTCACGACATGACCGCCATCAAGGTCCACGAGGAGCGCTTGCGCTATCAGGCGCATCACGACGCGCTCACCGCACTGCCCAACCGGGTACTGTTCCGCGAGCGGCTGGGGCTGGCCATGGGCTATGCCCAGCGTCATGAGACCAAGCTGGCGCTCCTCTTCCTCGATCTCGACAACTTCAAGCGCATCAACGATTCGCTGGGGCATACGGTGGGCGACCAGCTGCTCAAGGAGGTCGCGGTGCGGCTCCGGCACTGCGTGCGCGACAAGGATACCGTGGCGCGCCACGGCGGCGACGAGTTCATCGTGCTGCTCGAAGGGGTGGAGCACGAGGACGACGCCGTCTATGCGGCCCGCCGCATTACCCAGGCCATCGAGCCGCCCTTTGTGTTCCAGGATCATCAGCTCTATCTTTCGGCGAGCATCGGTATCGCCTATTATCCGGAGGACGGCGCCGACCATGATACCCTGATCCGCAACGCCGATACCGCCATGTACCGGGCCAAGGAGGAGGGGCGCAACACCTTTCAGGTCTTTACCCCCTCCATGTCCCAACGGGTCAGCGACTGGCTGGCGGTGGAGAACAGCCTGCGCCGGGCGTTGGAGCAACGGGAGTTCATCCTGCACTATCAGCCCAAGGTCGAACTGGTCAGCGGCAGGATCGTGGGCGTCGAGGCCTTGGTGCGCTGGAAGAATGCCCAGGGCGAGCTTGTCTCGCCCCGCGATTTCATCCCCCTGGCCGAGGATTCCGGCCTGGTGGTGGGAATCGGCGAATGGGTCATGGCGCAGGCCTGTCGGGACGCCAAGACCTGGTGCGACCAGGGGTTCCGCGTGCAGGTCTCGGTTAACCTCTCCCCCCGTCAGTTCCGGCAGGACGATCTGACCGAGGTGGTCGCCGCCACGCTCAAGGAGACCGGGCTGCCCACCGAGTGCCTTGCCTTCGAGATCACCGAAGGCACGGTCATGGACAACGAGCAGAAGGCCCTGATCGTGCTGGGGCGGTTGCGCGAGATGGGAATCGTGCTGGCGGTGGACGATTTCGGCACCGGCTATTCTTCCCTTTATTACCTGAAACATCTGCCCATCGATGAACTCAAGATCGACCGCCGCTTCATCCGCGACCTGCCCGACCACGAGGACGATTGCGCCATTACCGCGGCCATCATCTCCATGGCCAAAAGCCTGAAGCTCAAGGTGGTGGCGGAAGGGGTGGAGGAAGAGGGACAGCTCGCCTTCCTGCGGGAACGGGGGTGTGATCAGATGCAGGGCTATCTCTTCAGCCGGCCAGTGCCCTACGACGAACTGCTCGCCATGCTCAGGGCCGACCGCCGGCTCGATTTGTCCAGCCGCGCCGAATCGGGCCAGATTTTCCTGCCTTTCGACGAGGCCTGAACCGCCGGCGGCTGTTGCTAGTAGAGCAACTGGAAGCGTTCCCAGAAATCCGGGAACGATTTGACCACGCAGCCCTCCCCCTCAACCCGCACCCCCGGCACCATCAAGCCCGCCACGGCAAAGCTCATGGCAATGCGGTGGTCGTTGTAGGTGCTGACGGTGGCACCATGATAAGGGGTAGAGCGGCCCTGGCCCTCGATGATCAGGGTGTCGGCCTGTTCCTCGGTGCGGACCCCGAGCTTGGCCAATTCGCTGGCCATGACGTGCAGCCGGTCGCATTCTTTGATGCGCAGGTGGGCGATGTTTTTGATGGTGGTGCGGCCGGTGGCGAAGCTTGCCACCACCGCCAGGGTCGGCACCACGTCGGGGCAGTCGCCCATGTCCACCTCGATGCCCCGGAGTTTCGCCGTACCGCTTACCGTGATGCCGTGGGCGCTCGTTTCGACCCGGCAGCCCATGCGGCCGAGGATTTCGGCCAGCACCGCATCGCCTTGCAGCGAGGGGGCCGGCACATTGGCCACGGTGACGGAGCCTTCGGTTACTGCCGCCGCGGCCCAGAAGTAGGAGGCGCTGGAGGCGTCACCCTCCACCCGGTATTCCCGCGCCCGGTAGCGACCCTGCGGAATGGTGAAGTGGTTGAGGGTTTCGTCGGCCGTGGCGGTGATACCGAAGTCCCGCATCACCGCGAGCGTCATGTGGACATAGGGTTTGGAGAGCACTTCGCCCTGCACGGTAAGCGAGGCCGGGGTGGCACCATAGGGCGCGACCAGCAGCAGCGAGGAGAGGTACTGGCTGCTCTTGCCCTCGGGCAGCACGGTGTTGCCGCCGGCCAGGCCATTCGCCATGATTTCCAGCGGCGGGCAGTTGGTATTGCCGATGCTGCGGATGGCAACCCCCCAGCCTTTGAGGGCCTGCATCAGCGGGCCAATGGGACGTTCGGCCATGCGCTGGTCGCCGCTGATGGTAAAGGTGCCGTGGCCCAGGGATGCCACCGAGGTGAGGAAGCGGGTGGCGGTGCCGTTGTTGCCAAGATAGATCGGCGCACTTGGCGTGGCGATGCGGCCGCCCTGGCCATGCACCAGCCACCGGTTGCCCTGGTGCTCGACGCCGATGCCCATGGCGCGCAAGGCCTCGGAGGTGTATTCGGTGTCCTCGCTCGTGAGCGGACCGATCAGGGTGCTGTCGCCGTCGGCCAGGGCGGCGGCGATGAGCGCCCGCTGGGTAAGGCTTTTCGAGCCCGGCACCTCGACGGTGGCGTGGATGTGGCGATGGGGGATGATTTCTTTCATGGTTTCGGCAGCAGCGAGAAGAGGGTTTGGCGCATGACCGCGAGCGGCGCGGTCATGCCGGTCCAGATTTCGAACTGGGCAGCGCCCTGGTAGAGCAGCATCTCCAGGCCGTCGATCACGGTGCAGCGGGCGACGCGGGCGGCGGCGAGCAGCTTGGTTTCGAGCGGCGAGTAAACGATGTCCATCACCACCGGGAAATTGATGAGCGCCTTGGCTGGAAAAGGGATTTGGTCGGTATGGGGGGCCATGCCCACCGAGGTGGCATTGACCAGGGCATCGCCCTCGATTTTGCTTGCTGCCTCCAGCGGCACCCAGGGACAACCCAGGTCCGCGGCCAGGGCCGCTGCCTTTTCGCTGGTGCGGTTGGCCACCGTCACCTTGGCGCCCGCTTCGAGCAGGCCGAAGCCGATGGCCCGGGCCGAGCCGCCGGCGCCGAGCAGGAGGATGTGGCTGCCCTTGAGGCGGACGATTTTGCCGAGCGCCCGGTTGGCGCCGATCCAGTCGGTGTTGAGCCCGTGCAGGGCGCTGTCGCGTACCACCAGGGTGTTTACCGCCCCGATTTTTTCCGCTACCGGATCGATGGTATCGAGGTAGGAGATCACCGCCTGCTTGTGCGGGATGGTGACGCTCGCCCCGCGGATGCCCAAGGCCTTGAGGCCGTTGAGTGCCGCGGCTATGTCGGTCACCGGAAAGGCGAGGTAGGCCTTGTTGAGGCCCAGCGCCGCGAAGGCGGCATTGTGCATGAGCGGGCTTAAGGAGTGGGCCACCGGGTTGCCGATGATCCCGTAGAGTTCGGTTTTGGCGTCGATGGTCATGGCCGGAGGGCGGCGCGGAGGCGCCGGAGGGTGGCGATTGGCCATTGACCGGGCGCGGTGGCGGCCCCCTCATCCGGCGCGGCGTAGGTCATATAGCCACCCAGTTCCAGGGTGGCGAGCCGGCTGATCACACCCGGCGTGCCCATGCAGAAGGCGATGAGCGGGAAGTTCTGGGCCGCGGCAGCCAGTTGCAGATGGAGCACCCGCAAGACGTCCTGCCAGGAGTGGGCCATGGTGACCAGCTTGCCGATGTGCGCTCCTCCCTCCCGCTGCCGGGCGAGAATAGTGGCCAGGACGCGATCCGTCGGCGTGTGGTCGAAGTCGTGCCAGGAGAGGATGACGCGGGTGGTGGTGGCCGCGGCCAGCAGTTCGCGGCGCAGACCGGTGTCGGCCTTCAGTTCGAGGTCCACATAGGCGGCGCCGGCGCGGGCGGCTTCGAGGAGCAGGGCGCCACGGACGGCTTCCTCACCCTGGAACATGCCGCCTTCCCATTGCGGCCGATGGGTGAAGAGCAGCGGGGTCCGGAGTTTCTCCATGAACGGCGCCACTGTTGGCTGGGCCAGGGCATCGAGCCGAATCTCGATGACATCGGCCTGTCCGTAAAGCCGTTCGGCCGCGGCCACCGCCAGTTCGACGCTCGGCTGGGCCACCGAGACGCAGATCAGACCCGCCGAATTATGCGCTGATATTCCCGTTGTCATCCCTTCTCAAACCAGCTAACGTTGCTCATGGCGCACCCCTTGCGGGCGCGTGGAGTTGTCGCAAGTCACTCAACCTATTCCATCCGCCGCGTCCTTGTCAACCTCCTATCGGGCGGTGACCAGGGATCGGAGAAAAGAAGAGGGGAAGCGATGCCGCGTCTTTTTGTTGCCATGGATTTGCCGGAGTCGGTGGTGGACGAATTGGCTGTTTTCTGCTGTGGCATGCCGGGCGCCCGCTGGGTGATGCCGGAGCAGCTCCACCTTACCCTGCGTTTTGTCGGCGAGGTGGATGGCGGCCTCTTCCGCGAGATTCGCGAGGCGCTGGTCGGGGTGGATGGCGGGGCCTTTGATCTGCGGGTCAAGGGCTTCGGCTACTTCCCGCCGCGCAAACAACCGCGGGTGCTCTGGGCGGGGGTGGAGCCGGCCGACGAGGTGATCGCGCTCCGCAATCGGGTCGAACGAGCCCTGGTCCGCCTGGGTCTGGAGCCGGAAGCCCGCAAATTCTCGCCGCACATCACCCTGGCGCGGTTGGATGGCACGCCAATCGGCAAGGTCACCCAATTCCTCGCCGGCAACTCCCTCTATGCCTCGCCAACCTTCACGGTGAGCGAGTTCCGGCTCTATTCCAGCGTGCTGACCCCCAAAGGCGCCATCCACACCAGCGAGGCGTCCTACCCCCTGCACATGACCGCGTTATAGTCGCGTCAACAGCACCACGGCATGGGCGGCAATGCCCTCCTCGCGGCCGGCAAAGCCCATACCCTCGGTGGTGGTGGCCTTGAGGTTGATTGCTGTCTCGTGTACCCGGCAGGCCGCGGCCAGATTGGCGCGCATGGCCGGGATCTGCGGGGCGAGTTTGGGCTGCTGGGCGATGACGGTCACATCGGCGTTGGCGAGGCCAAAGCCTTGCTTCTGCATACGAGCGACTACCTGTTCCAATAATTTGAGGCTGGAGATGCCGCGGTACCGAGGGTCGGAGTCGGGGAAGTGGCGGCCGATGTCGCCCTCTCCAATGGCGCCGAGGATGGCGTCGCAGAGGGCATGGGTGAGGACGTCGGCATCGGAGTGGCCGAGCAGCCCCAGGCGGTGGGGGACGGTCACCCCGCCCAGGATGAGGGCGCGTCCTTCTACCAGCCGGTGGGCATCGTAGCCGTGGCCGATCCGAAGCGTGGGAGATGGGTTGGCGTGCATGAGCAGGGCCTCGGCAATGGTGCGATCCTCGGGGCGGGTGATCTTGAGATTGGTTTCGGCTCCGGCCACCAGGGCGACCGGGCAGCCAATATGTTCCAGCAGCGAGGCCTCGTCGGTACCAACAAAGTGGTCGCGTTCCGCCGCCGCGTAGGCGGCCTCAAGCAGGTCACGCCGCGCCACCTGCGGGGTCTGCGCCTGCCAGAGTTCGTCGCGGGCGACCGTGGCGGCAATGAGTTGACCAGCTGCCTCGCGCTTCAGGGTATCTTTGACCGGCACCGCGGCAATGGCCGCTCCGTGTTCGGCTGCGGCGGCGATGCAGGCGGTGATCAGCTCCGGCGTTATCAGGGGGCGGGCCGCATCGTGCACGGCCACGAGCTCGGTCTCCGGCGGTACCGCGGCTAAGGCTTGGCGCACCGATTCCTGCCGGGTGGCGCCGCCGGCTACGACCGCGTGGAGCTTGGTGATGCCGTGTGTGCGAAGCAGTGCCTCGGTGTGCGGTATCTCGGCGGCGGGTACTGCGACAACGATGGCGGCGACCGCCGGGGTATCGCGGAAGGCGCGCAGGGTGTGGACCAGCAGCGGCAGGCCGGCCAGGGTCATGAACTGCTTGGGGGTGCCAAGGCCCATGCGCTGACCGCTGCCGCCGGCCGGGATGATCGCCGTTACCTGCATGGCCGGCGGAAAGAAAAAAACGGAGTGGGCTGTAAGCCGAATTCTGTACCCTGACGGGCCATGATCATTTCTCTCGGATGCCGGTCGCCCGGCACCTCGTGCAACCTACCCGGAAACTTCGGACGGGCCGCCCTCAAACGTTTCCCTATTTGGTCTTGCTCCAGGAGGGGTTTGCCCTGCCTCCCGTGTCGCCACGGGAGCGGTGAGCTCTTACCTCGCCATTTCACCCTTACCGGTTGCCCGGCGGTATGTTTCTGTGGCACTTTCCCGGGGTCGCCCCCTGGTTCGCGTTACGAACCTCCTTGCCCTGCGGAGTTCGGACTTTCCTCTGGCGGCCGAAACCGCCAGCGATCATGCGCCCACTCCGCCCATCAATTTACCGGATTTCCGGAGAAAAGAAAAGGGGGCAGAGGGATTCAGCGCCGGCGCGCGTCGAGTGCCTGGTTGGCCAACTCGTCGGCCCGCTGGTTCTCGCGGCGTGGCACGTGGTTGATGGTGTGGGCGGCAAAGCCCCGGAGCAGGCTCATCGCCTTGGTGTAGAGCGGTTTGAGCTTGGCATCCTTGACCTGGTAGCGGCCTTCGAGCTGGCGCACCACCAGCTCGGAATCGAGCCGGATGGTCAGGCGTTCCGCCTTGAGTTGGTGTGCCTCGTGGAGTCCGAGGATCAGGGCCTGATATTCCGCCATGTTGTTGGTGCACCGGCCAAGATAGACCCCCTTGGCCGTGAGTTCCGCGCCGTGCGCATCGAGGATGACGAAGCCGGCGGCGGCCTCGCCGGGGTTGCCGCGGGAGGCGCCGTCGCTATACAGGGTGACGGTGCCGCCGGTGTGGACCTTGGTCGGCGGGGACGGGGGAGTCGCCCGCCGCGGTGCGGCCGAAAGGTGCGCCGCGCTCTCCCGCAGCCTTTCGCGGATGACGGCCGGTGAATGCTGCGGGAAGAGGTCAGCCAGCACCGCGTCGCTCAGGCCGGCGGCCAGCCGTTCGACCACGGTGCGCGGCGCTGGGGCCGGCGAAGTTGTGTCGGTCATGCCGTTATCTGCCTACTCGGCCTCCGGCTGATAGAACATGATGCGGTTGCAGGTGGGGCAGGAGATGAGTGCCTGCTCCTTGCGCAGTTCATTGAAGAGCTGCGGCGGGATGTTCATGTGGCAGCCGCGGCACACCCCCTGCACCACCTCGACCACGGCGATGCCGTTGCGTCGCTCCCGCAGCATATCGTATTTCTTGAGCATGGCGGCCGCCACCACCTTGGCCTTGGCCGCCCGCTGTTTGAGGATTTTCTCCTTGGCCGCGGAAAGCTCGGTGGTCTGCTGTTCGGACTGGGCGGTTTCCTCGGCGAGCAGGGTCTCGTCGGCGGCGCGCAGGTTCTCCTCTTCCGCGGCCTTGGCCTTGCACGCCTCGATCTGCTCCATCAGCTGGATGGCCTCTTCTTCGCGCTGCTTGTTCGCCTTCTTGGCATCATCGGTCTCCTTGAGCAGGCTCTGGTACTCGCGGTTGGTCTGGACGCTCATGAGTTTGCCCTGGCGGTCGCGGATGCGGGCCACATCGGTTTCCACCTCGCCTTCCAACTCCAGGCGGCGCTGTTCGAGGGATTCGATCTTTTCCGCCAGATCCTTGGCCTTGGCCTCATGCTCGGCGATCAGTGCCTTGCGCGCGGCTAGCCCCGCAGCGGCAGCAGCCATCTGCGATTCAAGCTGGCTGATTTGGAGGTCGATGGTCTGGAGTTCCTTGAGGTGCGCGAGATTCTCTTTCAATGTCCTGCCTCTATCGGTGAAGGTTGAATGATTTCCGGAAGAATGCGGCAGCCGCCGGCCTGGCAATGAACGGTAAAGGGCGGTTGCAGGGTGGTGGTGGCGTGCACCGGAACGTGTTGTCCGGCGGTGGTGAGTGTTTCGGCAACGCGATGGGCGAATGCGTTGGTGATCAGATTTTCGGTGGCAAAATGACCGGCATCGATCAGGCAGAGCCCGGCCATTTCGGCCCAGCGGGCGGTGCTGTGTTTGATTTCGGCGCTTACGTAGACCTGGGCGCCCAAGGCCAGGGCCTTCTCGGCAAGTTCGGAACCGCTGCCGCCGCAGACTGCCACCCGTGAGACCACTGCCGGGACCGGGCCGGCCACCAGCAGGATCGGGCAGTGTAATATCTGGCAGAGTTTGGCCAGCAGGTGGGTGCCGGCCAGGGACGGGTTGAGGGTGCCGATGCGGCCGAAACCCAGATCGTGATCGGCGGCGGAGGTGGTCTCCACCGGCTGGCAGTCGGCAAGGCCGAGCCGTTGGGCCAGGATATCGCTCACCCCCTGGGCAATGACATCGAGATTGGTATGGCAGGCAATGATGTTGATGTCGTGGCGCAGGGCCTTGGCCAGGGTGCGGCCGAGGGGCTGGTCGGTGCGTATGGTCTTGGCTGGCTTGAAGAGCAGGGGGTGGTGAGTGATGATGGTGTCGGCGCCTAAGTGCAGAGCCTCGTCGAGGAGCGATTCGGTCGGGTCGAGCCCGACCAGGATGCCGCCTATCGCATGGTCCGGCGCCCCGACCATCAAGCCGACATTGTCCCAGCTCTCGGCCAGGGCAAAGGGGGCCAGCCGGTCAAGTGCGGCGAGCAGGTCGCGGGTGGTGAGCGTCAACTCCATGGGTACCCCGGAAAAACAAAAAGGCGCAGCCCGTGTTGGGGTGCACCTTGAGGTCGGCGAGGGTCTTCTCCCCTCTGACATGCAGCAGTAAATGGTAATATGGAGTGCTTGGTAATTTCCCGATGCATTTGGTGTCTGGATTTTTGGTGGGCCCACCTGGACTCGAACCAGGGACCGACCGGTTATGAGCCGGTGGCTCTACCAACTGAGCTATAGGCCCATTACGCAATTGTAAATCGCGTTATCTTAGTCGATATTTCCTTTTTGTCAACAGTTCCGTGGCGGTATCCTTGGGGTATCTGGCTGAAAAAACGTGTTCATCGGGAGGTGGGCCAGCACACGAAAACGCCCCGGCTTGGCGGCCAGGGCGTTGGTGGGGACTCTTTCGTGCGATGCCGGTCACGGCAGCACGGCCTGCTGGAAGGTGGCGAAACCGATGCGGTCCATGAAGCGGCCGATCCGTTCGCCCTTTTTACCGTGTTCCTTGAAGTAGTTGAGGACGTTGTCGGTCGCCCGGAGCGCCTGGGCGGTGGTGAGCCCTTCGGCCAGCATCTCGGCGAGCCGCGGGCGGGAAGCGGCGTTACCGCCGACGACCACGGTCCATCCCTTGGCCTTGCCGATGAAGCCGATATCCTTGACCGAACTTTCACCGCATTGGTTCGGGCAGCCGGAAACGCCCATCTTGAGCTTGCCGGGCAGTTCCATGCCGTGGTACCGCTTGTCGAGTTCCATGCCCAACTCGATGGAGTTCTGCTGGCCCAGGCGGCAGAGGGAGTTGCCGGGGCACGCTTTGACGCTGCGCACACAAAGGCCCACCGCCGCGCCGGGCGGCATGTCGAGGTCCTTCCAGGCCTGGTCGATGTCGCCTTCCTTGAGGCCGACAATGGCGATGCGGGCGGCACTGGTCACCTTGAGGGCCGCGGTCTGGTATTTCTCCGCCACATCGGCGATCTTGCGCAGCTGCGCCGGGGTGATAAGCCCGAGCGGCAGGTGGGGAACAATGGCGTAGGTTTCCTTGTCCCGTTGCAGTACAGCTCCTTTTGCTCCGTCTTCCAGCATACATTCCTCCATAACGTACATACGTAATGAAATATTGAAAGGTGAATAAGAATACGTGGTGATCGGGGTTGCTGACCGGACCATACCGTGCGGCCGGGTGCCCGGCCTTGATCAAGTCAAGCGATTGCCAGAAATGTGGCCTCGGCCGTGGCCGGTTGAAACGCTTTCCGATACCTTCGCGTTTTTCTCGGCAAAAGTCAACCGTCTGCCGCGGGGGGGGTGCGGAAAAAACGGGGCGGGATGGCGGCTGAGGATGGTATAGTGCACTCACATGACCGCGTGGCTGGCGGCCGGGTTAAACCTCTGGGGGATTTTTGGGGATATGGCTTCGATGATGACGATTGGCGGGGTGCTCTGGCTTGTGTTCGGCCTGATTGCGGTGGCAGCATGGCTGCTCGGGCGGTCGCGCGCCAGCCAGCAGCTGGCCCTGGCCGAGGCGCAACGGCAATCGGAGGCAGCGCTCTGGCAGGAACGGCTGGCAGCCAGGGAGGAGCAGGGCCGCGAACTGCGCGAACAACTGGAGCGACTCCAGGAACAGTATGGTGCCGCCCTGATCGAGAGCCGTGGTCTTCAGGCCAGGGTAGCGGAACTGGAGGTCGGCCTCGCCAACGAGCAGCGCAACAGCGCGGAGAAGCAGGCCCTGCTCCTGGAGGCGCGCCAGGAACTGGCCGATGCCTTCAAGGCCCTCTCCTCGGATATCTTTCAGCAGAACAGCCGTTCCTTTCTGGAGTTGGCCAAGGAGACTTTCGGCAAGTTCCACGAGGGCGCCAAGGGCGAACTTGAGCAGCGCAAGCAGTCCATCCATGAGCTGGTGCAACCCCTGAAGGAATCGCTGGCGCGCGTGGATACCCAGCTTCGCCAGGTGGAAAAGGAACGGATCGAGGCCTATTCGGGGCTCACCGAGCAGGTCAAGTCACTGGCCACCTCGCAGGCCAAGCTCCACGGCGAGACCGCCAACCTGGTCAAGGCCCTGCGCACCCCCAATGTGCGCGGTCGCTGGGGCGAGATTCAGCTCCGGCGGGTGGTGGAGATGGCAGGCATGGTGGAACACTGCGACTTCGTGGAGCAGGAGTCGGCCCAGACCGAGGGCGGTGGCCGGTTGCGGCCCGATCTCGTCATCAAGCTGCCCGGCGGCAAGAATATCGTGGTCGATTCCAAGGCGGCGCTTAGTGCGTATCTCGAGGCAGCAGAGGCGCCGGACGAAGAGACCCGCAAGGCGCGACTTAAAGATCATGCCCGCCAGATCCGCACTCACCTCGGGCAGCTTGCCAGCAAGGGTTATTGGGAGCAGTTTCAGCCGACCCCGGAGTTTGTGGTCCTTTTCCTGCCCGGCGAGAATTTTTTCAGCGCCGCCCTGGAACAGGACCCGGAACTCATCGAGTACGGCGTGACCCAGCGGGTGATCCTCGCCACCCCCACCACCCTCATTGCGCTCCTGCGGGCGGTCTCCTACGGCTGGCGCCAGGAGCAGATCGCCGAGCACGCCCACAGGATCGGCGACCTCGGCCGCCAGCTCTACGAGCGGCTGCGGGTCATGGTCGGTCACTTCCAGACCATGCGCGGCGGGCTCGACAAGGCGGTTTCCTCCTACGACAAGGCGATGCGTTCCTTTGAGACCCGGGTCCTGGTGAGTGCCCGCAAGTTCCGGGAGCTCGATTCGTCGATCGACAAGGAGATCGAGCCGCTGGAGATGCTGGAGGCGGCGCCCCGGCTCCTGGAGGGTGAGCCCCTTGGGGCGCCGGCCGGGGAGGAGGAATCCGAGCAGGTCGGGGTATAGCGGGCAAGAGGGCAGCGATGTCGCGCTTTTTGTAAGTTTTGCAACTTTATTCTTGCCTGAAACCGGCCTCTTTTTTATTATTCCTGATTTACAGAAGGCGGCATGAATTCCGCGAATTCAATACGGTTTACGGATATGCGCCTCTTTTCACCACTTACCATGCAAGGAGAACCGCAGCGATGAAGTTAGGTATCAATGGCCTCGGCCGGATCGGCAAGCTTTCCCTCTGGCACCATGTCTCCCGCAAGCATTTCTCCGAGATCGTGGTCAACGTGGGCCGCCAGATCGGCGGCGGGCTGCACGACATCGCCTCCTGCATCGACCGGGACAGCACCTACGGCCGCCTCGGCATGTACCTCAACGGCAGCAAGAGCGGCCGGGTGATCGAGAACCTGGACGAGGCCGCCGGCACCATGGTGGTGAATGGCGTGCCGGTGAAGATCCTGCGTCAGGCCCGCAATCCCAAGGAGATACAGTGGCAGCAGAACGGGGTGCGCATCGTGGTCGATTCCACCGGCGCTTTCCGCGATCCGACCGCCGACGCGGGCGACGCCAAGGGCTCGCTGCGCGGCCATCTGCAGGGCGGCGCCGAGAAGGTGATCCTCTCCGCGCCCTTCAAGATCAAGACCAAGGGCATGGCCATGCCCGAGGATGCCGTGACCACGGTCATGGGGATCAACGATGGCGATTATAACCCGGCCAAGCACTGCGTGGTTTCCGCCGCCTCCTGCACCACCACCTGCCTCTCCTTCATGATCAAGCCGCTGCTGGAGTACTTCGGCGCCGATCGTTTCCTGAGCGCCTCGATGGTGACGGTGCACGCGGCTACGGCCAGCCAGCAGGTGCTCGACCGCCTGCCGGGTGCCGGCGCCACCGATCTGCGCAAGAACCGCGGCATCTTGAACAACATCATCCTCACCTCCACCGGCGCGGCCAAGGCCCTGCCGCTGGTGATTCCGGAGATGAAGAAGATCGGCTTCATCGCCGAATCGGTGCGGATTCCCACGACCACCGGCTCCCTGATCATCCTGGTGCTGAACCTCCAGGACAAGCTGGAAAAGCCGATCAAGCGCGACCTCATCAACTCGATCTACCGCGACTACGCCAACAACTCGCCCTACCTCGACTATTCGGAAGAGCAGAACGTCTCCTGCGACATCATCGGCATGCCGGCGGCCGCGGCGATCATCGAGGGCACCGAGACCCACACCCGTACCGCCACCATCAGCGTCAACCTTTCCAAGATGGGCTGCGCCGGTACGCCCGATTCCCTCGAGGTGCCGGTGACCCAGGCGGTGATCTACGGCTGGTACGACAACGAGCTGGGCAGCTACACCAACATGCTCGGTGACCGGACCGTTTCCATTGCCGAGCAGATGGTGTAAGTGTTCCCGGTTCGGATCGAACCGTTTTCGGCCGCGGATTTGCCGGCAGTAGCGGCCATCGAAGCGGAAACGCCGGGGGCGTGGTCGGCAGCGCAACTGGCCGCCGAGTTGGAACGCACCGGTGGTTGGCAGTATGTGGCCCGGCACGAGGATGGCAGCGTGGTCGGCTACCTCTGCGGCTACACCGTGGCCGATGAGGCGGAGATTCTGAAGCTGGCCGTCACCGTCTCCTGCCGGCGGCAGGGAGTGGCGGCGCAGTTGTTGGAATATGCCCTGGCCGGGCTAGCGGCCCAGGGGGTAAGTCGGGTCTTTCTCGAATTGCGGGCCGGCAATCAGCCGGCCCGGAAGCTGTACGAAAAAATTGGCTTTGGGCATTCCGGCATGCGCAAGGGATATTACCGCAACCCGCTGGAGGATGCCCTGCTCATGGCGAAACCGTTATCAGGGGGAGAGTCTCTTGAAGAACATCCGTGACATCGATATCCGGGAAAAGAAGGTCCTCATCCGGGTTGATTTCAACGTGCCGCTGGACGGCCAGGGCAACATCACCGACGATATCCGTATCCGCGGCGTGCTGCCCACCATCAACCATGCCCTTGATGAAAACGCCAAGATCATCATCTGCTCCCACATGGGCCGGCCCAAGGGCCAGCGCAAGGAGGAGTTAAGCCTGGCCCCGGCGGCCAAGCGCCTTTCCCGCCTGATCTCGAAAGAGGTGCGACTCGCCCCGGACTGTGTTGGGCCGGAGGTGAAGGCGATGGTCGAGGCCATGCAGCCCGGAGATGTCATCCTGCTGGAAAATTTGCGCTTCCACGCGGAGGAGCAGGCCAACGACGAAAATTTTTCCCGTGAACTCGCGGCGCTGGCCGATGTCTACATCAACGACGCCTTTGCCGTGGCGCATCGGGCGCACGCCTCGGTGGTGGGGGTGACCAAATTTTCCAAGCAGTGCGGGGCCGGCTTCCTGCTGCAGAAGGAGATGGACTATTTCCATCGTTCGGTGAGCAACCCCATGCGGCCGCTGGTCGCGATCGTGGGCGGCGCCAAGGTGTCGAGCAAGCTCGGCGCACTTCGCAACCTGATGGACCGGGTCGACAAGATGATCATCGGCGGCGCCATGGCCAGCACCTTCCTGAAGAGCATGGGCTACGAAATGGGCCAGTCCAAGGTGGAGGACGATCTGCTGGAGACTGCCCGCGAGCTGATCGACAAGGCCAAGGCCCAGGGGGTCAAGCTCTATCTGCCGGTGGACTGCATCGTGGCCGACCGTTTCGAGGCCCGGGCCGAGAGCAAACGGGTCACCATCCAGGAGGTGCCCAAGGAGTGGACGGTGCTCGATATCGGGCCTGCCACCACCACCCTCTTTACCGAGGCATTGGAGGATGCCAGGACCATCATCTGGAACGGCCCCATGGGCGCCTTCGAGATAGACGCCTTCTCCCGCGGCACCATGGCCATGGTGCAGAGTGTGGCCCGGTCCCATGCGCTGACCATCGTCGGCGGCGGCGATACCGACGTGGCCGTGCACCAGGCCGGCGAGTCGAGCAACATCTCCTACATCTCCACCGGCGGCGGCGCCTTCCTGATGCTGATGGAAGGCAAGAAGCTGCCCGGAGTGGACGCGCTCGAGCAGTGTAAATAAAAGGAGCCCGGGCCATGCGCAGACCGCTGATCGCCGGCAACTGGAAAATGCATCTGACCATCCCGGCGGCGCGTGCGCTGGCGGCGGCTGTCGGCAAGGCGGCTGCGGGCGTTACCGATCGGGATGTGCTCATTGCCCCGCCGTTTACCGCGCTTGCCGCGGTACGGGAGGCGGCTGGCAGCGGGGTGCTGCTCGCCGGCCAGAATGTCTGCTGGGAGGAGCAGGGCGCCTTTACCGGCGAGATTGCGCCGACCATGCTCAAGGAACTGGGCTGCGCCATGGCCATTGTCGGCCACTCGGAGCGGCGCCAGCTCTTCGGCGAAACCAACGGTCTCATCAACCAGCGGGTGGCCGGCGCCCTGAAGTTCGGCCTCATCCCGATCCTCTGCATCGGCGAGACCTTGCGCGAGCGCGAGGCAGGAACCACCTTCACCGTGCTCGAGGCGCAGCTCAAGGAAGGGCTGGCGGGTGTTACCCTCGCCAGCGCCGACCAGTTGGTGGTCGCCTACGAGCCGGTCTGGGCCATCGGCACCGGTAAAACCGCCACGGCGGCGCAGGCGCAGGAGGTCCATGCCTTTGTGCGCCAGACCCTTGGCAGCCTGTTCGAGAAAAATATTGCTGGCCAAATGAGAATATTGTATGGTGGCAGCGTCAATCCGGCCAACGTGGACGAATTGATGCGCCAGGCGGACGTAGACGGCGCCTTGGTTGGTGGCGCCGCCCTCAAGGCGGAGTCATTCGAGCGCATCATCCACTTTCAGTAAGAAGGTGGGCGACGCGCTGTTTTTTCTGGAAAACCAGGAATCATGCAGACAATTTTGATCATCATCCATGTGCTGGTGTGCCTGTTCCTCATCGTGATCGTGCTGCTCCAGCACGGCAAGGGGGCCGACATGGGCGCCTCCTTCGGTGGCTCCAGCCAGACCGTCTTCGGAACCGAAGGGCCGCTGCCGCTCTTGAACAAGATCACCACCGGCGCGGCTATCGTCTTCATGGTCACCTCGGTATTGCTGGCCTATATTTCCTCGAACACGGGCAATGGCACGGTGATGCAGGAAGTGCAGACGCCGGGGCAGTCGGCTCCGGCCGCGATTCCGCTGCCGCCGACCGACGGGGCTCCGCCAGCACCGGCGAAGTAGTATTTTTTGTTGTTTGCTCTGTGAAAAAACTGGTGTTGCCGAAGTGGTGGAATTGGTAGACGCGCAGGCTTGAGGTGTCTGTGGGGAGACCCGTGTCGGTTCGACTCCGACCTTCGGCACCATTTTTTGAAACCCGCATCCGGAAACGGATCGCGGGTTTTTTTATGCCGTGAGAAGGGATTGGGGGGATCAGCCGGGATGGCCGTCCCATGCGCAGGGCAACGCCTTCGCCGGACTAGAAATCAAGCTGCTCCACCGTCAACCCCAGGGCCGCTGCAATTTTTTTGAGAGTGACTTGCCGTGGACGAGCGGCGGTTTCCATCTGGGCGTAGGCGGCTTGCGACACCCCGGCGCGGGCGGCGACTTCGGCCTGGGTGAGGCCAAGATGCTCACGCCAGGCCCGCATCGGCGTCCAGTCGCGGTCAAAGACGAAGTTGACCACCTCATTGGGCACCAAGGACTTATCCCGGTCGCGGCTTGCCAGCCAATCGGCGTAAGGCATGACCACGAAGGCCGGAGCGCCGTCCCGGCCATGGATGATTTGGATGTCAGTACGTGTGTTCATCGCGTTTCTTCACCTCCTGAATTTCGACAACCCGCACCTCGCCGTCAAAGTCGAAAAATACCCGGTAGCGCCCCACGCGCAACCGGTAGCCGTACTTATGATTGGTCAAGGCCTTCACTCCCGAGCAGGCGGGCATGGCCGCAAGACCGTTCACGGCCTGCCGGATGGCGGCATTGTCCTGACGGTCAATCTTGCGGAGTTGCCGCAGGGCTTTCGTGTGCCACCTGATGCCGCTCATAAGCAAAATATATAAGTTTTAATAAGCATTGTCAAGCCGCGGGAAATTAGGGACTGCGTGAACAGAGCTTCTGGTGCACGCAGTCCCCAATTAGCAAGGCCCGGCGGGAAGATCGTTGGAGCAAAAGGGCTTTTGGGGGGCGCTTCCGGGAAGCATGGCTGTTTACCCGCGCACTTCTCGGAAGGCCCAGAATTTACCCTAACGCTGCGACCACAGCTTGCGTTGGTCTAGAGTTGCCGCATGAACGCCACGAGGTCCTTCTTCTCTTGGTCAGTGAGCTTCGTCTCAAGAAGCAGGTTGAAGAACTCGACCGTGTCCTCCAGCGTCAGCAGCCGGCCATCGTGCAGGTACGTCGGCGAATCCTTGATGCCGCGCAGGGGGAAAGTCTTGATCGGCCCATCTGCACTGGCCATACGCCCGTTGATCATTCGCGGTTTGTAGAAGCGCTCCGCCTTCAGGTTATGCATCAGGTTGTCCGTGTAGTAGGGCGCTGGATGGCAAGTGGCGCAGTTCGCTTTGCCAAAGAACAGAGCCTGCCCGCGCATTTCCGACTTGCTGCCCTTTCTCGGGTCGATCTTGCCGTCGATGCCCAACTTGGGTGCCGGCGGGAAGTCGAGGAGCTCCTGAAACTCCGCCATGGCGTGCACCTGGCTGCCGCGCTCGAGAATGTTGACACCCTTCTTGGTGGCAATCACCGGGTCGCCGTCGAAGTACGCCGCACGCTGCTCGAACTCAGTGAAGTCCTCGACGCTCTTCAATGCACGCTGCGACCCGAAGAGTCGTTGGATATTCACGCCACGGAGCGGAGGCGTGTCAATGCGGTGACGGAACTCCTGAGGACGAATGTCTCCCACAAGATGAGTGGCCGCGTTGGTGTGCCCATTGGCGTGACAGTCGAAACAGGCCACACCACGGCTCGGACGTTCCGAGCGGCGGTCCTCAGTCTGGTTGAACTGCTGTTGCGGGAAGGCAGTCACCAGCAACCTCAGCCCCTCAATCTGTTTGGGGTTTAGGACGCCGTTGAACAGCTCGTAATAGTTGTCGATGGTCACCAGCTTTCCCTGGGAGACGTCACCGAGGTCCGGCCTCGTCGTCAGGTAGATGGGTGCGGGGAACGCTGGCAAGAAGCGGTCCGGTAGATCGAAATCCAGATCGAAGCGCGTCAGGTCCCGCCCTTCCTGTTTCTTAATTTCGTCGATCTGGAATTTCGGAAAGGTCATGCCGCCTTCCGGATGATTCGGGTGGGGAAGGGGAAAAAATCCCGCGGGGAACAGGTCCTTGTCACGGATCTCTTTGGGTCCCATCGCCGCCAGCTTATCCCAGGTCATCCCCGTCGGGAGCTTCACCCGCACGCCTTCCTGAATGGGCTTGCCTCCGGACATCGTCACACCCTGGGCCGGGCGGTCGCTCAGGTCGTAACGCTGATTGAGCAAGTCCATCTGCCGCTTCATCACCGTCGCTTTCGCGGCCTTCATTCGAGCCCTGGTCGTCGCGAAGGTCTCCTTGAGGTCGATGGGGGCATAGCTCGACGCCTTTTGCTCGGCTTGCTGGGCGTATCCGACCCCCTGAGCGCTGACCAGGGCGGCTAGCGACACTAAGAGCATGTAGCCGAGTTTGTGTGATGCATGTCTCATGTCTAATCCTCCTTTGGTTGACCCGCTTGTTAAATTGGGGACATCCATGATAAGTAAAGTCAAGGGGAAAACGGAGATTTCCCGTCAACCCCCCGGACGTCATCCGGCGGCCTTATTTGTTGGCCTTCCCTCCGTCCAATCTTTTTTAATCTCTTCTTGT
>JAJZRJ010000070.1 GCA_021802775.1 Deltaproteobacteria bacterium
GGGGCTCACCACCTACGACGCCTCCAGGGTCCAAGGCCACCTGCTGCCGCTGGCGCGGCTGCAGGCACTGCTCGACCGCCTGGCCCGTCTCGACGCTGCCGGCCGCAACGCGCTCCCCGGCCTCGATCAGGGCCGCGGCGAGATCCTGCTGGCCGGCGGGCTCATCTACGAATACCTGCTGACCCGACTCGGCGTCCCCGCTCTCACCGTGAGCGACGCCGGTCTGCTCGAAGGCATCCTCTGGAGCACCTGCTCCTAGCAAGACCCTGCCAGCTTTGTTTTGCTTTGCATGGTCCCCGCCTCCTGCTATATGGTGTTTGGAACATGTGGCGCAGTACCCCGCCATGCAACCAAAGCCAACAGGACTCCACGATGCCGTTGCCGCTTCCCCTTGAAGATTCCTCGGCTCTCCCCTCCTTTTTCGGTCCCGCTGCCGTTGAGGCCGTCACCGCGCTCCTCACCGAAAAGAAGGGCAAGCCCTATTTCACTTGCCAAGTACGGGACAAGGAAATTCTCGCCAAGCCCGAGGAAGTGATCCGCCAGCTCTGGCTGCACCGGCTGATCCACCATTACGGCTACCCCAAGGAACGGCTCACCGTCGAGCACCCCATCACCTTTGGCCGCGACAGCTCCAAGCGGGCCGACATCGTGGTCTTCGACCCGGACCGGCCCACTGTGCCCTACTGCATCGTGGAAATAAAACAGCTCAAAATCAAGGGCGGCAAGGAACAACTGCGCTCCTACACCCACGCCACCGGCGCGCCGCTCGCCCTGTGGAGCGACGGCTCCCAGGCCGTGGTCTGGCACCGCAAGAACCCCAACTACTTTGTCGAAATTCCCGACCTGCCCACCGTCGGCCAGACCATCGACGACATCGCCGGCCAACCCTGGACCATGCAAACCCTGATCGAATTCGAGAAAAGACGCGAGGCCGAAGGCAAGAAGGCCCGCAGCCTGCGCCAGCTCATCGAGGACATGGAAGACGAGGTGCTGGCCAACGCCGGAGTGGATGTCTTCGAGGAGGTTTTCAAGCTGATCTTCGCCAAGCTCTACGATGAAATCGCCTGCTACCAGGGCCGCCGGGGCCAGAAGTTTCTGCGCTTCCGCAACGCCAACACCGCGGCCCAGCTCAAGAAGAACATCCAGGCCCTGTTCGACGACGCCAAGACCGAATGGGAAGGCGTCTTTGCCGAGGACGAGAAGATCAAGCTCTCCGCCGACCACCTGCAAGTGTGCGTCGGCTCGCTGGAAGAACGGAAACTCTTCAACTCCAACCTCGACGTGGTGGACGAGGCCTTCGAGTATCTGGTCAACAAGTCGGCCAAGGGCGAGAAGGGCCAGTACTTCACCCCGCGCTGGGTCATCGACATGTGTGTGAAAATGATGAACCCGAAGGAGCACGAAACGGTCATCGATACCGCCTGCGGCTCCGCCGGTTTCACGGTCCACGCCATCTTCCATGTCTGGAAACAAATCCTGAAGGATGAGGGGCTCGCCGCCTCCCACCTCTTCACCATGGAGGAGAAGCCCCAGCGCTGCAAAGATTACGTGCGCGACCAGGTCTTTGCCATCGACTTCGACGAGAAGAGCGTGCGGGTGGCCCGCTGCCTCAACCTCATCGCCGGAGATGGCCAGACCAACGTGCTCCATCTCAATACCCTGGACTGGGGCAAGTGGGACGAGACCGCCAAGCAGGATGACTGGCGCGACACCTACGGCGAGGGCTGGAAGAAGGTCCGCAAGCACCAGGCGGGCAGGCAGAGCTACCGCAATTTTGGCTTCGATCTGCTCATGGCCAACCCGCCCTTTGCCGGCGACATCAAGCAAACCGACATGCTCGCCCCCTACGAGTTGAGCCACAAGGCCAACGGCAAGCTGGAAAACGCGGTGGGCCGCGATCTGCTCTTCATCGAGCGCAACCTGGACTTCCTCCGCCCCGGCGGCCGCATGGCGATCGTCCTGCCACAAGGCCGCTTCAACAACGCCAGCGACAAACGGCTGCGCGAATTCATTGCCGAGCGCTGCCGCATCCTCGCGGTGGTGGGGCTGCACCCCAACACCTTTAAGCCCCATACCGGCACCAAGACCAGCGTGCTCTTCGTGCAGAAGTGGAATGACAACGAGAGCGCCGGGCCGCTCTGCGAAAAAGTAGAAGACTACAACATCTTCTTCGCCACCCAGCGCCTGCCCTCGAAAGACACCAGCGGCGACAAGATCCTGGTCAAGGCGCCAAGCGGCGAGCCCTTGCGCGACAGCCACGGCCATTGGGTGGTGCAGCACGACCTATTTAACCACGACGGCCTGACCCAGGACGGCATTGCCGAGGCCTTTGCCGAGTTCGCCGCCAAGGAACACTTAAGTTTTTTTTGAGCCGCCCCTTTGACAAGGCCCGCTACCGGGCGTTGTTGGAGGGGCTGGAGATTGCGGTATTGCCGATGTCTGATGTCCGGCATGATAATCGGGTTTTCCGCTATGATACCCAATACTACGGGAAAATTGCGCTTGCAGCAGAAACGCAAATCAAACGTGGCGAATGGAATAACCTGGCAAATATTGCGGACGGCGTGGAGAGTTTTGGCGCCTATGCATTGACCAATAATTTTAATTATAGAGACGAGGGAATTCCATTTTTACGATGTGTAAACATCCGTGGAGGGTTCACGGACTTCACCAACGCTCTCTACATTGATGCGGAAGCGAACGAATTACTTTCCAAGTCTGAAGTAAAACCAGGAATGGTACTTCTCACCATGTCTGGTAGTGTGGGTAATGCTGCCGTGGCCCTGGATTCCTGGAAGTACCCGATCAATTCCAATCAAGACATTGCGAAAATAACGCCAAAAGCAGGAATAAACGCCTTCTATCTCGCGGCATTCCTCGGATCAAAGTTTGGCCAAATCCAAATGGAACGACTTCCAGTCGGGAGCGTACAGCAACACATTTTCTTGTGGATGATTGAACGTCTTGTGATAGGCAGACTGTCGCCAACAACAGAAAAAACTATTGGCGACATGGTTGGCAATGCTTACTCCCACGAAGCAAATTCGAAGATCATCACAAGACAGGCCGAGCAAACTCTCCTCCGCGCCTTGGGGTTGGAAGACTGGCAGCCGCCCGAGCCACTCACCTACACCCGCCGCGCCTCCGACGCCTTCGCCGCCGCCCGGCTGGATGCGGACTACTTCGCGCCCAAGTACGATGCCATGTTCGCGGCAATGGAGCTCATGGGTGAATGCGTCCCCCTAGACTCCTTGCTGGAGGTAAACCGTCGCGGCAAGCAACCACAGTATGCTGAAAATGGCCTGCCGGTTATCAACTCGAAACACGTGCTCAAGAATGAGGTTCGCCTCGATGCAGACAACGCTTTCGCCATAACCGCCGACGATGCACTGACAATCAAAAATGGGGATGTTCTCATCAACGGCACCGGCGTCGGCACCATAGGCCGCGCTGCCCCGTACCTGCATGATGCCCTGGCGCTCCCAGACAACCATGTAACTATTTTGCGTCCCCACGCTGACGCGATCGACCCCATCTACCTCTCTGTCTATCTCAACACCATTGCCGGGCAATGGCAGGTTGAAAAATATCTCCGGGGCTCATCCGGCCAGATTGAACTTTACCCTGTTGATATCGCCCAATTCACAATCTGTCTCGCCCCAGCCTCCATACAACAACAAATCCATGACCTCGTTGTGCATGCGTTCTCCGCCCGCCGCCAAGCCCACGCCCTGCTGGAGGCGGCCAAGCGGGCGGTGGAGATCGCCATCGAGGATTCCGAGACCGCGGCCCTGGACTTTCTCAAGGAACAGGAGGCCGCCCAATGACCGACCAAATCCTCATCTACGAAGATCCCAACGTATCCAGCCCGGTACAGGTCAAGCTGGAGGGCGAAACCGTCTGGCTCACCCAACGACAGATGGCGGAGTTGTTCCAGAGCACGCCAGAAAACGTGGGGATGCACCTCAAACGCATCTTTGCCGACGGAGAGTTGACCGAGGCGGCAACTGCCAA
>JAJZRJ010000042.1 GCA_021802775.1 Deltaproteobacteria bacterium
CCGCCCGCTTCGAGATGCAGGACATCATGGCGGTGATCATGAGCCCCTTTGCCATCGGCAAGTTCACCCATGCCACCAGCTCCGGCTTTGTGCTCGCCTCGCTCTTCGTGGTCGGCATCTCCTCGCTTTTCCTGCTGCAAAACCGCCACCAGCAGATGGCCAAGCGCAGCATGACCGTGGCCGCGGTCTTCGGCCTGCTCGCTTCGCTATTCGTGGCATTGACCGGCGACGAGGCGGCCTACAACGTGGCCCGGAAACAGCCGATGAAGCTCGCGGCCATGGAAGGGCTCTATGCCGGCCAGGAGAACGCGCCGGTGGTGGCCTTTGGCATCGTCAACACCACCAAACGGCCCGGCGACGAGGCTCCGGCCTTCTACCAGGAGGTCAAGGTGCCGGGCCTGCTTTCGCTGCTCGCCAACCGTGACTGGAACAGCTATGTGCCGGGCATCGACGACCTCGCCTTCGGCAACCCGGAGCGGCAGATCGCCGGCGCGGCCAGCCGCATGGAAAGCGGCAGGATCGCGGTGGCCGAACTGGCCAACTACAAGGCGGCCAGAAAAAACGGCGACGAGATCGCCGCCGCCACGGCCCTGGAGCGCTTCAACCGGCATCAGGCCGACCTCGGTTACGGCCATCTGACCAAACCTGCCGACGCGGTGCCGCCGGTGGCCACCACCTTCTACAGCTTCCACATCATGGTGATCCTCGGCACGCTCTTCCCGCTGCTCTTCCTGCTGGTGCTCTTCTACACCTTCAAGGGCACCATCGAGTACCAGCGGTGGCTCAACTCCATCAGCATCTTCGCCATCTTCCTCGGCCACATCGCCGGCATGGCCGGCTGGGTGGTGGCGGAGGTGGGCCGGCAGCCCTGGGCCATCCAGGATCTGCTGCCGGTGCAGGTGGCCGCCACCAAACTGGCCTCGAGCAACGTGCAGACCACCTTCTTCATCTTCCTGACCCTGTTCACCGTGCTGCTCATCGCCGAGATCAGGATCATGCTCAAACAAATCACCATCGGACCGGAGGCCTAAGCTTATGATCGGCAGTCTGACGCAGATGCAACTTCAGGAACTGTGGTGGCTCATCGCCGCCGTGGTCGGCTCGCTCTTCCTCTTCCTCACCTTTGTCCAGGGCGGCCAGACCCTTATTTTCACCGCCACCGCGGACGAGCAGGAAAAATCGCTCATCCTCAACTCCATCGGCCGCAAGTGGGAGTTGACCTTCACCACCCTGGTGCTGTTCGGCGGGGCGCTCTTCGCCGCCTTCCCGCTCTTCTATGCCACCAGCTTCGGCGGCGCCTACTGGGTATGGATGCTGATCCTCTTCACCTTCATCCTCCAGGCGGTGAGCTTCGAATACCGCAAGAAACCGGACAACCTGCTGGGCGCCCGCACCTACGAGATCTTCCTCGCGATCAACGGCTCCGTGGGGCTGCTGCTGATCGGCGCCGCAGTGGGCACCTTTTTCACCGGCTCGCAATTCATCCTGAACGAATACAACCAGGTGAGCTGGCAGACCCCGTTCCGCGGGCTGGAAGCGGCGCTCAACCTCTTCAACCTGGCGCTCGGTCTGCTGCTCGTTTTCCTGGCCCGCATCCTGGGCGCGCTCTATCTCATCAACAACATCGACCATGCACCGCTCAATGCCAGGCTGCGCCGCGCCGCCTGGATCAATTTCCTCTGGCTGCTGCCGTTCTTACTCACGGTGCTGATCAGCCTGGTCACCATGGACGGTTTTGCCGTGGATGGGGTCACCGGCTTCGTCTCCATGGAACCGGACAAGTACCTCCATAACCTGCTGGCCATGCCGGCGGTGGCGGCCCTGCTGGTGGTCGGCCTGCTTTCCGTGATCTACGGGGTGGCCGCGGCCCGTTTCCTCGGCAAGAAGAGCGGCATCTGGTTCGGGGGATTGGGCACCGTGCTGATCGGCCTTGCGCTCTTCGCCCTGGCCGGCTACAACCACACCGCCTTCTACCCCTCGACCGCGGACCTGCAATCGAGCCTGACCATCTACAAGGCGTCGAGCAGCAAATACACCCTCGTTGCCATGACCTACGTGGCGCTGGCCGTGCCCTTCGTGCTCGCCTACATCGCCTGTGTCTGGCGGCAGATGGACAGCAGAAAGCTCACGGCAGACGAACTCAGCGGCCCCGAAGCCAACGAAATGTATTAGGAGGAAACCATGACAAACTTTCTGCTGATTGGCTGGCTCACCCTGATTGCCGTGTCCTATTGCGGCGGGGTAGCCGCGCTCAAGAAGACCAAGCTGCTGTAAACCGCCTCTCTCTTGCGGGATACGCGCGCCGGGCAGGGACTCCCTGCCCGGCTTTTTTGCGGCCAGCCAGCACGTTCGTTCCTGTCTATCGTCGGCGGCGAGCACTTGCACATAGCGTTGTGTATGTGTATAGTATGGATGTAACCACGCAGACGATGGAGGACATACTATGCAGGCAGCGCATGCGGAAAAACTCGTCAGAAAACAGATCCTGATCTCCCCTCGCCAGGTCGCGCGGCTGGATCAACTGGCCGCGGCAGAGGGGGTATCGGTGGCGGAGATGATCCGGCAGGCCATTGACGCCTTTGAGCCGGCACCGGCCGAGGTCGCCGGGATGAAATCCACGGAACTCATGGAGTTCGTTTCAGCACAGCTCAAAGAGGCCATCGCCTCCACCCACAAAGCGAACCAGACCGTGGCCGAAGCGCTGGAAAGACTTTCACCGCCGAGGAAACAGTGATGGCGGGCTGGAAGGATATCCTGCTGGACATGCTCAAGCTCACGGACGAGGTAAAGCGTCTCAACCGGCAGACCGAGGTATTGTCGGAGCGGACCATCGACATCGACAAGCGGGTGGTGCGGCTGGAGACCATGGTCGAGGTGGCCAGGCGCCGGAGTCCGAAGCTGACCGGCCGCGAAAAATAAGCCGGGCCGTGATGCCATGAACAACCGCCTCCCGCAGCAAGTTAACTTGCGCACTTGCTTCGTCGATCAAACATCTTGACAATCAAAACATCTCCGGGTATAAAACGTCACACCCGGCGCCTTGCGCGCCTGCACCCTCCGGAGGCCTCATGCATACCCAGACCCTGCACCAGTGGCAGCACGCCCACGACTTTACCCGGACCCACGAAGCGGCGGAAAAGAACACCCGCCGGGTCATGGCCCTTACTGCCGTCACCATGGTGGTCGAGATCATCGCCGGCTCCGCCTTCGCCTCCATGGCCTTGCTGGCCGACGGCTGGCACATGGCGACCCATGTTGCCGCCTTTGGCATCGCCATCTTCGCCTACCGCTACGCCCGCACCCACGCCGCCAATCCGCGCTTCACCTTCGGCACCGGCAAGGTCGGGGTGCTGGGCGGCTTTGCCAGCGCGGTGGCGCTGGCGGTGGTCGCCCTGGTCATGGCCCTGGAATCGGTCGGCCGTATGGTCGATCCGCAGGCCATCCGCTTCAACGAGGCCATCGCCGTCGCCTTCCTCGGCCTGGTGGTCAATCTGGTCAGCGGCTGGCTGCTCCACGACGGCCACGACCATCACGGGCATGACGACGACCACGACGCGCACGCGCATGAGGCGCACGACGACCATCACCACGACCACAACCTGCGCGCCGCCTACCTCCATGTGCTGGCCGACGCGCTCACCTCGGTCTTTGCCATCGCGGCGCTGCTCGGCGTCAAGTTCTTCGGCTGGATGTGGATGGACCCGCTCATGGGCCTCGTCGGCGCGGCGATGATCACCCGCTGGGCTTACGGCCTCATGCGGGAGACCAGTGCCATCCTGCTGGACGGCACCGCCGATGAGGAGAGCAGGCAGGCGATTACCACCGCCATCGAACAGGACGCCGACAACCGGGTGGCGGACCTGCACCTCTGGCAGGTGGGGCCGAACAGCCTGGCCGCCTCGCTGGCGGTGGTGACTCACTGGCTGCGGCCGGCGGCGCACTACAAGGCGCTGCTCCACGCCCTGCCGCGCCTGGCCCATGTCACGGTCGAGGTCAACGGCTGCGACACCCAGCCGTGCCTTCCGGTGGCTGGCCTCGGCGAAAAGGAGGAAGCTCGATGACCACGAAAAACCCCGCATCCGGCCGGGAAGAGCTGAGCCACCTGATCATCAGCTTCTACGAAAAGATCTCGTCGTGGGAACATGCGGTGGTGCGGGGCACCGGGCTCTCGCCGGCGCAGATGCACGCCATCGAGATCGTCGGCCACCACGAACAATCCCTGCGCATGAAGGAACTGGCCGAGCACCTCGGCGTGACCACCGGCAGCCTCACGGTGATGGTGGGCCGGCTGGAGCAGAACGGCTTTCTCGAACGCCGTCCCCACGAATCCGACCGCCGCTCGCTCCTGGTGACGCTCACCGGCAAGGGCAGGAAGCACTTCAAGAAGCACCACCAGTACCATCTCAAGCTGAGCGAAGATGTGCTGGCCGCCCTGGAGCCCGCGGAGCAGCAACATTTTATCAAGGCGCTGGGGCTGATCGTGAAACGGCTTTAATCCCGGCCGGCAAAAGGTGTGAGCCGCTCCACCATCGCCTGGTGGATGCGGCCGTTGCTGGCAACCAGCTCCGGGATGTAGGGGGTGTATAGCCCGCCGTTGTAAGTGGAAACCATGCCGCCCGCCTCGGCGAGCAGCAGGATGCCGGCGGCCGTATCCCAGGGTTTGAGATTGATCTCCCAGAAGCCATCGAGCCGGCCGGCGGCCACATAGGCCAGGTCCATGGCCGCGGCCCCGGCCCGCCGCAACCCTTGCACCTCGGGCAGCAAAGCCGCCACCGCCGCCAGCACCTCGCTGCTTTTCTCCCGAATCGTATACGGAAATCCGGTGGCCAGGAGAGAGTCCTGCAGGGTCGCGGCAGTGGAGACCGCAAGGCGCCGACCATTGAGCCAAGCACCCGCCCCGGCGATGGCGCAGAAGAGTTCGTCGAGCACCGGCGCGTAGATTACCCCCGCCGTGCTGACACTGCCCGCGACCGCGGCGATGGAGACCGCAAACCACGGGAAATGGTGAGCAAAATTGGTGGTGCCGTCCAGCGGGTCCACCACCCAGGCCCGGCCCACTGGCGCTCCCTGGTACTGATTGGCCGACTCCTCGGAGAGAATGGCGTCCGCCGGAAAGGCCTCGCGCAGGGCGGCCAGCACCACCTGTTCCGCTGCCACATCCGCCTCGGTCACCAGATCGATGGCGCCCTTGTGGCGCACCCTAAACGGCTTGTCGAAAAAATCACGCAGCAGCGCACCCGCAGCCAGGGCCGCCATGCCGGCAACGCTCAGCCGTTCCTTCAGTTCAGAATCCGCACATGCCGTAAGGCATGGATCAAGTCGGTGCATGACCGTCACTCTCCCTAATGAAAAAATAACGCCAAGGAGCAGAAACGCAAAAAGAGCAGAGTGAAAAAAAGCGTAAAACTTTGCGTCTTTGCGCCTCTGCGTTGACTCCGTTGTTCTACGCCTTGACGTCGAGCAGCCGGGTCGGGGCGAGGCCGGCCGCCTGCTCCACCGCGCTTTTCAAGGCCGGCAACAGCCGCTCCCGCGCCAGGGCGCAGGAAAAGGCCCCGACCCGATAGCCCAGGCCAGCCAACCGTTCCTTGAGTTCCGGCAGTTCCTGGCGCAGATGGTCCATTGCCGCCTCATTCGCCAGATAAAAGGCGCCAGCCACCTGCTCCCCCTGCACCGTCATCTGGAACTGTAGTTCTCCCAGCCGGCTCATTTCAAGGAAAAAAGAAAGGGTATGGCTGGCCTCCCCCTGCGGACTCTCCTCGGCCGCGGTCTGCAGGAGCCAGCTGCCCGCCCCCTCGCCCATGGCGAAAAAACAGGGAAAGAGCCAGAACAGGGGCTGGTGCTGGGGCGGCATCTGCTGGTTGCAGTGGGCCATGGCGCTGAGCATGGCATGGCTGCGGGCAACGGCCTCGCCACCGGACTCGGCGGGCAGTTCCGCCAGCAGTTTGGCCAATTGGTCGAGCAGCGGCGCCTCGGCAGAGGTTGCCACCCGGCTGCTCCGCAATGAGGAGAGCAAGAGCAGGAGCTTCTCCGGGGCCGGTTCCTTCCCTTGGCCAGAGGCGGTCAAGGATTGCAACAGGGCATCCAGCCGTGCCCGCAACTCCGGGGTCAGCGCCTCGCCCTGCGCAAGCAGGGCGGCCAAGGCCGGCAGCAGCCGAGTCAAGGAGGGAGAGCCACTGGCCATCAACCGCACCACCTCCTGGGCCGCCCCCTTCTTCTCGGCCAACGCCAGCCAAGGCTCAGCCCCGCCCTGCCGCACCTCGAACCAGAACTCGCCGCCCACCTTGAGCGCCACCTCACTCCGCGCCTCGACCGTGGTTTCGCCAATGGTGAGCAGCACCTTGCCCCCGGGGGTAAGACCGGTGATCTTGCCCCGCACCAGTTCGCCGGCGGCAAACGGCAATTGCCGGCCAGCCGCGTCCTGGCACCGGGCAGTCCCGGTCGCAGACCGTATCTCTTTGAAGGAAGAAAAACCGGTGATTTTCATGGGGACAGGTCGGATCAGCCCAGCGGCAGGCGGACCCGGGCCTCCATGCCATCGCCGTCCCTGGTCTTGAGGGAGAACTCGCCGTCATGCGCCGCCACCGCCTTTTCCACCAGGGTGAGCCCCATGCCGGTGCCGTAAGTCTTGGTGGTAAAGAAGGGATCCTTGGCCTTGGCCAGCTGACTCTCGGCCAAACCGATGCCGGTGTCGCGCACCATAATCTCCACCCAGCCTCCCTCGGGCCGGACGCTGACGGTGAGGGTACCACCGTCGGGCATAGCCTCGATGCCGTTCTTGAAAAGCTGCAACAATACCTGCCGCAACTGACGCGGGTCGGCGCTAAGAATCGGCTCGGGCTCCGGGCAGTCGATCTGCCAGGTCACCTTCTGCCGGATCATGCTGTTCTGCAACAGCAGCAGGGTCTTTTTGGCGAGACTGCACAGAAAAACCTGCTCCTTCTGCAGATCGGCCTCGGTCACAAAATCGAAGAGTTCCTCCAGGGTCGATTCCAGCCGGGCGGTCTCGCGGATGATGACGTTGAGATACTTGAGCCAGCCATCGTCCGACGTTTTCTTGGCCAGGATGCGCGAAACGCCGCCGATGGAGGTGATGGGGTTGCGGATGGTGTGGACCAGTTGCGCCGCCATCTGGCCGATGGCGGTGTAACGTTCGGCCGCGACCAGCTGGTCCTTGTTCTTGTCCAGTTCCTCGTAGAGCGCCTGCAATTCGGCGATCTTATTCTGCATGTCGAGGTACATGTGGCTCTGCTCAATGGCGAGACTCGCCTGGCTGGCAAAGAGCTCCAGCGAGCTGATGTGCGAATCGAGGATCGGCCGGCGGGTCACGTAATTGTCGGCAATGATCACGCCAAAGGACTGCCCCGGCGAATAGAGCGGCACCACCACAAAGGAATCCTCGCCCAAAAGCTGGATAAGATCATGAGGGACTGCCAGCACCGGCGGAGCGGGTGGCGGAGATTCGCCATCATGGCGCATCCAGGCGTCACCGCTGCTGGAACGCTTGCGTTCCAGTATCACCGGCACGCAGCCATTGGCCGGCGACACCGCGATGCTGTGGCGCAGCCGGGAGGCGGTGATGAGAATATGCTCTTCGGTCGTGGCCGGGACCCGCAGTTCGCGGACAATGCGGTTCACCGCCGTATCGTCGCGGTCGCACTGGTCGCGGATGGTATGCACGATCTGAAGGAAATTCATATCGCGTTCCTTCATCTCGCTCCAGATCTTGCCCGCCTCCTCGCGGCAGCCCGGGCCAATGGCCATCCGCCCCTTGAGTACCCGCCCCCCCTCCTCGTAGATGGCCAGGAAGGCGCGATTGAAGCCGAGCCCTTCGTGGGCGGTGATTCCCACCAGGATGGCCCGCAGGATCTGATCAAGTTCCACCGTGCTCAGATAGACGGTGTTCATCTTGATGGAGAGCTGGTGCAGCAACTGGATACGGAAATGGGCCTCCTCCAGTTCCGTCTGGCGTTTGCGATTATCCAAAACAAGCCGTCGCTTTTCCAGCGCCTTTCTGGCCACATGAAAAATCTCGGCCAGTTGCACCGGCTTGGAGATGCAGTCGCTGGCCCCCTTGCGCATGCAATCCAGCGCCACGGCAAGATCGGCGACACCGATAAGCATGACCACCGCCACATCGGGGTGGAGATCGACGATCTGCGGCAGCAGGGAAACGCCGTCGATATCGGGCAAGCCGGTATCGAGGAGTATCAGGGCAACATCGCGGGCGGCGAGCAGCCGCATGAGGTCGGCACCGTTGTCGCATTCCGCCACGGCCAGCCGGTTCTCCTCGAAATAGCTTCTAAGCGGTTCGCGGATGGCAGGGTCATCATCCACCACCACGACGATCTCGTCGTTTTCGAGGAGTTGACTCAGCGAGGGCGAAATATGATGGTGCGGTCCGGCTACCGACTCAACCATGGCTCAGAACCAGGGCGGTTATCCCTGCGTGACAGCGCGGGGAAGGATGGAGGTTTCTCTTCGGGTATACTGTGATGCTATGCCCTCTTGGCCGTGAAAGTCAAGGGGGAAGAACGTTTTGCCCGCCAACAGCGGCCATCGGCATCGGGGGCAGTCTAACTGACTGCACCCCTGCCACACCACCCGGCCTTGCCCCCGCAAGAGTGCGCCCGTGCCTGGCGCACCAAAAAAGCCGCATCCCGATACACCGGGATGCGGCTTGCGATTCCACGCTCTCGAAAAGGAAACCGGTGGACTTACATCTCCACCATGAGCTTATTGGTGTCCTCGTTCCAGCTGGCGATCAGGTACCAGATCCCCATGGCCAGAGCGATAATGGCCAGAGTGCCGCCATAGCCAAAGACGTCCGGCATATAGATCCACTTGCCCAGCGGACCGGCCGCCTCGGCGGTGCCCTCGGTCAGCCCCCACTGCTTGAAAAGCGGAACCAGAAGAGCGTTGGTCACCCCGAAGAAGGGAACGGTGATCCACAGCTTGATCTGGCCCTCACCCACGCGCCAGAGCGAACCGGAGCCGCAGCCGCCGGCCAGCATGGCGCCGATGCCGAAGATGAAGCCGCCGAGTACGGCGCCGATGCCGAAGGTGCCACGCACATAATGCACCGGCTCGCGGAGACCGGTGGCCTTGACCACCGCCACGCCCACCGCCAGCAGGAGAATGCTCACCATAACACTCCGCGCCAGGGTCCAGTCGCCGGTCATGTGCGGCTCACGGAAGGCCTGCACCATGCACCAACGGCCACGCTGCATGGTGTAGCCCAGGCCGGCCGCGATGAGCAGCAGGCCGCTCAACCCGCCGGTGATGCCAAGATAGCTATCCTCGGCCAGGTTATCGTAGTCGGCGGTCAGGATGACCTGATCGCCGTAAGCATAGGTGCCCCAAACGAGGCCGGCGATAGCGGCGATGCCGAGGATGCGGCGCAGCGCCACCGGGAACTCGATGGTCTTGGCGCCGCCGCTCCCCCAGGTGATGTTCTCCATCTCCCAGTAGATATACTTGAGGCCAAGGATGACACCCAGCACCAGGCCAAGCCACATGGCAAAGCCGTTGGCCGCCAGGTTGCCGATAGCGTCATACATGCCGCCCACGTTGCAACCGCCGGCCAGGGTCGAACCGACGCCCATGAAGATACCGGCCACCATGCCCTTGACCATTTCCAGAACCGGCGGGATGCGGATGTCGAAGTTGTCGCCGAGGTTGGCGGAAATAAAGGCGCCGGCGATAAAGCCGATGCCGATAATCGAGCCGGAGTCGAGCAGGGCGCTCTTGGGAGCAGCCTTATCCCACAGACCGAGGGAGTCCCACATCCCGGCGCCGTAGATGATCCACTCGCCCCAGTTCCGCAGGGCACCTACCGCGCCCCAGGGACGGGCCCACACCAGGATCAGCACGCTCAGAAAGGCGACGATGATCCCTGCGGTGACGGAGTCCCACTCGTCCTTGCAGAGCTTTTTATACAGCTCCTTTGCCTTGCCTCCGAAGACATTCTCACTCATAATTCCTCCCCTACATAAGGACCTCAACCCCGGCCGCCATCCTGGCCAGGACATGACATACCCGTACACGGAACAGCGTTCAAATCAGAGACGAGCATCAACCCCTTTACCCGCGCCCCCCATTTTTGTCAAGTTTGTCCGCGTCGCAAAATGAGACCGGCACGCCCCGCTGTGCCAGCTGCCGCCGTCCCCTGAATCACCACGCTTTTTTGCCCTTGACATCGATTTTGAATGCTGGTAGAGACTCATTTTCTGAAAAAATACGACCGCGCACCGGGTTGGCCATCAACGACTTTGCACAGGCTTCAAGCCATTTAGGGTTCGAATAATCATTATTTAAACCTTATAAACCTTGCCAAGGAGGTTCTCCATGAGCGACGACATCAAAACCGCACCGGCGGGCATCACCGCTACCAGCACCCTGGACGCCAAGGGCCTGAGCTGCCCCATGCCGCTGCTGCGCACCAAGAAAGAAATGGACAAGATCAACTCCGGCGACATCCTGGAGGTCCTCGGCACCGATCCGGGCTCCCGCAACGACCTGCCCGGCTGGTGCGCCCGCTCCGGCCATGAGTACCTCGGCGAGAAAGAGGACTCCGGCTTCATCCGTTTCTACATCAAGAAAAAGTAAGCAGCCCGCATCTCGAAACGGCATCTGCCCCGCGCGCCGCGAGCATCTCGTGGTGCGCTTGTTCTATCTCCGAGGAGGCTATCATGGCAAAAAGTTTAGGTATTTTTGTGACCTCTCCCCAGAACATGCGCCACATCATGGGAATCTGCAAGGCCGCCAAGGCAAAGGGCTCCAAGGTCAAGGTATTCTTCAGTTGGTACAGCGTCCATCTGACCAAGTGTCCGAACTTCCTCGAGCTGAGCAAGCTGGTGGACGATATTTCCATCTGCGTCGACAGCTACAAGAACGCCGGCTATGATCCGGCCGACATCCCGCCGGGCCTCGAGGCCAAGAAGATGGCCACCCAGGCCCAGCACGGCGAGATCATCGAAGACTACGAATGCTACCTGACCCTGTAGAGGAGAGGAATCATGTCGAAGAAAGTTGGATTTATGCTGGTGAACAAGGAGTACACCCTGGACGGCATCCGCTCCACGCTGGGTCTCGCCGTTGAGAACATGTTTTCCTATGCCTATGTCATGTACAACGAGCTGCCGGAATTGAGCGATTACCACAGGGAGAATATCGACTGGGTACGCGACATGGAAGGCGAAGTGTACACCACCGAGGACGCCAACGTCGAAAAGCACGGCCTGACCAAGATCACCCTGGAGGAGATCGGCAAGCAGCTGCGCGACTTGGACATCATCGTGCCTTACGGCATCATGCGTTCCGACAAAAGCTAAGGTTAATCAAGGAGTGTACCCATGAAACTCTTGCATGTATACCGTTCTGAAGCGAACGATGACGTTAAGAAGCTGGTGGAGATCGTCTCCGAGGGCCGCGAGTGCCAGAGCTTCAACCTGAACGTCGAAAGCCCGGACTACGACAAGCTGGTGGACATGGTCTTCACGGCCGATCAGACCATCTGCTGGTGGTAAGTCGCCCCGGCATCCGCCGGATATCACCTAATCAAGCGCGAAGCCGTCACGGATTCAGGGTAATGACAACCGCCGGTTCGGTTATGCCCGGATGTGCTCCTCGGCCAGCATGGTGTCGAGGAAGCGGAGCAGGAATTCCCGCTGGGCCGGAGTGGCGTAGCTGATGCACGAACAGTGTAGATTGGACTCGCTGCGGACCAAAAATTCGACGATCAGCTTGGTCTCGGTCAATTCGACCCCGAAATAGAAGGGACCGCAGGCTTCGTGGCCTTGCTGCGCCTCGCTCCAGAGATCGGACGGCAGCTCCAGCCAGAACATGCCCTCCACCGGCCCCAGCCGCAGGGTCCGTTTGAAATAGTTGTCCAGATTGTCCCGCTCCTCGCGGCTCAACTCGTCGATCAGAAATTGTCGCATCATGCACCTCCTTAGACCCGGTGGCCTTACTGGCAAACCGCCCCAACCTACCCAAAATCCGCGCGGAAGACGAGGTTTTTTCTCACGCGTCCGCCATGAAAAAATTGACATACCCCGGTACCATCGGTATCTTTCGCTTATCCCACCAACCGAGGCGGAGGCGAGACATGGCCGGCGACTGTATTTTCTGCAAGATCAGCAAGGGCGAAATTCCCGCCAAGAAACTCTATGAAGACGACGAGCTGGTCGCCTTCTGGGATACCGCCCCCCAGGCGCCCATCCACTTCCTGGTCATCCCGAAAAAGCATCTGAGCGGCCCGGCCGGGACCACGGCTGCCGACGATCAGCTGATCGGCAAAGTGCTCCGTAAAGGCGCGGAACTGGCCGCGGCCAATGGCGCCGCCGACTGCCGGCTGGTGATGAACAACGGCCCCGAGGCCGGACAGACCGTCTTCCATCTGCACATGCACGTCCTGGGCGGCCGCCCCATGACCTGGCCGCCAGGCTGATGGCCGGCACGCGCCCCCTTATGATCCCACCGATCATCGCAATCGTCGGCCGGCCGGATGGCGGCAAGACCACCCTGCTGGAACGGCTCATCCCGGAACTCTCCGGTCGCGGCTATCGGGTCGGCACCATCAAACACCACGTCCACGACTTCGCCTTCGACACCCCGGGCAAGGACACCTGGCGCCACAAACAGGCCGGAGCCCGCACCGTGCTCCTCGCCTCGCCCACCGGCCTCGGCCTGGTAAGCGACACCGACCATGACTTGACGCCGGTGGAGCTGGCAACCCGTTATTTCAGCGGGATCGACCTGATCATTGCCGAAGGCTACAAGCAGACCGACCTGCCCAAGATCGAGGTCTTCCGGGCAGCGGTGCATGAGGCGCCGCTTGCCCACGATGCGACCTGGATCGCCTATGTGAGCGATACGCCGCCCGCCACCGGCCTCCCGTGCTTCTCTCCGGCCGACGTGGCCGGCCTGGCCGATTTCCTGGCCAGTCGTTTCCTCGGCGACGACCAAGCCCCTCAACAGACGCAACTCGTTGCCGACGGGGTTCCCATCCCGCTCAACCGCTTCACCGAATCCTTCATCCGCCGCACCGTCAACGGCATGGTCTCGTCGTTGCGCGGCTGCGAAAAAGTCCGGCGCCTCACCCTCACCATCGACCTCACCCCCCCGGCCGAGGACTAGCCATGGCGGATGCCCCCAAGCTCACCGGCACCGCCGGCGTGATCCTTGCCGGCGGCGCCAGTTCCCGTTTCGGCAGTAACAAGGCCCTGGCCAGTTATCAGGGGCAACCGCTCATCGCCAGCGGTGCCGCGGTACTGGCCAGTCTCTTTCATGAGCAGCTGCTGGTGACCAACACCCCGGAGATCTACCGCTTCCTCGGCTGGCCGATGGTGGGCGATTATTACCGCGACGCCGGGCCGCTCGCCGGCATCCACGCCGCACTCACCACCATTACCGCGGAACGGGCCATGGTGGTGGCCTGCGACATGCCGATGCTTAATGCGCCGCTCATCCGCTTTCTCTGCGACCAGGGTACCGAGTGGGATGTGGTGCTGCCCCGCCTGGCCAACGGCCACGAACCGCTGCACGCCGTGTACCATAAACGCTGCCTGCCGGTGATTGAACGCCACCTGCGCATGGGTCAACGCAAACTCTGGCAGCTCCTTGCCGACCTCAAGGTACGCGAGATCGACGAGCAGGAACTCCTGGCCGTGGTGCCGGATCTCTCTCCCTTCCACAATGTCAACCGGCCGGAGGATCTTGCCACGAAAACATTCCCCCAAAAACCGCTGACCTTGGCGGCGGCCCAGCGCCTGCTCCGCCAGCACATTGCGCCGACCGCCACCGAAACCATCCCCTTGGGCGAGGCGTTGGGCCGGATTCCCGTGGTCCCCGTCCGCGCCCCCTTTGCAGTGCCGTCGTTCTGCCAATCGACCCGCGACGGCTTCGCCGTCCGCCGCCGTGATCTCCGCCACGCCTCGGCCGGTAGCCCGGTGACTCTTGTCATCCGCGGCGAAATCGCCGCTGGTGACACCGCTGCCCGCCAGATCGACCGCGGCGAAACCCTGCGGATCATGACCGGCGCCCGGCTGCCAACCGGGGCCGATGCGGTGGTCCCTTTCGAGGAAGCCCACGAGGCAGGCGGCACCATCCGCCTGACCGCACCGCTGCGCCGGAATAGCCATCTCCGGCCCCCCGGCACCGATTGCCGGGCCAACCAAATCCTCCTCCCCGCCGGTCGGCCGATTATGCCGTATGACTTGGCGCGAATGGCACCGGCCGGCGTGGCACGGCTCATGGTCCACGCCATGCCGCGGGCGGGCTATCTCTGCACCGGCAGCGAACTGACCGATGACGCCGCCAACCTCCAGCCCGGCCAGATCATCAGCGGCAACCGCCCCCTGCTCCAGGCGCTGCTCCGGCAGAGCGGCGCCGAGCCGGTGGATCTCGGCACCGTGCCGGACACGGTGGCCGCCCTCACCAGCACCCTGACCGCAGCCCAGTCGCAGCGCCTCAGCCTGTGCATCACCACCGGCGGCATGGGACCCGGCAAGTACGACCTGGTCACCCACGCTCTGGAACAGCTCGGCGCCCACATCCTCTACCACAGCCTCAAGGTCCGCCCCGGCAAGGCCACTCTGGCGGCCACCATCAGCGGCCTGCTCTTCATCGCCTTGCCTGGCCCGCCGCCGGCGGTCCATCTGCTCTTCCATGAACTGATCACGCCCCTCATCCGGCAGGCGCAAGGCAGCCGTCAACATCTGCCCAAACCCATCAAAGCCACCCTCACCACCTCGGTTCAGGTTCGCCAAAGCGGTGTGCTCCACCTCAAGGAGGCCGTTCTCTTTCCGGCCAACGGCTCGCTCCTGGCCCGCCTGCCCCGCCAAGGCGAATCTCCCAACGCCATCCTCCTCGTGCCGCCTACCCACAGGACCATGCGGACCGGCGAACCCGCCACCCTCCATCTCCTGCCCACCTGACTCCCCAAGCCCTCGCGCTCCCCTTGACAATCCCAACGGAATTGTGGTGTGTTACAAGAAGCATCACGACCAACTTGGATCGCAGCGAGGGGGGACTCCATGAGAAAACGCCTATCCATCCTGATGACCGCCTTCCTTTTTTCCCTTGCCGGACTCCCGCTCGCCCACGGCACCCCTCCTTCCCAACCGACCCCGCCCACCCTCAAACAGGGCATCGACCTTTACCAGGACGAGCAGTACACCGAATCGATTCCCCTGCTGCAAAAGGCGCGGCAGGAGCAACCGACCTCGCCGTCCGCCGCCTTTTTCCTCGGCATGGCCTACAAGCAGACCGGCAAATACGAGGAGGCCATTACGAATCTCCGAGAGGCCGTCACCTTAAGCCCCAAAATCAAGGAAGCGTTGGTGGAACTGGTCGAGCTCTTCTACCGCCGCCCCTCGCCGGAAAATACCAGGGAGGCCAGGCAATGGATTGCCGTGGCCGAACGGGAGCGAATCTTCCCCGCCAAGGTTGCCTTTTTAAAGGGGCTCATCCTCCAGCAACAAAACAAAAACGAGGAGGCCATCGCTGCCTTCGAGCAGGCCAAGGCCATAGAACCACAACTGGCCCAGACCGCCGACCTCCAGGTGGCGCTGGCCCTGCTCAAGGAACAAAAGCTGGAGCAGGCCAAGGTCCGGCTCGAAACCGCAATCCAGCAGGCGCCTCAAACCGACCTCGCCACCTTTGCCCGCCAGTACCTCGACGTGGTGGAAAAACGTATCGAGATCGAAAAACCCCTGCGCATCACGCTGGGCCTCTTCGAACAGTACGACACCAACGTCCTGAGTGACTCCACCGTCACCAACAACGAGAGCGTCGTGACCGCCACCTCGCTGCGAGTAAACTACCTGCCCAAGCTCGACGGCAAATGGCTTCTCAACGCCCACTATGCCTTCTACGCCAATTTCCATGATGAGTTCGTTCATACGCAAGACATGATCAGCAACAGCCTCTACCTCGCCCCTGGCTACAGCTTCGGCGACTCCTCCCTCAACCTCAAACTCGACTATAGCAACGCTCTGGTCCGTGACCCCAGCCACAAGCAGTATCTGGACACCTTCACCGTTGGCCCCTTCTACCGCCACCTCATCGGCAAGACGAATCTGGTGGAATTATTCGCCGGCTACGGCATCAATGAATACACCCACAACAGCCCCACCAACATCCCGCAAGACCCGAGGGAAGACCGCGACAGCGAAGGGCTGCGCGGGTCGGCAAGCTGGATATGGCTCTTTCGACAAGGAGCCTTCTGCAACCTCAAGTACGAGTATGATCGAGCCAAGGCCGACGGCGCCAACTGGGACAAGGAAGGGCATAACCTCTCTCTGAACCTCGCCTACCCGATTGCCGACGGGGTCTCCTTTCAACTCAGCGGCCAAATGTATCTGGAGGATTACAACAATGTCCACTCCACCTTCCTGGTCAAACGGGATGACGAAAAATACCAGGGCTCCGTCGGCCTCACCTGGGAGTTCCTGAAAAACGCCAGCCTCATTGCCCAATATTCAGCCACCCGGCAGAGCTCGAACATCGTCATTTACGACTACCGGCGCGAGCTCTACACCGCAGGGCTGGAATACCGCTTCTAATCCTATGCCCCCGACTAAAACGCAACAGCAAGTCCTGATCGTCGGCCCCAACCGGCTAGGCAACGAACTGCTGGCCTTCTTTCTCGCCGAACACGAGGGACTTCCCTGCCAGATTTTCGGCGGCGTCGAAGAACTCGCCCCGACGCCGCCTGCCATCCCAACCCTGCTCCTTCTCGACTGGGCAGCCCAAGAAATCAAAAAACTCTTTCTGGCAAAAAAAAAGCAGGGAATGCTTCCCTGCGCCGTCCACCTCACCGCCCTCTTCAACGTGGGCTGCGGCAACGGCACTGCCGAGCTTGCCCTCTCCCGCGGGGCCAAGGGCGTCTTCTTTCAAAATGACTCGCTGGCCCTGTTCCGCAAGGGAGTCCGCGCCCTGTTTAGCGGCGAAGTCTGGGTGCCGCGGGAGGTGTTGACCCACTGCTACCTGCATCATGCCGCTCCCATCATCCCCCCCTCCTCACCGGCTTCGATCCTCACCCGGCGCGAAGTCGAGATTCTTACTCTGCTGGCCGGCGGGGATGGCAACCAGCAGATCGCCGATCGACTCTGCATCAGCATCAGCACGGTCAAGACCCACACCTACAACATCTACAAGAAAATCAACGTCCCCAACCGCCTCCAGGCCGCCTTCTGGGCAGCCAACAATCTGTAATACCCGCACAAAATCTCCGCGCCTCATACTTGAGTCGTAGTTTTCTCATCCCGTTTCCTCGCAAAAAATAGCACTTAAAATCATCCCCGCTGCCGATACCCTTCTGCCTGGCAACCGCCTATGGTGGAATCAAGAAGGAAGCAGGCCGCTGGATGCGCATGCCCGCTCAAGGGCCAGCCAACTCCACACGCGAGGAAACACACCGTGAAAGGAACCAACCGGAGACGCCTGGAACGCTTCGATATCGCCATTCCGGCCCAGATCGCCGTGGGCGCCGGGAAACAAAAAAACGTCTTCTCATTTACCACCGCCAACGTCTCGGCCGGAGGTGCCTTTTTCAAAACCGATGCGGTATTGCCGCTGGGCACCGAGGTGCTGGTGGAGCTGACCCTGCTGGCCGAACTCTTCCGCCGCGTCAAACCCGCGAGCCCCGCCCTGATCCGCCTGGCCGGCACGGTGCTGCGGCATGAGGCCGAGGGCATGGCCATCGCTTTTTCCGAACGCTTTCACATGCAAGCTACGACATTCAGCCCCGCCTGAGGGGGAGGAGGCATCATGAAACGGTTCATCATCCTGCTGCTCAGCATCGGCATCGCGCTGTCGCTGCCTGATGTCGCCCTGGCCCGGAAGGTAGGGTCACTTACCGTGGTACAGGGAACGGTCGACCTCATCCCGGCCGGCAAGGCGGCCCATGCAGCCAGGCAAGGGGAGGCGGTCCAGGTCGGCGACTCCGTCCGCACTCGCAAGGAGGGCCGGGCGGAGATCACCTTTGAGGACGGCACCATCGTCCGGGTGGCCCGCTCCACCGAGATGGCGATCAATCGGTTTCTCATCGGCGACCAAAAGACCGACGCGCAACTCACCCTGCCCCGCGGCAAGATCCAGTCCATCGTGCCCAAGAAAGTGGGGCAAATCTTCGGCCAGCGGGAGGCAAACCGCTTCGAGGTCAAGACCCCCATTGCCACCTGCGGTGTACGCGGCACCAACTTCTTCACCTATCACCAGGACGGCATCAGCGGCGCCACCTTCCAGGAGGGCCAGGGGTACCTGTACAACAACAACATGCCTGAGCAGGTGAGCACGATCGCCGCCGGTCAGAGCGGCACCATCAGCGGCCCGGGCGCACTCCCGCAGGTGCGACCGGCAACGCCGGAGGAGATGAAGGAGCATGGCAAGGATACTGGCAGTGGCAATGGCAATGGGGCCGTATCGGGTGACGCCGGCCTGGCCTACGCCCCGCCGCCTCCGCCGGGGGATGCCCCGCCAGCCCCCACCGTGCCCCCGCCGTCCAGCACTACGCCGACGGTAAACGTCTATATCCCGCCGACCATTATTGAGCCGGAATCTGAAACATCCGGCAATGGCACGCAAGACGTTCCCGCGGCCGGCGTCTACCGGACGGTCAGCGTCAGCATCGCTGGCACCTTTAACGGCTCCGGGTCCATTGCCGGTGAAAACCCCGGCACCCAAGTGCAACTCCCGGATGCGGACAACAAGGCCCCCACGTCTGACATCACGATCAGCGGTACGCACAATTCGGCGCTTGCGGGGGCATGGCAGGCCACACTCCTCGCCGAAGGCGCCAACTTCAGCGCCAAGGGCTGGGTGAACGGCACGTGGACTGAAACCATCGCGAACCACACCGGCGATATCGACGGCACCATGACCGGCGCCTGGGTCGATATCAACCAGGCCGTAACCGGTGTCCTGGGTGGCGAGGTGCGTGGCAGCTTCACCGCCAGCAACTGGACGGCAGAGACTACCGGGGTGCTGATGAACACCACTGTCTTCCTGGAAAAAATGGCCACCGAAGCGGGCCGGACCCAGCTTGCCGAGCTCAACATCCCCAACATCGAGATCGGCCGTGCCAACCTGACGATGTCTGGCGCAAGCGGCGTATTCACCGAGGCCCACATGAACGACGTTACCTTCTTCGCCTCCCGGAGTGGCGAAACCGCGAAGATCTGGGCTACGGGTGACGTCGGCGGCACGGTTCTCTCGAACCCGGGAGGGCAATCGGTCGACATAAGCGGCCTGGGTGGGGCAATCACCGCCAACATCACCATGCAGACGTGGGATACGGCCAACAACAAATGGGCAGCCTCTGTCACCGCTGGCCAGGCCACGCAACTGCTCAAGGCGGGTTCCCCGGTGGGCGTCAGTCTGGACTTCCAAGGCAATGCCGCGGGCCAAATCACCACGCCAACCACCTTCAGTGGCACCGGCTCTGGCACGGCTGCCCCTCGCTAAGCAACGGCGATTCCACCCTCCAATCTTCGAAGCGCGGAAGACTCTGCTGTCCGCGCTTTTTTCTTGTCCGCGCAGTCGGGACGCCGGCCTTCTCCTTGCGTTCTCGCCCGCGGCATGCTACAAATACCGAAGCAACATGGCAGAATTGCACGAATTTTTAGCAAAGGATCTACTCCATGCACGAACTCCGCTTCATCCGCGATCATCTCGACCTGGTAAAGGAAAAATGCCGGCTGCGCGGCATGGACCTCGCCATGCTCGACCGCTTTGTCTCCCTCGATCAGAGCCGCCGCGACCTGCTGGTGGAGGTGGAGGGGCTGCGCAACCAGCGCAAGACCCGGTCCCAGGAAGTGGGTGCGCTCAAGAAAGCGGGCAAGGAGGCCGAGGCGGAGTCCATCATGGCCGCTACCCGCGCCATGGGCGACCGCATCAAGACCCTGGAACAGAAGCTGGTGGATGTGGATGCGGCGCTCACCGAGATCGTGATGACCATCCCCAATCTTTGCCACGACGCGGTGCCGCAGGGTACGAGCGATGCCGACAACGTGGAGGTGAAGGTGTGGGGCACGGTGCCGCGTTTCGATTTTGCCCCCAAGGCCCACTGGGAGCTGGGCGAGGCGGACGGCACTCTCGATTTCGAACGGGCCGCCAAGATCGCCGGCGCCCGCTTCGCCATTCTGAAAGGCTTTGCCTCGCGGCTGGAACGGGCGCTGATCAACTTCATGCTCGATCTCCACACCCAGAAGCACGGCTACACCGAGGTGCTGCCGCCCTTCCTGGTAAACACCGCCTCCATGACCGCCACCGGCCAGTTGCCCAAGTTCAGCGCCGACCTTTTCCGCGCCGAGGGCTGGGACTTCTGGCTGATCCCCACCGCCGAGGTGCCGGTGACCAATATCCACCGCGACGAGACCCTGACGGAAAAGGAACTGCCGGTCAAGTACTGCGCCTACACCCCCTGCTTCCGTTCCGAGGCGGGCTCCTACGGCAAGGACACCAAGGGGCTCATCCGCCAGCACCAGTTCGACAAGGTGGAGCTGGTGAAGTTCACCACCCCGGAAAGTTCGGATGCGGAACTCGCCTCGCTGCTGGCCGACGCCGAGGAGGTGCTGCAACTGCTCGAACTGCCCTACCGGGTAGTGGCGCTCTGTTCGGGGGATCTGGGTTTTTCCTCGCGCCAGACCTTTGACATCGAGGTGTGGATGCCGGCCCAGAACAAGTACCGGGAGATTTCGTCGTGCTCCAATTTCGGGGAGTTCCAGGCGCGACGCGGCGGTATCCGCTACCGGCCGGACGGACAGAACAAAAGTGCCCTGGTCCACACCCTGAACGGCAGCGGCCTCGCGGTAGGACGGGCACTAGCCGCCATCTACGAGAACTACCAGCAGGCCGACGGCACCATCCGGCTGCCCAAGATGCTGACGCCCTATTTTGCGAAGAGATTTTAGGGGAAAAAAATTAGAAGGCAAACCTGAATCCGTGAGCGTTCGAGAACGGTGCAGAGGCAAGGCGGCGACGATGTTGATGATACACCTGGTATATCAACGAGTCGCCAACGCGGCAGATGCGCCGTTATCGGTCGCCCCGCAGGGCGGC
>JAJZRJ010000007.1 GCA_021802775.1 Deltaproteobacteria bacterium
CCTGACCCGCCACTTCCGGCGGGAGGGAATCGGCGTTGCCATCGGGAAGGACGGCAAGGTGCTGATCACCCAGAATTTTTGTTGAGCGATTGCCGCGGCTGGGCTGCGGCTGGAATGATGCGAAGGGCCAGGGCCGTGGGCGCTGCCCCTTCTTTTCGTGTGGCAATGTCGCTGAGGGGCTTTGCCGTGTTCTCTCCGGCGAGTCTGGCTCAGTCGTTGTTGTGGCGCACCGGCCGGCGCAGGGCCTTGGTCTGGCCGGCCTTGCTCTTCTTGGTCAGCCGTTTTTCCTTGGAGCTTCTGGTCGGCGCCGTGGGCCGCCGCTTCTTTTGGACCACGGTGGCTGCCCGGATCAGTTCGGCCAAGCGGGTGAGCGCATCCTCCCGGTTTTTCTCCTGGCTGCGGAAGCGGCCGGCCTTGATGACGATCACGCCATCCTGGGTAATGCGGCGGTCGCTGGCCGTGAGCAGCCGCTCCTTGCAGGTTTCGGGCATGGACGGGGAATTACGGAAGTCGAAACGCAGGTGCACGGCAGTGGCCACCTTGTTGACGTGCTGGCCGCCGGCCCCCTGGGCGTGGATGTAGCGGATCTCGATCTCGCCGGTGGGGATGGTGATGTGCTTGTTGATGCAGAGCATGGCGCTCCTTGTCAGCCTTTGCGGGTGGCCAGCCAGACCGTGTGCCTGCCGCCGCCAAGGCGGCCCCGCGCCCGCAGCCGGACCTCTTCCACTGCAAACCCTGCCTGGCCAAGGCGTTTGGCAAAGGAGGCGCAGGGATGGGCGGACCAGACCGCCAGTACGCCTTGGGGGCGCAAGGCGGTGCAGGCCGCGGCCAGGCCGGCCGGGCTGTACAGGGCGTCGTTGGCGCGGCTGGTCAACCCTTCCGGGCCATTGTCCACGTCGAGCAGGATGGCGTCGTAGGCTGCCGGTTCCTGCCGCAGCACCTTACCCACATCGCCCTCAACGACGCGGACCCGCTGGTCGTCCAACGGATGGCCGGCCAGGGTTCCCAGGTGGTGTTGGTTCCAGTGTACCACGGCCGGCACCAGTTCCGCCACCGTCACCCGGCTCTCGGCCGGGAGCTGCCGCAGGGCTGCGGCCAGGGTGTAGCCCATGCCCAGGCCGGCGATCAGCACGCCGGGGGCGGGCCGGTCACGCACCTTGGCGCAGGTCAGCTCGGCCAGCATCTCCTCGGAGTGGTGGGCGCGGCTGTTCATCAGTTCCTGCCGGCCGATGCGGATGGAGTATTCATTACCGCGGCGCCAGAGGGAGAGCACCTCGGCAGAGCCGGCAACCGGCGCCTGGTCCAGCAGTTCCCAGGGGATCATCGGCGTTTGATCTCGCCGGCCGGGAGGGTGCGGTGTGTGTTGATGGGAAGCATGGTCAATAATGGTACCGCGCCTGGAGGAAGTCAATGCGGTTGTCGGCCACCAGATAGACGATCCGGTGTTCCTGGGTCAGGCGGCGGGACCAGGTGCCGGGTGCGAGATATTTGAGCGGTTCGGGTTTGCCGATGCCGCTGAACGGATCGCGGAGGATCGCCTCGATAATGGCGAAGGCCCGGAGGGCGGTCTTGCGGTCGGTTTCCACCCAGAAGCGGAGATCCTCCCGGAACTCCCGCTGGAAGACTGCCGCGCGTTCAGGCCGGAGTCGGCTGGGAGCGCTTTTTTTACTCAAGGCCCATTTCTTGCCGGAGTTTTTCCACCGAGCTTGGCGTGCCGGCCTGGCTCAAGGCCCGTTCGAGGGCGGCCAGCAGGCGGCGGGCGTTTTCCGGGGAGCGCAGCAGATGGGCGGTTTCGCGGAGGCTGGCAAGCTCGTCGGCAGCGATCAGCGCCACATCCTCGGCCCCGCGGCGGTGGATGATCACTACCTCCCGGTCCTTGGCAGCGGCGTCGCAAAGCCCGGCGAAGCGGGCGCGGGCATCGGTGTACGTGGTCTGGATGGACATGGTGTGCTCCTGTGCGATTTAATGTACAGAAATACTGTACGTCAAACCTGGGCAGAAGTCAAGGCCAGGAGGTGGTTCAGGCCGCAGGCCGGCGCTGGCGGACGATCTCGAAGAGGATCACCCCGGCGGCCACCGAGGCGTTGAGGGATTCGACCCCGGTAGCGAGCGGGATGGCAATGAGGTGGTCGCACTGTTCCGCCACCAGGGGGCGCAGCCCCTTGCCCTCGCTGCCGATTACGATGCAGAGCGGGCCGGTGAAGCTGGTCTCGTAGAGCGACTGACCCGCCTCGCCCGCGGCGCCGTAAATCCAGAACCCTTCCTTTTTCAATTCCTTCAAGGTATGGGCCAGGTTGGTCACCTGGCAGAGGCTGGTAAGGGCCATGGTGCCGGCCGAGGCCTTGAGCACCGTGCCGGAAAGCGGGGCCGAGCGGTCCTTGGGCATGATGATGCCGTCCGCCCCGGCCGCGGCGGCCGAGCGGATAATGGCCCCGAGGTTGTGCGGGTCCTGGATCGAATCGAGCACCACCAGGAGCGGCGCGCTCTTGCCGGCCAGTTGCTCCAGCAAGGCGTTGAGGTCCATGGGCACAAAGGGTCGGATCGCGGCGGCCACCCCCTGGTGGGTGACGTTGTCGGCCTCCGGGATGGGCAGGCTTTCCACCTGCTTCACCGCGATGCCGTGGCGGTTGGCCAGGCCGAGGATCTGGTGGAACCCCTGGTTTTCCTTGCTGCCCTTGAGCAGAAAGATGGCGGTGATCTGCTGCGGCTGGTGGCGGAGCAGCTCCAGCACCGGATGCAGCCCCCAGATGGCAAGGGGCGCGGGCGCAGAGGGGCGGGCGGGTTTCTTCATGACTGGCGGTTACGGCTGCGGGATGGTAAGCGGCGCGCCATTCGCGGCCCGGCGGCCCCGGCAGCGCTCGGCCAGGATCACGGCCTGGAGCATGGCGGTGGCTGCGGCAAGGTCGTCGTTGACAATGAGGTAGTCGTACCAGTGCGCCTCGGCCATCTCCTTGCGGGCATTGGCCAGCCGCACCCGCACGGTTTCGGCCGATTCGGTGCCGCGGCCGCTTAGCCGCCGCTCCAGTTCCTGCCAGGAGGGCGGGGCGACAAAGAGGAAGATGGCCGCCAGTTCGCCGGCCGCCTTGAGCTGGCGGGCGCCCTGCACGTCGATGTCGAGAAAGACATCCACCCCGCTGGCGAGTTTTTCGGCCACCGCCTGCTTGCTGGTGCCGTAGAGGTTGGTGTGCACCTCGGCCCATTCGAGGAAGGCGCCGGCCGCGCGCATGGCCAGGAATTCCTCGCGGCTGACGAAGTGGTAATCCACCCCGTTGCGCTCACCCGGCCGCGGCGGCCGCGTGGTGTGCGAGACGGAAAAGCCCAGATTCGGCACGTCGGCCATGATTTTTTTGAGCAGCGTGGTCTTGCCGGCGCCGGAAGGGGCGGAGATGACCAGCAGGGTGCCGTGGCTCACTTGCCCCCCTTCTTGACCGGGGCCGGTTCCGGCTCCTCGTCGAATTTCTCCTTGCCCGGCCCGGCGGCGAAGCGCATGGTGATGGTCTCCGGCTGCACCGAGGAGAGCACCACGTGGTTGCTGTCCAGGATGAGGATGGAACGGGTACGGCGGCCCTCGGTGACATCGATGAGCCGTTTCTGCTCCTTGGCCTCGTCCTTGAGCTTCTTCATGGGCGACGATTTCGGGTTCACCACTGCCAGCACCCGGCTGGCCAGCACGGAGTTGCCGAAACCGACGTTGATCATGCGTTGATCCATAGGACACCAATTCAGAATGAAGAATTAAGAATGCAGAATGAAAAATTAAGAATGCATAATGCAGAATGAAGAGAGCAGGGTTTTTAATTCTTCATTCTTAATTTTTCATTCTGCATTCATTCAAGATTTTGCACCTGTTCGCGCAGCTTTTCCACCTCGTTCTTCATCTCCACGGTCTGGTGCGAGATTGTCACTTCGCTGATCTTCGAGGCCATGGTGTTGATCTCCCGGAAGAATTCCTGGAGCAGGAAATCGAGGCGCCGGCCCGCGGGCTCGGGCGCGGCGAGGAAGCGGCGGAACTGCTCGATGTGGCTGCGGAGGCGAACGATCTCCTCGGTGACGTCGGATTTGTCCGCCATGACCGCGACTTCCTGGGCCAGCCGCACCGGGTCGAGGTTGACGCCGGCCAAGAGGGTGGTGAGGCGCTCCTTGAGTTTCTCGCCGCGGTTGGCCACCAAGCCAGGAATCTCCGCCTCGATGGCGGCCACGGCCGCCTCGAAGCCGGCCAGGCGCCCCAGCAGCTCTACCTTGGTTGCCTCGCCCTCGGCCTCGCGCATGCACCGGGTGCTCTCCAGCGCCATTTTCAAGGCCTCGGCCAGCTCCGGCCAGGCGTTTTCCACGTCTTCCGGTGCCTCCACCGCGGTGATTACGTCGCGGCAATCCTTGAGCATGGCCAAAGTTGGCGGGTCGGGCAGATGGAGTTCATGGCGAATGGCATTGAGGCACTGCTGGTATTCGTGGGCCAGCGGGAGGTTGGCGACAAGTTTCAGGGAATCGGTCCCCTCGCCGCTCACCGTGACCATGACATCCACATGGCCGCGGCTGTAGCAGGTACCGATCTCCCGCTTGATCTGTTCCTCGAACCCCGCGTACTTGCGGGGCATCTTGATCTTGACGTCGAGGTAACGGTGGTTGACCGAGCGGAGTTCCACGGTCCAGACGCGGCCGTTGGCGCTCGCCTCGCCGCGGCCAAAGGCGGTCATGCTGCACGGATAGTTCATGCAATGGCCCTCAGCAGTTCTTCGGTGGAGGCGGTGGCGGTACCCACCTTGCCGACCACGATGCCGGCGGCAAAGTTGGCCAGGGTGGCGGCCTCGGCAAAGCCCAGGCCCACGGCCAGACCCAGGGCCAAGGTGGCGGCCACGGTATCGCCGGCGCCGGTGACGTCGTACACCTCCTTCGCCACGGTGGGGATGGTGTAGAGCGGCTTGCCCTTTTCGTAGAGGGCCATGCCGGCCTCGCCGCGGGTGATGAGCACTGCCTCGCAATCGAGCATCTTCTGCATTTTTTTGGCCGCGGTGGCGAGCTCCTTTTCGCTGCCGATCTTCATGCCGCTCATCAGCTCCGCCTCGTGGTGGTTGGGGGTGATGATGGTGGCTCCCTTGAATCGTTCGCAGTGGCGGGGCTTGGGATCGACGAGCAGCGGGATTTTCGATTGAGTCAGGAGCGTGCGAAGATGATTCATGAGGGCCGGGCTGATCATCCCCTTGTCATAGTCGGAGACGATGACCGCGTCGAAGTCGCGGAGATGGTCGTCGAGGAAGCGCTTCACTTCCAAGAGACGGGCCTTGGAGAGTTCGCCGGTTTTTTCCCGGTCGAAGCGGACCACCTGCTGGTGCTGGGCCACGATGCGGGTTTTGAGGATGGTGGGCCGGTTGTCGCTGCGCACGATGCCGCTGGTGGGCGAGCCAAGGTCGGCCAGGAGTTTGAGCAGGTGGCCGCCCATGGCATCGTTGCCGATCACCCCGCAGAGCGCCGATTTGGCGCCCTGGGCGTAGATGTTGTGGAGTACGTTGGCCGAGCCGCCGAGCATCAGGTTTTCGTGGGTGACGTTCACCACCGGCACCGGCGCCTCGGGCGAGATGCGGCTGACCGAGCCCCAGATGAAGTGATCGACGATGATGTCGCCGATGACCAGGATGTTGGCGGTATGGAATTTCTTGACGGCCCTGGCCAGGGCCTTCTTGTCGAGCGTGGAGAGCGGCATGGCATCCTCGGGTTGCGGGAAGCGGGGAACATCAATCAAATACGGAAGCTACTATAGACGCCATTTCGCTTTGCGGCAAGTGCTCTTTCCGGACAGTTTATTTACTCCTTACACTCGGCAGGGCAGGGCTTGAATTTTCCGGCCGGCGATGGTAGGGTGTGCCCCTCGCCGCCCCGGAAAAGGGCCAGATTATCCGAACATCACGACCGAGAAAAACGCCATGGAAAAGAAGTTTCCCGAGGGCATGACCCCATTAGGCGACGCGCCGTTCCGCTTTGCCTGCCACCCCGGTGTGGCCTGCTTCACCCGGTGCTGCCGCAAGCTCGACCTTTTTCTCTATCCCTACGACATCCTGCGGCTCAAGAAGCGGCTCAACATCGGTTCCGAGGAGTTCCTGAATCAGTATGCCGGGGTGGTGCAGGGGGCGAATCCCTTCTTCCCCTCGGTGATCATGCGCATGGCCGAGAATGCCGACCACACCTGCCCGTTTCTCGATCCGGCCACGGGCTGCACGGTGTATGAGGATCGTCCCTCTTCCTGCCGCATGTATCCGCTGGAGCGGGCGGTGGACAGAAGCCCGAGCCAGGGGAGGCCGACCGAGTATTACTTCCTGACCAACCACCCCTATTGCCTGGGGCACCAGGAGACCAAGGAGTGGATCGTGCGCGACTGGCTGCGGGACCAGCAACTGGTGTACTACAACGCCATGGACGACCTGTGGGCCGAGATGGATACCATCTTTGCGGGGAACCCCTGGCAGGGCGAGGGGGCCGCGGGGCCGCGTCAACTCTTGGCCTTTATGGTCTGCTACAACGTGGACCGTTTCCGCCAGTATGTGAACGACCACAACCTGCTGGCCAGGTTCACCATCGATAAGGCGCGCAAGCGGGCCATTGCCACCGACGACGAGGCCCTGCTCAAGTTCGGCTTTGACTGGCTCAAGTATATTCTCGCCGCCAAGCCGACCCTGCTCCCCAAGGGTTAGCTTATCCCCTCTCTTTTGGTGGCCCAGCGGTTGCCGATTGTCTCGAGTTTCTGCCCCGCCCGATTTTTTGCTTCCCAAATAAAAAAACAGATGCTCAACCCCAAAGGGAAGAGCATCTGTCTGACTTGGTGTTTTTTAATTTCTTGAATTAGTTAAGTGTGACAACGATGTCGGGCGGGGCCGGGAACAGACCGCAAGCCCCGCTGATATTCGCCGCGCCCAAACCTTCGCTCGTGTCGAAGGCGATATCGATGGAGGGGGCCTGGGTGGTGATGGTGATCGGCGCGGGGAGCGCGCCGACCATGGTCAGGGTGGCGCCATTGTGGACGACGCCCAGGGGGGTATAGGTGCCAGCCGCCGTTATGGCCGCCAGGGCGCCTGGCTGCGGGAGTACCAGGGTCGATGTTGCCAGCGCTTGGGCTGCGGCTACAGTTGCCGGCGTGGCCGCGGTGCCAGGGGTGCCTTCGGTGTTGCAGACACCGAGTCCGACGACAGTTGCGGTACCCCGGATGTCGAAGGATGTATCGACGGTTACCCGCACATGGGTATAGGTGGTTCCCGCCAGGAGGTTGCTGATGGTGGCGTAGGAACCGACCTCGGCGCCAACCCCAACGCTGGCGATGTCAAAGGTTCTGGCTCCCTGGCCGACAATGGCGGCGCCTTCGCAGCTGGTGCCGTCTGTGCCCGTACAAAGTTCTATGCTGTGAACCGTGACCTCATACACGTCGGCGGGACCGCAGGTCAATCCCGCAGGACATCCATAGCTTGCCGAGGCGGAGCCCAGCACCAGGGCCGAACCGATCAGGCCGCAAAAAAGTGAACTCTTTTTCATGAGATTCTCCTTAATATTATCCCAAGCAATTTTTTACTGGCGTGAAATGGTGATATTGCCATTGGTTACCCGTTCCACCCGGATGGTGTTGTTGCGGCGCACCTTGTCCAGGGTGTGGGTGGTCATGTCACGGAGTTCAAAGGCCTTGTCGGCCACGAACTGCTTGGTGGCCGCCGGCCGTGCGGCGGATGCCAACTGGAAGGTGAATTTCGCGAACACCGCGTTGTCCGAGAAATTATCGTCGGTGGAACCGATCTCAAACCGCATATTGGGGTGGAGGTCCATCTCGGCGCTGTAGGACCAGCCGTCAACGTCGTCTGTTGCCTTGTCGCTGTCGTATTCGAAGTATTTGCCCCGCACGCGGAGCCACGGGAGGTAAGGAACCTGGGAGGTGAGTTCCAGGTCGAAACCGTCCAGGGCCTTTTCGGTACCGGAGCCGGTGGCATCGGTGTAGGTGCGGGTGTCGCTGGTGGCGTCGTAGTAGTTGGCGTAAAAATCGAAATTGTACCAGCGGGCTTCAGCCCCGACGCCGACGCGGGTGTGGTCCATTTCCGACTCATAGTCATAGAAGGTGTTGGCGCCCAGCAGCAGGGTGTTGTCCACGAAGAGTTGGCGGTAACCCAAGCCGCCGTTGGCCGTGATCCGGTCGTCGCCAAACTGGTAATTTTTTGCCAGACGGGCCTGCACAAAGAGGGTTTTATCCTTGGAGTCGGTCTGGTAAAGGGGCTGGACCGTCAGGATCGACCAGGTCGGCTCCTCGTCTTCCAGAAGGCCCAATTCAAGCTCTATCCGTTTTGCCCATTCCGGGGCGCTCTCGCCAAGGCCATTTTTCAGCCAGTTCAGGCCGTAATTCGCCATGCTGTTGGCAAGGCTCGATGTGCTGCCGCTGGTGGCGGCAGGAACGGCGGACATGGCGAGTTGGGTCAGGGGAGTCTTCTCCTCGCTGGCATTCGTTGTTGGCGCCACGGCCAGGGCCGCGAGCACAGCAGACACGGCAAGTTTTGTGGTGTTTTTTCTCAATCGCATGGACCCTTCCTCCTCTCCTTCTATTGTCGGGCATCCCTTCCTGCCCTTTGGGGGTATATTCCTATCAAATAGCACTGCCAAGCCGGTATTGCAAGGGAATTTCTGACTTTTGGGAGGAGTATGCTTTCCCGGTCAATCCCCCATTTGCTCCCCAAGAGCTAACTTGTCCGTTCTCCCTTGGCCCAGCGGCCATTGCGACCGCCTTTCTGCTCCAGTTCGGTTTGTTTCCGGAGGTAGAATACGCCCGGATAGCCGAGGCATTTTTCCAGGGCCGTGGTCAGCTCCCGGCACGGACGGACGGTGAGGTCGGCGTGGGTGTCGAGGTCCACCTCGCCGCGGCCGTTAAAGCGCACGGTGAGCGAGACCGGGCAGGGGCCGTGGAACTCGCGCATCGCCTTTTTCAATTCCTCAAGCTGCTTGCGGCTGGTGCGCTCCGCCTGGAGCATGAGCTTAAGCCCGGTGGTGTACCTGGCCCGCGCCTCGGCCAGGCTCACCACCTCCTCGGCAATGATCTTCACCCCGCGTTCCTCTTTTTTGAGCGTGCCCTGCACCACGATGGGGTCGGTGGAGTTGAGCAGCGGCGCGCTCATGGCATAGGCCGTGGGGAAGACCACCACCTCGACGCCGGTGGCGGTATCCTCGAGGGTAAGGAAGGCCATGGGGTCGCCTTTCTTGCTCTTGTGCAGCTTGCACTCGCGGATCAGCCCGCCCACCCGCACCGGCTGGTTGTCGCCCCATTCGGCGAGTCCCGTGAGATCGGTATCCGCTACTGCCATGATCTCCTGATGGAAGTTGTCGAGCGGATGGCCGGTGATGTAGAAGCCCACGGTTTCCTTTTCCAGGGCAAGCTTTTCGCGTTCGTTCCACTCCGGCACATCGGGCAGTTCGATGGTCACCGATTTGCTCACCTGCGCGGCCGGCATCACCGCAAAGAGCGAGATCTGGCCGGAGAGCTTGTCGCGCTGGGCGACCTGGGCCTGGTCCAGCGCCGCGTCGAGGATGGCGAAGAGCTGGGAGCGCCTGGCCCCCAGCGAATCGAAGGCGCCGGCCTTGATCAGGCTTTCCACTACCCGGCGGTTCACCTTGCGGGAATCGACCCGCATGCAGAGATCGGGAAGCGATCGGTAGGGGCCATCCTTGGCGCGCTCTTCGATGATGGAGTCGAGGGCCGCGTCACCCACGTTCTTCACCGCCGCCAGCCCGAAGCGCACCCGGTCGTTGACCACGGTGAAGTCCTTCTGCGATTCGTTGATGTCCGGCGGCAGCACTTCGATTTCGTGTTCCTTGCACTCGTTGATGTAGCGCACCACCTTGTCGGTATTGCCGACGTCGCAGGAGAGAAGCGCGGCCATGAACTGGGCCGGGTAATGGGCCTTGAGCCAGGCGGTCTGGTAGGCGATGAGGGCGTAGGCCGCGCTGTGGCTCTTGTTGAAGCCGTAGCCGGCGAACTTCTCCATCAGGTCGAAGATGTGTTCCGCCTTGTCGAGCGGGATGTTGTTCTTTTTGGCCCCGGCCAGGAATTTCACCTTTTCCTGGGCCATGACCTCGGGCTTCTTCTTGCCCATGGCGCGGCGCAGGTTGTCGGCGTCGCCCAGGGAGTAGCTCGCCAGCACGTTGGCGATCTTCATGACCTGTTCCTGGTAGACGATGACGCCGTAGGTTTCCTTCAGGATCGGTTCGAGCTGCGGCAGCGGGTAGGAGGCCACCATGCGGCCGTGCTTGGTGTTGACGAAGTCCGCCACCATGCCCGATTCCAATGGGCCGGGCCGGTAGAGGGCCACCAGCGCGATGAGGTCGGAAAAGGCCTCGGGCTTCATATCCACCAGCAGTTGGCGCATGCCCGAGCTTTCCAGCTGGAAGACGCCCAGGGCATCGCCCTTGGTCAGGAGATCGTAGGTCTTGGGGTCGTCGAGCGGGATGCGGCTGATGTCGAGCTGCTGGCCGCGGTCCGCGGCGATGATCTTCAAGGCCCGGTCGATGACGGTGAGGGTCTTCAAGCCCAGGAAGTCGAACTTGATCAGCCCGGTCATCTCGGTGTGGACCATGTCGTACTGGGTGAGCACCTCGCCTTTGGGGCCCTTGCAGACCGGCAGGTATTCCACCATCGGGCCGGGCGAGATGACGACGCCGGCGGCGTGGATCGAGGTGTGGCGGTTCAAACCCTCCAGGGTCCGGGCGATGGTGAGCAGCTCCTTGACCTTGGGGTCTTCCCGCAGCAGTTCCTGGAGGCGCGGCTCCTTGTCGATGGCGCTCTTGATGGTGATCTTGAGCTCCTCGGGAATGAGCTTGGCGATGCGGTCCACCTCGCCGAAGGTCATGCCCAGGGCCCGGCCCACGTCGCGGATCACCGCCCGGGCCTTCATCGAGCCGTAGGTGACGATCTGGGCGACATGGTCCTCGCCGCCGTACTTCTGCTGGACGTATTCGATCACCTCGCCGCGGCGTTCCTGGCAGAAGTCCACGTCGAAGTCGGGCATGGACTTGCGCTCGATGTTCAAAAAGCGCTCGAAGATCAGGCCATAGGGGATGGGGTCGATGTCGGTGATCCGCATGGAGTAGGCCACCAGACTGCCCGCGCCGGAGCCGCGGCCCGGCCCCACCGGGATCCGGTGATCCTTGGCCCAGTTGATGAAGTCGGCGACGATGAGAAAATAGCCGGGAAAGCCCATCTTCTTGATGACCTCGATCTCCATCTCCAAACGGTCGCGGTAGCTTTTTTCAAGCTCCGGGGTGAGGGAGCCGATTTCCCGCATGGTGGTGAGCCGTACCTCCAGCCCCTCCCGGGCCTCCCGCTCGAAAAGGGAATCCAGGGTCTCGCCCTCGGGCACCGGGAAGATCGGGAAGTGATGCTCGCCAAAGACGAGGTCGAACTGGCAGCGCTCGGCGATTTTGACTGTCTCGGCAATGGCCTCGGGGCAGTGGCTGAAGGCGGCCTTCATCTCCTCCGGCGACTTGAAGAAGAGTTCGTCGGTGGAGAAGCGGAAGCGGCTGGTGTCGTGGATGGTCTTGCCGGTCTGGATGCAGAGCAGCAGTTCGTGGGCCTGGGCCTCGTCGCGGTTGAGATAATGGCAGTCGTTGGTCGCCACCAGCGGGATGTTCAGTTCCTTGGCAAGGAGCTTGAGCCCCTTGTTGACCACGGTCTGTTCCGGGATCTTGTTCTCCTGCATCTCCAGATAGAGGCGGTCGCCGAAGAGTTCTTGCAGCCGTTTTGCCTCGGCGCGGGCGCCCGCCATGTCGCCCTGGGCGATGCGAAAGGGGATGCCGCCGTGCAGGCAGGCGGTGAGGGCGATGAGCCCTTCGCTGTGCGCGGCCAGCACCTCCATGTCGATGCGGGGCGCGTAGTGGAACCCTTCGAGCTGCGCGATGGAGGCGAGCTTCATGAGATTCTTGTAGCCCGCAAGGTTCATGGCCAAGAGCACCAGGTGGAAGGTGGCCTTGCCCTTGGATTTGGCGGATTTGTCGAAGCGGTCGGAAGGGGAGATGTAGAACTCGCAGCCGATGATCGGTTTGATCCCGGCCTTCTTGGCCTTGACGTAAAATTCCAGGGCCCCGAACATGGCGCCGTGGTCGGTGACGGCCACGGCGTCCATGCCGTACTCCTTGCACTTGGCCAGCAGGTCGCCGATGCGGATGGCGCCGTCCAGCAGGCTGTACTGGGTGTGGACGTGGAGGTGGACAAAGTTGGCTTGTGGGGCTTCCGACATAGCGGTTCCGAGAAGAATTAAGAATTAAGAATTAAGAATTAAAAATTAAGAATAGTAAGAGTACAAATTTTTGCCTTTCACTTTTCATTCTTCATTTTGCATTCTGCATTCCTGTAAGGATGCCCATCCGGTCGAGGGCGGCGAGACTCTGCCAGAGCGTTTCCTCGGTGTGGGGCTCCAGGGTGAGGATCGGGTCGAGCCGTTCTTTGTGCAGGTAGTCGAAGAAGCCGGCAAAATCGAAGTTGCCCTGGCCCGGCGCCAGATGCTCGTCGCGCTCGCCATGGTTGTCGTGGATGTGGAGCTGGCCGAGCCACGGCGCCATGGCCGGGAACCAGTCGCGCCAGGAGCTCTTGGCAAAGGCCAGCGAGTGGCCCAGGTCGAAGCAGAAGCGGGCCTGGGGCGAGTCGAGCGCCGCCAGCATGGCCTGGAGCTGCTCCGGGCTCTGTTCGTAGGTGTTTTCCAGCATCATGGTCACGCCGCTGGCCTCGGCCATGGCGAGCAATTCCCGGAAGGTGTCCAGGGCATGGCCGAACCATTCCTGTTGCTTGGAGCCCTCGTGTTTGTTTGCCTCGAATCCCAGGTGGCAGACCACGGCGCGCGGCTTGAAGAGAGGCAAAAGGGCAAAGGCGCGGCGCAGTTTGTCGCGGCTGGCGGCCCGGATCCGGTGATCCAGGGCACCGGGCAGCAGGTCGAAAAAGGGGGCGTGAATGGTGCAGGCCAGCCCCTCGGCGTGGAGCCGGTCCGCGGTGGCGGCAAACTCCCGCGCTGACGTGGTGTAGAGCCACTCCCCCTCAAGCCCGATCTCCGGCTGGAGGCGGTGGCTACGGATCAGGTCGAAATCCTGCACCAGCCGGGGGTAGGGGACATTGACGAAACAGTGCGCCGTGATGTGCTGATATATCATTATAAGTGCTGAGTGTTGAGGGCGAGGACCGAGGGCCGAGGAGCGGCTTCAGCCGCGATCTCTCAGCACTTTCCGTCAGTCCTCAGTACTTTCTGTTAGTTTCTTGGCCTCGTCGATGAGCATGATCGGGATGTCGTCGCGGATTTCGTAGAGCAGACGGCAGGATTCGCAGACCAGGCCGTCCTTGGCCGGAGTCAAGTGGACCGGTCCCTTGCACTTGGGGCAGGCGAGGATATCGAGGAGTTCCTGGCTGATCATGGTGATCTTTCCTTGGGGCGGGCAGGGGTGGTGCTTCTTCGCCGCAGCGGACCGCGGGAAAAAGACTTTTTATTTACGGCAAAACACGCTAAAATTACGAAATTTTAGCGGGACCGGACGGCCCTCTTTCCAGGCCACTGACAGGTGAGAATAAAATGCCTCAGGCGGAAAAGCAAGCGTTTCTCAAAAGCAGCCCACGGCGCCACGGAGCCGAAAAAATCACGATGGTGGCGCTATGAAGGGGATCATCCTGGCAGGCGGCAGCGGCACCCGGCTCTATCCGCTGACCCGCTCGGTGAGCAAACAGCTCATGCCGGTCTACGACAAGCCGATGATCTACTATCCGCTCTCCACCCTGATGCTGGCCGGCATCCGCGAGATCCTGGTGATCACCACCCCCGAGGACCAGGCCCAGTTCGTGCGATTGCTCGGGGATGGCAGCCAGTGGGGGCTCTCCCTTTCCTACGCGGTGCAGCCGGAACCGGGCGGCATCGCCCAGGCCTTCCTGATCGCTGAGGGGTTCCTGGCCGGCAGTCGGGTGGCCCTGGTGCTGGGGGACAACATCTTCTATGGCCACGGCCTGGCCGCTATCCTCCAGCAGATCGCCAAGCGCCGCGAGGGCGGTACGGTCTTTGGTTACTATGTGCGGGATCCGGAACGCTACGGCGTGGTCCGGTTCGACGATGCAGGCCGGGTGCTCGACATCGAGGAGAAACCGCGGAAGCCCAAGAGTCATTATGCGGTGACGGGCCTCTATTTCTACGACCACGAGGTGGTCACGATTGCCAAGGGGATCAAGCCTTCGGCCCGCGGCGAGCTGGAGATCACCGACGTGAACAAGGCGTATCTCGCCAAGGGCAGGCTCCAGGTGGAACGGCTGGGCCGCGGTACCGCCTGGCTCGACACCGGCACCCACAATTCGCTGCTGGATGCGGCCAACTTCATCCGGGTGGTGGAGGAGCGGCAGGGGCTCAAGGTCGCCTGTGTCGAGGAGATCGCCTTCCGCATGGGCTACATCGACGCCGGGGGGCTGGCCCGCCTGGCCGGGCCGCTCAGCAAGAACGGCTATGGCCAGTATCTCCTCGATATCCTGGCGGAAGAGGGGCGTTGATGCGCTTTGTCCCGACCCGGATTCCCGAGGTGGTGCTGATCGAGCCGCAGGTGTTCGGCGATAGCCGCGGCTTTTTCATGGAGACCTGGCATGCGCGGAAATTCGCCGCTGCCGGCCTTGATCTCGCCTTTGTCCAGGACAACCACAGCAAGTCAGGCCAGGGCACCCTGCGGGGACTCCACTATCAGATCGTCAATCCCCAGGGCAAGCTGGTGCGGGTGATCAGCGGCGAGGTTTACGACGTGGCCGTGGATCTGCGGCAATCTTCGCCGACCTTTGGCCGGTGGGCGGGCGAACTGCTCTCCGCCGAAAACAAGCGGATGCTCTGGGTGCCGCCCGGTTTTGCCCATGGCTTTTATGTGACCAGCGACTCTGCCGAATTTATCTACAAATGCACCGATTTTTACGCGCCGGAACATGAACGCTGCATCCGCTGGGACGATCCGGAACTGGCCATTGCCTGGCCCTTGGTGGAGGGGGTATTGCCCCTGCTCTCGCCCAAGGATGCCGCAGGCACGCCCTTCCGGCAGGCGGCCTATTACCCATGAAGGTGCTGCTCACCGGCGCGGCCGGCCAATTGGGCTGGGAGTTGCAGCGATGTGTCCCGCAAGGGGTGGCCTTGGTGGCGATGGATGCAGCCGGTCTGGACATTACCGATCACGCGGCGGTGGCACGTGTGGTTGCCGAGGCGCGGCCGGATGCCATCATCAATGCAGCCGCCTATACCGCGGTGGACAAGGCTGAGGCCGAGCCGGAACGCGCGCAGGCGGTGAACGCCCAGGGTGCGGCCCACCTGGCCCGGGCAGCCAGGGCGAACAATGCCTTTCTGGTGCAGGTTTCCACGGATTTTATCTTTGACGGCGCCAGTTCCCGGCCCTATGGTCCGGCCGATCCCCCGGCCCCGCTCGGGGTCTACGGCGCGACCAAGCTGGCTGGAGAAGAGGCGGTGCAGCAGGTGTTGGGGGAGGGGTGCGCCATTGTGCGGACCGCCTGGCTCTATTCGAGCAATGGCCGGAATTTCGTCAAGACCATGCTGCGGCTCATGGCCGAACGCGAGGAGGTGCGGGTGGTGGCCGACCAGATCGGCACCCCCACCTGGGCCTGGGGGTTGGCCGAGGCGGTCTGGCAGATAACCTGCCGCTCCCTGCCGGGTATCCACCACTGGAGTGATGCCGGGGTGGCGAGCTGGTACGATTTTGCCGTGGCGATCCAGGAGGAGGCTCTGGCTTTGGGGCTGCTTGGCCGGACGATTCCAATCGTGCCCATCACCACGGCAGAGTATCCGACCCCGGCCCGGCGGCCTGCTTACAGCGTGCTCGATAAAACCGCGACCTGGGCGCTGCTTAGCGGCCCGGCCCCCCATTGGCGCGTGCAGTTGCGACGGATGCTGGCGGAATATAAGGGGATGCACGGGAATGGCTAGATTGCTCGTCACCGGCGCTGCCGGCTTTATCGGCGCCAATTTTGTCCACTACTGGCTGGCCCGTTATCCCGACGACCGGCTGGTGGTGCTCGACCTGCTTACCTATGCCGGCAATCGGGCCAGTCTCGCGGCAGCGGAAGGCGACCCGCGCTTCCGTTTCGTGCAGGGCGATATCAACGATGAGGCATTGGTGGGGCAACTGCTGCGGGAAGAGCGGCTCGACACCATCGTCAACTTCGCGGCCGAATCCCACGTGGACCGCTCCATCCATGGGCCGGACCCCTTTGTGCAGACCAATATCGTCGGCACCCACAGCCTGCTCAAGGCCGCCAAGGCGGTCTGGCTCGACGCGAGTTTTGGCGGCCGGCCCCATCGCTTCCATCATGTCTCCACCGACGAGGTCTACGGCTCGCTGGCGTCGGCTGATCCGGCCTTTACCGAATCGACCCCCTACGCCCCCAATTCGCCCTATTCGGCGAGCAAAGCAGCGGCGGATCACCTGGTGCGGGCCTATCACCACACCTACGGCCTGCAGGTGACCACGAGCAACTGTTCCAACAACTACGGCCCCTATCAGTTTCCGGAAAAATTGATCCCGCTGGTGCTGCTCAACATCCTCCACGGAAAAGCGCTGCCGATCTATGGCGACGGTGAGAACATCCGCGACTGGCTCTACGTGGAGGATCATTGCCAGGGCATCGAGCGGGTGCTCAACAAAGGCCGGGCCGGCGAGGTGTACAACATCGGCGGCAACAACGAATGGACCAACATCGAGATCGTGCGGCTCATCTGCCGGCTGATGGATGAACGGTTTGCCGCCGATCCTGGATTGCGCCGGCGTTTCCCCGAGAGCCCGGCAGGAGAGGGCAAGGGTGCCGCGGGGCTCATCACCTTTGTCACTGACCGTCCGGGTCACGACCGGCGCTATGCCATCAATGCCAGCAAGATTAGCGCGGAGTTGGGGTACCAGCCGCAGGAAACCTTTGAGAGCGGCATCGCCAGAACCGTGGATTGGTATCTGGCCAACGAGCCATGGTGGCGGGCAGTGATGGACGGAAGCTACCGGCAGTGGTTGGAGACCCAGTATGGCGGCTGATTTGATGTCACTTTCCTCTAAGGGTTCCGGCAAGCAGTCGAACCGAGACCGCGAAGGCCAGCGAGCAGCGACGAGGCAGTACAGTGAGTACGGCGAGGAGCCGCGCAGCGCAGCCGACAGCAGCGAACGCGGCGAAGGTATCGGTTTGAATGCAAACCGGAAGCCGCTTTCCGTGGCGATCATCACTCTCAATGAAGAGGAGCCGCTGGCCGACTGCCTTGCCAGCGTCGCCTTTGCCGACGAGATCGTGGTGGTCGATTCCGGCAGCAGCGACCGGACCGTGGCCATTGCCGAGGCCCATGGCGCCAGGGTGATCGTTCAGGCGTGGCTCGGATTCGGCCGGCAGAAGCAGTTCGCCATTGACCAGTGCCGCCACCAATGGGTGCTGGTGCTGGATGCCGATGAGCGAATCCCGCCGGCAACCGCCCAAGAGATTACGGCGGTGCTGCGTCAGCCCGCCCATGTCGCCTACAGTCTGCCGCGCCAGAATTTTTTCTGCGGCCGCTGGCTCAAGCACGCGGGCTGGTGGCCGGACCGGGTGGTGCGGCTCTTCGACCGGACGCAAGCACGGATGAGCGACCGTCTGGTGCACGAGGGATTGGTGGTGGACGGCCCGGTGGGGCAGCTCCAAGGTGTGATTGTCCACCATGCCAACCGGGATATCGCCCATACCCTGGCCAAGATCAATGATTATTCTTCAGCCGGTGCCGCCGAGTTGGCCAAATCCGGCCGGAAAGGCTCGCCCTGGCAGGCGGCGGCCCGATCTGCCTGGGCCTTTGTGCACAACTATCTCCTGCGCCGGGGTTTCCTGGACGGTAAGGAGGGGTTTGTGCAGGCAGTCTGCGATGCGGTCAATGTTTTCTTTAAGTACACTAAGCTTTGGGAGTCGGGTCGACGCAAGGACCGTGGTGCATGATGCGGTTGCAGAGGATTGCTGTTTGAATATCCTGATCGTCAAGACCAGCGCCATCGGCGATGTCATTCATACCCTGCCGGCGCTCCACTGCCTGCGCCGGACTTATCCAACGGCCCGGATTACCTGGCTGGTGGAAGAGGCCGCCGCCGACGTGGTGATCGGCCATCCGGCGCTCGACCGAGTGCTGGTCGCTGGCCGCAAGGGATGGATGAGGGAGTGGCGGGCCGGCAGGCGCCTCTCTGCCTGGAGTCAGGCGCAGCGCTTTCTGCGGGAGTTGCGCGACACCCGTTACGACCTGCTCATCGACTTCCAGGGGCTGCTTAAGAGCGGCATCTGGGTGGCGCTTGCCAAGGCCGGCCGCAAGGTAGGCTTTGGCCGCGGCATGGAGCACGCCGAGATGAGTTACCTCTTTCTGAACGAACAGGTCCCGGCGGTTTCCATGGAGATGCACGCCGTGGACCGCGAGCTGCACCTCCTACGTGCCATTGGCATCGAGTGCCCGGAGGTGCGTTTCGAGCTGCCGCTCACCACTGCCGACCATCAGGCGGCAATGGAACTCCTGGAGGCCCATGGCATTGCACCTGAGCACCCTTTTGTTGTCATCAACCCGATGACCACCTGGCCGACCAAGCACTGGCAGCCGGAGAAGTTCGCCGCGCTGGCGGACCGGCTGGCGGAGTCGGGCAAGGCGGTGGTCTTTACCGGCGGGCCGGCTGACCGGGCCGGAGTCGCGGCCATTGGCGCCATGATGCGCCAGAAGGCGGTCAACCTGGCCGGTGCCACCTCGCTCAAGAGCCTGGCTGCCATTTTTGCCAGGGCGCAGGTGGTGGTGAGCACCGATACCGGCCCCATGCACGTGGCCGCGGCCATGGGTACCCCGGTGGTGGCTCTGTTCGGCCCCACCGCCCCGTGGCGGACCGGCCCCTATGGCGGGAAGCACCAGATAATCCGGCTCGGACTGCCGTGCAGCCCCTGTCTCAAGAAACAGTGCCAGTTCGACACCACGGCCTGCATGGCGGATATCCCGGTGTCAGAGGTGGTGCAGGCGGTCATGAAGATCACTGGTGAGGCGTAGATGGCGGGCGTGGATCTTTCCATCGTCATCGTGAACTGGAACACCAGGGCGTTGCTCCTTGACTGCCTGGCCTCGGTCTATCATACGATCCGCGAGTTGTCGTTCGAGGTCTTTGTGGTGGACAACGCCTCCACCGACGGCAGTGTCGCGGCGGTGCGGCAGGAATATCCCCAGGCGGTCGTCATCGAAAACGAGCGGAACCTCGGCTTTGCCGCGGCCAACAACCAGGCCCTGCGCCAGATGGCTGGCCGCTACGCGCTGCTCCTCAATACCGATGCAGTGCTCACCGAGGGGGCGGTGGAAAAATTGCTGCGCTTCATGGAGAGCCACCCACGGGTGGCCATGGGGTGCGGTCAACTGCTCAATGCCGACGGCACCAAGCAGAACTCCATTGCCAACTTCCCGAGCTTTTTGACCCTGCTTGGCAACGAGTCCGTGCTCCGTATCCTGTGGCCCAAAAGATTCCCCAGCAAGCGGCGGGAGTATGCGGCGCCGATCCCGGTGGAATCCTGCATCGGCGCCTGCCTCATGGTGCGCAAGGCAGCCATGGATGCGGTGGGGTTGCTCGATGAACGCTATTTTTTCTTCATGGAGGAGACCGACTGGGCACGCGCAATGAAAGAGGCCGGCTGGGAGTCCTGGTTCGTGCCGGATGCCCGGATTTACCATCTACAGGGCCAGAGCGCCGGCGACAATATCGAGGCCCGGAAGATGTTCTACCGTTCGCGGTACCAGTACCTCCGCAAATGGCATGGCAACCTGATCTACCTGTTTGGATTGATTGTGGTAATACGACTTTTGGTGAATATGATGCTGAATGGTGTCGGAGTCCTTCTCTCCGTGGGGATGCATCAGGAAAGCCGTCGCCGTTTATGGCGTTATGCCAGTTTGCTTGGTTGGCATTTCAGCGGATGCGTTTAAGAGTGGAACCCTCCATGGCGATGCAACCACAGCGGAAGAAAGGAGGAGAGACACTTCCCCTCGAACGCCTGAAGACGATCTTGCTGGTTCAGCTTGGGGATATTGGCGATGTGGTCTATTCGTTCTCGTGCGCCCGTGCCCTGAAAGAAACCATGCCCAAGGCTCAGATCGTTATGGCGGTTCGCCAGAAGGCCGCCGGTTTGGTTGAGGGTTGTCAATGGGCTGACGGGGTTATCGTTGTTGACGGGAAGCCGCGGGGGGTATGGGGTACCTTAGCATATCAGTGGAAATTTTGGCGGGCGGTGCGGCGTTACCACTTTGATCTGGCTATCGATCTACGTACCGGGACTCGGGGTGCGGTTCTTGCCTTTTTGTCCGGGGCGCCGTTTCGGCTTGCCCCGTATGCTCTGGACGGCACGTTATGGCGGAACAGGCTGTTTACTCACCTCGTCGCGCCAAGTGGGAAACAAGGACAGTTTATTGTTGAGCATTATCTGGAAATCCTCACCCCATACGGTATCCAAACGGAACAGGTGATACCCGAAATCAGCGTTTCTCCCGCGCGGCTTACCGAGGTAGAGAGGTTGTTGGCTGTGTACGGTCTGGGGCGGTGGGATAAGGTGATTGCCGTTCAGCCTTTTTCACTGTGGGGCTATAAGGAATGGAAAAAGTCGAAACTGGCCACGCTCATTCGGCGAGTGCATGAGGATTATGGTCTGCCGGTCCTTATCGTTGGTGGACCTGACGAGCGGGAGAGGGCGGACGAGATCGCTGCCCTGGCCGGTGAAGGCGTTTTTAATCTTGCAGGGCAGACATCGATAGCCTTGCTCCCTCCTCTTTTGAAGGAATGTTGTCTTTTTATCGGGGTGGATAGCGCCGGTTTGCACATCGCTGCATCCGTGGGTACGCCGACCATCGGTCTCTATGGACCATCGGGATTTGCGACGTGGGCGCCAAGGGGAGAGAAACATATGGTGGTGCACAAGGCTTTTCCTTGTGTGCCGTGTCATCGTAAGGGGTGTGAGGATAGCCTGAAGAGCCGCTGTATGGACGAACTTGATGTCGATGAGGTCTACTCGGCGGTGCGGAATCAATTAACCGGCTGAAATAAAGGAATTGCGCATGCAACAAGCTGTAACTACCCTCCAAGTTGGGAGGATATGTTTAGATCATCCGAAAAAATGGGAAATAATTATCTGGGCAAAAGTTGTGCCCTTTCTTGTTCTGATTAACATTGCCCTGAACCCTTTTCCACATACCACTTCCATCCGTGAGATCTGTTACTATTCGGCGGTTGTCTTGCTGGCCTTTTGTTTTCTGCGGTATCGTGACTGGCGCCCTTTAAATACACCACTCACCCTGCCGGTCGCGCTTTTTACCGGGTGGGCGTTTGCCGGGCTGTTCTGGGCGCTGGATGTTGGCGCGAGCCTGCATGATCTCCGCAGCCATTTATTGAAATATATCGTGCTGTTTTTGTTGCTGACGATTTTCTTCAATTCACGCGCAAAGATTCGACTGTTGTTCTGGGCCATTATCGTCTCGGTGATGATTTCCGGGTTCCATGATATGTATTTTTTTTATGTGGTGGATCAGAATAGCTTTTTGACCCGGATGTGCATTCCCAACCATCAACTTCCGGTTGGTCCGCTGGGGTTCATGGCCTTGTTCGCCGCAATGCTTGCAGTTTATCTCTGGCGAATCGGGGAGGGGTTTTGGGGTAAATGCGCATTATTCTTGTGTCTTGTTGGGCTTTCGTTGATTATTTTTGTAACACAGATGCGCTCGCTTCTGGTTTCCCTGCCTTTCGTTGTTGTTGCGCTCTTCTGGGACAATAAAAAAATATTGGCAGCGGTGATGCTGGCCGTTGTTCTGGCTTTTTTCGGCTTTTTTACGAAGTTGCGAAGCTTGGATAATATTGGTTCTTATACCGACAGATTGACTATTAACTATATGTCTCTGCTGTTGATTAAAGAACACCCGATCACAGGAATGGGTTTCAGTATGGAAACCCCTGGGGATTCGCGTTTCGTTGACCATGAGAAACTCAGGGACCAGGTTCCCATTGCAATCAAAAATGATGGAGTTGAATATACAAGCCCCCATAACATGTGGATTGGGCTTACGATACAAACAGGCGTGGTCGGCCTGATCTTGTTTTTGGGTGTTTGGGTAACGGGAATAAGAATGTGCATAAAGTTGATTCGGAGTGCGGCTTCCCTGGAGATAAGGCTTCTCGGACAACTTGTTTTGTCTGCCATTATGTTATTTTCAGTGTATGGGTTGTTTAACGTAGTGTTCATGCACTTTTTAGAGTTGCTCATGTGTGTTTCCTTTGCTGTTGTTTCGGCTGACAGCATTCAGAACAACAACAGCGCCGGGGGGAGCCCCGGAAATAGTTGTCTTCATGCCTCGTAAAAGAAAAATCGCGGTCGTCGTTCCCAAATATGGCCTCGTGGGGGGAGGGGAAAGATTCGTTCGCGAATTGACCGAAAGGATAGCACGGAATGCAACCTATGATATTCATGTGCTTGCCAGTCAATGGCAGGGCGGCTCAAGCCGGATAACCTTTCACCGGATACCGAGCCTTACTTTTCCCAAGTGGCTGACCACCATCAGTTTTGCCTGGTTTGTTCAGAGAAAGCTCAAGAAGATCAAACCGGATATTGTCCATACCCATGACCGTATTTTCACTGCCGATGTCGCGACGGTTCACAGTATCCCGCACCGAACCTGGGTAAAAAAAATTCGCCGCAAGCGGGTGCCAAGTCTTTTTGATCTGGCAACAAGCTGGGTTGAAAGGAGGATGTTTACTAAGGGAAATTGTAAATACGTCTTGCCTGTTTCTGCGCTCGCAGCCCGGAAAAACCGGGAGGAGTATCCCGCGGGAGATTATCGTGTGGAAGTGGTGCATCCTGGTGTCGATGAACAATTTCTTGCTGCGGAGACGCAATCCGGGGTCGCGGTCCGGAAGGAATTCGGGATTTCAGAAAGTGATTTTTTGATCCTCTTTGTCGGCATGAATTTCGAGCTGAAGGGCCTTGACCAACTGTTGGCAATCATGGGGCGGCTGCGCAAGAAAAACTTGCACCGGCGTCCCAGGCTTCTTGTGGTGGGCAAGGGCAACCGGGAAAAATATGAGCATGTCGCACGGGGGTACGGCATCCATGACGACGTCCTTTTTGCCGGCATCCGCCATGACATGCCCGCGGTTTACAGTGCTTCCGATATCCTTGTCCTCTTGTCCGGGTTTGATACCTTCGGCATGGTTGTCACCGAAGCCATGGCCGCCGGGTTGCCGGCCATCGTCAGCGATAACGTGGGCGCAAGCGATTTGGTTCGTGAAGGGGAAAATGGTTTTGTGGTGAACAGGGAGTCGAACACTGATCAAATCGCCACGAAGATCGTTGAACTTGCTGCAAACGATGAAAGGATGGCGGCGATGTCCCGCGAAGCGAAGCATACAGCCGCTGGTCAAAGCTGGGAAGAGGTGGCTGGAAAGGTTGAGGCCGTTTACGAACGTCTTTTGCGGGACAGTGGAGGGATATCTTTATGAAAAAGGCACTCATCTCGGGAATCACCGGTCAAGACGGCAGTTACCTTGCCGAACTGCTCCTTGCGAAAGGGTATGAGGTGCACGGTATTGTCAGGAGGGTCAGCCTGGAAGACCCTGATGTGCGTATGTGGAGAATCAGGCATATTTTAGATGATGTTCATATCCATAGCGCTTCAATGGAGAGTTATGCCTCCATCTTCAATATCGTTTCAGAGGTGAAGCCGGATGAGTTTTACCATTTGGCTGCGCAAAGCTATGTGTCCTATTCCTTTGAGGATGAGTTTTCCACCATCAACACCAACCTGAATGGTACCCATTATGTTCTTTCGGCCATAAAGAGAATAGCGCCTGCTTGCCGGATCTATTTTTCGGCCTCAAGCGAGATGTTTGGAAATCCGGAGGAAAGTCCCCAGGATGAAACAAGCAGGTTTAGGCCGCGCTCCCCTTATGGAATCTCCAAACTGGCCGGTTTTGAGTTGACCAGGAATTATCGTGAAGCATACGGTCTGTTTGCCGTTTCCGGTATCCTTTACAACCATGAATCACCCCGCCGCGGCCGTGAGTTCGTGACCAGGAAAATTTCTGGCGCCGCCGCCAGGATCAAACTGGGAATCGACAAAAAGATAGTGCTGGGCAATATCGATGCCAACCGCGACTGGGGGCATGCCCGCGACTACGTGGAGGCCATGTGGCTGATGCTCCGGCAGGATGAGCCCGAGGATTATCTGATCGCCACCGGCCAGACTCATTCGGTCCGGGATTTTCTGGAAGTAGCCTTTGGCCATCTCGGACTGGATTACCGGCAATATTTGGAGATTTGCGACGAATTCTACCGGCCGTCAGAGAAAAACGTCTTGTGCGGCAACGCCGCCAAGGCGGGTGAGAAGCTCGGCTGGAAGCCACGGATCAGCTTCGAGGAACTGGTGCGGGAGATGGTGGAGCATGACCTTTCCTTGCTTGCGGGCAACAAAAGGACGTAGGACTGCTCTGCTAGCGATAGATATCAGTTCTGTAAAAACAAAAGAACGGAGGAATGCGTGGGGTACCAGAGCAAACTGCTGCACCATTATGATGAGCTGAACACCCGGCAGAGGATCCGCTATAACCTGATGGATCGCTTCCGCTTTTCGGCGGCGGACCGTTTTTTCTTTGAGGGATGCCGGGGTAATCCGGGCCAGATGTTTTTAGCCGAGCGGCGGGCTCTGTACGAGGCCATTCTCCGGCACCAGCCGCGGCATTGTTTTGAAATTGGCACCTATACCGGTGGAGGCAGCACCTTCTTCCTGGCTCATGCGTTTGCCCGGCTCGGTAAAGGAAAAGTGATCACCATGGAGAGCGATGCCTCCCTGCATAAGGGGTGCGTGGACTTTTACCGGAAACGGCTCCCCGAGCTTTTTCCCTTTGTGGAGTTCGTGCATGGTGACCGGGTGGAGGCGTTATCGCCAAATATCGGTGACCGGCTTGACTGCTTTTTTCTGGACGGGGCGGAGGATGCCAGTCAGACCATGTCGCAATACCTGTTCTTTGAACAGTTCTGCGATCAGGGCACCGTGATGATGGCCCATGACTGGCACACTGAGAAAATGAAGGATCTGCGGGCGATGCTTCCCGAAGCCGCCATGGAATGGCGGATCGAGGTGTGTCTGGACCCGCCGGTGAGCGTGGGATTCGTGGTTATGGTCTGCGAAGGGAGAAAGCAAGGATGACCGGCAGCGGCAGCAGGCGGCAGTGCGTTTATAGCCTTCCCGCGGTGAAGCCGCCGGTGCGGAAGCTGCGTTTTTTCAATCTCGATCTCCATATCTCGGTGATCGCGGACTTGAAGTTTATTTTTGAATACCTGGGGCATGAGGTGGTGGATTGGAGCATTTCCGGTCACACCTGGGTCTTCGGCAGGAAGCGGGATTCGGTCGAGGTGGTTAACCAGGGCACCTGGCTTGGCCTGGATCAGACGATGTGCGACGATTTTTACAGTCGATACCGGGAGGTTCTCGATGGTTTCGACGCGTTCATCGTCACCTACAACGCCAGCTTTGCCCTGCTTTACGAAAAGACCGGCAAGCCGATTGTCGTAGACAATCCAACCCGCTATGAAAACCCGTTTACCAGCAGTCCCGAAAAGTGGCAATGGCTTAACGACTACCTTGTCCGTGGGGTCGCTGACGGACGCATCACCATTGTCTCCAACAACCGGGGCGACGAGCATTACCTCCGCCATTTCACCGGTATCGCTTCCCAGGTGATCCCCAGTCTCTGCCTGTATACCAAGGCTCAGTATCGGGGCCGGCACGAAGCTTTCATCCTGGTGTCGCGGATTCAACCCGCTCTCATTCAAAGGAGGGCACAGGGGGTGATCAATTGGATAAATGCGGTTGTGCCGCGAATGGCGGATCGGCTTTTCGCTTATTTTCAGAAAAATCGGCGGCCATTGATACGGTCAAGGTTTCTGAATGAGTTATTGCTTAATAAGACAGAGGCGTTGAAGGATGGTTTTTCGTGGCAGTCTTTCTATGATTTCAAGGGGATAGTTCATATCCCGTATCAAGTAAGCACGATGTCCATCTTTGAGCAATACTCCGCCAATGTTCCCCTGTTTTTTCCGACCAAGAGATTTCTTTTTGATCTGCATAAGCAGTTTCCTGACAAGGTGCTCAGCGAACTGTCATTCTATCAGGTTAACAAGTTGAATACTTCAGGTCTGGCCGCCGACGATCCCAATAACACTGGAAAGGACGAAGTTATTAAGAGATGGATCGATCTGGCTGATTATTATGATGAGCTGAATATGCCATATATCCAGTACTTCGATTCATTTGAACATTTGGAAAGCTTATTGCGTGAGGTTGATTGCCGGGCGATAAGTGAAAAAATGATGGTTTTCAATCAGCAGCGGATCGATCGGGCATTCGGGGATTGGGAAAAATTATTGGCTCAGGTGGCTGATTTTGCCAAACCGTTTTGACAGCGAAATGGTCTGGTTTTTTTGAAATATTCCATATTCGGTCCCTGTTGCCAGCCACGATTGCCTAACTCCTTGGGGTGCCAAGCGTGGAGCGCTTTGACGTAACGAATGGCGGACCGGCAATATATCCCTGCCATTACTAATCTGATGCCAAGATCCTCATCCTCCCCGCCCCAGCCGACAAAATTTTCATCATAGCCGTTGATGTATTCGATGTCTTCACGATGAATGGAAAAATGGCCGCCCAGGCTTTGTTTCCGTGGCGACATCAGGCGAAGTCGCATCAGCCAGGTGCGCAGGTTGAATTTTTTATGCTCACGCAGCAGATTTTTTTCGGAGATTGAATTGTATAGTTTCTCAAGAAGCTCGGCGGTAATACCGCTTTGAAAGATGGCCGCAGTTTGGTTTTCATCGAGATATTTGCAGTTTCCGGCCACAAAACGCTTCTTTTTTGCGTACTTGAGGTGTTCTCTGACTGTGCCGGGAAGAACCAGAAAGTCGCAATCAAAAAAAATCAGATAATCCCCGGCGGCGTTTCTGATTCCATTGTTGCGGGCCGCTGCGACTCGAAAACCTTTTTTCTCCTGCCAGATATGGCGAATGGGAAAATCATAATCTCCGATTATTTCGTGCAGAGCTTTCACCGTCCCGGCCGAAGAGCCGTCGTCGCTGATTACGACCTCATCAAAATCATCCTGCGATAATCGTAAAGAATCCAGACAGTGCTTGAGATGCGTAAGGCGCTCGTAAAAACAGATAATTATGCTGGTCATTATCTTGGGCTACCGGAAGAGTTTTCCGAGTTTGTACGCCAGGCGATGGCCGCGTGCGCGCAAGCTTCTTTTGTATGGAGCAATGGTGAAGGGAAGCCGGGGGGAATCATGGGCCGGGAAGTTGCGTATCTGTTCCGTTAAAAAAGGAAAAAGCTGGTATTTGTTGAGGATGAGATCCCTTGCCTCGCTAATGGCAGGGAGCCGTTTTTCCCAGTTTTCCGGCGTAGCGTTCTCGCGGATGATTTTGATGGCTGCCCTTGGGTTGGTGATATCAAGAGGGATATAAGCATCCTTTGGGAAATACTTTTCGAGATTGGTGCAGCCGTAATAGAAGGGAACTGACCAACTCAAGAAACAGTCAGCCAGCTTTTCAGTCCACATGTCGGGACCGCTGTTGTTTTCAACCGCGAGCGAAAAGAAATAAGGGGCCAAGCCGTCCCATTTGTCTTCAATGGGGCGGACGGCCCGGCCAAACAGATCAATGGCGAGCGAACTTTTTTGGATCATCTCCAAAAATGCCAACCGTTGCAAGTGGCCGGGTAGATCCCTTGCTCCCCCTACAATCCAGGAAAGCGGTTTTGTTTTGGGAGGCAAAGGGCAATTGATGAGTTCATCGTACGTTTTGTTCACATGCCAAGGAATGGCCGGGGGGGAAACGTGATATTTTTCATCCTGATTCGGAGGTCGGTGGGTAAATACTAGAGCAAACGGTTCATGTCTCTCGACAACCCAGTCTGTGAGTCCTTTTTGATAGGGTTCCTGAATCAACATCCAGATGCTTTCTGGTGGGCATTTCCCCGAAGTCCATATCTTCATGCGGTTGTTGAGCATCACCAGATAATCGCATTCGGGGACCGGACTGAGGGTGAAAGTGATTCCGTCCCATTTCCCAATCTGCCCCGGGGTCTGCCGCAGCAGATCGGGCCAATCCCAATCTTTAACAATGCGCACCAACGTCATGTTTTATGAAGATGCCCGATTTATAGTTTTTGCCTGTTTTGGCGATAAAATTTTTCATTGGGATATTGAGGTGCTGTGGGGGCTTTACAGCGCACTGGAAAGTCGAACATACCCTGAATGCCGTTTGTATCTTGTTCGTATTTTTCCCGGAACATAAAATCCCGATTAAACCGGCTATATTTACTGCCGGAATGGCTGGCTATATTGGGGATTTTATAGTCGGACGTTTTGCCAGCAAAATTTTTAAAACAATCCAACTCGATATTGTGCACAGACTCTCCAAATCGTTCCATATAACGCCAGACGAAATCACCATCCTCTTCGCCTATGCCGAGTAGTCGTTCGTCAAAATACCCGAGATGGTCAAGTTCTTCCCGCGCGATCACAAAATGCGAAAAGGAATGGTTGATCGTAAAAGAGCGGAGTCTGTTGTTCTTGAGGCACCCTGCGATGATGTCGGCGACGTTGGGGTCTGTAACAGCGATGTCGTCGTTCAGCATGAGAATGTGGTCGTGGCTGGCGTGGACGACAATGGTGTTCCAGAGCTTGGCAACCCCCCTGAACTGCGGAAAGAATATGGGAAAGGTTTTAGGTTGTGTCGCGAAGAAACGAAGTATTTTTTCCCGGTATTTTTCAGAAAAATCTAATTGGTGTTCACCGTTGACGGCAACAATGATCTCGATTTCCTGGTTGAATTGGCGAAGTTGTGTAAGTAATGGAACAAGGTACTGCTCAAAACGATGTTGAAAGGTGGTAATGCCGATGCTGATTTTGTACTGTTTTGCCGCATGAGCACAGACCGGGAGAGAAGGCGCGGCTGTGGGATTGGGAAAAATTCTCCACAGGCGTTGCAACCGATGCGTCAGGGAAAAATTCCGTTCTCGGTGGAGAGAGAAGAGAGTGCTGTAGGGGGAATTGGCATAGGGCGCAGGAGAATACGCAAGTCCTGGGGCAAGTTCTCCCTGGAACCGGTAAGGAGGCAATTTGAGATGATTGCCGAACTGCGAGGGGTCGCGGAATGTTTCCACCTTATGACGGACAGCGAGAAGAGAGAGAACTGACTGGTCATGCCGATGGTCTTTGAATTCGGCATAGTTGTCAAGGCCGCAACGGTTGGGAATGTCGGTGAGAACACGCTCGTCGGTGCAGTAGTCCAGCCATTCTTTGACAAAGGCTATGCTGCGGGGATTTTTTTGATAGAGTTGGGGCGAGCCGGCGATTTGTTCGGCATTATGAAAGCGCGGCTCATCCGCATCCATGAGGACAAAACAATCACGCTTTGTCCACATGATATTGGTATGTTTATTATTGGGGATGTGTACATTGAAAAGGAGGATACCCCCTTTTTGTTGGCAGAGGGCGACCAGTGGATCAAGGGGGGCAATAACCTCAGCCCCGCTGTCGCTGTATATGACGATGTCGTCATCTTCGGCAGACCGTAGTGTTTCAAGAATAATAAAAGGTTTCCACAACCAGTAGCCCGCGCCACGCTTCTGGTCGAGGATTGCGCGGTTTTTGGGGTAAAGCCCCGTTTTTTTGAGCAGGCGTTGGTTGTAGGAGATACATTGGTCTACCCCAAAACGCAGGGCGGATTTGTTGAGCTTCCTTTGCGCTTTGTAAAAATTGGGGGTGGCAAAATTGACGAGATAAACTTTCATGCCGTTGGTGCGCGTCAGGCGGCAAATTGCATGTCGTGGAGCATTTTATAGGCGCCTCCTTTGCCTAGGAGTGTCTCGTGCTTTCCCTCTTCCACGATCCTCCCCTCCTGGATCACGATGATGCGGTCCGCGTTGCGGATGGTGGAGAGGCGGTGGGCGATGACAAAGGTGGTGCGGTTCTGCATCAGGTTTTCCAGCGCGGTCTGCACCTCGCGTTCCGATTCCGTATCTAACGCCGACGTCGCCTCGTCCAGGATGAGGATCGGCGCGTTTTTCAGGAGCGCCCGGGCAATGGAGAGACGCTGCTGCTGGCCGCCGGAAAGGCGCGCTCCGGATTCACCGATCACCGTATCAAATCCGTCGGGAAATGCATTGATAAAATCAAGGGCATGGGCAGCCCTGGCCGCGGCGATGATCTCCGCCATGGGACGGGACGGGTCGCCGTAGGCGATATTGTTCTTGATGGTGTCGTTGAAGAGGATCGTCTGCTGGGAGACGATGGCGATCTGCTCGCGCAGGGATTTCTGGGTCACCTCCCGGAGATCGTGGCCATCGATGGTAATGGAGCCGGAGTCCACATCGAAGAAGCGGGGGATGAGGTTGACCAGCGAGGTCTTGCCGCCGCCGCTGGTGCCGACCAGGGCCAGTACTTCGCCGGCACGGACGCGCAGGTCGATGTTTTTCAGTACCGGGTGTTTACCATCGTAGCTGAAGGTGACGTTGTTGAAGGCAATGGCCTCCCGGAAAGGCGGCAGGGTCGTGGCGCCTTGCTTGTCCCGGATGGCGGGTTGGGTTTCAAGCAGGGTGAAGATGCGGTCGGCGGCGGCAAGCCCTTGCTGCACGGGACTGTTGATGTTGCTCACCCCCTTGATCGGGTTGTAGATCATGATCATGGAGGTGACAAAGGCAAAGAAAATGCCAGGGGTCGATTGGCCGGTAATCACCTGATGACCGCCGTACCAGATCACGGCGGTAATGCCGATGCCGCCTAAGAATTCCATGAGCGGCGACTGCAGGCTGTTCATCTTGATGTCCTTGACGATTATCCTGAAAAGCCGGTCAATCGTCTCGGCGAAGCGCTTGGCCTCATATTGTTCCATGCCAAAGGCCTTGACGATCCGGTGGCCGGTGATGGTCTCGTGCATGAGGTTGGTTACCTGGGCCACGGTCTGCTGGTTGGTGGTGGAGAGCTTGCGGAACTTCCGGCTGAAATGGGCCACCGGGATAAAGGAAAGCGGCAGGAAGATAAACGAGGCCAGGGCCAACTTCCAGTTGAGGTAGAAGACCACGCCGACCAGGCCGAAGACCTGGAACATATCTTTGAAGACACCGATGAGCGCCCTGGATACCGCCGTTTGGATCAGGGTGGCGTCGTTGATCACCCGGGAAATGAGTTCGCCGGTGGGGGTGTTGTGGAAAAAGGAGATGGGCAGGGAATGGACATGGACGAAAATCTGTGTGCGGATATCGCGGATGATCTTTTGGCCAACGGTGTCGAGCATCGAAACCGCGAAGTAGTTGAACACCCCTTTCAGCAGAAAGACCGAGATCAGAACCAGAGGAAAGATGTTGAGCAGCCAGCGGTCCTTGTTGACGAAGATTTCATCGAGCAGGGGCTTGATCATGTAGGCCTGGGCCGAGGCCAGCCCGGACACCAGGACCATGCAGACCGTGGCAACGACCAGTTGCGACCGGTAGGGTTTGGTCAGGCGCAGAAGTTTTTTGATCAGCTCTCTGGTATGCATAGCATTGGCAGGGGCGAGCGGCGAACCCGGAGGAAGGCCATGTTATTCCAATTCTAAATCAAGCGTTAACTTCGCCGCTTCGCTGCTGTCGGCTGCGCTGCGCGGCTCCTCGCCGTACTCCCTGTACTGTCTCGTCGCTGCTCGAAAAGCCTTCGCGTTTCCATCTTGATTTAGAAATGGAATTAGAAAACCGTGCGACGGTATCCGGCATAAAAAAGTGTCGCATTGCCAGGGGAGATTGCATTACTTTTCTGGTGGGTTTTCTAAATGATGCAGGGGGTTTTGTCAAATGGTAGTTGGGGCTTTGGCGTTGGACGCTGGTTGGGAAGGCATCTGATGAGTATGACCATTGCGGTGGACAATCGCTCGTTGCCGCTCATCATCCGGCGGACTGCGCGGCAGAAGAGCATCGGTGTCGAATTGACCTGCCGCCACGAGGTGATTGTGCGGGTGCCGCATTATTTGAGCGAGGCCGCGATCAGCGAAGTGGTCAATAAGTGTCTGCCGTGGCTGCGGAAGAAACTTTTGTCATTGCCGCCAACGGCAGCCGGCCCTGTTTTTCTTGCCTCGGGCAGCGAGGTACTGGTGCTGGGCGAGGTCAAGAGGCTGGTGGTGGAGCAGGGCGTCCTGCCAGGTGGCGGCGGGGTGGTTGTTCATAACGCGGAACTTGTGGTCGCCCTGCCGGCGTTGCCCGAAGCGGAGCGTGAGGCAGCGGTCAGGGGTGCTCTGGCCCGGTGGTACCGCACAAAGGCGGCCGAGGTGATCGGGGCGTTGGTGGAGCACTATAGCGCGGTCCTCAAGGTTTCCCCCCCGCCTTTCTCGATCACCAGCGCCCGGCGGCGGTGGGGGAGCTGCGGTACCACCGGCCGGCTCAACTTTGCCTGGCGGCTGGCCATGGCCCTGCCGGAGCTTATCGAATACGTGGTGGTGCATGAACTCTGCCACCTCAGGCGGCGCGACCATTCCCGTGCCTTTTGGGCGCAGGTGGCTGCGGTGTTGCCCGATTACCGTGAACGGCGCCAGCAGCTGCGTGAGCACGGCCTTCGTTACGACATGTAGCCGCCGATCAGGTTGTTGCCTTTACCTCGATTGCCGCCCCTTGCTGGAGAGTGCCCGGCCGGATGACCTTGGCGAAGACCCCCTCGCGGGGCATGATGCAGTCTCCCACCTGGGTGAAGATGTTGCACTTGGCATGGCATTTCTTGCCGATCTGGGTGATCTCCAGTTCCACCTCGCCGCTCACCAGCCGGGTGCCGATGGGCAGGGAGCTTAAGGCGAGACCTTGGGTGGTGATATTCTCGGCAAAGTTGCCGGGAACAAGCTCCAGCCCTTTTTCCCGCATCTTGTCAATGCTTTCCAGGGCCAGCAGGCTGATCTGCCGGTGCCAGTCCCGGGCATGGGCGTCGCCCTCCATGCCGTGGTCGCAGCGCACGGCAATCGAGGCCACCGGCGTCTTGCCGGTACCGGTGGTGGTGCTGATGTTGAGTGAAACGATGGTTCCCATGGAGTCTCCTGTGTCTGGTGTGGTGTTTCCCTGTTATTTCAAAAAGAGGTCGGTGGAGAGATAGCGTTCGCCGGTGTCGCAGATCATGGTGACGATGCGTTTGCCTTTGCTTTGCGGCCGGGCCGCTATCGCAAGCGCGGCCCAGACGTTGGCGCCGGAGGAGATGCCGCAGAGGATGCCCTCCTCCCTGGCGAGCCGTCTGGCCATGATAAAGGCCTCCTCATTCCGCACGGTGACGATCTCGTCGATGATGCCGGTGTTCAAGACCGGCGGCACGAAACCGGCGCCGATGCCCTGAATCTTGTGCGGTCCCGGTTTGCCGCCGGAGAGCACCGGCGAGTCGGCCGGCTCCACGGCAATGGCGGTGAATCCTGGTCGGCGCGCCTTGAGCACCTCGGCCACCCCGGTGATGGTGCCGCCGGTGCCCACGCCGGCCACGAAGAGATCGACCTCGCCTGCGGTGTCGCGCCAGATCTCCTCGGCGGTGGTCTGCCGGTGGATCGCCGGATTGGCCGGGTTGGCGAATTGATTGGGCATGAAGGAATCCGGGCTGGCCGCGACCAGTTCGCTGGCCTTGGCAATCGCCCCTTTCATCCCCTCGGCCGCCGGGGTGAGCACCAGTTCGGCGCCCAGGTGTTTGAGCAGCGCGCGGCGTTCCAGGCTCATGGTTTCCGGCATGGTGAGGACCAGCCGGTACCCCTTGGCCGCGCAGATGGCGGCGAGCGCAATGCCGGTGTTGCCGCTGGTGGGCTCGATGATGGTGGTGGTCGGGGTGATTCTTCCCGCCTCTTCCGCTGTGGCGATCATCGCCTTGCCGATCCGGTCCTTCACGCTGCCGAGCGGGTTCTGCGATTCCAGCTTGACCAACACCTCGGCCCCGGTGGCTGCCGCGATTTTGTTGAGCCGCAGCAGGGGGGTTTTGCCGACCACGCCGGTGATGTCGGGGAGTATTCCTGTCATAACCTCTTCCTGTCGTTGGGGTGCCGGATTATCTGCCAATTAAAAAAATACCATAGGTGGCGCGAAGATTGGGCAGGAAATGGACGATGCTCCCGTACCGGTCGTGCTGGTGGGTATTGATCGCTGTTTCCCGGTAGATGGTGCAGCCCACGGTGCGGGTAAAGCGCCGGAAGTCCCGGATGGTGATGACCCGGATGTTGGGGGTATCGTACCATTCGTAGGGCAGTTGGGACGAGCGCGGCGCCTGACCCTGAATCAGCAGTTGCAGCCGGTTTTTCCAGTGGCTGAAGTTGGGGAAGCTCACCACCACCCGGCGGCCGATGGCGAGCAGGGTGCTGATGAGTTCCACCGGCGCAAAGACCTGTTGCAGAGTCTGGCTGACGATGACGTAGTCGAAGGTGTTGGGGGCATAGTCGGCCACCTCCTCGCGGATATCGCCCTGCAGCACGGTGAGCCCCCTGGTGAGTGCCGCGGCGACCTTGTCCTCCCGTTTTTCGATGCCGGTGCCTGCTACCCCTTTGGTGGTCTTGAGATGAAAGAGGAGGTCGCCCTCGCCGCAGCCGAGATCGAGCACCCTGCTGCCAGGCTCGATCCAGGAGGCGATGATCTCCAAATCATAGCGCAGGGGCTTAATGGCCGGTTTCATGGGTCACCCGGTCGAGGAAGCTGCTGATGAGGCTCGTCAGCCGTGCATTGGGAATGAGAAAGGCGTCGTGGCCGCAGTCTGCCGCGATTTCGCAGAAACTCACGTCGAGCCCGTTTTTCTTGAGGGCCCGGACGATCTCCCTCGATTGATATGTCGGGTAAAGCCAGTCCGAGGTGAAGGAGACCACCAGGAATTTTGCCTGTGCCCGGCGGAAGGTCTCTACTGCCGAGGCGCTCCCGCCCCGGTGTTCGAGGTCGAAGTAGTCCGCCGCCTTGGTGATGTAGAGGAAGGAGTTGGCATCGAAGCGCTCGACGAACTTGCTGCCCTGGTGGCGCAGGTAGCTCTCCACCTGGAATTCCGCGTCGAAATCGAAGGAGAAATCCTCCTTGTCCTGGAGCCGCCGGCCGAACTTGCGGCGCATGGCCTGGTCGGAGAGATAGGTGACATGGCCGATCATCCGCGCCACCGCGAGTCCGGTGGCTGGGATGGTGTTGCCGTGGTAATGCCCCTCCCGCCAGTTGGGGTCGGCCATGATCGCCTGGCGGGCGATTTCGTTGAAGGCGATGGCGAGCGCCGAATGGCGCATGGTGGTGGCGAGCGGGATGGCGGCTCTCACCCGCTCCGGGAAGCGCACCGCCCATTCCAGCACCTGCATGCCGCCGATGGAGCCGCCGATCACTGCCAAGAGTCTTGCGATGCCGAGGTGGTCGATGAGCGCCCGTTGCGCCTCCACCATGTCGCCGATGGTCACTACCGGAAAGTCGAGGCCGTATGGTCTGTTGGTCTGCGGATTGATGGAGCCGGGGCCGGTGGTGCCCATGCAGCTGCCGAGAATGTTCGAGCAGATCACGAAATAGCGGTTGGTGTCGATCCCCTTGCCCGGCCCCACCATATATTCCCACCAGCCGGGCTTGGTCTCCTCCTGCCTGTGGTAGCCAGCCACATGGGCGTCGCCGGAGAGGGCGTGGAGGATGAGGATGGCGTTCGATTTGTCGGCATCGAGGGTGCCGCAGGTCTCGTAGGCCAGGGTGATGGGCCCCAGGCTTGCCCCGCTTTCGAGGTGCAGCGGATCGGGCGGCTCGGCAAAGGTGTAGGATTTCGGGGCGACAAGGCCGACGGAAGCCCCGCCCTGATCCTGGCCTGCGTACTCGCTCATCCGGGCAGCTTCGCCAGGGCCTGGTCAAGGTCGGCGATGATGTCGTCCGCCGCCTCGATGCCCACCGACAGCCGCAGCAGGTCGGGGGTGATGGCGAGCTCCCGCCGGGTCTCTTCGGCGAACGAAAGGTACTGCGAGGAGTAGGGGTGGATGATGAGGCTCTTGCAGTCGCCCAGGTTGGCCAGGTGGTAGATGAGGCGGAGATTGTCGATGCAGGTGAAGCACTCCTGCTGATTGGCCAGGCCGAAGGTGAGCAGCCCGCCAAAACCCTTGTTGCCGAACTCACGGGCTGCCAGGGCGTGATCCGGGTGGCCGAGCAGGCCGGGGTAGTTGACCCAGCGCACCTTGGGATGGCTGGCGAGAAAACGGGCCACGGTCAGGGTATTGGCCATGTGCCGTTCCATGCGGAGCACCAGGGTGTCGAGCCCCAGCAGCGTAAGGTAGGAGTGGAAGGGGGCCGCGGTGGTGCCGAGATTGATGTGGAGTTCGCGCCACACCCGGTCGCGGTAAGCCAGCGGCCCCTTGCGTTCGACAAAGGGCGCGAAGTCGGCGAAGCGATCCGGGTGGGCGGCCCAGTCGAAGGCGCCGCTGTCGATGATCACCCCGCCCGTGGCATTGCCGTGGCCGCTCAGGTACTTGGTGGTGGAATGGATCACGATGTCCGCCCCCAGTTCGATGGGCCGGCAGAGCCAGGGAGTGGCCATGGTGTTGTCCACCAGCAGCGGCAGGCCGTGCCGGTGGGCAAGTTCCGCCAGACCGGCGAGGTCCGGCACGTCCATCTTGGGGTTGCCGATGATCTCGATGTAGACGAAACGGGTCCGGTCGTTGATCGCCGCGGCGACCGCTTCCGGATTGCGCGGGTCGACGAAGCGGGCGGTGATGCCGTACTTGGCAAAGACCCTGGCAAAGAGCAGATAGGTGGACATGAAGAGGGAGTTGCCGGTCACGAACTCGTCGCCGGCCTTGAGCAGCGCCAGGCAGGCGTTGCTGATCGCGGCCATGCCCGAGGCCACCACCACTGCACCCTTGCCGCTTTCGAGGGCGGCGAGTTTCTCTTCCAGTACCCGGTTGGTGGGATTGGTGAGCCGCATGTAGATATGGGCGTCCTGCTGGCCGCCAAAGGTGCGGCTCAGGCTCTCGGCGGTCTCGTGCCGGTGGGCGCTGGACTGGAAGATGGGCGGCAGGGTCGCGCCCTGCCATTCCTCGGCATGCATGCCGAGATGGACCACCCGCGTGTCAAAGGCGTAGTCGTTGGTCATGTCCATGGAGCCCTCAAAAGGTGAAGCGGCCATCGAGGCGGCCGGCGAAACTGACTAGAGCAGCGGGGAGAGTACCTCGCACTTCTTGCAGATCTGCATCTTTTCCATCCAGTTGGACTGCACCTTGCACTCGCAGATGGTGCCGTTGATGAACCAGCAGAGTTCGCCGGCGCGGAACTCCCAGGCCGGGCAGTTCTTCTTACGGGAAGGCGGGCACTTCTTGATGGTCCAGCACGCCTTGGGCGGTTTGGCGTGCAGCAGGCGGTGGCGGGAAAGCAGGAAGTAGACCTGGCGCTCCACATGGGCAGGGATGGAACGCCAGCCCTGCTCGTAACTGTGGACGGCCTTGATGGAAGAACCGAGCAACTCGGCCACCTCTTTCTGGGTCTTGCCCAGCTTCTTGCGCGCGGTCAGGAAAAGCTTGCTGTCCATCGTGGTACTCCCCGGTGTTTCGTGGTCGGCGGTTTCCTCTTCTCTCTATACCACGATGTGGTATAGGGCTGTCAAGGGAAAAAGGCTGGCTCCGGTCGGGGTGGCACTGGCCGGAGCCAGCTGGTCCGCAGCAGCAGGGTCAGGCGGCTGCCTGTTTGCGGCAGGTGTTCCGCGCGCAGAGCAGCCGGCTGCGCATCTTGAGCCTGGTCATGCCGTAGCGGATGATCTCCGAGACGCCGGTCGCCATCTCGCTGGTTTTCAGCAGGATATCCAGGGGCTCACGGCAGCAGTCCAGCCGGAAGACCTCGCCATATTGGTGCAGCAGCGCCTCCGGATGCTGCCTGGCCGCGACCTGTCGGGTGAAACGGTTGCAGAACACCGCCAGATGCTGGAGATAGAGGTCGGGGGAGTCCTGGCCATCCAAAGGTTCGGGATTGGTGGCCATGGCGTTGACGATGGTCTCGGAGAAGTTCCAGAAACGGGCGAGCTCCATGCCGACCTCGGCAAAGGAGAGCCCCTTGAGCATGAGCTTGGCCATGTTTTCCTCGGAACTGCCCCCCTGGTGGGCCATGTCGATGCGGCGGTAGACGTGCGGCAGATAGATGAAGATGACGATACGGCCGAGGTCGTGGAGCAGGGTGCAGATGTAGGCCTCCTCCGGCGCGACCGGCAGCCGTTTCCGCTGGGCAATGGCCTTGCTCAGGTGGGCGCTTAGAAAGGAGAGGGTGAAGAGCTTGCTGATCCCCTCCTTTTCCACCCCTGACTTGAGAAATTCCTCGACGAGGGAGACCGTGATCGCAAGTTCGCCGATAACATCGATACCGAGGGAGGTGACCGCCCGCTCGATGGTGGTCACCGGCACCCCGCGGCTGTAGTAAGCGGAGTTTACCACCTGAAGCACCTTGTTGGTGAGCGAAAAATCCTCGAGGATGACCCTGGCCAGTTCCCTGGCGTTGACCCCTGGCTTGCGGGTCAGCGCCAGCAGCTCGCTCACATGGTTGGACATGGCGGGCAATTCACTGAGGTTCATCATGCCAAAAATTTCGGCAAGCTTTTGGTGGGTCGAACGTGTGGTATCGTTTTTCATGGCTGGAATAAAGGAAATAAACCCTGTAGCTATGATTTATGGAAAAACCATAAAAGTCAAGGTGTTTTCAGCTACTTCTGGGGTGTGAAAGAAGGTTTTTCTTGATGGAGGGGAGAACTTTTGTCAGGGGTGGGGAAAAGGGTGTCGAGAAAATGTCAGGTCCGCCGATGGTGCAAAAAAAGCGGATCAGGAGTCGTGATGCCGGTGGGCGTTTTCGTCCCGGACGATGGCGATCAAACGTTGGCGCATGGCCAGTTTGTGCAATCCTTGCCGGAGGGGCCCGGCAAGCGTGGCCGCGGCTTCCATTGTGCATGAATTTTTCAAAGGCAGCGTAATATTCACTTTTGGGGGTCGAGCCGGCGGTACTGGATCGCCTCGGCAACGTGGTCGGGCTGGATGGCGGGGATTGCGGCCAGGTCGGCGATGGTGCGGGCGATTTTCAGGATGCGGTGGTAGGCGCGGCCTGAAAGGCCGAGGCGGTCAACGGCCTGCTGCATCAGTAGCTGCGATGGCGGGTCCAGGCTGCAATAGCGCTTGAGGTCGGCCGGGGTCATCTGGCTGTTGTAGCAGGCGGTCTGGCGCCGCTGAAAGCGTTGCCGCTGGATCTGGTGGGCAGCGGCCACCCGTTGCCGGATCGATTCCGACTGCTCGCCGGCGGCCGGGGTGGCGAGGTCGGTGTAACGCACCGCCGGTACCTCCAGGTGGAGGTCGATGCGGTCGAGCAGCGGCCCGGAGAGGCGATGGCGATAGCGCTGCAACTGGACCGGATTGCAGGAGCAGTGGTGGTGGGCATTGCCGGGGTAGTAGCCGCAGGGGCAGGGATTCATCGCGGCGACCAGCATGAAGCGGGCCGGAAAGCGCAGGGAGTTGCTGGCGCGGGCGATGGTGACCGCCCCGTCCTCCAGCGGCTGGCGGAGCACCTCCAGCACGTTCTTCTTGAACTCGGGCAGTTCATCGAGAAAGAGCACTCCGTTGTGGGCAAGCGACACCTCGCCGGGCCTTGGTATCTGGCCGCCGCCGATCAGGCCGGCGTCGGAGATGGTGTGGTGCGGGGTGCGGAAGGGGCGTTCGTTGATGAGCCCGGTTACCGGCGGCAGCAGCCCCATGACGCTGTAGATTTTGGTGGTTTCCAGCGCCTCGGCGAAGGAGAGGGCAGGGAGGATGGTGGGCAGCCGCCGCGCCAGCATGGTCTTGCCGGAACCCGGCGGCCCTTGCAGCAGCACGTTGTGATGGCCGGCCGCCGCGATTTCCAGGGCGCGCTTGGCGTGCTCCTGGCCCTTGACCTCGGAGAAATCCACGGCATAGTGGTTGAGCGGCGTCTGGTTTGCGGCAGCGGCCGGTGCTTCCGGCGCCGGTCGCGCGCCGGTCAGGATATCCACCGCTTCGCCCAGCGTCTCGATGCCGATCAGCCGGATGTCGCCCACCACCGCGGCCTCGGCCAGGTTCGCCTTGGGCAGCAGCACGGTGTCGAGGCCGGCGTTCTTGGCGGCGATCACCATGGGCAGAATGCCGGGTGTGGCCCGCACCTGGCCGTCGAGCGACAGCTCTCCCACCACGCTGTGTCGCGCAAGATTTTCCAGCGGAATGACCTCGGTGGCGGCGAGCAGCCCGAGGGCAATGGGCAGATCGTAGCCGGCGCCGCCCTTCTTCACATCGGCCGGGGCGAGATTGACCGTGATGCGGCGGTTGGGGAATTCGTAGCCGTTGTTCTTGATCGCCGCCTTGACCCGTTCCTTGCTTTCCTTGACCGCCCCCTCGGGCAGGCCGACGGTGGTGAAGGTGGGGAGGCCTAAGGCGACGTCGACCTCCACATCCACCAGCAGGCCATCCACGCCCACCACTGCCCCGCTCTTTAACTTTGCCAGCATGCCGACCTCATGATGCAGGAATCGTGTTTGAGGGAAACTTTTTCGAGTTAGGATACACGAATGCGCGGGATTTGTCAGGGTTTTTGCGGTAGATGGCGGTAAGGTGGCGGCAACCGGTTAGCCGATGATCCATATCGCCACTTGCTCGGCCATGAGCAGCACCCGGTCGGAAACCCCCCTGAAGACGCCCTTGCTGATTTCACCGCCACGGCGGCCCATGACGATGGTGCCAAAGTCCTTCACCAAGGCCTGGCGCAGAATCTGGCGGCTGGGGTCGATGCCTTTCCTGGTCTGGTGCCACAGGATGCGCTCGGCCGGAAAACCGCTTTCGATGAGCAGTTGCCGCGGGGCATGGAACAGGCTGTCCGGTCGGGAGAGATGGGTATCGCACCACTCCTTGCCCCATTGCCGGTAGAACTCCCCGGGCTTGATCTCCGGCCGGTTGGCCAGCATGGCGGCGGAATGGAAGAGGGTGATCTCGGCGTGAGGATTGTCCTTGAGGACGAAGGCAAGATGGTCGATGGCCATCAGGGAATGGAAGGTGCCGTCCACCGGTACCAGGAAGCGGCGGGAATCCACCTCGCCATCGATGATCCACAGAGGAACGTCGTGGCTTTTTTCGAGCAGGGTGGCGGAGACGCTGCCGAGGATCATCTCTTCCAACTTGCCGATGCCGCGCCGGCCGATGACCAGCGCATCATGGCGGCCGTGACGCGCTTCGTGGAGAATCTCCCGGGCAATGCCGCCCCGTGATAATCGCATGGTCTCTTTAATCTGGCCAGGCGCGAAGCCGTGGCGGACGAAAAGTTCAATACCGCCGGTCACGCACTGCTGCTGGCTGAGAAACTGCTTGCGGATGGCCGGCGGCATGGCGTTCATCTGTTCCTGCTCGGTCATCCAGCCGTCCCCTGCCGGGTGCGAACCGGCCGGGACCAGGGAGAGCAGGTGGATGCCCACCTCGGGCTGGCCGGCAAAGAGGGTGGCCAGGTAGTGCAGGGCGCGTTTGCTGTATATCGAACCGTCGATGGCGGCAAGGATCGAGCGTTCCATGAAAGGCTCCCACGTTTTTTTTCAGCGTATCATCGCGGGCGCCGGGAGACAACCGGGAGAGTGAAAAAAGGTCGGTTCAGGCGGCGTTGTGGTAAGTGCAGGTCAGCCCGAGGTAGTTGGTGAAGGTGAGGGTACGGCCCAGGCTCTGCAGATAATCGGGCTGCATCGGGATCTTGCCGCCGCCGCCCGGCGCGTCCACCGCAAAGGTGGGCACCGCCATGCCGGAGCAGTGGCCGATGAGTTCCCGCATGATGGCGAGCCCCGTTTCCACCGGGGTGCGGAAGTGGTCGGTGCCGCGGGTCATGTCGGTCTGGAAGAGGTAGTAGGGCTTGACCCGCATCTTGAGCAGGCCGAACATCAGGTCGCGGATGGTGGCGGTGTCGTCGTTGATGCCGCGCAGGAGCACGGTCTGGTTGCCGAGCGGGATGCCGGCATCGGCCAGGCGGGCGCAGGCGCGGGCAGCCGCGGGGGTCAGTTCGGCCGGGTGATTGAAGTGGGTGTTGAGGTAGAGCGGGTGGAATTTTTTGAGGGTCCTGGCGAGCTGCGCCGTGACTCGCATGGGCAGGGTGCAGGGCACCCGGCTGCCGATGCGGACGATCTCGATGCTCTTGATCCGCCGCAATTCACCGAGAATGGCGGCGAGGGTGTCGTCGTCGAGCAGCAACGGGTCGCCGCCGGAAACCAGTACGTCACGGATGGCCGGGGTGCGCCGGAGGTAATCGAGCCCCTGGCGGACGGTTTCCCGGGTGATCCGCATCCGGGCGGTGCCCACCTTGCGTTTGCGGGTGCAGAAGCGGCAATACATGGCGCAGCGGGAGGTGACCAGGAAGAGGGCACGGTCCGGGTACTTGTGCACCAGATTGGGGACCGGGCTCAGATTTTCTTCGTTCAGCGGGTCCTCGAAACAGGTGGTATCGGTGAGTTCCCGCGGGTCCGGTACGGCCTGGCGGAGGAGCGGGGCGCCGTGTTCCCTGATGAGCCCGAGGTAGTAGGGATTGATCCGCATGGGGAAGCGGGCGCAGACCGCCGCAAGTGGCGCCGGATCAAGGTCGAGTTCGGCAGCCAGTTCAGTCGGCGAGGTGATGCTCTGCCCGAGAAGGTGCTGCCAGCGGGTAGTCGGACGCTTCATGGAAACAGCGCATGTCGGTGGAAGGTTGGTGCCATGCTGCCGCACCCTAGCCAACTTCGTGGAGTTGTGCAACAAAACTTCACCGTCCTGCCGCTGGTTTTGGCTTGACAGCACGCGGATAACCCGCTGTACTGATTCGAAGAACGCTCTTTGAGCGGGCGCGGCACACGCATGGGGGGAAGGATATGGGGAAAAGGCCCTGGAGTCGTGGCTTGGCGGTGTTTCTTGGTCTGTCGGTGTTTTTGGGCACAGGTGCCTGCAAACCGCAGGCGCGGAATCCTCTCCGTATTGGCCTGGCCATCAACCTTTCCGGCGAGGGCGGGGCAGCGGGCGAACATATCCGCGACGGCGCCCTGCTCGCGGTGGATGCAGTCAACGCCGGGGGCGGCATCAACGGCCGGCCTCTCGAGCTGCTGGTGGAGGACGACCGCAACACCGAGGCGGGAATCCTTGCTGCGGACGGCCGCCTCATCGACGCCGGCGTGGTCGCCATCATCGGCCATTCCTTTTCCGCCAACACTCTGATCGCCTACCCCCTGGTGACCTCCCGCAACACCCTGCTTTTTACCCCCTACACCGCCACCACCGAGCTTAGTGACCGGGATGACCTCTTCTGCCGCACCGCGGTGGACAACAAGCTTTACGGCAAGGCGCTGGCCTCGCTGCTTGCGGCGCGCGGTTTTACCAGCGTCGCCTTCCTGGTCGACATGGCCAACGCCAGTTTTGGCGAAGATCTCCTGGGCCAGACCCGGCAGCACTACCAGGGGGCAATCACCACCGTGCGGGTCGATTCGAAGCAAGGGGTGAATTGGGACGAGGCCCGTGCCAAGCTGCTGGCTGGCGGATCGCAGGCCGTGGTGATGCTGACCGAGGTGGCGGCCACCGGTATCGGCGCCCAGAAAATCCGGGCCGGCGGCTTTCAGGGCGAACTGATCGCTACCCTCTGGGTTCAGACCCCGGAACTGTGGCAGTATGGCGGCGAGGCAACGGAGGGCATGACGATCATTACCTTTATCCAGGCGAAGAACAACCGGGTCGCCTATCAGGCCTTTGCCAGTACTCTGCAAAAACGGTTCAACCGGCCAGCCACCGCCCATTCGGTACGGGCTTGCGAGGCGGTCGAGATTCTGGCCGCAGCCTTGCGCCGCTGCTCTGCCAACCCGGCGGCCGCGGAACTGAAGCGTGAGCTGGCCGGCAACCGGTTCGAGACCATCATGGGCGGGGTGGCCTTCAACCAGTCCTGCGATGTGATCCGGCCGGTGTACGAGGTGCGCGTGCAGGACCGGCAGTTTGTCACCGTGGGCGAGTTGCGGCTTGGCGGAGGCATGGACTGACGTGCGGCACGGGATGCCGTTCAGTTCGAAGATCAGGCGGTTGCTGGCCTTGTTTGGCCTGGCGGCCTTTGCCGTGGTCTTTGCGGCCAGCGCCCTGTACGAAAGTCGGAAGTTCAAGGCGGAACTCTCCGGCATCATGCAGGCGCTCGCGGCGGCGAGCGGTTCGTTGCTCCACGAATCGATTGTGCAGCACCGGCGCGCCATCAATGAGATTCTCGCCGCGGTGCCGGCGGGGGATGAAGCGGCAGTGTGTCGCTATTTTACCGAAAACCTGCCGCTGCTCGGCCCTGAGGATTGCTACTTCATCCTGAACAGCGCAGGGGTTGTGGTCCACGCCAGCCGCCGGGCCAGCGATTTTATCGGCCTCGATTTCTCCCACCTTCCCTATCTCCACAGCAAGGAGGAGATTTCCGGGGTGCATCAGTCGCTGGCCACGCTCAAGCCGGTGGTGACTCTCACCTATCCCCTGCCTGCCGGTTGGATCATGCTGGTGGAGCGCGATCTTTTCAGTCTGGCGCCGCTCGTTGGCCATCTCAAGCTGGTCGGTCTGGTGGAGGGGGGATTTTTCTTTATCCTCTCCGACAGCGGTACCGTGGTTTATCATCCGGATGAACGGCTGGTGGCAAACCGGCATCCCCTGGGCTTCGATCTGCGTGAGTGGAGCGAGGCCGACTCCTACGGCCTGCGGGAGTATACCTACCGCGGCAAACGCTATCTTTGCCTGCGTCAGCCTTTGGCGGCGCCGCGGGGGTGGGTTTTCTACGCGGCCGTGCCGCGCCAGGAGTTCCTGCGGTTCGTGGGAATACATCTCGTTTACCAGGCCATGGCCATCGCGGTGTTGTTCGGGATATTGGGCGGCCTGCTCCATATTCTCATCGACCGCAAGGTATCGAAGCCGATTCAATGCCTGGCGGCGCATCTTTCCACGTTCAACCCGTTGCAGGATGCGGCCGGGTGCGATCCCGTGGCCGGTGAAGATGCTGCGGAGCTGAACCAGATCGTCGCGGCCTGCGAGCGCATGGCGGCGAATATCCGGGCGGCCAACGAGCAACTCCGGGGAAACGAGGCGCTCTTCCGCACCGTGACTGAGTTTGCCTCGGACTGGAGCTATTGGCTCGACCCGGAGGAAAAGGTGGTCTATGTTTCGCCTTCCTGCGAGTTGATCACCGGGTACACCGCCGCGGAATTTTACGCCGAGCCGGCGTTGATGCGGAAGCTCGTCCATCCGGAGGATCGGGAGCTGGTTCTTGCCCATGTGCCCCAGGCTGTGCAAGATCAGCCCCATGCGCCGCTTGAGTTCCGGATTGTGGCCAAAGACGGTACGGTGCGCTGGTTGAGCCATATCTGTCGGCCCATTCGTGATGCCGAAGGGAATTTTCTCGGGGTGCGGGGAAGCAACACCGACATCACCGAGCAGCGTCGCCTGGAGCAGGAACTCTACAAGGCGTACAAACTGGAATCGCTCGGCGTGCTGGCCGGCGGCATTGCCCATGACTTCAATAACCTGCTTACCGCCATCATCGGCAATCTTTCCATGGCCAGGAGCGATGCTCCGGGAGGAGCGATGCGGCGGCAGCTTGAGGCCGCGGAAAAGGCGGCATTGCGGGCGCAGGGACTGACCAAGCAGTTGCTTACCTTTGCCAAGGGTGGGGCGCCGATCAAGGCCGTGGCCTCGATTGCCGATCTGGTGCGGGAGGCGGCCGAATTTTTGCTGCACGGCGCGAAAACCCGCCACACCATGACGAGCCCGCCGGATCTCTGGGCTGTGGAGGTGGATGCCGCCCAGATGAGCCAGGTGGTCAATAATCTCATCCTCAATGCCGATCAGGCCATGCCCGGTGGAGGCACCATTGCCATTTCGCTGACCAATCGGCATCTCGACGCCGGCGCCGGGCTGCCGCTGCCACCGGGGCCCTATGTGGAGATCCGGGTGGCGGATCAGGGGCACGGGATCGCTCCCGACCACCTGGAACGGATTTTTGATCCCTACTTTTCCACCAAGCAGACCGGCAGCGGGCTTGGGCTTGCCAGCAGCTACTCGATTATCAAACGCCATGGCGGCCACATTGCGGTGGAGTCGCGGCCGGGAGAAGGCGCGGTCTTCACCGTGTATCTGCCGGCGCAACCCGATCAGGCCGTGCCCGAGTCCGCGGGCGAGCCCGGGCAGCCGCTTCCCGGCCAAGGCCGGGTGCTGGTGCTCGATGATGAAGAGATGCTGCGCGAACTGGCCCTGGCGGTCCTGGAGCGGTTGGGCTACGAGGCCGACTGCGCCGAGGAAGGCGGCCAGGCCCTGTCCATGTACCAGGCGGCCCAGGCGGCCGGCCGGCCGTACGACGTGGTGATCATGGATCTCACCATCCCCGGCGGCATGGGCGGTCAGGAGGCGATCAAGGAATTGCTGCGGCTCGACCCGCTGGCCAGGGCCATCGTTTCGAGTGGCTATGCCCAGGACCCGGTCATGGCCAACTACCGCGATTACGGTTTTGCCGCGGTGCTGGCCAAACCCTATTCGGTGGAGGCATTGAGCCGGGTGCTGCACGATATTTTGGTCGGCGGCTGTACGGAGTGAGGCGCGATTTTTCTTTTCTTTCCGGCGAAACCGCCTAAGATGGGATGCCCTGTTCACCCAAGATCATGGCGGAGACTGGCATCATGAGTATCTTCGAAATCCTTATGCTCGTCTGTTTCGGCGCGGCGTGGCCGTTTTCCATCGTGCGTTCCTACCGCTCGCGGATGACCGGCGGCAAGAGTCTGCCCTTCCTTTACATCGTGCTTATCGGCTATCTGGCCGGAATCTTCCACAAGCTCTTTTTTAACCGTGATCCGGTGATCTTTCTTTACGGCCTGAACGGCATGATGGTCGCCACCGACATCCTGCTCTATCACCGCAATCGCCGTCTGGAGCGACAGGCGCTGGCCGGGTGAGCGGCCGTGGTTCCGGCCTGTCTGCTGCTCCATGCCTCGTCAACGGCATGGAGCAGTACCTTCCCTTCTTCTCGCTTTCCCTTCATTTCGTTTGTAAAATCAAAAGAGCCGATGCTATCCTGTTGATGAAATGGGCGCCGGCTTTTGCGGGCGGGCCAGTGATGCTTTCAGTTTAGCAGCCCGTTGAAAAACGGGCTGTTGGCGCCACAGGGACGTGGCGCCGAATTTTGCCGGCCCGAAAGGGCCAAGAAATTCGCGAGGTTGGCCAAAGCGCCTTTGGCCAACCGACAGTTGAAAAAGCCAGGGATGACTTTTTCAACATCCGGTTAAAGAAACGGTGGATGGAGCGGTTCGTCGGCCCATCCAGCGGAGAGACGAGCGCATACTCCAGAGGAAGGAAATGTCTGATTCTCGGCAGTCCTTGTCGCCGGCCTTGTTCCGGCAAGTCGAAGTCGCCAAGCAGGAGTGGGAAATGACCATGGATTTCGTCGGCGACGTGGTTATCCTGGTGGACGCCGCGCACAGGATCAAACGGTGCAACCGGCCGTTGACCTTGCTCGCCGGGAAAGGATATCGGGAATTGCTTGGCGCGGATTGGCGAGAGTTGCTCGATGCCATGCAATTTCAGAAGATCGGCAATGACGAAGACGGCTTCGAACTCTTTCACGAGCCTTCCAGCCGCAGCTTCCGTTTGGTGATCTATCCCTTTGACCCGGTCAAGGATGGGGTGACCGGATCGGTCATCACTCTGCAGGATGTCACGCTGCACACTCGCATGACCGCGGAGCTGGCGGAGAAGAACCGCGCAATCGAGCACCACCGGCGGGACCTGCAGCGGGCGTTGGATGAACTGTCGCTGATGATCCGTCGAGCCACCGAAACAGGGGAGCTTGGTGTCTACTTTGATCTGCCGCCGGACCTGCCACAGTGCTGGAAGATGATGCCCTGTGAACAGGCTGACTGCCCCTGCTACGGCAGAGAGCCGGTACGTTGCTGGCAGGTGGCCGGGACCCAGTGTCAGGGACAGGTGCAGGGGGACTTTGCCCGGAAGATTGGCGCGTGCGAAAGGTGCAAATTTTATCAGGCCGCGACCAGCAATCCCATTTATCGGATCGGCGAGGAATTCAATCACATGATGTTCATTCTGGAGGAGAAGAACAAGGAACTTGCCAAGGCGTACGATGAGTTGAAAGGGTCGCAGGCCAAGCTGCTCCAGCAGGAAAAGATGGCCTCCATCGGCCAGTTGGCCGCCGGGGTCGCCCATGAGATCAACAATCCCATGGGCTTTGTGACCAGCAACCTCGGCAGCCTGGCCAAATATGTCAACCGGCTGGAGGAGTTCCTGGCCAAACAGTCCGAATTTGCCGGCCGTTGCACCACGCCGGAGCAGAGCGCCGAACTGGAGCGGTTGCGCAAGGAATTGAAAATCGATTTTATCCTGAACGATGCAGCCTCCCTTATCCGGGAATCCCTGGATGGCACCGACCGGGTGCGCGTCATTGTCCAGAATCTGAAGAGTTTTTCGCGGGTGGATCAGGCGCAGGAGAGCGGGGCGGACATCAATCAATGCCTGGAAGACACGATCAACATCGTCTGGAACGAGCTGAAGTACAAATGCGAAGTGAAGAAGGAATATGGCGAATTGCCTTTCACCCGCTGTTTTCCCCAACAGCTGAACCAGGTGTTCATGAACCTGCTGGTGAATGCCGCCCAGGCCATTGCGAAGCAAGGGACGATCACCATTAAAACGTGGCAGCAGGATGGGGAAATTCGGGTGGCGATCAGCGATACCGGCTGCGGGATCGCACCGGAACACATGAGCCGCCTGTTCGAACCCTTTTTCACCACCAAGGAGGTGGGCAAGGGCACGGGCCTCGGGCTATCCATCACCTATGACATCGTCAAGAAGCATGAGGGTCGGATCGAGGTGGAAAGCGAGCCGGGCAAGGGTTCCACCTTCACGGTGCGGCTGCCGATCAGGGGGCAGGCTAATGGGGAATGAAGTGAAAGTCCTGTTCGTGGATGACGAACCCAATGTGCTGCGGGCATTGGAACGGCTTTTCCTGGACGAGGAATACACCCTCTTGCGGGCTGATTCCGGCGAGGAAGGGTTGCGGCTGTTGCAGGAGAACGAGCCGGTTCCGCTGGTGGTTTCCGACTACCGCATGCCGGGGATGAGCGGCGTCGAATTCCTGAAGACGGTCTATGAACGCTGGCCCGAAACAGTGCGTATCGTGCTCTCCGGTTATGCCGATACCGCAACGATCGTCGAGGCGATTAACGAGGGGCATATCTATAAGTTCATCCCCAAGCCTTGGAATGATGACGAATTGAGGATCACCATCGCCAAGGCGGTGGAGGTCTACTTCCTGCGGCGGGAAAATATCCATCTTGCCGAGGAGTTGTGCCAGATGAACGAGCAGCTTCTTGGCCTGAATGAGGAGTTGGAACAGCGGGTGAGGGCGCGTACCAGCGAGGTGACTTTTCAGAATCGGGTACTCAAGCGAGGTCAGCATATTCTGGATTCGTTGCCGATAGCGGTATTCGGTTTTGATGATCAACTCGAATTGGTGCAGCATAACCGACAGGCTCATGCTTTTGTGGAAACAGGCATCGAGCTTTCCCTCGGTCACCCGGCAGCGGAGGTGCTTCCCCCGCCGTTGGTCGAATTTCTGCGGGGAATCCCTCCGGGCAAGGTCGTCTCCCAAATGATGACGTTTGCCGGCAAGGATGTCTGCGTCAAGGGAACGCGGATCGAATCCGAGGATGGCCAACGCGGGATCATTCTCCTGATGGACGAAATCTCCTGCAGCATATGACAGCAGAGAAGAGGCGATCTCCCATGGCAACGGCAATTCCTGTTCCTCCCGCTCTCCCGGAAACCGGCAAGGTGCTCTTCGTCGATGACGAGGAGAATATCCTGCGCTCCTTGGAACGGCTTTTCATGGACGAAAACGTCGAGGTATTCATCGCCGCGTCGGGCAAGGCCGGGCTCAAACGCCTTGGTGAACACCCCGACATGGCGGTGATCGTTTCCGATCAGCGCATGCCGGAAATGACCGGGGTCGATTTTCTCGAAAAGGCACGGGAGGTGGCGCCCGGCGCCGTCCGCATCCTGTTTACCGGTTATGCGGACGTCAACGCCGCCATCGATGCGGTCAATCGCGGCGGCATTTTTCGCTATCTTTCCAAGCCGTGGAACGATGAGGAGTTGCTCCAGGCGGTCAAGGGCGCGGTGCAGATGCACCTGCTCGCCAAGGAAAACAGGCGGCTCAATGCCGTGGTCCAGCGGCAGAACGAGGAGCTGACGCGGTGGAGTCAGGAGCTGGAGGTGATCGTTCAGGAACAGACCATGGCGCTCAGGAAGAGCTATGACTCGTTGCGGGTGATCAACGCCAAGCTCCGCACCAATTTCAAGAATACGATCATGGCCTTTGCGGGATTGGTGGAGCTGCGCGATCCGCGCATGCGGGCACATTCGCGCAATGTCGCCGAGGTGTGCGGCCTGGTCGCCAAGGAACTGGAAATGGCGAGGGAGGAGCGGGAAACCCTCATTGTCGCCGCCCTGCTGCACGACATCGGCAAGATCGGCATCCCCGACCTCATGCTTCGGCAGGACGCGGAACAGATGAACTACGAGGTGCGCGAGGAGTATATCAAGCACCCGTTGCGGGGGCAGGCGGCGGTGGAGATTATCGAGGATCTGCGGCCGGCCGGCCGGATCATCCGGAGTCATCATGAGCGGTATGATGGCACTGGTTTCCCGGATGGACTCAAGCGGAGGGAAATCCCTCCGTCTGCCCTGATCCTGGCGCTGGTCGATTATATTGATGTCAAGAACCGCCGCTTCGGCAGCACCCTCAGCCAGGAATTGATCCGCAAGGAGGTGGAGCTGCAGGCGGGCAGCCGTTTCGACCCCAAGCTGACAACGGTCGTCCTGGCGGTGGCGGAGAAATACTACCGCAAAAAGCGGCGGTTCACCGAGGCGGTGGCGGTGGAGGTGGAGGTGTCGCCCGACGAACTGGCCGTCGGCATGGAGGTCAACCGGGATGTGGTGAGCGGTACCGGTATCCTGTTGCTGGGCAAGGGCAAGGTGCTGGGAAAGACGAGCATCGAGCTGTTGCGGCGTTACTACAAGCTCGACCCGCCCCATCAGGGGATCTTTGTCCGGCGGCAATGATCCGGCTTATGATTCGTAGGTCCACTGTTCGAGCAGAGTGTGATAGTCGGTTTTGATGGTGTTGATGATCTCTGTCAGAATCTTGTTGCTGATTCCAAGTGGTTTCAGATCCTCCGGCGTAAGTTTCACGATCAGCGGATCGGTGCTTTCGCCAAGGTGCATGGCCTTGGTGATCTTGTTGCCAATGTAGACCACCCTGATGAGGTGAGCGGTCCTGGGGGCGGTCGTGGCGGCTACCTTGGGGGTATGGTGTTGTTTGATGACCTTGAGGTACTCCTCCGGGAAGTTCCATACGTCTGCCAGGGCTTGGCCGGCCCGCTGGTGGCTGAATCCGATGATTTCCTTTTCGATCTCGTATTGTGGCCGCCCGGTTTCGCGCATCCGCTCGAAGACTTGGGCCATCTCGGAGGGGAGGCATTGGGTTAGCGCAATTTTGCCCATGTCGTGGATGATGCCGCACAGAAATGCCTCTTCCATCATGGTTTCGTCGCGAATCAGGGGCAACGACCTGGCGCAGATGGCCTTGGCCGCGACCGCGGTTCCCAGCGAGTGATGCCACAAGCCCTTGAGGTCGATCTGCCGTCCTTCCCTCGTGCAGAAGGCGTGGAAGACCGACACGGTCAGTGCCAGGTTTTTGATGGTCTCGAAGCCGAGAACGGTGATCGCCCTGGGCAGGGTGTCCACCTCGCGCATCAGGCCGTAATAAGCGGAATTGGCAAGTTTGAGCACCTTGGTGGTCAGGGCGGGATCGCGGGAGATGATTTCACCGAGAGCCGTTGTGGTAAGGGATTCGTTTTTGACCGCGAGATTGATCTGGTTCGCGACAGCGGAGATGGTCGGAAGAGCGGCGACTTTTCGTTGAAAGTGTTTGATATCCATAATATTATTATATCCGAAAAAAGCTGCGATGGCAAATTTTCCAGTGGGTATGAGGGCCTGGGGAATCCGGGATATTACGCGGCCGTGCGTTATCGCGGCTCCACTTGACAAGCGACCGGATATTTTTTAAGTAAGCGGTACATAACCACCCAGGTGCTCCTAGCCGAGCAGAAAGAGGGAACCCGGTGCGAATCCGGGACGGGCCCGCCGCTGTAACCGGGGACGACTGCCGCACAAGGCCACTGTCGATAAGGCAAGGGCGATGATTTCCGGCAAGATCAAGGAAGGCAAGGTTTTTCGCCGCAGGAATACGTGAAGGTATTTCGAGGACGAAGAACCGAAGCCTGACGCCGAGATTGCCAAAATCAGCCCCTTGACGACGGGAAGGCGCGGCAGGAGGACGAGCCGGAAGTCAGAAGACCTGCCTGGGATGGATGCGCTGCCGCCGTGGACGGGTGACATGTGCTTTATGATCATGTGGATAAACCAGGGAATCCCCGGATCGATGCAAAATCGGCCCGGGGATTTTTTATTGACCATGGAAATGCACGCACTGACCTTCACCTCGCTCTGGCACGGACTTGGCTGGCCGCTTATCCGGCTGGTGGCCAGCGTCTCGGCGGGGCTCCTTTTTGCCAATTTCATCGAGGCCCTCAACTGGACCCGGGGGCTGGCGCTGCTGGCCAAACCGCTCATCCGCATCGGCCACCTCTCCGAGACCGCCGGCGCCAGTTTTTCCATGGCCTTCTTCTCCGGCGTGGGCTCCAACACCCTGCTGGCCGAGGCCTTTGACCAGGGCCGTCTCAGCAAAAAAGAGCTGGTGCTGGCCAACCTCTTCAACAGCCTGCCCAATTACTTTATCCACCTGCCCACGGTTTTTTTTCTCACCGCGCCGCTCATCAAGCTGGCCGCCTTCCTCTACGTGGGCCTCACGCTGCTGGCCGCCCTGCTCCGCACCCTCCTGGTTCTGGTGGCCGGTCGTTTCCTGTTGACCGCGCGGAATGGCGGCGATGTGGATGCGGAGCCCGCCGCCCACCAGCCGGTCACTCTGCGCCAGGCCATCGACAAGGCGTGGCAGCGCTTCCGGCGGCGGATCGGGAAGATCATGCTCTTTACGGTGCCGATCTATACCCTCATCTATTTCATGCAGAAACTGGGACTCTTCCGCTGGCTGGAGCAGGCGATGACCGAGCATCTCCGCCTGCTTTCCTGGCTCGATCCGCGGAGTTTCGGCATCGTGGTCGCCCATGTGGCTGCCGAGTTTGCCGCCGGGCTGGCGGCGGCCGGCGCCCTGCTCGAGGCCGGCACCCTCGATGCCCGCCAGGTGGTGCTGGCGCTCCTGGCCGGCAACGTGCTGGCCTCGCCGGTCCGCACCTTCCGCCACCAGTATCCCTACTATGCCGGCATTTTCAGCCCGCGGCTTGCCGCGGAGCTGGTTTTTTGCAGCCAGGCCTTCCGCATCGGCAGCATCGTTGTGGTGGGGATCGCCTATTATTGGGCCACGTTGTGATGTGGCAGGCCCTGCTCTTTCGGGAGGGATAAAAAAATCTGCGGGGTCGGGAGAGCCGATCTGAAAAAAGTCGCAAACCGGTGCCCGTAAGGGCTTGAAAGGGAATCCCGTGTAACTCGGGAGCGGTCCCGCCACTGTCATTCCTGCCTGTTTTCGCTGTTGGGGAGCAGGCACGGCTGGCGCAAAACGCCACTGTTTCCGGGGGTTGGAAATGGGAAGGCGCGCGAGCCATGGGGAAGAGCCAGGAGACCTGCCTGTTTGCTGTGTGCCACTCGGTCATTCGAGGCTCCTTCGCGGAAAGGAGAGGCAACGGGCTTGATGGGGGCGAGGTCTTTTCCGTCACCGGCACCGTGCCTTCTTCTCCACGCGGCGGAGCACCCATCAACCATCAATAAGGAGAAGAGGCAGCGTATGCGCGACAACAAGTTGATTCATGGAATTCTGACCATCCTGCTGGCCCTTGCCATCCCGCTCACCACCGCGGCCAGGCCCGGCGAGGAGAAGGCCATTGTGCTGGCGGTCTTCGGCACCAGCCACGTCGAGGGGCTGCCCGGCATCCTCGCCATCCGCGACGGGGTGCGGCAGGCCTTTCCAAAGACGCGGGTGGAACTGGCCTTCACTTCCAACATTATCCGCCGGATTTGGCAGAAGCGCAGCCAGGACCCGAGTTACCGGGGCGCCCACCCCGAGGTGCCGCGGGAGATTCTGGAGGTTAGGGGTCCCCTGGCCACCATGGCCAACCTCCAGGACGAGGGATACGGCTATCTCATTATCCAGCCGACCCATATGGTCGGCGGCGAGGAGTTTGCCGATCTGTCCGCCTATGTGGACGGATTCAATTCCATCCGCACCGTGAAGGCGCGCAACCTGCCCTTTAAACGGGTGATCGTCGGCCGCCCTGCCTTGGGCGTTCCCGGCATCGAGCACGAATACCGGCGCGACATCGAGATCGCCGCCAAGGCCCTGGCCGCGGATGTTGCGGCGGCGGCCGGCCAGCAGCGGGCCCTGGTCTACATGGCCCATGGCAACGAGCATTATTCCACCGGCTATTATCTGGAGCTGGAGGCGGTGATGCGGGAGATGTACCCGGCTACCCCGACCTACATCGGCACGGTGGAGGGCTTTCCCGAGTTGGCGCGAGTGGTGGCCGCCTTGGAGCATGACGGCGTGCGGCAAGTGTATCTGAAGCCGCTGATGACCGTGGCCGGCGATCATGCCAGGAACGACATGGCCGGTGACGAGCCCGATTCCTGGCGAAAGATCCTGGAAGCCAAGGGGATCGACGTGCGGATTGATCTGCGCGGGGTGGGAGAACTTCCGGCCTTTGTCGAGATTTTCGTCCAGCACATCCGGGATGCCGCCAAGGATCACGGCCTGGAGCTCAAGTAGGCGCGGCATGACCTCCACCCACCGTGCATACCCGTGGCTGGCCATGGGGCTGATGCTGGCGGTCTGTATCGCCATCGTCCTCTCCACCGGCCTGGGCTTCATCCCTATCACCCCGGCCGAGGTGGTGCGGGTGATCGCCAGCCGTCTTACCGGCGATACGGGTTTGACGGCCGGTCTCGACCCGGTCTTTTCCTACGTGGTGCTCGATGTGCGGCTGCCGCGCATCCTGGCCGCGGTGGGAGTCGGCGCGGGGCTCGCCATCTGCGGCGTGCTTTTTCAGGGGTTGCTGCTCAACCCCCTGGCCGACCCCTATACCCTGGGCATCTCTTCCGGGGCCGCCTTCGGTGCCTCGGTGGCGTTACTCGCCGACGGCACCCTGCTCGGCCATCTGCCGGTGCCGCTCTTTGCCTTTGCCGGCGCCATGGCGGCCCTGGTGGTGGTGCTGTGGCTCGCCTCCCACGACGGCCAGCTCTCGGCCAATACCCTGATTCTCTCCGGTGTCATTGTCGGCGCCATTCTCGCCGCCGGCATCAGCTTCATGAAATACCTGGCCGACGAGCAGGTGGGAGTGATCGTCTTCTGGCTCATGGGCAGTTTTGCCGGTCGAACCTGGGCGCAGGTGGGCGTGGTCTTCGCCACCGTGCTGGCCGGCCTCCTGGTTGCTGTCTATTACGGCCGCGACCTCAACATCATCGCCCTCGGCAGCCGCACCTCCGATTCGCTGGGGGTGGAGACCGGGCGGGTTCGCAAGATACTGCTGGTGGCGGCCTCGCTGCTGGTGGGGGTCTGCGTTTCGGTCTCCGGCATCATCGGCTTCATCGGCCTCATCGTCCCGCACCTCATGCGGATGGTGGCAGGTCCCGACAACCGGCGTCTTACGGTGGTGGCGGCCCTGGCTGGCGGTCTGCTGCTGCTCATGGCCGATACCGTGACCCGGGCGGTGCTGCCGGCCGAGGTGCCCATCGGCGTGCTCACGGCGCTCATCGGCGGCCCTTTCTTCTGCTACATCTTCCGGCGGCGGGGGGCGTTCCATGGTTGAGAACACCGGGTTCCTGCTGCATGATGTCCATTTTGCCTATGGCGACAAGGCTGCTTTGCGCGGCGTGGATTTGACCTTGCCGCTTGGCCGTTTCTACGGGGTGGTCGGCCCCAACGGCTGTGGCAAGTCCACCCTGCTCGACGTGCTGATGGCGAACCGGCAACCCCGGCAGGGGCGGGTACTGCTCGACGGCGCGGCAGTAGGCCACCATGGCCGCCGGCAGTTGGCCCGGCAGGTGGCTTTGGTGCCGCAGGATTTTGCCATCCCCTTTGCCTTCACCGTGCTGGAGGTGGTGCTCATGGGCCGCCATCCCTATCTGCCGCGCTTCGGCACCCCGACCGCGGCAGACCTGGATTGTGCCGAGCAGGCCATGGCGGCCCTCGGTATTGCCGAACTCCGCGAGCGGTCGGTCACCGGGCTCTCCGGCGGCGAGAAGCAGCGGGTGGTGGTGGCCAGGGCCCTGGCCCAGGATACCCCGATCCTGCTCCTCGATGAGGCGACCTCCAACCTCGACATCCGTCATACCCTGGAGATTTTCCAGGTGGCACGGGAACGGGTGCGGCACGGGAGGACGGTGATCGCGGTGGTCCACAACCTGAACCTGGCCGCGGCCTATTGCGACGAGATGGTTTTTCTGGACGAGGGGCGGGTGGCGGCGGCCGGACCAACGGCCACGACGCTGACCAGCACCACCATTGCCGAGGTTTTTGGCGTGGAGAGCCGGGTGGCCCGCGATGATTTCTGCGGCACCCTGCAGGTCTCCTTCCGGTATGGAGATTGAATGATGCGGATTTTTCGTGCCTTATCGCTGTTCATGCTCGTCGTTGGCGTCGCTATGCCGGCCGGTGCGGCGAGCTTTGTCGACGAGGCGGGCCGTACCATCACGGTGGCCAGGCCCTTTAGCCGCATCATCTCCCTCTACCCGGCCCACACCGAGAATCTCTTCAGCCTTGGCCTCGACCGCGAAATCGTCGGCGTTTCCAGGAACGAGGATTTTCCCCCGGCGGCGCTGGCCAAGCCCACTTTCGACTACCGGGGCGATGCGGAGCGGATTTTGGCCGTCCGGCCCGACCTGGTGCTCATCCGGCCGATGATCGAACGGAGCCACCCGCAGTTGGTGGCCAAGCTCAAGGAGGCCGGCATCACCGTGGTCTCGTTGCAGCCGGTGAGCATCGACGAGACCTACACCTACTGGCGCCAGCTCGGGCTGCTCACCGGCAAAGGCGCCGCGGCAGAAAGCATGGTCAAGCGCTGCCAGGAGGAACTCCTGGCCATCGACCGCATCGTGGCCACCATCCCCGAGGCCCAGCGCCAGCGGGTTTACTTCGAGGCGATCCATGCCAGGATGAAGACCTTCGCCCCCGCCAGCATGGCGATCTTCGCCCTGACCAGGGCGGGCGGTGTCAACGTGGCCAGCGATGCCGAGCGGGTGCGGGAGACCAACATTGCTGCCTACGGCAAGGAACGGATTCTGGCCAAGGCAGGCTCCATCGATGTTTTCCTCGCCCAGAGCGGCCCGATGAACCGGGTGGAGGTGGCGACCATCGTGAACGAGCCCGGCTTTGCGGCCATCAAGGCGGTGCGCGAGGGCAAGGTCCATCTGGTGGACGAGGAGCTGGTCGCCCGGCCCACCCTGCGCCTGGTGGAGGGAATCCGCCAGCTCGGCCGCATGCTCTACCCCCGGCATTTCAAGGCAGGCCGCTAGGGCATGGGCGCATCATCCCATCGCATACCCGGAGTGCTCCTGGCCGGCACCCACAGCGGCTGCGGCAAAACCACCGTGACCCTGGGGCTGATGGCCGCCCTTCGCCAGCGGGGGCTTGCGGTGGCGCCCTTCAAGTGCGGGCCGGATTTCATCGATCCCACCTTACACAAACTGGCGACCGGTCGCGTCTCCCACAATCTCGATCCCTGGATGTGCGGCGATGCCTTTGTGCAGGGGTGTTTCACCCGCCACGCCTCCGCGGCCGATGTGGCGGTGGTGGAGGGAGTGATGGGCCTCTTTGACGGCGCTGCGGGCAGCGGCGCCCATCTGGCCAAGGTGCTCGGCCTGCCGGTGGTGCTGGTGATCGATGCCCGCTCCATGGCCGAGAGCGCGGCCGCCGTGGTCAAGGGCTTTGAGGAACTGGATCCGGCGGTGCGGGTGGCGGGAGTGATTCTCAATCGGGTGGGCAGCGAGCGCCACCTGGGGTTGTTGCGCGATGCCATTGCCGCCCATTGCCGGGCCGAGGTGCTGGGGCATCTGCCGCGCGACCAGGCCTTTGTCATTCCCGAGCGCCATCTGGGGCTCCGGATGGGCAGCGAAAAACCGCTGGACGAGGCGGCCATCGACCGGCTCGCCGGGACCGTGACCCGCCATGTCGATCTCGGCCGGCTGGCTGCCCTGGCCGCCACTGCCGCGCCGCAACCGCCAGCGAAGGCGGCCGGTGGGAGTCCGCTTCTTCCGCCGCGGGTGCGCATCGGCATCGCCAGGGATGCGGCCTTCTGCTTCTATTATGAGGAGAATCTGGCCTCGCTGGCTGCGGCCGGCGCCGAACCGGTGGAGTTCAGTCCGCTCACGGATCGGGCCCTGCCGGCAAACCTGGCTGGTCTTTATCTCGGCGGCGGCTACCCGGAACTGTATGCGGCGGAGCTGGCCGCCAATCAGGGGATGCGGGCGGCGATCCGCGACTGGTCGTTGTCCGGCCGGCCGCTCTACGCGGAGTGCGGCGGCTTCATGTACCTGACCGGGGGCATCCACGACAGCGATGGCCGCTTCCATCCCATGGCCGGCGTCTTTCCGGTGGAGGCGCGGATGCAGCGGGGCCGGGCCAGCCTGGGCTACCGCGAGGCCACCCTGACCAGCCCGACCATGTTCGGCCGGCCCGGCGTTACCCTGCGCGGCCACGAGTTCCACTATTCGGCCATCGGCCCCATGCCGGCAACGGTGGCCCGGGCGTACCGTCTGGGGGATGGCCGCGAGGAGGGGTATCTGATCAATCAGCGGACCCTGGGCAGCTACCTCCACCTCCATTTCGGCGGTACGCCGGAGGCAGCCCGCCGTTTTGTCCGTTTTTGCCAGGAGCAATGAGATGGACGTGCAATTGCAGCAGGTGAAGTCTGCGGAGATCGAGGCGGCGAGCTTCCGCATCATCGAGCGCGAACTTGGCCCCACCGGCCACGCGCCGGCCGAGTTCGCGGTGGTGCGGCGGGTGATCCACGCCACCGGCGATTTTGCCTTCAGCGACACCCTCCGCTTCCACCCCGCAGCGGTGGAGGCCGGGCTGGCTGCCATCCGGGCGGGCAAGGACATCCTGGTGGACGTGACCATGGTGGCGGCGGGCATCAGCAAGGGGCTGCTTGGCAAGTGGGGCGGCACCGTGCTCTGCGAGGTCGGCGATCCGGAGATCGCTGCCGAGGCCAAACGCTTGGGCCGTACCCGTTCCGAGGTGGCGATCACCGCCATGGCCCGGGAGAATATCGGCATCGTCGCCATCGGCAATGCCCCCACCGCCCTCCTGCGGGTGATGCAGATGATCGACCAGGGGGCCTTCCGGCCCGCGCTGGTGATCGGCGTGCCGGTGGGGTTCGTCAATGCGGCGGAGTCCAAGGCGATGCTGGCGGCCAAAACATACCCCTTCATCACCGCTGTGGGCCGCAAGGGCGGCAGCCCGGTGGCCGCGGCCACGGTCAATGCCCTGCTGCGGCTGGCCGGGGAGCGGTAAGGTGGCGAAACGGCTGCGCTCGGGATACACCACCGGCGCCTGCGCGGCAGCCGCGGCCAAGGGTGCGGCCCTGGGCCTGCTGACCGGCCAGGCCGCGGACCAGGTCACGATTCCCTTCCCGGACGCGAGCCGGGTAACTTTTAGCGTGTGCCGCTGGCAGCCGGAAGCGGGCGGCGCCTTCCTCGCCTCGGTGGTGAAAGACGCCGGCGACGATCCGGACGTGACCAACGGCGCCGAGATCGTGGCTGTGGCCGCGCGGCTTACTGGCAACGAGCTGCCGCCCGGTTGTGTCGTGCCGGAGGCAGGCGGTCGGCTGCTCCTCTGCGCTGGCGAGGGGGTGGGCATGGTGACCAAGCCGGGGTTGCCGGTGGCGGTGGGCGAGCCAGCCATCAATCCGGTGCCGCGCCGGATGATCGCCGCGGCGGTTGGTGAGGCTTTGGCGGCGGCAGGCGAGCAGAGCAGGGTGATGGTAATCATCAGTGTACCCAACGGCGAGGTCTTGGCCGCCAGGACCTTGAATCAGCGGCTGGGCATCGTCGGCGGCCTTTCCATCCTCGGCACCACCGGCATCGTGCGGCCGGTCTCGGCCGAGGCGTGGACCGCGACCATTTCCGCCTCCATGGACGTGGCCCGCGCCGTCGGGCTTGACGAGGTCGTGCTTTCCACCGGCCGCACCTCGGAGCGGGCGGTGCAGGAGCTGTTGGGACTGCCCGAGGAGGCGCTGGCCATGATGGGCGACTATCTGGCGTTTTCCCTCAAGGCGGCCGCAGCCCATGGCTTTCGGCGTATTCACCTGGCCGCCATGTGGGCCAAGGCGGTGAAGGCAGCCATGGGAATTCCCCAGACTCATGTGCGCCATGGCGCCCTGGAGGCGGACGAGGCCGTCGGCCTGCTGGCAAGACTGGAGGTGGAGCCTGCACTGCTCAAGGAACTGAAAGGGGCCAACACCGCCCGCGAACTCTATGAACGGCTGATGGCCCTGGGTCGGGCCGACGTAATCCGGCTGGTGTGCAGCGAGGCCAAGGCCTTTGCCGAACGGACCGCCGGCCTGCCGGTGGATTTCTATCTGGTGGACAGCCGGGGCAAGGTGGTGGAGCGTGTCTAGGATTCAGCTCATCGGCGTGGCACCGGGCAGCGCCCTTAACGACGAGCAGCGCGCCATCATCGGCCGCTGCGGCTGTGTAGTGGCCTCCAGCCGGCATCGGCCGCTGGTGGAGGGGCCGGGTATCGAGGTATTGCCCATTGCCCCGGTGGAACAGGCGCTGGCCGCTATTGCTGAACGGGTGCCACGCATGGCAGTGGCGGTGCTGGCCAGCGGCGACCCACTTTTTTTCGGCATCGGCCGGACGCTTATCAGTCGCTTCGGCGGTGGGCAGGTGGCAATCTATCCGGCCCTTTCCGCCATGCAGCTGGCTTGCAGCCGTTTTGGCGTGCCATGGGACGATCTGGAGGTGGTCAGCCTCCATGGCCGGTTGGCCGGTGAACTGGGCGCCAGGCTCTTGCCGCACGCAAAGGTTTTCTGCTTCACCGACCGGATTAATTCGCCAGCTGCGGTGGCCAGGGCGCTGCTGGCGGCCTGCGAGAATTTAGGCGATGCGGAACTGGCCGCAAGTTACACGGTGCGGGTGGCGGAGAACCTGGGGCTGGCCGGCGAGCGACTGCGCCAGGGCTCCTTAACCGAGATCGCAGGCCAGGAATTTGGCGATCTGAACATCATGCTCCTCACCCGGCCGGCCGCGGCGACGAACGTGCCGGTCTTCGGCCTTGGCGAGGAGGCAATCCGTCACAGCCGGGGATTGATTACCAAGGACGAGGTGCGGGCCGCCACCCTTCATGCCCTGCGGCTGCCGCAAGAGGGGGTGCTGTGGGACATCGGTGCCGGCAGCGGCTCGGTGTCCGTGGAGGCGGCGCGCCTGGCGCCTGGCCTGCGTGTTTATGCGGTGGAGCGCAACGAATCGGCGCTGGAGAATATCCGCGCCAACTGCCGGCATTTTGCGGCCTACAACATCACTGTGGTGGCCGGCCCGGCGCCCGAGATATTGACTGCGCTGCCTGCGCCGGACCGGGTCTTTGTCGGCGGCAGCGGCGGCAATCTTGCCGCCATCATCGCCCATGTCGTCCCGCGATTGCAGGCCGGCGGCCGTCTGGTGGTGAACGGCGTCATCCCCGCGACCAGAGAAACAGCGCCCGCCCTCCTGCACGGAGCCGGGCTTGAGGTAACGATCAGCGAGATCAGCGTCAGCCGCCGGACCTTCCCGGCCGGCGAGGAGAAGAGGATGAATCCGATAGCTATCATGGTGGGAAGCAAATGAGTGGACAGGGAAATGATCGCGGGGAAAAGCAAAAAACGGTGCACAGCCCCGAAATAAGCGGTCACCGGGCGACGGCCCGTGATCGCTTGGCCGGACAGTTTTATGTGATCGGGGTGGGACCGGGCGACCCGGAACTCATGACCCTCAAGGCGGCGCGGCTCCTGGAGCGCTGTCCGGTATGGTTCGCGCCCAAGGCGCATCAGGATGGCGACAGCACCGCCCTGGCCATTCTGGCCGGCGCAGTTGCCACTGCGGGTAAGGAGATCATGGAGCTTCATTTCCCCATGAAGAAGATCCGTATGGGCGAGCCCCCCGACCCTGAGGTGGAGGCGGCCTGGCGGCTGGCGGCCAAGGCCATCGCCGCCAAACTGGCGCAGGGGATCGACGTCGCCTTTCCCACCCTGGGCGACCCGGCCATCTACAGCACCGGCTTTTACGTCTGCGACACATTGCTCAAATACGCGCCCGAGGCCAGAATCACCGTGATCCCCGGCGTCTCCTCCATCGGCGCCTCGGCGGCCGCGGTGGGCCAGCCGCTCTGCCTGGGCGACGACCGTTTGGTGGTGGTTCCGGCCACCTTCGAGAACGGCCGCCTGCGCGAGACCATCGAGCAGTTCGATACCGTGGTGCTGATGAAGGTGCACCGGGTGATGCCCAAGGTGGTGGCGCTGCTCACCGAACTCGATCTGCTGGACAAGGCGGTGCTGGTGGAGCGGTCGAGCCATGCCAATGAGCGGGTGCGGCGGGACCTGGCCGCGGCGTCCCGCGATGAACTCCATTATTTTTCCACCGTGATCATCCGGAAATGATGCGCACATCCGCCAACCCCATTTATTTTGTCGGCGCCGGGCCCGGTGATCCGGAACTGATCACCGTCCGGGGCCAGCGGCTGCTGGCCGCGGCCGACCTGGTGGTCTATGCCGGCAGCCTGGTGCCCAGGGCGCTGGTGGAGGGGCTCCGCGCCGAACTGCACGATTCGGCCAGCCTCCATCTTGCCGAGATCATCGACCTGATGGCCGGCGCCTGGCGGCAGGGGAAGACGGTGGTGCGGCTCCATACCGGCGACCCCAGCATCTACGGGGCGATCAAGGAGCAGATGGCGGCCCTCGACGCGCAGCGGATTCCCTGCCAGGTGGTGCCGGGGGTGAGTTCCGCCACCGCCACCGCCGCCGCCCTCCAGGCCGAACTCACCCTGCCCGAGGTGTCGCAGACCGTGATCATCACCCGCCGGGCCGGCCGCACCCCGGTGCCGGAGGGGCAGGATTTGACAAGCCTCGCCAGCCACCAGGCCACCATGCTCATCCTGCTCAGCGTCGGCATGATCGAAGAGGTGGTGGCGGAACTCCGTGATGGCGGCTACCCGGCCGAGACGCCGGTGGCGGTGGTGGAGAAGGTGAGCTGGCCGGAAGAGCGGATCATCCGCGCCACCCTGGCCACCATTGCCAGGGAGGTGCAGGCGGCCGGGATCAACAAGACCGCGATCATCGCGGTGGGCCGCGTCTTTGCCGAGCTGCCGCCCGAGGCCTTTTCCAAGCTCTATGACAAGGGATTCAGCCATGGCTGCCGCCAGGTCTAGCAGGATGTTGAAAAACCCATCCGTGGCTTTTTCAACTTACGGAATCGCGGAAATGAATTCCGCGATTCCTCACGATACCGGCAAGTTGCCACTTGCCGATATCGGCGATCCGTCCATGGATCGCGCGCAGGCTGCCGAAAAACGAGTTTTTCAACAGCCTGCTAAGATCAGGCGTATCGCCTGTCTGGCGGTAACCGAGGGCGGCCGGCAATTGGCGGCCCGCATTGCCGCTGGCCTGGGCGGCACCGTGATTCCCCAGCGCACTGGGCTGGGGGAGCTGATGCCCGCGCTCTGGCAGGAATACGATGGCCTCATCTGTGTGATGGCCGCCGGCATCGTGGTGCGGTGCATCGCTCCGCTGGTCACGGACAAGCAGAGCGACCCGGCGGTGGTGGTGGTGGATGAGGCGGGGAATTTCGCGGTGAGCCTGCTTTCCGGCCATCTTGGCGGCGCCAACGACCTGGCCCGGCAGGTGGCAGAGGTGACGGGCGGCCAGGCGGTGATCACCACCGCCTCCGACCTCCTCGGCCACACCGCCCTCGACCTCTGGGCCCGGGAGTCGGGCCTGATGGTGGAGGAGCGGAGCGCCCTGACCCGGGCCAGCGCCGCGCTGGTCAATCATGGCCGGGTCCGGCTTTATGCCGAGGTGGCGCCGCCGCCCCTGCCGGACGATATCGTCCGGGTGGCCGGGCCGGACCAGGCGGAGCTGATCCTCTCCTGCCGGCAGGCGGATTGGCCGGCCGCCGCTGCCCTGCTGCGTCCCCGGCTGCTGGTGGTGGGGGTGGGCTGCAACCGCGGCACCAGTGCCACGGCCATCGGCCAGGCGGTGGCCGAGGCGCTGGCCAAACATGCGCTCTCGCCGCTCTCGGTCCGTTGCCTCGCCTCCATCGACCTCAAGGCGGACGAGGAGGGGCTGCTCGCCTTTGCCGAGGCGCGAGGGCTTGCCATCGATTTTTACAGCAAGGAACAACTGAACACCGTGGCCGGCCTCAGCCGTTCTGATACCGTTTTGCGCGCCACCGGCGCCCAAGGTGTTGCCGAACCGGCGGCGCTGTTGAGCAGCGGCGCCGATAACCTCTTAGTCAGGAAGATGAAATGGAAGGACGTCACCATCGCGATCGCCGCGGCACCCTGTTCGTGGTCGGCACCGGCCCCGGCGGGCTGAAACATATCACCCCGGCGGCGCTCGAGGCCATCCGGCAGAGCGACACCGTCGTCGGCTACCGCACCTATCTCGACCTGATCCCCGAACTGCTCGTTGGCAAGGAGGTGCTCTCCTCGGAGATGATGAAGGAGGTGGAGCGCTGCCGTGAGTGCCTTGAACTGGCGGCCGGCGGCAGGAAGGTGGCCCTGGTCTCCGGCGGCGACCCCGGCATCTACGCCATGGCCGGCCTGGTCTTCGAGCTGGCCAGGGAGCGGGGCGACAGGCTGCGGATCGAGGTGATCCCCGGTATTGCCGCATTGAACGCCTGCGCCGCCCGGCTGGGCGCGCCGCTGATGCACGATTTTGCCGCGATCAGCCTCTCCGACCTGCTCACCCCCTGGCCCCTCATCGAAAAGCGGCTGGCGGCGGCGGCGCAAGCTGATTTCGTCATCGTGCTCTACAACCCCAAATCCAGGAAGCGGACCGAACATATCGTCAAGGCACGGGAGCTCATCCTTGGCCATCGTGGTCCCGACACCCCGGTGGGCATCGTCACCGGAGCCACCCGCGAGAACGAGAGCGTGGTGCTCACCACCCTCGGGACGATGCTTACGGCCGAGATCACCATGCAGTCCTGCGTCATTGTCGGCAACTCCATGACCTTCACCTGGGAGCACTGCATGGTCACCCCGCGGGGGTATGGCGGCAAGTACGACCTTCTTAGGCTGCAACCGGATATGCTACGGAAATGAGAGAAGAGGAGCTGATGGCTGGAAGCATTCTCGCTACCGGGCAAACCCTCTGCTATGACCAGGCGGGCAGAGTCGTTCCCTGCGCGGGGACGGGACAGGACGGCGAATTTCGCTTTGGTCGCCCTTGGCCGTTGCCCCGATTTGTGGTGCAGGGCGGCACCGTGGTTGACCGGCTGACCGGCCTGGTCTGGAGCCGCGATGCCAATCCGCCGGGTTTTCCCCTGACCTGGCCGGAGGCGCTTGAGGCGGTCGCACGTCTGAACGCCGACGGCTATGCCGGTCATGCCGACTGGCGGCTGCCCAACCGCCGCGAACTCCGGAGTCTGATGAGCCTGGCGGCGAAGAACCCCGCCCTGCCGGCCGGCCATCCCTTTCAGAACGTATTCCTCGGCTGGTACTGGTCCTCGACCTCGGCGGCCATGGACCCGGCCTATGCCTGGTACGTCCATCTCGAAGGAGCCCGCATGTTTTACGGCCGCAAGGACCAGTATTACCTCGTGTGGCCGGTGCGGGGCGGGGCGCCGGATGCCTTGCTCGCCACCGGCCAGCGCCGTTGTTATGATGCCGCCGGCCGCGAGATTGCCTGCGCCGGCAGCGGCCAGGATGGCGAGTTACAGAAGGGCCGGGCGTTACCGGAGCCACGTTTTTTGGCGGAAGGCGAGACCGTTGCCGATCTCCTGACCGGGCTGCGTTGGCTCCGGAAGGCCGATTGCGCCGGCGGGCCGGTCGATTGGCAGCAAGCCCTGGCGGCGGTGGCGGCGCTCAACCGGCAGGCAATGGCCGGGATAACCGGCTGGCGGCTGCCCAATATCAACGAACTGGAAGTGCTGGTGGATTGCGCTTGCCACTCGCCGGCCTTGCCCGCCGGCCATCCTTTTGCCGAGGTGCAGGAGGTCTACTGGTCTTCCACCACCAGTTTTTTCGAGACCGACTGGGCCTGGGCCCTTTATCTGCACAAGGGGGCGACCGGGGTGGGCCACAAGCGCGCCGCCGCCTTTCATGTCTGGCCGGTGGCGGGTGTCCCCTCCTGATCGCTGCCGGCCGGCGAGGGCGCCTTTGGCCGGCGTTTCCGGTTGCCGAGCAGCACCCGGAGGCTGAAGAGGAAGAGCAGCAGGCTGACGCCGACAAAGGCCTTGGTGTGCTGCGCCACCAGGGGCTTGTCACATGAACAACAGGAGACAGGCACAGCAGCCGGAAGAGGTTGCCGGGCTTTTTTTCTCTTGCTCTTCGGGCAGCGTCTTATTAAAATCTCAGCCTGTTTCAGGTGCTCTTAGCCGAGCTTAATAGGGAACCCCGTGAAAATCGGGGACGGGCCCGCCGCTGTAACCGGGGACGAATTCCGCAGCATGTCACTGTCCGGAAATGGATGGGAAGACGCGGGAGGAGGATGAACCGGGAGTCAGAAGACCTGCCTGGAGAACATAAGGAGCCTGCCCCCGCGGACAAGGGGCGGCAGTTGTTTGTCTAGGGAAAATCAGGGATCCCCGGATCAATGTTTCATTGGTCCGGGGATTTTTTTTGCCCTTCGCAAGGGAGCCCCGGACCCTCAAAAGACAAAGGAGGACGGGCATGGATCCAAACGAACAGAGTTTCAGCAGGATAACCATTTTTCTCATCAAGGACTGGGATGGCTTCCAGAGAGCCATGCGCTCCGCCAACGGAGAGTCGGGAGGGGTGCGATGAGAAAAAAACGATACACGGCGTGCTCCCTGTTGCTGCTGGCTGTTCCCGCTCTCGCCGCCGCGGGGCAGGAAGCAGCCGGCAACCGGCGGATCATCTTGGACGAGGTGGTGGTAACCGCCACCCGCAGCGAGGAAAAGATAAGGGAAACTCCTGCCAGGGTGGAGGTTGTAAGCCAGGAGGATATTGAGCTTACCTCCGCCGAGACCCTTACGGAACAACTGAAAAAAAATACCGCCATCGATGTCATCGAATATCCCGGGGCGCTTGCCGGCATTGGTATTCGCGGCTTTCGCCCGGAATTTTTCGGCATCACCAAGCATTCGCTGGTCCTCATCAATGGCCGGCCGGCCGGTTCCACCAATCTGGCCAATATCCTAAGCGACAATATCGAACGAATCGAGGTTCTGAAAGGGCCGGCTTCGTCCCTCTATGGCGGCGAGGCCATGGGTGGCGTGGTCAACATCATCCCCAGAAAGAATACCGGGCCGCTCACCGGCATGGCGGAAATCGGGCTTGGTTCCTTTGCTACTGATTACGAAAAGGCAGCCATCGGCGGCGGAGCCGGACAGCGGTTTGATTTTGATCTTTCCGCCCGGCGTTATAAGCAGGCGGACGACATCAGGATGGGGAGCGGCGCAACCCGGGCCAACACCAGCTATCAAACCCAAAACGGCAATCTGCGGCTTGGGGCCAAACTCAACGACTCCTGGCGGCTGGATATGAGTGGCGATCTCTACCAGGGCCGTGATATCGAGACCCCTGGCGACATCTTTAACGGGGATGCCAAATCAGGCCACAAGGATCTTGACCGTTACGGCCTGGATTTCGCCATGGGCGGAAAGTTCGGCGCCAATAACCGGCTCGGTTTTACCATCTATAAAACCAACGAAACAGCGGAATATTACAATCACTACACCGGCTCGATTCCTGTTCAGGTCGCCCCGTACCGGAGTTACGATTCGGAAATCGATTGGCTCGGGTTTCAGCTCAAGGATGAATATACCTGGGCCGGCCATCGTTTTATTGCCGGTATCGATTATCAGGATATCGGCAAGATGAGCCGCAGCTATAACCAGAACGGCTCCAGAAAGGCCCCCTATTCTCCCGATGAAGGCAGAGAGAACTGGGCCGGATATCTGGAAACGGTCTGGAAACTGCTGGACAACAAACTCACCGCCACGGTGGGCGCCAGATATGACACCTTTGACGTGGAGACCCGGGAAACCCCCTACAAAACCGGCTTCACCCCAAATTCGGAAAGTTTTTCCACCATCAGCCCCAGGGCCGGCCTCAACTACCTTTTCGAGCAGGGCATCCGGCTGCACACCACCATTGGCAAGGCTTTTGTCCCGCCGGATGCCGGGCAGCTGGCCGGCTATGCGGAACGGCTGGTTGGGGGCGTCACCATGGTCACCCGTGGCAACCCCAGCCTCGATCCCGAATCATCCCTTACCTGGGATGCCGGGGCCGGTTATGAGCTGGCCAAAATGGGATTGAATCTCGATCTCACCTATTTCCACACCGATATCGACGACAAGATTACCTCGGTCACCACCGGCAACACCACCACCTACCAGAACAGCCTGGGTGGCGAGATCGAAGGGCTGGAATACACCCTGTCCTTTGATATCGGCGTCCCTTTGGGCTGGGAAAGGTCCCTTGCTCTTTTTGTCAATGGAACCAGCATCTTCAAGGCCGAGGAAGAACAAGCCGGCGGCGCCATGAAGGACACCCACAATGTCGCCTCTTCCACCGTGAACTACGGCCTCGAATACGGCGACGGCATGTTCGATGGCAAGCTGCTGTGCAGGTCGGTCGGCAAGCGGAAGGATAACGACTGGAACGCCGCCGGTTATCCTGAGATCACCTATCCGGAATTTGACGTGGTGGATCTGGTCATGGGGTTTAACTTCCGTGACCACCACCGGGTCTCCCTGAAGGCGGACAACCTTTTTGACCGGGATTATTACGAGAAAAAGGGTTTCCCCAAGCCTGGCCGCGCTTTCTTGGTCAGCTACAGGTATGAGTTTTGATGGCGTTTTTTGAGTTGTTACGAATCCATCAAGTTTCAAGGAGTGAAAAATCATGGATCTGAACATCCTGCTCTGGATCGGCGGCATGCTCTTCAGCCTGGGGATCTTTGCCCTCAAGACGGGGCTGGGGCTTGCCTGCGGCAAGGTGGGGCCGAAAGGGGTTGCCGCCACGCTGGCCGGCTACCTGGCCCTCTTCGTGGTCATCGCCCTGGCGGCGGAGCAACTGGTCCGGTGGCTTGAGCCGCTGTTGCGCCAGGGGATGTGGTTGCACAGTTTGCTGGCAACAGGTCTGATCGCCTGGGGCATGTACATCATCGGCCGGCGGACCAGTGACCGCCATGGGGCCGGGGCCAGGCTGCTGCTGATTATCCCCTGCCCGGTCTGCCTGACCGCCATCTGTTTCTCCACCTGGGCCGCGCTCAATGCGATCAGGCTGCCGGCCCCGCTGGTGGGGCTGGGACTGGGGCTGGTCTTTGGCGTGCTGACGTCAGGGGTGTGGCTGGCGGCCCGCCTGCGGCTTGGTCAACCTTCGCAAGCGCCGCTGGGGCTGGCGATGGTCGTGATCGGTCTTTACTTCATCGCCTCCCTGTTTCTGCCTGCCAGGATCAAGGAAGCCCAGGAGATGTACGGCTCGTTCATCATGGAAAACGCTGTGACGGAGAGCAGTGCCGGCATGGGGGCACTGGCGCTCCTGCCGGTGCTGCTGCTGATCGGTTTCTTTGCCGGAAAACGGCGCGGGGGGAGCCGGGAAGGACATTTACAGCAGGGCTTAAGTGGGTATTTTAAACAACCGGAGGATATAAATGAATAAACGGGTTTTATGGATTTTAATTTTTCTATTGATTCCATCAGTTGTCATGGCAGGGGATATTCCCGTGCCGCAAGGAATCGGTGCAAAGGCATTTGTACTCAGATCTGAAAGAGACGGACTTTGGGAAAAGAGTCTGGTTGTGCAATTTTATGAAGAATTGGTGTCCCATAACGGGGATATTACTCCCCTAATATCCCAAAGAAGGCGTGTCATTTCAACAAATGACGGCTTTATTGATGCAATGGCTGTGGTTAACCATTCAGCCCATCCATTGTTCTGGAAAAAAGTATGTCAGGAGATGAAGACAAGGGAAGAAATTGGCGGAAAGGTCTATTCAAGAAAGACAAAAGAAAAAATTGCGGAACTGCTCGGCATAAGAAGCGAAGACATCGCACAGATGGGAACTGCCGCTGATATGGATAACCTTGCAGTGGTAACAAAGACATACAAGCCATTTGTTGTCACTGTTCTTGCTACCGCTGGCGCAAAGACCAATGCCTTAAGGGCAGGTGTTGATGGCGGGACGCATATTGAGGGTGAAAAGCCAAGGGGCACGGTGAATATCCTTGTCTTAACCAATGCAAGGCTTACGGACGGCGCAATGGCGAGGGCGATAATAACGGCAACCGAGGCCAAGACAGCAGCCTTTGAGGATTTAAAAGTTCCAAGCAGCTACACAAAAAATGTTCAGGCAACAGGGACAGGCACTGACAGCGTTATTGTTGTCTCAGGCACAACAGGGCCAAGCGTTACATACACAGGAGGCCACGGCAGAATTGGCGAATTAATAGGTAAGGCAAGTTATGAGGCGGTAGTTGAGTCGCTGGGAAAACAGAATGGGTTTAGGAAACCATGAAAAGGCGAGGAATAACATGCTGTCTTTATTACGGATGTGGTGTTGGTCATATTCACGGGAGGATATGAAATGCAGGTTCTTGCCGGGCTTGAAAGCTTTCTCTATCTGATCTCATCGGTGATGCTTTTTCCGGTGGTGGCCGGGCTGGTGCTGCTCACCTTCTGGGTGCTGCTCTATCTCGGTTCTTTTCTGCGGGAGTACCTGGACCGGCGCCAGGGAGTCTCCACTCCTCTGGCCCGCTACCGGGAAGAGCTGGCCGCAACCCTCGAAAAGACAACGGAGAAGATCAATCTGGATATTGCCGTGGAGCGGTTGCTGCAAACCAGCGAGCTGGCCCGGATCAAGTCACTGGACATGATCCGCTTCGTGATCCGGGTCGGCCCGGCCCTGGGGCTGATGGGAACCCTGATTCCCATGGGGGTTTCCCTCTCCTCCCTGGCCCAGGGGGATATGCCCAAAATGGCGGGCAGCATGGTGACCGCCTTTACCACCGTGGTGGTGGGGTTGGCGTGCAGCGTCGCGGCCTACCTGATCTCGCTGGTAAAGGAGAAGTGGGTGCGGGCCGACATGCGGGAGATGGAATACCTGACCGAGCTGCTGCTGCGGGAGCATATGGGCGGCCCCACCCCCCTGGCCCTGGCCACGGAGGAGAACGACCATGCGCTATCTTAAGCGGCGCAACCGCTTCGACAAGTACGACGAGCCGCTGGAAGACCCGATCTCCGGGGTGGCCAACCTGTTTGACGTCAGCGTGGTCTTTATCGTCAGCATGATGATCGCCCTGTTCATGGCCCACAACATGCTGGAGCTGATGGACCCCAAATCAGAGGTCACCATCACCAAAAAGGGTGCGGATGGCAGACTGGAGGTCATCAGCAAAAAAGGCAAGGAGATCAAGGTGCAAAAGGTGACGGACAAGCGCCTCTCCGGCGAGGGTGAGCGCATGGGCACGGCGTATCGGCTGAAGGACGGAAAGGTGATCTATGTTCCTGAATAAAGATGGGAAAAAAGAGTTTCGTCCATTCCTCGGCCGGTTGGCGACAACCGTGGTCTGGTTGTTGCTGCTGGCAGCGCCGGCCTGGGCCGGACAGACATACGTCAGCCTGATCATGGGGGATTTCAATGCCAAGCTGGCGGTGGAGGCGGTAAAGGCGATCCGTCAGGCCCAGCCGGAGCTGGCCGGAGAACTGCACTTTCAGGTAGTCACCAGCATAACGGCGGACAAGGCGCGGGCCGATGGGGCAGCAGGCAGGCTACCCCCCGGGGCAAAGGGGATCGCTATCCTGCATATCATGGACAGCCGCATGGTGGAGAACCTGAAGCCATACGTCCAAAGAATGGTTCAAAGCGGGGTCAAAGTCTATGCCGTCGGCGACTCCTACGGCAAGGAACACCAGGAACTGGGGCTGATTGACGATGCAACCGTCAACGCCTACCAGCGGGAAAACGGGCTTGAGAACATCACCCAGATGCTGCGCTTCCTCTTGCAGCGGGACTGCGGGCTGAAGCTGGACTACCGGCCACCGGCGAGCGTCCCTAAGGCCGGTATTTATCTCAGGCAGGGGCGGCGGGTGCTGGCCGATTTTGCGGAGTACCGGCAGCTCTATCACCAGCGGCCCGGTCCCTGGATCGGCATCCCGTTCCACAAAAGTCTGCTGGATAACGGCAACACGGCCCTGCTGGACAGCCTGATCGAGGCGCTGGAGCGGCAGGGAATGAACGTGCTGCCGGTCTACGGCTATCCCTCGGAACTGGCGGTGGAGCGGTTCATGTTCGATGGGGCCGGCAGGCCCAGGGTCCAGGCCGTGGTCGGCATCTCCCTCAAGGTGGGGATCACCCCCCAGCGGGCCATCCCGATCCTGAGCCGCCTGGGGGTGCCGGTGATTGATGCCATTGCCCTCTATTCCCAGTCGCGGGAGGAGTGGGAGCGGTCGCCGGTGGGGCTGGACATCTTCGAGCGGGGTTTTCAAGTCGGTCTGCCGGAACTGGCGGGGATCATCCAGCCCACCGTGGTGGCTTCAAAGGAAAAGGCTGTCGATCCGGAGACCGGCCTGGAATATCTGGAGGTAAGGCCGATCCCGGAACGGATCAACCGGCTGACGGAACGGGTCAAGCGCTGGCTGACCCTGCAACAGAAGCCAAACAGCGACAAACACATCGCCCTGATCTACTACAACTATCCGCCGGGCAAGCAGAACATCGGCGCTGCCTATCTGAACGTGCTTCCTGACAGTCTCCATGAAATCGTCACGAGACTACAGGCGGAAGGGTACGATACCGGCAGCGGCGGGATCGCCAGGGAGCGCCTGTTTGCGGAGGTTCAAACCCATGGCCGCAACATCGGCAACTGGGCCCCGGCGGAGATAGATCGTCTGGCCCGCGGCGGCCGGGCGGTGCTGATCCCGATGGAGACCTACAAGGGCTGGTTCGCCGCCCTGCCGGAGCGTTTCAGAACATCGGTGCTCAAGGATTGGGGCGAGCCCGAGGAGAGCCGCATCATGGTCTGGCAGGGTGCGAGCGGGACGAAATATCTCGTCATTCCGGCGGTAAGATATGGCAATATCCTCTTCACTCCCCAGCCGTCGCGGGGCTGGGAGCAGGATGTCAAGAAGCTTTACCACGACGTGACCATCGCCCCCCACCACCAGTACGTCGCCTTCTATCTCTGGCTGAAGCACGAGTTCAGGGCCGATGCCGTGGCCCATATCGGCACCCACGGCACCCACGAGTGGCTCTCCGGCAAGGAAGTGGGCTTCACCGCGGAAGACCCGCCGGAACTGCTGATTCAAGACATTCCCAACATCTATCCCTACATCGTGGATGACGTGGGCGAGGGGTTGCAGGCCAAGCGGCGCGGCATGGCGGTGGTGATCGACCACCTGACCCCGCCTTTCGACAAGGCCGGCCTGAACCGGGAGTTGAAGGAGCTGGCGGCCCTGATCAGCGAGTACAACAGCGCCCGGGAAAAATCGCCCCCACTGGCTGCGGCCAAGCTGGCGGAGATCAACAGCCTGGCCCGCAAGGGAGGAATCCTGACCGACCTCAAGCTGGCCGCCGTTGCGACCCCGGAACAGGTGGAGGAGCTGGACGACTACCTCAAGGAGATCGGAGAAAAGATCACCCCCTTCGGACTGCACACCTTTGGCAGATCCCCGGATGAGAGATACCGCAGCAGCACTGCCGAGGCGATTCTTTCCATCGAAAAGGGGCTGACTCCGGAGGAACGGGCCAAACGGCTGGCTGCCCTGGAGGCCGATATCGTCAGGAGCGGCCCGCGTGAGCTGGATTCTTTCGTGGCGGCCCTGGCCGGGAAATACATCCCTTCCGGCGGGGGGAACGATCCGATCCGCAACCCCGACTCGCTCCCCACCGGCAAGAATTTTTACTCCTTCGATCCCTCCCGGGTGCCGTCTCCCGCCACCTATGCCACCGGGGAGAAACTGGCCAACGAATTGATAGAGGGATACAAAAAACGCCACGGCAGCTATCCCGGCAAGCTGACGTTCAACATCTGGGCCACCGAGACCATCCGCCACGAAGGGGTGATGGAGTCCCAGATCATGCATCTGATGGGGGTGCGGCCCCAGTGGGACGAGCGGGGCCGGGTCAAGGGGGTGGAGACGATTCCGCGAGAGGAGCTGGGGCGGCAGCGGATCGACGTGACCATGGTCCCCACCGGGTTGTACCGGGATCTCTTCTCCAACCTGATGGCGCTGCTGGACAGCGCCGTGACCCTGGCCAGGGATCAGGACGAAGAGGACAATCCGATCAGGGCCAATGTCCGGAAAACCCAGGAGCTGCTGATGGCCAAGGGGATGGCGGAGGAGAAGGCCCGGCGGCTGGCCACGGTCCGCATCTTCACCGAGCCTTCCGGCGCCTACGGCACCGGCCTGGACAAGGTGATCGTGGCCTCCAACACCTGGGATAATGAACAACAGGTGGTTGACGTTTATTTCATGCGCGTGGGCCATCCCTTTGGACAAGGTTTCTGGGGAGAGAAAGTGGAACATCAGGGCGAAGAGCTTGGCACTACTCTGCTTAAAAATGCCCTGTCCGGCAGCAAGATGGCGGTCCACAGCCGTTCCGGCAACCTCTTCGCCACCCTGGATAACGACGACGTCTTCCAGTATCTGGGGGGCACGGCCATGGCGATCCGGGCCGTGGACGGCAAGAGCCCCGAGGTATACATCACCGACATGAGCAACCCCAAACAGCCCAAACAAGAAACCCTGGAAAAAGTCATGGGCCGCGAGATGCGCTCCCGCTACCTGAACCCGGAGTGGATCAAGGCAATGATGAAGGAGGGATACGCCGGGGCGCGCCTGGTGGACAAGGTGACGGAACACCTCTGGGGCTGGCAGGTGACGGTGCCGGAGGCGGTGGACGGCGCCAAGTGGCAGGAGATGTACGAAACCTATGTGCTGGACCGGAACAATCTGGGGATCAAGGAGCTGTTCCGGCAAGCAAAAAACATGTGGGCCTACCAGTCGGTGGTGGCGCGGATGCTGGAGACGGTGCGCAAGGAATACTGGAAACCGGACAAAAAGGTCGTGGAGACCCTGGCGGCAGAGTACGCCCAAAGCGTCCGGGAGGTGGGGCTGGCCTGCTGCGACCACACCTGCAACAACCCCCAACTCACCAGCTACACCGCCGGCACGCTTCTCTCCGTTCCCGGCCTGCGCCCCCTGGAGCCGGGATTCATGAAGGCCCTGGACGCCATGAATAAACCGGAACCGGGCCAACCCCCCCCGGCGCGGCAGCAACAAGGGGGAAAGCCGGCGAGGTCTGATGCCCAAAAGAGCCAGGGGGCGAAGAGCCGCGCTCCGGACGGAAAGGGGGCGGACAAGGGCGCGGCGAAGAGCGAGTCCGTGGAGGGATTCGAAATGCAGGAAGCCGGCGCACCGGCAAGCGCCGCGTCTTCAGCCCCTGTTCCATGGATATTCATCCTGGGGTTCCTGCTGGCCGTCGGGCTGGTGGCGCTTGGCTTCAAGAGACCCTGAATCCGTGAGCGTTCGAGAACGGTGCAGAGGCAAGGCGGCGACGCTGTTGATGATACACCTGGTATATCAACGAGTCGCCAACGCGGCAGATGCGCCGTTATCGGTCGCCCCGCAGGGCGGCGGGGTGAACCCGGACAAAGCGGTGGCCTTGACATT
>JAJZRJ010000043.1 GCA_021802775.1 Deltaproteobacteria bacterium
CCACCTTCCAGCGGTTGGTGGCGGGCAGAAGTTCGCTGACCCCGGAAATGGCCCTGCGCCTTGCCAAGGCCTTGGGCCGCTCGCCGGAAAGCTGGCTTGCCATGCAGGACAACTACAACCTCTGGCTGGCCCGGCAGACGGTGAACCTGGATAATGTTGAGCCTTTGGCCCTTTCGGCCTGAGTGTCACTCCGCACTGCCAATTCTCCCATCCTCCAGCCATCTCAGCAAATAGGGAGATGTCCCTAATTTATTCATTTATTAATCTATTGTTCTTATCCTTGGGCCTGATGATTTCTTCTCAGACAAATCTGTAATTTTTTCAATAAGGAGTACTGAATATGCAAGGTTATGTTTCTCCGCCGTGGATGACAGAGCCAAAACCACGGGCAGACCGTTTTCTACAGGGAGCGAAAAAACGTTTTTCTGATGGATCTTATATGTTTTCACAAGCTTTAATGCATTATTGGCTTCATTTTCGAATTGAGTCCAGGCGGGTGCTACGGGAGTTCCATAAGAATTTTCTGGAACGGGTGGGATTTCGACGGTGAAAAGAAAATGCGACATGATGTTCTCCTTCATTTAGGTAGATTTTAATCTAGACCTCATTTCTCTAAAATCTCTAAGGTCGATGGAATTTGAATTATCTTTTCTTATTATTAAATCGAAAAACTCGTTCACATAGTTTTCAAACTCTTTATCGCATTTTGGGCATTTCATTTTGTACTTTTCAATGAAAAATAGTTCTGAAAACTTATTGTCAACTTTGCATGAAGAGCAAATCCATTTATTTGATGTTTTGTGCTTATAAATTCCATCAATCGAATTAAATTCGTAATTATTGAATGGGTTGTATTTTAATTTTTTGATTTCATACATGTAGGATAGGCAAGACAATGATAACCCAAGGATTAGCCATAACAATATCAGGCATATACTTATTATTGTTAATTCTTCTGGTGTCAGATTGGTGCATTGATTTAAAATTATTTCCCGAAACTGCCAGAGGAAAAGTAGAGGAAGTATTGACGCCGATAACCATATTTGCCGTCTGCTATTTGATTTGGCCCATGGCTCTAATACATGCTTTTGGAAATATTCATTCATGGCAGCTTGGTGGGTTGTCTATTTTTTATCTTTTGGTTGAGGCCCAACGCCCTAAATCAGCGGCGGCGTTTTTTGCCGTCCGCTGGATTTGATTGTTAGCCCAAAAGGCCTTTATATTATTCAGTTGTCCTCTTTTGAATTCTGAACAATCCTCCAGAAATTCCAAGTAATGCAAAGCCATTAACAACAACAGGTGGAATATCCCCTGTCACGATTAGAAATATTGCAGCAGCGATGCAAGAAGCAATAACTAATGGCGCAGAAACAGTTGTACTGAACTTCTCAGGTGGATGAGCTATAGGCTCATAGAAATAAATTGAAGCGGCTGTTATTAATGTCGCTAATATTGTCAAGAAAGCTGAAATTGGATTAACCCATTTTTCCAAAACTGGCCAGATACTGCCAGTACCCATCGAGATAACGCCATAGAGTATGAACATTACACCTGAAAAGCCTAAGAAATTAAAAAACTTCCTTAACGATATTGCCAAAAGACTGGAGTTTTTTTCTATCCTCTGCTTTTCGTTTGGGTTTTTCATAATTCACATGATTCCTTTATTGGGCTAACAAGTTATTCTGTGGTTTCTGCATATCTCCAAGCGAGAGGCAGTCCGCCGAATACGTCCGTGGTCGAACGATTGGCCCCCTCTCTGCCTGTCACGGTTGAGTATCTTCTAATCTCATGTATCTTAAGGAAAATTTTCCCGCAATCATTTTCATGGTGTTAGGAATTTCTTCCTGATACCCTGCGTATAAGGATATTATCCCTGTATACGGAGAGCACCATATGCGCCCTATCCCTCAGGAATTACGGACACGGTTGCTGGCGTGGTTTCAACGCACGGGTATCCCGGCGAACCAGAATCCGCCTTTTTTGAAATGGCTGACCTATTACCTGGATTTCTGCGGGAAGCACGGCCTTCCTCATGGGAAATCCGAGTCTTTGTCCGGCTTCCTCGCCAAACTGCGGGAAAAGAAGCAAGGCCCGCTGCAACTCCAGCAGGCGACCTTAGCTGTATCGGCCTATCACGATTTCTTGCGGGACAGCGCCGCCGAAAATTCAGCCCCTGTCCCTGCCGTGCCTCCCAATCCGGCGGCCATTTCAGCCAAGGCGCTCGCCAGCCCTGCAACCGGGGCCTCATGGAAGAGAGAGTACTCCCGGCTCACCGAGGAAATCCGCATTCGTCATTATTCGCCCAAGACATTGAGCACCTACCGGCTTTGGCTGCGACAATTTCAGGCCTTTACCAGGAGCTGCCCGCCGGAATCGCTGTCGCCGCTGGAGGTCAAGGCGTTTCTTTCCCATTTGGCCGCGAACCGGTCGGTTTCCGCCTCCACCCAGAATCAGGCGTTCAATGCCCTGCTCTTTTTTTACCGGCATGTCCTGGGCAAGGATTTCGGGAAAGTTGAGGGAGTGGTTAGGGCGAAGCGCAAGCCTTATATCCCCGTGGTGCTGTCGCGCGAGGAGATCCAGGCGGTGCTGGCGCATCTCGAACCGCCCTACGACCTGGTGGTGAAGTTGTTGTATGGCTGCGGCCTCAGGTTGTTCGAGTGCCTGGGATTGCGGGTTCAGTGCCTGAACTTCGACGCCGGCGTCGTGACTGTGCATGACGGCAAGGGGCAAAAGGACCGGACGGTGCCGCTGCCGGAGGCGGTGGTGCCGGAGTTGCGGGCGCAACTTGAGGTGCTGCGGGGGGCACACCGGAACGATCTGGATCGCGGCTATGCCGGGGTGTTCCTGCCGAACGCCATGGAATTGAAGTACCCGAACGCGGCCAAGGAGTTTGCCTGGCAATGGCTCTTTCCGGCGAAGAATTTGACCCGTGTGCCGGAAACCAGGGAGTTTCGGCGGTATCATCTTCACGAATCGCACGCGCAGAGGGCGATCAGGGCGGCGGTCGGCGAGGCGCGCCTCTGCAAGCGGGCATCGGCCCATACCTTCCGGCACAGCTTTGCCAGCCATCTGCTCCAGGCGAATTTCGATATCAGGACGATTCAGGAACTGCTGGGTCACAGTGACGTGCGCACCACCATGATCTACACCCACACCGTCAAAAGCGTCACCATCAAGGAGGCGCGAAGCCCGCTTGACCTGTGAGACTGGGCCTGGGGGGTGCGGTGGCGGGGTTCGCGGGCTGACGCAAGATCAGCTGCGGTTGCCCGCCTCCTTGGTCATCTGGTCGATCTCCGCCAAAAAAACGGAAAGCAGCTCCGCCTCTGGCACCTTTTTGTAGAGCTGGCCCTTCTTGAAGATGATGCCCACGCCGTGGCCGCCGGCCAGGCCGATATCCGCCTCCTTGGCCTCGCCCGGCCCGTTGACCACGCAGCCCATCACCGCGATCTTGAGCGGCGTGTCGATGGTCTGGATGTACTCCTCCACCCTTTCGGCGATGCGGAACAGATTGACCTGGCAGCGGCCGCAGGTGGGGCAGGAGATCAGTTCCGGCCCCCGCTCGCGGATGTGCAGGCTGCGGAGCAACTCGTAGGCAACGCGAATCTCCTCCACCGGGTCGCGGGTAAGCGAGATGCGCAGGGTGTCGCCGATGCCTTCATTGAGCAAAATACCCAGCGCCACGCTTGACTTCACTGTGCCGGCAATGAGGCCGCCTGCCTCGGTCACCCCCAGGTGCAGCGGGTAGTCGCAGGATGCGCTGAGCTTCCGGTAGGCCTCGATGGTGGTGAGGGCGTCCGAGGACTTGAGCGAGATCTTGATCTCGTGAAAATCGAGTTCTTCCAGCAGTTTTACGTTGCGGAGGGCGCTTTCCACCAAGGCATCCGGGGTGGGGTGGCCGTGCTTTTTGAGGATCTCCTTTTCCACCGAGCCGGAGTTGACCCCCACCCGGATCGGCACCTGGTGCGATTTCGCCGCGGCCACCACCTTGGCGAGCTTCTCCGGCCCGCCGATGTTGCCGGGGTTGATGCGGATGCCCTGGGCGCCGTGCTCCATGCTGGCCACGGCCAGCCGATGGTCGAAATGGATGTCGGCGATGAGCGGGATGGTGATCCGGTCACGGATCGCCTGGATGGCGCGGGCCGCGTCGAGGTCGAGCACCGCCACCCGGATGATGTCGCAGCCCGCCTTGGTGAGCCGCGCGATCTGCGCCACGGTGGCAGCCACGTCGCGGGTGTCGGTGTTGGTCATCGACTGCACCGCAATGGGGGCATCGCCCCCCACCGCTACGTTGCCTATCGTGATTTGTCGCGTTGTTTTGCGTTCGATCATGGCGCCCGATTATACATGGTCAGGCACCATTCCGCACCTCCATTTTCCGCCGGAGAAAACGCGGAAAGACCGGAGTGGCGTCGTGTTTTTTCAGTTTTGTAGGCTGGTTGACAGATTGTCTTTCGTGGGATACATTTCTATTGTGAAATACGAATTGCACAGCACGGCCACCTTCTCCAGGTGGTTTGGTAAAATAAAAGACGTTGCCGTAAAACAACGTATTCTTGCTCGGCTTGCGCGGGTGGAGAACGGCAGTTTTGGCGACTGCAAACAACTTTCTGGAAACCTGTTTGAGCTTCGGTTCTTTTTTGCCGGCGGATTGCGCATCTATTACACGATCAGGGAAGAGAAGATCGTTCTCTTGCTTGCTGGGGGTGGCAAGACAACCCAACACAAAGACATTGCCACGGCGGAAAAACTTATGCGCGAAACGGAGGTGTAATTCGATGAATAAAACTTCTCTTTTTGACATTGCTGAACATCTTGAAACGGATGATGATATTCGTGGTTTCCTGCACGAGGTGGCTGCAACGGGGAGCGAGGCGGATTTCATCCATGCGCTGGGGATAGCTGCCAGGGCAAAAGGAATGACCGAGGTTGCGAAGCGTGCCGGGGTAAGCAGGGCAAGCCTTTACAAATCGCTTTCTTCAACCGGATCACCTAAGTTCGACACCGTGGTCAAGGTGCTTGAGGCTCTTGGTTGCAGACTGGCCGTGGTGTGATCATGGGAAAACTGAAAAACATCCATCCCGGTGAAATCCTGCTTGAGGAGTTTTTGAAACCGATGGGGATCAGCCAGAATGGGCTGGCCCGCGCCCCGCTGCTTGGCTGAATCACGTCGCCTGTCGGCGGCGAATCGTCTCCTTGGTTATGAATCCTGATTACCTGCTCCAATCCTACTTCTACGAACTGCCGCCGGAATTGATCGCCCAGGCGCCGGCCGCAAGCCGGGACGCCTCGCGTCTGCTGGTGCTCGATTGCCATGACGACACGCTGGCCGACCGCACCTTTGGTGACGTGGCCGCCCTGATCGCGCCGGGCGACCTGCTGGTGGTCAACGACACCCGGGTTTTTCCGGCCCGGTTGCTGGGGCGCAAGGAAACCGGCGGCCAGGTGGAGCTCTTTTTGCTCGAATACCCAACCGCAGCGGTGGAAGGGGAGGTCACGGTCCTTGGCCTTGTCAAAAGTTCGAAACGGGTGCGGCCGGGGATGGCGCTTTTCTTCGGCGAGGGGCTGCGGGGGAAGGTGGTGGATTTGCTGGCGGATGGCAAGGTGCGGATCAGGCTCACCCTGGCTGGGCCGCTCGATAGGATGCTGGAGCAGCACGGCCGCATGCCGCTGCCGCCCTATATCGACCGCCGGGAGGGGGAGCAGCCCGGCGACCGCGAGCGCTATCAGACGGTCTATGCCGCCAGGACCGGGGCAGTGGCCGCGCCCACTGCCGGGCTCCATTTCACCGAGGAGTTGCTCGGCCAGCTGCGGGCGCGGGGCGTTCTCTTTGCCACGGTGACTCTGCATGTGGGCTACGGCACTTTTGCCCCGGTGCGGGTCACGGATATCCGGCAGCACGCCATCCATGCCGAATACCTGGAGGTTTCGGCCGAGACCGCGGCCTTGGTAAACCGGGTGCGGCAAGAGGGGAAGAAGGTCTGGGCCGTGGGCACCACCTCGGTGCGGGCCCTGGAGTTCGCAGCCGACGAGCAGGGCAACGTCCACCCGACGAGCGGCCTCTGTGACCTCTATATCTATCCGGGCTATCGATTCCGGGTGGTGCAGAACCTGATCACCAACTTCCACCTGCCGGGTTCGTCGCTGCTCTTTTTGGTGAGCGCCCTGGCCGGCCGCGAACGAATCCTTACCGCCTATGCCCATGCGGTACAGGAACGTTATCGCTTCTTCAGCTACGGCGATGCGATGGTGATCCTGCGCTGATTGAAAAAGAAGGCTGTTGCGAGACGTGGTCGCAGCAGCCTTCTTGATGGGTTGCGGGGTATCGGGGCGTGAGCTAACAGCAGCCGCAGGAGCCGGCCTTGCCGCAGCTTGGGGCCGCAGCGGGGGAGCTGCTGGTCGAGCTGTCCGCTGAAGAACTGGTGCATTTTGGGGCCGAACCGCTGCCGCTGTAGCCATCGGCGTACCAGCCGCCGCCTTTCAATTGAAAGCTCGACTGGGAGATGATTTTCTTGAGGGCGCCGGAGCAGCTTGGGCAGGTGGTCAGCGGCTGTTCGGCAAGGCTCTGCCACTTCTCGATGACTTCCTGGCAGGACTGGCATTCGTATTCGTAGATGGGCATGCAAACCTCCGTAACGAAACAGTTGTGGTGCCAAAACAAGGCGCCGGCTCGGCTGATCCGCGCATTACCGATCCGATACGGCTGGTTGCGTCAGGATGCGGAACCGGGGCGCTGAAACGTCGGTAATGTAATGCCGGGATGCGCTTCTGTCAATCCGTGGCCGTGCTGATCTTTCTAATAGACCGAAATTACAGGATAAAATATCGTTTCCCAGGGGGAGTGATTTTTTTCGAACCGCCAGGAGCCCGATACGGTATAGTAACATTGGAATATATTGGAGGATATTGAGGGAGAAACCTGTGCAGCAGATACTCACCGCCATGGCCACCGAGGGCATGGTGCTGGCGAAGAAAATCGAGACACCCGAGGGCCGCGTGCTGTGCGGCAAGGGCACCGTGCTTTCCGACACGGTACTCGCCCGGCTCCGGAGCATGGACATCCAGCATATCACGGTGGAGGGGCATCCGGTTCCGGTGGAGGGTGAAAAGAGCCTGGAGGAGGAACTGGCTGAACTGGATCGCCGTTTCAGCCTGGTGACGGATGTCGCGCCGCTCATGTATCTCAAGAAGCGGCTGCGGGCGCGGCTCATTGCCGCACGGAGGTCTTGATGCTCGGCGACGAGAAGGAAAAACTCCGCAAGTCTCTCCGGGAGATCAAGAACCTGCCGACCCTGCCGGGCATCGTTGCCAAACTCTCCAAGATGGCGGAGAATCCCGACACCACCACCACCCAGATGGGCCAATTGATCGGCAAGGATTATGTCCTGGCGGCGAAACTGCTCAAGCTGGTCAACTCCGCCTTCTACGGCTTTCCCCAACGGATCAGCTCGCTGAGCAACGCCATCATCCTGCTTGGCTTCAACGTCATCAAGAGTCTCATTATCAGCGCCTCGATCTTCGAGATCATGGAGGATCAGGACGTCGAACTCTGGCAGCATTCCCTGGGCTGCGCCGTGGTCTGCAACGTGCTGGCCAAACGCCTCGGGGTGAGCGACCCGGAGGAGGTCAGCACCGCCGGGCTGATCCATGATATCGGCAAGGTGGCCATCAAGATGGAACTGCCGCGGCAGTATGCCGAGATCAACGCCATTGTCAAAGAGCGGCAGGTCGCCCGCCGGGTGGCCGAGATGGAGGTGCTGGGGGTTGATCATGCCGAGGTCGGCGCCTGGCTTGCCAAAAAGTGGAATCTGCCGGACAAGCTGGTGGAGCCGGTGGCGCATCATCATGAGCCTGACCAGGCGGCCAGGGCGGTGAAGCTCGCCGCTGCCATCGTCCATTTCGGCGATATTATGATCCGCGGCCTGGGCTACGGCCATGGCGAGGATGTCTGGGTGCCTACCCTCAACCCCCATGCGTGGGAACTGCTCAAACTCACGCCGCCGATCCTCGACGAGATTCTCGATGAGGTGGAGGAGAAGCTGTGGGATGTCCGGGGCTTCACTCTCGACATCAAGGCGGAGATGGAAGCCGCGGCCAGCGCTGACCGCAGCGCATCGTAACCCTTCGCGAAGACTCTCACCCCATGTCACGTCTGCTGGTTGCAGGATCGGAAACCTTTCTTCCGCCGGAATGTCGGGTGCTGCTGGAGGCCAAGGGCTACAAACTCAAGATCTGCGTCCGTCTTCAGGATGCGGTGGCGCAGGTCCTGGAAGACCCGCCCGACGTGCTGCTGGCCGAGAAGGGCTTTGCCGGCGATGGCGACCGCCAGCTCATCCGGGCGGTGGGCGCCTGCCTGCAAAAGGCCAACATCCCGGTGCTGCTGGCCCTGGCCGAAGTGGAACTGGTTACCGAGATGGATTGGAACCACTACCCGGTGGACGACATCATCCTCCGGCCTTTTTCGCCGGAGATCCTCTTGGCCCGGCTGCGGCTGGCCGAGGCACGGATGATGCGGGTCTTCGACAACAACCCCCTTTCCCGGCTGCCCGGCAACACCTCGATCCTGCGGGCAATCCAGAAGACCCTCGATACCGAACACGGCTTCGGCATCTGCTACGTGGATATCGACAACTTCAAGCCCTACAACGATCGGTACGGCTTTGCCCGCGGCGATGAGGTGATCCTGATGGTCGCCCGCATCATCGTCAACGTGGTGGAGGAACTGGGCCGCGACGAGAGCTTTGTCGGCCATGTGGGGGGGGATGACTTCGTGTTCATCGTGCGGGAGGAAAAGATCCAATCGCTCTGCGAGCGGGTGCTCAAGAATTTCGAACTGGTTCGCAACATGTTCCTTTCGGCCGAGGACGTGGCCGCCGGGGCCTTCATCGGCAAGGATCGCCAGAACCGTGAGACCCGTTTCGGCCTGCTTTCCATCTCCATTGCCGTGGTAACCACCGGCAGCGGCAAATACCACCACGCCGGCGAGGTCTCGGCCGTGGCCTCGCAGGTCAAACACTATGTGAAGCAACTCGAAGGCAGCAACTATCTCATCGACCGCCGCGACGACTAACTCTCCTGCTGCATCTGTTTCTGTTGCCCTGTTTTGTCCTGTTTCCTTCCCCTGCTGTTATCTCGCGATGGATTTCCGGCCCGTTGTTGATTCAGCCGCCTGTTGCGGTGCGATGAACAAGGCGTGTCATTGGACAGACGAGATGAAATGTAGGCAATGGCGACAGGCAAGTAAGAACGTTTTTTAAAGAAGATCGATAAAAATATTGCTCGGCGGGTTGGATTCTTGTAGAAATGTCCCAGGATATTTGAATTGGAGTTTTCAGATAATCAGGAGGAAGAGTGTATGGCAAAGTCTTTGGTTGAGATGGCCGCCGAGCTGGTGCAGGCGCAGTGTGCAGCGAAGAGCATGACTACCGACGAGATCGCTCTGTCGTTGCAGAACACCTTCAATGCGCTTCAGGCATTGCAGCTTGATGAAGCAAAGAGTGCTGCTGCCGAGGGTGGTGCGGTGCAGGGTCCGGCCATGAGTGCCGATAAATCGATCCAGAAGAACAAGATAGTCTGTCTGGAGTGCGGTCAGGAATTCAAGATGCTCTCGCCGAAACATCTGCGTTCCCACGAATTGACCGGCAAGGAGTACCGCAAGAAATACGGTTTTTCCATGCGCCAGCCGCTGTGCGCCAAGGCGCTTTCCGACCGGCGCAAGAAGGCCGGCAAGGAGCGCGGCCTGCCCGAGAACCTGCGCAAGGTCATAGCCCAGCGCAAGAAGGGCGGGGCAGCCAAGGCCGCCAAAAAGGCGGCAAAAAGGAAGTAGTTCGCTGGCGAGTCGTTTCTTCGGGGCACCCTGGCGCAAGCCGGGGCGCTTTTTGTTTTTGGAAGCGCCGGTTGCCTGTTGACTTTTGGCAGGGGGGAAATCATAGTGCGAGCGGTGTCTCGGCGATGAATTCAACCAACGGCATTTAACTATGATCGGCGTTTTTGACTCCGGCGTGGGCGGCATGACCGTGGCCCGCGCCATTGAACAGCTTCTGCCCCGGTATCCGTTGGTCTATTTCGGCGACCTGGCCCGGACTCCATACGGCTCGAAGAGCGCCGACACCATTGCCGCCTATTCCTGCCAGAACACCGAGTTTTTGCTGGAGCAGGGGGCGAAGCTCATCGTCATCGCCTGCAACACCGCGGCGAGCATCGCTTCCGATCTCTTGCGGCAGCGCTTCGATGTGCCGATTTTCGAGGTGATCACCCCGGCGGTGCATACCGCTCTGCGCTGCACCGTGAACGGCCGGGTCGGCGTGATCGGCACCCGTGCCACCATCCGCAGCGGGGTCTACGAGCGCACCATCAAGGCGCAGCGCGAGGGATGCCAGGTCTATTCCCAGGCCTGCCCGCTCCTGGTGCCGCTGGTGGAGGAGGGGTGGCTCGACAAGCGCGAAACCAAAATGATCGTCCGCCGCTATCTTCAGCCCTTGAAAAACAACCAGGTCGATACCTTTGTGCTGGGCTGCACCCATTACCCGCTGCTCCGGGAGATCATTCAGGCGCGGATCGGCAAAAAGGTGCAGGTGATCGACTCCTCCGCGGCCCTGGCCGCCGAGCTGCGCGACTATCTCGACCAGCACCCGGAGCTGGCCGCGGGACTGGCGGCCAGCGGCCAGCCAAGCAGGTACTACGTTTCCGACGTCACCGAGGCGGCTACGGCCATTGCCCAGCGCATCTTCGGCCGGCCGATCACCCTGGAAAGGGTCCTGATGGACCACTAATCTTGAGGATGCCATGCGCCTGTTTCGTTTCTGTTGCCTTGCTCTCTCGTTGCTTGTCGGTCTGCCGGTGGTCACGGCGTCGGCCGAGCCTGCCCCGGCCGAGGTTGCCCAGCGTCTCCAGCAGGCCTACGACCGCACCGCGAGTTTCAGCGCCCGCTTCGAGCAGCTCACCACCGTGCCCATGAGCAACCGGACCCGCAAGGGCAGCGGCACCGTGGTCTTCCGGAAGCCCTACAAGATGCGCTGGGATTACCAGAAGCCCGACGCCCAGGTGCTGGTGAGCGACGGCAAGAAGGTTTCGCTCTATGTGGCGGCCAGCCGCCAAGTCATGGTGCGGGCCATGGACGAGTACCTCCAGTCCGACGTCACCTATGCCTTTTTCTCCGGCCGCGGCCGCATCGTGAAGGATTTCACCGTGGCTGCCGCCCCGCCGGAGAAGCAATTGGCCGGTCTTTATGCCATCAAGCTCACCCCCCAAACCACCCATCCGCAGGTCGATTACCTCTATCTCTGGGTGGACCCGAAGCAGTATTTCATTACCCGGTTTGAGGTGGTGGACCAGTTCGGCAGCGTCACCACGCTCAGCTTTTCCGGCATCGAGTTGAATCCCTCGGTCAGTGCCGCCACCTTCCATTACACCCCGCCGCCTGGCACCGAGATCCTCGAACAGTGATGGCGGTATCGCGTCCGGCCGATACCGCCGGGCGGTTCCAGCCGGCCCTGATCGCCATGCCATGGCCGCTCTACAACCGGCCTTCCATTCAGCTTGGCGTCTTGAGTGCCTATCTCAAGCAGCAGGATGCAACGCTGGAGCCGGTGACGCTCCACCCCTATCTGGAGGTGGCGCAGCGGCTCGGGCCGGAGGTCTACCACCGCGTCAGCCAGAATCTCTGGCTCTGCGAGGCGCTTTACGCACCGCTCCTTTTCCCGGAGATGCACGAGAGTGCCGGCCGGCTGGCCAGGAAGCTCATGGGCCGCAGGCCCTTTCTCGATTTTGACCGCACTGTCATCCTGCTCCGCGACCATCTGACCGGCTGGGTGGAGCGTCAGCCGTGGCCGACCATCGACCTGGCCGGTTTTTCTCTTTGCTTCCACCAGCTTTTTGCCTCGCTGGCCGCGGCCCAGGCGGTCAAAAAAATCTGCCCGGAGCTGCCGGTGGTCTTCGGCGGCTCCTCCTGCGCCGGTGCGGCCGGGGAATCCCTGGCCCGGGTCTTTCCCGGCATCGACCGCATCATCAGCGGGGAAGGGGAGCAGCCCCTGCTGGCCCTTTGCCGCCAGCTCGCCGGCCGCCCGGCCGATCCTGCGCAACCGCAACTCCGCGACCTCTCCGATCTGCCGGTGCCGGATTACTCCGGCTATTTTGCCGAGATGGCGGCCCACTTCGGCCCTGGCCTGCCGTTTTTGCCCGAACTGCCGGTGGAGTTCTCCCGCGGCTGCTGGTGGAATCGCTGCACCTTCTGCAATCTCAATCTCCAGTGGTGCGGCTACCGGGCCAAAAAGGCCGCGGCCATGGCCGCCGAGGTGCGGATCCTGGCCGAACGCCATGCGGTGGCGGATTTCGCCTTTACCGACAACGTGCTGCCGCCCAAGGAGGCGCCCCGTTTTTTCGAACTGCTGCGGCAGGAGGGCCACGATCTGCGCTTCTTTGCCGAGATCCGCGCCAATCTGCGTGAGCAGGAACTCGCCACCATGCATCAGGGCGGGCTCACCGTGGTGCAGGCCGGCATCGAGGGCTTAAGCGACAGCCTGCTGCGCCGGATGGAGAAAGGGGCCACGGTGCTGGACAACCTTGCCCTGATGAAGGCATGCCTTGCCCAAGGCCTCCGGCTCGAAGGCAACCTCATCGTCGAGTTCCCCGGCTCCACGCAGGCCGAAGTCGAGGAGACCCTGGCGGTGCTTGATTTCCTCTGGCCCTTCCCGCCGCTCACCACCGCGGCTTTTTTCCTTGGCCACGGCAGCCCGGTGGCGGAGCAGCCGCAGGAGTATGGCGTTGCCGCGGTGAAAAGCCACCCCCATTACCGGCGGCTCATGCCGCAAGAGGTGCTGGCGCAACTCACCCTGCTCATCGGCGATTACAGCGGCAACCGCGTGGCACAACGTCGCCAGTGGGCGCCGGTGGTCGAGAAAGTGGCAGCGTGGCAGCGGTTCCACGCCCAACGCGGAGAGTCGGCGGTGAATCGGCCGCTGTTGAGCCTGCGCGACGGCGGCACCTTTCTGCTCATCCGCCAGGAGACGCCCGCGGGGCAGGTGCTCCACCACCGGCTCAAGGGGACCTCCCGCCGCCTCTATCTTGCCTGCGAGGCGGTGATCGACCGCAAGACCTTGCTGGAACGCTTTCCGCATGTTACAGAGAACAACTTGATCGCCTTCCTCGGCGATCTGGCGGCCAAACGGCTGCTCTTCCGCCAGGGCGAGCATTATCTGGCACTGGCGGTGCGGGAACGGAAACAAGGAAAGAGATGAGCCGATGAGTACCTCCTTTGCCATGCTGGTCTTGGGCGGCTGCCGCAGCGGCAAGAGCCGTTTTGCCGAGGAGTGGGTTGCAGCCCGCTACCCCCGCCGAACCTTTGTCGCCACCATGGCCCGCACCGACGATGCCGAGATGGCGCAGCGCATCGCCCTGCACCACCAGAGCCGCAGCGCGGACTGGCGCACGGTGGAGGAGCCCCTCGACCCGCTGCGGGTGCTGCGCAGCCGGCAGCACGAGACCGATATCTTTCTCATCGATTGCCTCACGCTCTGGATTACCAACCTGCTGCTCCATGAGTTGTCGGATGCCGAGATCGAAGGCGCGGTGCGGGAGCTGGCCCAGGGGGTGGCCGCGTCGGCGGTGCCGGTGGTGATGGTGGCCAACGAGGTGGGGCTCGGCCTGGTGCCGGAAGCACCGTTGGGCCGCCGTTTCCGCGACCTGGCCGGTTGGACCAACCAGCAGATGGCCGCGGCGTGCAGCCATGTGGTGCTGATTACCGCCGGCCTGCCGCTGCCACTCAAGGGGAATCTGCCATGACCGAACCAACTCAGGCCTCCAGCCCGCTCGCCGTGCACGGCGGCAATATCCTCGCCACGGCCGAGGCGCTTGGCTGCAAGGTGAGCGACCTCATCGATCTGAGCAGCAACCTCACGCCCTTTGGCACCATGCCGGGGCTTCAAGAGGCGCTCATCGCCGGCCTCGACGAGATCCGCTATCTGCCGGAGAGCGGCAGCGAGTCGCTCTGCGCGCTCTTTGCCGAAAAGAACCGGATCAGCCGGAACGCCGTGCTGGCCGGCAACGGCACCACCGAGTTCATCTACGCGGTGCCCGCGGCCTTTGGCTGCCAGCGGGCGGTGATCGTCAACCCGACCTATGCCGACTACGCCACGGCCTGCCAGTGGGCAGGGGTGCCGGCCGAGAGCTTCATTCTCGACCCGGCCTCGGGCTTCCGCCTCGATCCTGCCGCCCTGGCGGAAAGGCTCATTGGCGGCGAGCTGGTCTTTCTCTGCAACCCCAACAACCCCACCGGCGTGCTCACCCCCTCGGCGGAGCTGGCCGCGCTGGCGCGCTCCAAGCCGGAAACCCTCTTTCTGGTGGACGAATCATACCTGCCCTTTACCCGCGAGCCCTCGCTGCTGACCCTCGGCCAGCCCGAGAATCTGCTGGTGCTCTTCTCCGCCTCGAAGATCTACGGCATCCCCGGCCTGCGCCTGGGCTTCCTTGCCGGCAGCGCGGCCCGCATCGCCAAACTCGGCCAGCGGGTCAAGCCCTGGGGCGTGAACCGGCTGGCCCAGCTGGCTGGCGAATATGCCCTGCGCCACGGCGATAGCTACCAGGAAGAGGTGATCCGCTTCGTCGAGTCCGAGCGGCCGCGGGTGGTGGCCAGGCTGGCTGCCCTGCCCGGCGTGGCGCCGTTTGCCGGGGCAGCCAACTTCATCCTGAGCCGCCTCACCGGCGCTGTCCGGGCGCCGGAACTGAAAGCAGCGCTGCTTCGTGAACGGATCATGATCCGCGATTGCAGCAACTTCGCCACCCTTGATGACCGCTATTTCCGCATCTCGCTCAAAGACCAAACCATCAACGATCACGCCCTGTCGAAAATAGGGGCCTTTTTCGGATAACTGCCATGCGAATCGCCATCCTCTCCGACACCCACGACCACATCGCCAACCTGCGGGCCGCGGTGACCTACTGCAACGCCTTTGGGGTAAGTCTGCTCATCCACTGCGGCGACCTGATCTCGCCCTTCATGCTCGACGAGCTGGCCCAGTTCGGCGGCGCCGCCCATCTGGTCTACGGCAACAACGCCGGCGACCAGCACCTCATCTCCCAGGCCTGCGGCAACCGCTACCCGGCCATCACCCACCATGGGACCTTTGGCGCGGTGGAAGCGGGCGGGCTTAAACTCGCCTTTACCCATTACCCCCAACTGGCGCGCGGCATCGCCAGCCAGGGCAGCTTCGACGTGGTCTGCTGCGGCCACAACCACCGCTACGGTGTGGAGCGGATCGGCGAGACCCTGCTCATCAACCCCGGCGAACTGCTGGGCAAGGACGATCAGCCCGGCTTCCACATCCTCGACTGCGCCACCGGCGATGTGGAGCGGGTGGAGATCGGCGCGCGTTTTTTCAAGGAATAATCATCAGCATCGAACAAGGAGTAGGACCGAGATGGAAGAACGGTTTGCAGATCTGTTTGCGGAGAGTGGCAAGGCCGGCGGCAAGTTGACCCCTGGCCAGCAGGTGAACGCCACGGTGGTGAGCATTGCCAAGGACTGGATCTTCATCGACCTCGGCGGCAAGAGCGAGGGGGTGGTGGCCAAGTCCGAGTTTCTCGACAGCGAGGGCAACTGCACCGTGCAGGTAGGGGAGAGCGTTACCGTCTATTTCCTCTCGGCCAGGAAACAGGAAAAGCTCTTCACCACCAAGGTGAGCGGCAGCGCGGCCTCGGCCCATCTGGAAGAGGCGTTCCATAGCGGCATCCCGGTGGAAGGCACGGTGGAGCAGGAGACCAAGGGCGGCTTCCTGGTGAAGCTCGGCAACAGCCGCGCCTTCTGCCCCCACTCGCAGATGGGCCTGCGCCGGGTGGAGAATGCCGAAATCTACCTCGGCCAGCGGCTGCCCTTCAAGATCATGGAGTTCCGCGAGGGCGGCAAGAACATCCTCCTCTCCCACCGCCAGGTGCTGGAAGCGGAGCGCGAGCAGCGCAAGGAGGAATTGCAGCAGACTCTCAAGGTGGGCGACCGGATCAAGGGCACCGTCACCTCCATCCAGAAGTTCGGCGCCTTTGTCGATATCAACGGCATCGAGGGGCTGATCCCGGCCTCGGAGATCGGCTGGGGCGAGGTGCGGGACATCCACGGCCACCTCAACGCCGGCCAGCAGGTGGAAGTGGTGGTGAAGAACCTGGACTGGGCCAAGGAACGCTACTCCTTCAGCCTCAAGGAGACCCTGCCCGACCCGTGGGACGAGGCTGCCGGCCGCTTTCCCGAGGGCTCGATCCACAAGGGTGTGGTGAGCCGGCTCGCCGACTTCGGCGCCTTTGTCACCCTGGCGCCGGGCATCGACGGCCTGGTCCATGTCTCGAACCTCGGCGCCGGCCGCAAGATTCATCACCCGCGCGAGGTGGTGCAGCCCGGCATGGAGCTTGAGGTGCGGGTCGATGCGCTCGACGTGGAAAAGCACCGCCTCTCGCTTTCAATCCCGGCCCCGGCCGGCAGCGAGGAGAAGCCGGCCAAACCGGAGAAGGGCGGCAAGAAAAAGGCCGTCGAATCCGACAATCGTCAGGACTTCAAGGAATACGCGGCCCGGAAGCCGGCAGCCAGGTCGCTGGGCACCTTTGCCGATCTGCTCAAGGGCAAGGTGGAGAAGAAGTAGTGGGGGTAGTCCACCATTTTTATGATAATTGTGTGGTCGAAACCGAATATTTTATATAAAATACTCGTATGGAACCGCGTAGTTTTCTAATACACCGGAAAATTGGGCAGCAGGTCGGCGCGAGAATCGGTAAGGGCAAGGTCATTCTTGTATTTGGCCCAAGGCAATCGGGCAAGACGACTCTGGTCCGGATGGTGGCGAAGGACTCCCATCTCGATCCGCTCTGGTTGAGCGGTGACGAGCCCGATACCCGAGGGCTTCTGGCCGAGGCCACCTCCACGCGCCTCAAGGCCCTCATCGGCGGCCGGCGGCTCGTGGTGATCGACGAGGCTCAGCGTATCGCCAACATCGGCATCACCCTCAAACTGTGTGCCGACACGTTGCCCAAGGTTCAGGTCATTGCCACCGGCTCGTCGGCCTTCGAGCTTGCCAGCGCCACCAGCGAACCACTCACCGGCAGGAAATACGAATACCACCTCTATCCGCTCTCGTTTGGCGAGCTGGTGGCGCATCAGGGCCTGATCGAGGAGAAGCGGCTGCTTGAGCACCGGCTGGTGTTCGGTTCCTACCCTGAGGTGGTGACCCACCCCGGCGAAGAGCGGGAACTCCTGGCGCTGCTGGCGGAAAGCTACCTTTATAAGGACATTTTCGCCTTGGGGGTGGCCAAGAAGCCCGCCCTGCTGGAACGGATTGTCCAGGCGCTTGCCCTGCAGATCGGCTCGGAGGTATCGTACCAGGAACTTGGCCAGCTTGTGGGGGCGGACAAGGAAACAGTGGGGCGGTACGTCGATCTGCTGGAAAAGGCCTATGTCGTTTTCAGGCTCTCCTCTTTTAGCCGCACCCTGCGTAATGAATTGAAAAAAAGCCGGAAGATCTATTTCTGGGATACCGGGGTCCGCAACGCTGTGATCAGAAATTTCGCCCCCCTGCACCTCCGCCAGGACACGGGCGCCCTGTGGGAGAACTTTCTTGTGGCGGAACGGCGCAAGGCCAACCACTGTGCGGGCCGCTCCGCCAACTCCTGGTTCTGGCGCACCCATGCCCAGCAGGAGATCGACTATGTGGAGGAGCGTGACGGCGTGTTGCGGGCCTGGGAATTCAAGTGGCGGTCCACCCGCGCCCCGCGGATTCCCAAGAGTTTTCGTGATGCCTATCCCGACTGCATCACCGGCCATGTAACCGCAGAGACAGTGGAGCATTTCCTGCTGGAGGGGCAAGGGGGAGAAGAAGTAAGCTGAGCAAGGGGCGGTGCCGAGTAGCACCGCCCTGATCAGTCGAATAACTCGTTCAACGTGTAGAGCCTGGTCCGCTTCTTCCTGAACGCGGCCAACCAATGCTCCTTTCGGGGGTGCCCTGACTTTCTCTACTTGTCAACTTGGAAGCCTGACCCCATCCTTGCTTTGCTTCTTGCTTCTTGTCAACTTGGAAGCCTGACCCCATCCTTGCTAACTTGGAAGCCTGACCCCATCCTGCTTGACCCCATCCTTGCTTTCCCCTTCCGGCAATAAGTGCCGGCCTTCTTGGCTCGCCTTCGCCCTCGTCGACGGCCGGCTCGGGCGGCAGGTCGGAAAAGATCGGGACCTGCACGGCGCCGGTTTTTTCCTCCTCGCGCCGGTACTGGGCAGGGGGCCGGTGCATCATGACAATGCCATTGCCGTAGCGGGTCCAGGTTGGTCGCGACCTCATGATTCCCTCCTTTTCGCTCCACAGGAAGCCATACACCATTGGCTGGCTTTCAAAACGCCGAGATCGAATACTCAGGCCAGAGTAATGGCCGCAGATGAGGATCCGGTTTGCGAACCGTTCGACTCGTGTTTCAATTGCCTTGGCAGAAAGGCCGGGTGGCAGACAACAGGCAGAACAACATATTGCAGCCGCAGGGCAGCGCAGAGCCACCGGTTGCGGCAGAAAACGGGCGGCACCAGCGAACGGGTGCCTTGCGGGGCGGTTTCCCCGCGAGTCGGCATCCTAACGCATATGGCCGGGGGCGGCAACCTTTATATGATTTTTTGCCGTTATTGCGGGAGGTTGCGGGACGAGGGCCGGGAGTGAAGCCGGCGGGTTGAGTCCGGGAGGGATGGTGTTTCGGGACAGGGAGTCTGAAGAAAAGGATCGGTGGATGATGTTCGCCCATAAAGCTGGCTCGCCATGCAGGACAGTTACAACCTGTGGCTTGCCCGGCAGACCGTGAATCTGGACAAGGTCGAACCTCTGGCGTTTTCGACCTCTTCCTTCTGAACCATCTTGAATCGTTCTACTGGTATATATTCAGCGCGCCATAAGCCGGCGACTCCAGAGATGAGCAAGCACAACCAGCCAAGGAGTTCGAACGTGTCGGAAAATATGAACCTTCCAAATTTTGATGTTTGGATAGACAAAGCTAGTGCCAAGTAACAGTTATAATTTCGGGTAAAGATGCCGCAGTTTGATGCGAGCATCCGATGTCTTGAACTGCCATACGATCTTTTTCGCGCTGTTGTTTCTGGCTTTTTCCCAGGC
>JAJZRJ010000044.1 GCA_021802775.1 Deltaproteobacteria bacterium
TTTGTTTCACCCGACCCGGCAGAAAGACAGCCATGGCCGAAAAATCAACCCGCAAAGGACACGGAAACCTTCACCAGAAAACAGATCACGGATTCAGGTTGGAATCAATTTTTCGTCTATCCCAAGTCCCAAGTCCGTTGTCCAAGGAATTGGTGCGGCTTTATGCTACCCTCAGCCATCTCTTCCCGGTGTCTGCCTTCTGGCGGTCCGATAGAAACGCCTGGCATTTGCGCATCGCTGTATTCAGAAAAATCCTCTTGCCGGGGAATGGCCGCCTGGTTCATAAGAAAACCCGGTAATCCGTGTGCAGCACCTTGGCCAGCCGCTTGGCCATTTCCTTGCCGATAACCCGTTTGCCATTCTCCATCTCGGAGATATGGCGCTGGGGGATGCCGGCCAATTCGGCAAGCTGGCGCTGCGTAAGGTTTTCGCGGTGACGGTACGCACGGAGGGCAAGGTGCCGTTCCTTGCCCACGTACTCCGGGAACACCTCGGCAACGGAGTACAGACGGCCCTCCCCAGCCTCGACCGTCTCGGCATACTCTTTGATTTTCGGCGCATTGCTCCGATGAACCCGCAGGCGCAGGGTGACCATTTCTTCATCAATACGGAGCTTTTTCGTGGCTACCGGCATATATCACCTCGATGAGTCGAATTGTCCCTTTCTGTTCCCGCCAGATGGCAACGTAGGTCGGCTTGCCCTTTTTCAGATGGCAATGGTGGCTGCCGTCCGATAGCTTGGCGTAATTGGGCCAGTCTCCCCGGACGGGTCCGCCGGCCTCGATCTCCCGCACCAACTGGAAGAGGATCTCCCGCACCCTGGCGGGCAGCTTCTCCTTCTGCTTCCGGGCCCGACCAGTGAAGAGAACCGTCCAGCTCATAATATACCAACCATTGGTATCAGGCAATCACTATCCACGATGCTCCTCATCGCGAGGCTTCAAACCGTTGCGAAATCGGAAATCCGGGGATAATGCGCAATCCCTGTCAAACACCCGGATCATAATCGATTCTTCGTCCATCCACCTGATCTTGTCAAGGATTTGGTGCGGCTTTTTCATGCCACGCCTGCCACCGGAAAAAAATTGCCTTGTCCGGGATGATGCATAGAGTAGGCTGAAAGAAAGCAGCGTTGACCAACCAGAATCGCAGAGGTGCACCCTATGGGATTGCGTGAAGAACTGGGACTGAGCAGTCAGGAGCCGCTCACCATCGACTGGGACATCACCCCGGCCGATACCTTTGGCATCTTCGAGAGTTGGGGCGGCAAGGTGCGGGTCCGCAACAAGAAGGAGCGCTACTACTACTTCTATATCGATGCCTGGGAAGAGCCGGCCAAGGTGCTGCTCATGGAGCGCGGGATCAAGTACGCCAGGGTGCTGGCCCAGATTCTTGCGCCGCAGGCGATGATCGACGCCTGCGTGGCCAGCCAGGGCAAGGCGTTGCTGGACAAAAGTTATGCCGTGGACGCGGCCTTGAAGGAATGGATCGTGAAGGAGGTGCTGGAGCCGGGCGATGTCAGCAAGGTGCTGCCGGTGGAGAGCAACCTCGCGGCCGAGGATCTGGCCACCGGCCTGCCCGGTAAGGATGCGGCCCTGCCGACGGTGACGCCGGTGGCCCTGCGCCATGCGCCGGCCTTTATCCGCGAGGAGGAGGTGGCCGCCATTGTCCGTGCCAAGAATTTCTTCGAGGCGCAGCACAACCCCACTGGCACCTTTGCCCATTCGCTTATCGATAACAACGACGGCCTCACCGTGACCGAGCGGGTTTCCGGGGTGATGTGGCAGCGGGGCGGCTGCGACATCACCACCTACCGCCAGGTCTGCGCCTATGTGGCCGAACGGAACGCCAGTAAGTTTGCCGGCTATGGCGACTGGCGGCTGCCCACCATGGAGGAGGCCCTGGCGCTGCTGGTGCCGGTGAAGAACGCCAAGGGGCTCTATCTCCACCCCTGCTTCTCGCGGGAGCAGCCCTTCATCTTCTTGGCCGATGAACGCAAGCCCGGCGGTTACTGGTTCATCGACTTCAAGCAGGCCACGGTCTTCTGGGCCTCGGGCACCATTCCCGGCGCCTTTGGCCGGTTGTGCCGGACCACGGCCGGGTGAGCGGCGAGCGCCATGCCGCGGCCGGCGTGACTACCCCGGTCGCGGCCACCTTCGGCGGCAAGGCCGGGCAGGCATGGCGGCTGATGCGGCCGTTGCTCCTGCGCTATCGCTGGCGCCTCACGGTGGGTCTCGCCGCCCTCATCGGCGTCGATTTCCTGCAACTGCTGGTGCCGCGTCTGGTCAAGCGGGCGGTGGATGCCCTGGCCGCCGGCACCGCCAGCGGCCCCCTGCTGCCGCGGCTGGCCGGGGCCATTGTCGGCCTCGCCCTGCTCATCGCGCTCTGCCGCTTTGTCTGGCGCTCGCTGATCCTCGGCTTTTCGCGCCTGGTGGAGCGGGATATCCGGGAGTGGCTCTTTAGCCATCTCCTTACCCTCGACCGCGTCTTCTTCGGCCGGCACACGGTGGGCGCCACCATGGCGCTCGCCACCAACGACCTCACCGCAGTGCAGCTCGCCGCCGGCATGGGGGTGGTGGCAGCGGTGGATGCGGTGGTGATGACCATCGCCGCCTTCGGCTTCATGCTCTACATCCATCCGCTGCTGGCCCTGCTGACCCTGGCCCCGATGCCGCTTTTGGCCCTCATTACCAAGGTGCTCTCCGCCAAGGTCCATCAGCGGTTCCACAAGGTGCAGGAACAGTTTTCGCGCATGACCGAATTCGCCCGCTCCACCTTTTCCTTTATCCAGCTCTATAAGGCCTTTACCCAGGAAGCGGCGCAGGCCGCCCGCTTTGGCCGGATGGGCGAGGAGTATGTGCGGGACAACCTGCGGCTGGCCACGGTGCAGGGCGTGCTCTTTCCGGCCTCCGGGCTGGTGGGCCATATCAGCCTGCTGATCGTGGTGTTCTACGGCGGCAGGCTGACCATTGCCGGCGCCATCACCACCGGTGATTTCGTCGCCTTCATCGCCTACCTGCTCATGCTCACCTGGCCGATGATGGCCCTGGGCTGGGTCTTCAACCTCTTTCAGCGCGGGGTCATCGCGCTCGACCGCATCGGCGCGGTGCTGGCGGCCCGGCCTGCCTTGCCGGCCCCGGCGGCTGACGGCTCGATCGTCCTGGCCGGCACCATCGGCCTCCGGGGTCTTTCCTTCACCTACCCAGGCCAGCGCCAGCCCGCGCTGCGCGAGGTGGGCGTCGAGTTCGGCCAGGGGATCACCGGCATCGTCGGCCGCACCGGCGCGGGCAAATCGACGCTCTGCCAGCTCATCGCCCGTCTCTATCCGGTGGCGGACGGGACGCTGTTCGTGGATGGCCGTGATGTCAATACCCTGGCAGTGGCGGCGGTGCGCGAGCGGATCGCCTACGTGCCCCAGGAGGTGACGGTCTTTTCCGACACCATTGCCAGGAACATCGCCCTGGGCGATCCGGCGGCGAGCCAATCGGCAATCGAGCGGGTGGCGCGGACCGCGGCCATCCACGAGGAGATTCTCGCCATGCCGCAAGGGTACCAGACGCGGGTTGGGGAAAAAGGGGTAAAGCTCTCGGGCGGCCAGCGCCAGCGGCTGGCCCTGGCCCGCGCCCTGCTGCTCGACCGGCCGGTGCTCCTGATCGACGACGGCCTGGCCGCGGTGGACCTTGAAACCGAGCAGCGCATCGTCCTGGCCTTGCGGGACCACCTGGCCGGCCGCACCTGCCTCATCGTCTCGCACCGCCTCGCCCCGCTTCAGTATGTCGACCGCATCCTGGTCTTCGAGGGAGGCCGGCTGGTGGCAGCGGGCAAGCATGCCGAGCTGCTCACGCAGAATCGGTTCTATGCCACCATCTATGCCTTCCAGCGCATGGAAGAGGCCGGGGAGGGGCCGGGCCATGCAGCCGCATGATTTCGGCTATTTCGAAGAGGGCCATCTGGCCAGCGGCCGGGAAATTCGGCTGTGGCGTCGTTTGCTCGCCTTTGCCGGTCCGTACTGGCCCTGGGTGCTGGTCGCGGTCCTGCTCTCCTTTGCGGTGACCGGCGCCACCCTGGCCGTGCCCTATCTGGTCCGGCTGGCCGTGGACCGCTATATCGTGAACAGCGCCTTGCCGGTTCCCGACCGCCTTAACGGCCTGCTCGCCATGGCTGGCCTCTTCGCCGCGGTGGCCGCGGGCGGTTTTATCGTCAATTTCTGCCAGGTCAAGGTGCTCGAACGCACTGGCCAGTCGATCATGCAGCAGGTGCGCCAGCGCCTGTTCAGCCACCTGCTGCGGCTCGATTCCGCCTTTTTCCAGAATCAGCCCACTGGCAAGCTGGTGACCAGGGTCACCAACGACATCCAGAACCTGCACGAGATGTTCACCTCGGTCATTGTCACCGTGTTCAACGACGCCCTGACCCTGCTTGGCATCCTGGCCATGCTCTTCTGGCTCAACTGGCGCCTGGCCCTACTGCTGCTTCTGCTGCTGCCGCTCCTGCTGCTCCATACCCTCTGGTTCAGCCGCCTGGCCCGCGACGTCTTCCGGGCCATCCGCACCGGCCTCGCCCGGATTAATGCCTTTTTGCAGGAGTCGTTGTCCGGGGTGACGGTACTCCAGCTCTTCGGCCGCGAGGCCGAGACGCGCACCAGATTCGCCGCGGTCAACGAGGCGTATCTGGCCGACACCCTGCGGCAGATCCGGATCTTCGGGGTCTTCATGCCGGCGGTGGATTTTTTGAACGCCTTGGGCATTGCCGGGGTCATCTGGTTCGGCGGGGGCGAGATCATGGCCGGCCGCATGAGCATCGGCGTGCTGGTCGCCTTTCTCTCTTACCTGCGCCTCTTTTTCCAGCCGTTGCGCGAACTCTCCCAAAAATCCTCGGTGATCCAGTCGGCCCTGGCCTCGGCCGAGCGGATTTTCGAGCTGCTCGACCGCGGTTCCGCCATGCCCGTGCCGGCGCTTCCCCGGCCCAACGCTGTTTTTCAGGGCGCCATCGCCTTCGAGGGGGTGACCTTCGGCTACGAGCCGGGGAAAACGGTGCTGCGTGAGATCACCTTTGCCGCGGCGCCGGGCGAGACCATCGCCCTGGTCGGCGCCACCGGCTCCGGCAAGAGCACGGTCATCAACCTGCTCGAACGTTTTTACGATCCTGAACGCGGCGCGGTGCGGATCGACGGGATCGACCTCCGGGAGTTAGCCCCGGAAGCCATCCGCAAGCAGATCGGCCTCGTCATGCAGGAGGTCTTCGTGGTGCCCGGAACGTTGCGCGACAACATCCTGCTCGGCCGGGAGCTGGATGATGCGACACTCGCGCGGGTGATCGACGGCGCGCAGCTGCGCGGGGTGATCGCCCAACTGCCCGGCGGGCTCGACGCCCGGATCGGCGAGGGCGGCCTGGGGCTTGCCGCCGGCCAGCAGCAGTTGCTCGCCTTTGCCCGGGTGCTGGCCCGCGACCCCCGCATCCTGGTGCTCGACGAGGCCACCGCCAACATCGATTCCGAGACCGAGATCATGATCGACCGGGCCATCGCCGCGACCATGGCCGGCCGCACCAGCATCGTCATCGCCCACCGGCTCTCCACGGTGCGGCGGGCGCACCGCATCATCGTGCTCGACCATGGCCGCATCGTCGAGCAGGGCAGCCATCGGGAACTATTGGCCCTGGGGGGATTCTATGCCCATCTCCACGCCCTGCAATTTAACAACGGCACGGGCGGGACGCGGAAGCAGGAGGAGGACCTGAATCCGTGAGCGTTCGAGAACGGTGCAGAGGCAAGGCGGCGACGCTGTTGATGATACACCTGGTATATCAACGAGTCGCCAACGCAGCAGATGCGCCGTTATCGGTCGCCCCGCAGGGCGGCGGGGTGAACCCGGACAAAGCGGTGGCCTTGACATTGAACAGCGGCAACCGCCGGATATCACCTAATCAAGCGCGAAGCCGTCACGGATTCAGGGAGGAATAAGAGGGAGGCGGGAGGCAAGGGCAGGCTCAGGATTGCCCGCCCTCCTCATCGCCCACCAGGTAGTCCTTCAATTTTTCGAGCAGGCTTTCCGGCAGCGGTTCATTGTAGAGAAAGGCCTGGGCCTCCTCGCCGGTGATCTGCTGCTTGATCTCGATAGGCAGGGAGCGGAGGATCGTCATCCGTTCGGGATCGGGCTTGCCTTTGCGTGGGGGCGCGTGGCCTTGGGGATCGTTGCTCATACGTTGCTCCGGTGTCAGGCCGCGGTGGTGACCACCTGATTCCGGCCGCTGCCCTTTGCCTGATAGAGGGCGCGGTCGGCTCGGCCGACCAGATCGTCGGCCTCTTCCTTGCCGTTGATGAGTTCGGCGGCGCCGATGCTTACGGTTACCTGGAGGGTGGCCCCGGCAAAGGAGGTGCGGAGGTCGGCGATGTGCTGCCGCAGCTTCTCGGCCACGGTCATGGCGGCGGCCAGGTCGGTGCCCGGCAGGATGATGAGGAACTCCTCGCCGCCGTAGCGGCTGATGATGTCGTAGCGCCGCGAATGATTTTTCAGGTTTTCGGCAATGGCGGTCAGGACCGCGTCTCCGGCCAGGTGGCCGTGGGAGTCGTTGATCGCCTTGAAGTGGTCGATATCGAGCAGCAGGCAGGAAAGGGGGGTCTTGAAACGCCGGTGCTTGGCGATCTCCCCCTCCAGCCGTTCGTAGACCGTGCGGCGGTTCAAGAGGCCGGTGAGGCTGTCCAGGGTGGCCATGGCAACGAGCTGGGCTTGCGCTTCCTGCATGCGGCTTATGTAACGGGTCGACAGGAAGGCAAGGAATCCGGCGAGCAGGGCCACCACCAGCAGGGCGGCGAGGATGGTAAAGCGCCGGTTTTCCATAAGCCGGGCGTTGACGAAGTCCATGGGGATGGTGACGCTGATGCCGCCACGGATATCCCCTTCCCGATAGCCCTGGGAGCGGTGGCAGTTGTTGCATTCCTGCCGGAAGTAGAGGGGCGCCATGTAGCGGTAGATCTCGCCGGAGGCGGTCTTTTCGGTGGCGTACGATTCCCTGGCGCCCTGCTCAAAGGCGAGCAGCGCCTGTCGTTCGAAGGCATCCGGCGAGTTGTTCTTGGCATTCAGCGGTTTGAGGCTTGCCACATGGAGTCTGAAATCGCCCTTTTTCTCGGCCAGCCGGGAAATGCCGCTTACCACCAGGCCGGGATTGCGAAGGGTATAGAGCTGGCCCTCCTGATCGGTGATGTTGACCTTGAGGCCGGGGATGGTGGTGAGGAAGGGGTTGGGGTCGATGCCTGGTTTCACCTTGACGTAGACGCCGCCATGCTCCGAGACCCATTGCCGGATGACGATCACCTCGTCGAAGAGGGCTCGGGCCTGCTGGAGCAGAATCTCTTCGGTGAGCCGTTCGGTGTGCAGATGGTAGCTGACAAAGGTCGCCAGCACCACAGTGGCCACGGCGGTACTGGACAAGAGCAAAAAGCTGCGAATGAGCCTGAGGCTCTGCGGCATTGCCAATTACCCGTAATTAATTGTAAAATAGAATAAACTGGACCCGAAGTCGGTTTACCGTAGTCGGTTCGGGCGGTTTTGACAAGGGAAAAGTTGTCAGGCGGAAATTGCCTGTTCCGTAGGGGAATCCGGTAGTGACGGCTGTTGCCTGTTGCCCGACAAGGAACGCTTGTCATGCTCTTGTTTTTGGCATTATTTTTTTCTGATCTACGGCGGGATGCACTGCCATGGCTACCGTAAATTGCGGGCGGCCATCACCCTTGGAGCCGGTCGCATCGATGAAGGTGCCGCGTCCCGGGGGTGGTCGCCGATCACCCGGGGCAAGGCCCCCAGGCTGAAGAAGGCGAGGCCATAGAGGTGGTGCATGACGATATAATCGAAATGACCGTCGAGGCCGAACATGGAAAGGGTCAGCCTCTGTCGTTGCTTTTCGCGGGAAGTCGTTTTACTCTACTGCAAGCCCTTAAAAGTGCCAGCGAAGAGTAAGGGATTGCCCACGGCCCATCGCGGGACTCTCGCTTGCGCGGAAAAAGTGACGAGGCAGCTGCCTCGAAGAAGGATGCCATGTCCCTTGCTGCATTAACCTATGACAAACTCGATCAGCCCGCGCTGCTCCGGGTACTTTTTCATCCGCGCAGCGAGTGGACGCCCCCGCCGCCAGGCGCCGCCGATCAGGAGATCGCCGTTGCCGCCGGGGTGACGGTGACGGCCCGCGCTTTTCTGGCCGCCCCGCTCGATCAGCCCGCCATCCTTTTTTTTCACGGCAATGGCGAGGTGGTAAGTGATTATAACGAGATCGGCCCTTGTTTCAATGAGGTGGGGCTCCATTTCATTGCCGTGGAATACCGCGGCCATGGCCGGAGCAGCGGCACGCCGACGGTGACAGCCATGGTGGGCGACGCCCATCTGGTTCTGGCGGCGGTGCGCGAGCAGTTGAAGGCCGCAGGTCATACCGGCCACCTGGTGGCGATGGGGCGGTCGCTGGGCAGCGTGCCGGCCCTGGAACTGGCTGCGGCGGCGGTACCACCCATCGACGGGCTGATCATCGAGAGCGGCATCGGCCACACCATCCCCTTTCTGCTCGGCCTCGGCGTCGAGGTGGCCGCATACGGCATTACGAGCGAGGCCGACGGCTTCAAGAACGTCCAGAAGATTGCGCTGTTCAAAAAACCGACTTACATCCTCCACGCCCAGCACGACGACATCATCCCGCTTACCAGCGCCGAGAAGCTCCAGGTGGAATGCGGGGCGCACAGCAAGGAGTTCCAGATGGTGCCGGGCGCTGATCATAACACCATCATCGCCTGCGTCGGGAAATCCTATTTCCAGGCGCTCAAGCAGTTCACCAAGAAGATTGGGCAGACCCGGCGGCCAAGGCGACCGGGGGTAAGATCCTAGGAGGGGCATGGCAGTTCGGCCACGGAAAGAGCGGAGGGGGAATTGGCGGCAGCCGCCGGTGTTCATGGCTGCCGGCGCAGTGACCGGCGCGGTGGCAGTGGCAGCCGGTCTTTATGAGGGTTGGCGGGGGCAGTTGGAGCTGGCCGGTGGGGTGGCGGTGGTGCTGTTGGGACTGGCCCTCTGGTATGCCTGGTTGCGCCGTGGCGCGGAAAGTCTGGCCGCCGGCGCTCAGGTGGTCGGCCCCATGCTCTGGAGCGTGCTGGCCTGGATGGCCTACCGCGTGCTGTTGCCTTTTTCCTCCCACTTCATTCTGCTGCCAGCCGCGGTAGTGGCCTGGCTTTTCACCGCCTATCCCGTCCAGGCCTTGGGCGGCACCCTGTTCGTGATCCTGCTCATGGAGGCGGGGCTGGTGGTGATCGGCCGGCAGACCGTGGAAGGGCTTGGCGCCAATCTGTTGGCCTACGGTGCCTTGAGCCTGGCTCTGGCCTTTTTCGCAAGCAGCAAGGCGCACCGCAAGCGGATGCGGGAAGTGCTGGCCCGCGCTCGGCGCGATGCGGAAAACGAGGCATCTGCCCGCGACTTTGGCTTGCTGGAAGAACCTACCGATATTCTGGCCGGCCTGCCGCTTGAGGCCGTGCCGGAAAATCCGGACCGTTACAGCCGCCCTGCCCTGGAGGTGATTACCGCGGCCTTTGCCAATCAGCTGGCCCTGGCGCGGGAGAGCCTGGATTGTACCACTGTGGCCCTGATGTGGCCTGATCCGGACAAGGCCCAATTGCGGCTGCGCGGCCATGCCTCGACGCGAGACGACGTGCTGGCCGGGCCGTTTCCCGTGGGTCTGGGCATCACCGGCGCCCTGGTCGGTGCCCAGCAGGAGGTGGCCGCCTGCCGCAGTCAGGGCAGTCTCCCCCAGGTTCCCTATTATCGCCGGCAGGAACGCGTGGGCAGCATTTTCGCCCTGCGGGTTCCCGGTCCGGAAGAGGGTGGCTGGCTGGGGTTCGAAGATAAGCGGGTGACTCCGATCCTCTGCGCCGACCGGGAATCCCCGGCGGAGTGGAGCGAGGAGGAGCGTACGCTATTGCGGCTCATTGCCGGCCAGCTGGCGCAGGACCTGGCCATCGGCCGGCGGTTGCAGGCACTGGAAGATGAACGCGGCGCCTTCCAGCGGGTCTGCGTGGCCTTGCGCGAACTCAATGGGGTGCTCGGCCTCGATCAGGTGCTGCAGGCCACGGTCCGGGTGGTGAAACTGCTGGTGGCCGCCGATTTTATCGCCATCAGTCTGCTGGCCGAGGAGGAACACCGGATCGCCATGGCGGAGGGGAAAGAAGCCGGCCGGTTGCAGGGGCTGACCTTCCCGCGGGAAGAGGGGCTGGTCGGCCAGGCGATGAAGATCGGTCGTTGTCTGCCGGCCAATACCGAATGCCATGGCCCGATGCCGGTCTTTTCCAGTGGACAGCGGTTAAACGGTTATCAGTCGTTGCTGGTCATTCCCCTCTTGAAGGAGAAGGGCGAACCATTGGGCGCCCTCACCATCGCCGCCCAGGCGGCCGGCCTTTTCACCCGCACCCGCCAGGACATTCTGGAACTGATCGCCGCCCAGGTGGCGGTGAAGGTCAATCTCGGCCAGGCCCACGAACAGATCAACCGTATGGCCACGATGGATGGCCTGACCGGCCTGGCCAACCACCGCACCTTCCAGCATGGCTTTGAGATGATGGTGGAACGCGCCCAGCGCCGTGGCAGCCCGCTTTGCCTGATCCTGTGCGACATCGACCACTTTAAGCAGCTGAACGACAACCACGGCCATCCTTTTGGCGACCAGGTGCTTCGTAAGGTCGGTGAACTCTTGCAGGGCGCCGTCCGCACCGTCGATCTGGCGGCGCGCTATGGCGGCGAGGAATTTGCCGTGGTGCTGGAGGATTCGGACCACAAGGGCGGGCTCAAGATGGCGGAGCGCATCCGCCGGGAGGTGGAACTGCTCACTTTGCAGCACCAGCGTGAACCGGTGCGGGTGACCATCTCTCTCGGTCTCGCGATCTATCCCGTTGACGGTGAGGAAAAGGCGACCCTGATCAGCCGGGCGGATCAGGCCCTTTATCGCGCCAAGCAGCAAGGCCGCAACCGGGCCGTGGCCTGGGAGACGATTTGAAGGCGACCCTGATTCAGCCGCTCAAGAGGACGATGGCGATGAGCGCGAGAATCATGCCGGCGAACTGCTTGAGGGTGATCGGCTCGCGCAGGAAGAGGGCGGCATAGAGGATGGTGAAGAGGGGGTAGAGGGCGGTGATGCTGACCACTACCGCGATCTTGCCGCTCCTCGCGGCCGCGAAGTAGAAGAAGGTGCCGACCATGCCGGCAACGCCCGTGAGCACCGCAAAGAGGATGCCTTTGGGGTGGGTCTCCGGCTGGAACTGGATGAGCGAAAGGACGAGTAACCCCACCGCAGCCGCGCCGGCGATCTCATAGACCAGGGCGCTCTGCGGATTGATGTAGCTCACCGCGAGCTTCGGGAAAAAGCCCCAGAAGCCATAGATGACCAGGGAAATGAGGGCGGTGAGTAACCAGTTCTCCATGAGGCCCGAGTGTACCCGGCGCCTCCGCGATTGAGCAAGCAGATTTTGTCGGGTAGGTCACCCATGCTGCAGCACAGTTTTGTTCACATTCCGGGTATCGGCGTCGCCACCGAGCGGCTGCTCTGGGCGAACGGCATCCTCCACTGGGACGATGTGCAGGAACCCCTGCCAGCGGCAGTGCCGACGGCCAAGGCGCGGCTGCTGCTCCGCCATGTGGCGGAACGGCAGCGGTTGCTCGCCGAGGCGCCCGGCGAGTTCGCCCGGCAACTGCCGGTGGTCGAGCGCTGGCGCCTCTTCCCGGCATTCCGGGCCAGGGCCGCCTATCTCGATATCGAAACCACCGGCCACTTCGGCCCGCAGAGCATGGTGACCGCCATCGCGCTTTATGACGGCCAGACGGTGCGCAGCTATGTGCAGGGCGAGAATCTGTTCCAATTTATTGAGGATATCGGGCAGTACGAGATGCTGGTGACTTACAACGGCCGCGCCTTCGACGTGCCGGTGCTGGAGCGCGCCTTTGGCATCCGGCTGCGCCACCTCCATCTGGACCTGCGTTACATCCTGCACCGGCTCGGCATCAAGGGCGGGCTCAAGGGGTGTGAGAAGCGGTGCGGCCTCGACCGCGGCGACCTCGACGGCCTCGACGGCTACGCCGCGGTCCTGCTCTGGCAGGAGTACCGGCGCACCGGCGACCGCCGTGTGCTGGAGACCCTTCTGGCTTACAACATCGAGGATACGGTGAATCTGGAAACCCTGATGGTGCATGCCTATAACCGTAACCTGGCCGCCACCCCCTTTGCGGAGAGCCATACTCTGCCGTTGCCGGTGCAGCCCGAGCGGACCTGCCGGCCAGATGCGGAGGTGGTCCGGCGCATCGGCGCCAGGGCCGCGGCGGCCAAGGGCGAATGGGCGGCCCGCCGGCGCCCGCCGGAGTGAAACCATGACCAATCCCGTCCGGGACACCATTCACTCCGCCTTGCTCCCGGCCCGATTCCCTGCTGGTTTTCCGGCGGGGTTCCTGCCATAATGGGCAGACACACCAAAACGGGGGAACCATGCAGTTCCGGATCATGTCCTATAACATCCACCGCGCCATCGGCGTGGACCGCCGGTTCCGGCCGGAGCGCATTGCCGGGCTCATCACTCACCACAGCCCGGACATCGTGCTGCTCCAGGAGGTCGATGTGGGGGTGCCGCGTTCCCGCGGCCTCAACCTGGGCGAGGAACTGGCCAGACTCTGCGGCTATCCCTATCTGGCCGTGGGGCTCAATGTCCGGCTGCGGCAGGGCATGTACGGCAACGCCACTCTAAGTCGTTTCCCCATCACGGCGGAACGCAACATCGACCTGACGTTGCCGGGCCGCAAGGCGCGCGGTTGCCTCTACACGGCGGTGGAGGTGCCGGGGGTGCGGGCGCCACTTGCCATCTTCAATCTTCACCTGGGTCTTTCCTTCCGCGAGCGGCCGCAGCAGGTGGGCATCGTGGTCAATTCCAAGGAATATGCCCGGCTTGCCCCTGAACACCCCTGCATCGTGGCCGGCGATTTTAACGATTGGCTGACCCGGATCGCCCCGATTTTCACCGAGATCCTCGGCTTTGCCTGCGCCACCAACCGGGCGCGGGGCTACCAGAACGCCTTTCTTACCTATCCCTCCTTTTCGCCGACCGCCGGGCTCGACAAGATCTTTGTGCGGGGGCCGCTCCAGGCGCTCAAACGTCACCCATGCCGGCTTACCGTCTCACGGGTGGCCAGCGACCACCTGCCGGTGGTGGCGGATATCGCCGGGGTGGAGTGAACCATAACCTCCTGATTTTTTGTTTGTTCTTTGTCTTTGACAGGAGAGAGCCCGCTGATATATCGTGAAAAAAAGGGGCGGTCGGATGCGTTCCGGCCGGGTAGAATCACGAATCTCCGGAACAGGAGGGGCGGCTGGATACCAAGGAACGCCAAAAGATGCCGGCGGGCCTCGACGTGGCCGGTTTGATTGCCGGCGCAGGGTTGGGCGCGGCCCAGGCAGCCGACAAGGCGGGCGGCGGCTGAAGCGGCTGAACGCCCCGGTGCCGGGCGCCCCGGATCGGAAAAAAAATCAATAAAATATCTTTATTGTTTTCTGTTGCGGCAGGGAACTTTACTGCCGGTGAAATGTCCTTATGGTCACTGGCGTGACAGCCAGATTAACGGTCGTACCCTGGTGCCACAATGTATCAGGAATGGCCGGCCTTTCGCAAGCGGCCGCCCAGAGCGGCTCACTACCACAATGTTCCCAAGGAGGACACGATGAACAAGAAGCTTCTGGTTACAACCCTAATGGCGGGGATTTTGGTTGCTGGTACCGCTTCCGCCCAGACCGGGCACACCGGGCATGCTGGCCCGCCTGCTGCGGACGCCAAGGGGCAAGCAGCCCCGATGACGGGCTCTGGCATGATGGGCCACGGCGGCGGCATGATGGGCGGAATGATGGGCGGCATGATGGGCGGCAAGGGCATGGACTGCGGCATGATGGGCAATGGGATGGGCATGATGGACGGGATGATGGGACCGGGCATGATGGGCACCATGACCCCGGAAGAGCAGCAGAAATATCTCGATGCCACCAGGGAGCTGCGCAAGAAATTGCACGATAAACGCTTCGAGTACGCGGAAGCCGCGCGCAACCCCAAGGCCAACAAGGCCGATCTCCTGAAAAAGAAGAAGGAGATGTGGGACTTCCAGCAGAAGATTCATGAAAAGGCCTGGGAATTCATGAAGGAATAGCGATTCAGTAAGAGGGGGGCGGGAAAAATCCCGCCGCGCTCTTTTTTGGGCAGAGTAATTCCGGCAGGGGCAGCCTTTGGTCGCCCCTGCCCCTTTTGGGGGAGGGGGAAGCAATGCCAGATCGTTCAGGTTCGCCTGCCGTTCCTTTTGCCTTGCCTGATGCGGCGGGAACAGTGCACACCCGGCGGGAGTTCCGCGGCCACTGGCTGCTTCTGGTTTTCCATCGCCACCCGGGGTGACTCCCCTGCCGGGCGCATCATGTCGGCGAGGGGCCGGCTGACCGGCCGGCGGTGGGGGAGATCCTGGAAAGGGTCACATCGAGAACACGTTAACAACCATATGCAGCAGCGTTGCGGGCGCGTCGAAAGGGGGCGGAACATGCAGCATGGTGGCTATGGAACGGCGCAGCGCGAGGCATCAGCCGCGGAACAGCGTGACCCGGTTTGCGGCATGACCGTGTCGCCGGCCGCCTCGGCCGGCAAAGTCGAATATGACGGCAGGGAGTATTTTTTTTGCAGCGACCAGTGTCGGCAGAAGTTTGAGCAGAATCCCCAGCCGTATGGCGCGGCAGCTAATGATTCCCATCCGCCGGGCCATGAACGGTTCTATACCTGCCCCATGCATCCGGAAGTAAAGCAGGCTGGCCCCGGCACCTGCCCCAAGTGCGGCATGGCCCTTGAACCGCTGACCCCGGCGGCCCCGGTGGCCGAAAAAACCGAGTACACCTGCCCCATGCACCCGGAAGTAGTGCAGGACGGGCCTGGCATCTGCCCGAAATGCGGCATGGCCCTGGAGCTTGTTTCGGCTTCCGCCGTCGAGGAAGAGGCAAACCCGGAATATGAAGACATGCGCCGCCGGTTTGTTGTCGGGACAATTTTCACTGTGCCGGTGGTGGTGATCGCCATGCGCGATCTGATTCCGGGCGCCCATCTCCTTGATACCCTGGCCTCGGCAAAGGTTTACGAATGGCTCGAGTTGCTGCTGGCGACGCCGGTGGTGCTCTGGGCCGGCTGGCCCTTTTATGTCCGGGCCGTGCAGTCGGTGGTCAATCGCAGCCTCAACATGTTCACCCTCATCGGCCTCGGCGTGTCGGTGGCCTACGTCTACAGCGTGGTCGGCGTCTTGTTCCCCGGCCTCTTTCCCGAGGCCATGTTTACGCACGAAGGGACGGTGGGGGTTTATTTCGAAGCCGCGGCGGTGATCGTGGCCCTCATTTTGCTGGGCCAGGTTCTGGAGTTGCGGGCCCGGAGCCGCACCGGCGCCGCGATCAAAGCCTTGCTCGGTCTGGCGCCCAAGACGGCCAGAAAGGTTTTTGCCGACGGCAGGGAAGAGGACATCCCCCTTGAGCATGTCCAGGTCGGCGACCGCCTGCGGGTGCGGCCCGGTGAAAAAGTCCCGGTGGATGGCGTGGTGGTGGACGGGGCCAGCAACGTGGACGAGTCGATGATTTCCGGCGAACCGTTGCCGGTGGGGAAAAAGCCCGGCGACAAGGTGATCGGCGCCACGGTGAACACCACCGGTTCCCTGATTATGCGGGCGGAGCGGGTGGGCAGCGACACCATGCTGGCACAGATCGTCCACATGGTGGCCGAGGCGCAGCGTTCACGCGCCCCGATCCAGAAGCTGGCCGATGTCGTATCGGGCTATTTCGTGCCCATTGTCATCGCGGTCGCCCTGGCATCCTTTGGCGTATGGTTCTTGATCGGCCCGGAGCCGAGACTGGCCTATGCCCTGATCGTGGCGGTTTCGGTATTGATTATTGCCTGCCCCTGCGCCCTGGGGCTGGCCACGCCCATGTCGATCATGGTGGCCACCGGCAAGGGCGCGACCATGGGGGTGCTGTTCAGGAACGCCGAGGCCATTGAGACCCTGCGCAAGGTGAATACCCTGGTGGTGGATAAGACCGGCACCCTTACCGAGGGCAAACCCAGGCTGGTCGATGTGGTGCCGGCTGCCGGTTTTCAGGCGGAACAGCTGCTGGCCTTGGCCGCCACCCTTGAGAAGGGCAGCGAGCATCCGTTGGCCGCGGCCATTGTGCAGGGGGCGGCAACGAAAGGGATGGCGCCGGCCGGGGTGGCGGATTTCAAGTCTCACCCCGGCAAGGGCGTTTCGGGTATGGTGGGCGACCAACAGGTGCTGCTGGGCAACGTCAAGCTGTTGCAGGATTTTGCCATTGACCCTGGCGACTTGGCGGCAAAGGCGGAGGCCATGCGGACCGAAGGCCGGACGGTCATGTTTGTCGCGGTGGCCGGCAAGGGCGCTGGCCTATTGGCCGTTGCCGACCCGATCAAGGCGACCACCCCGGAGGCCATCCGGCAACTGCACGAAGAAAAGATCCGGGTGGTCATGCTCACCGGCGACAACAAGCGTACTGCCGAGGCCGTTGCCCGGCAGCTCAACATCGACGAGGTGGTGGCCGAGGTGCTGCCGGAGGAAAAGGCGGCGATCGTGAAGCGCTTTCAGGAAGAGGGTAAGATTGTGGCCATGGCCGGCGACGGCATCAACGACGCCCCGGCGCTTGCCCAGGCGGAGGTAGGCATCGCCATGGGCACCGGCACCGATGTGGCCATGGAGTCGGCCGGAGTTACCCTGGTGAAGGGCGATCTCACCGGCATTGTGCGGGCTCGGCGGCTTTCCCGCACCACCATGACGAATATCAGGCAGAATCTCTTTTTTGCCTTTGTCTACAACGCTCTCGGCGTGCCGATTGCCGCCGGCGTGCTGTTTCCGTTGTTCGGCATGCTGCTCAGTCCGATGATCGCGGCGGCGGCCATGAGCTTCAGTTCAGTCTCGGTGATCGGCAACGCCTTGCGGTTGCGGGCCATTGAGCTGTGATTTTTGGTGCCGTTGTCTGATTCGACTCAGGCGGCCAGTCCCTGAATAATGGCCCGCAGGAAGGCGGGCAGATCGTCCGGGGTGCGGCTGGTGATGAGGTTGCCGTCCACCGCCACCTCTTGATCCACGTAGCGGGCGCCGGCATGGACCAGGTCGTCCTTGATGGCAAAGAAGCCGGTGACGGTCCGGCCATTGATCACCTCGGCCGAGGCGAGCATCCAGCCGGCATGGCAGATGGCGGCGACGATCTTGCCGCTTTCCGCCATCTCCCTGACCAGGTTGACCATGGCCGGATGGCGGCGCATGCGGTCCGGAGCGTAGCCGCCAGGGATGACCAGGCCGTCGAAGTCGGCGGCCTTTGTTTCCTTGGCGCCTTTGTCGGCAGTCACCTTGATGCCGGCGGCACCGGCATAATGCATGCCGGCCTGGGGACCGACCACCGTCACTTGGGCGCCGGCCTCCTTGAGGCGGTAGTAGGGATACCAGAATTCCCGGTCGTTGTAAGTTTCTTCCACCAGCAGGATGATCTTCTTGCCCTGAAGTTCCATGGCATTTTCTCCTCCCATCGCGGGTTGCTACGGCAAGCGTTATTTTCATTCTACGGCGGCGGCTCCGAAAAATCAATGGCCGGCCCCTTGCGGAGCGGCTGGCGTGATACTATAAAATAATATTTCAACCATGCCCAAGGAGGAGGTAGCCATGCCCAACCAGCGCCGCGGAGAGCAGCCCACCGGAGCAATGACGCCGGAGGCGGCCCAGGCCCAACTCGTTGCCCTTTTCCGGCAGATGCCCCACCCGATTCCCCTCTATCTCTTCACTGCCCCCGGCCGGAACGAGGTATACAGCGATGCGGCCCGCCAGGTGATCAGGGCGGTGCGGCAGTTGACCGACAAGATCAACTTGCGGGAATACGGTCTCGACCATGAACTGGCCAAAAAGTGGCAGATCACCCGGAGCCCGACCCTGCTCTTCGCCCCGGACGACTTTCGTATCCGCTGGCTCGGCGCACCGCTCGGCCAGGAAGCCCAGACCCTGATGGAACTGCTGAGCCTTCTGGGCTACCGCGATTCGGGGCTGGGCGACGCCGCGGTCAAGGTGCTCCATAAGATCAAGGAGCCGCGGCAGATCAAGATTTTCGTCAGCCCCACCTGTCCCTATTGCCCGCAGCAGGCGGTCAACGCCCTGCGGGCCGCGATTGAGCAGCCCGAACTGGTTTCGGTGGAGATCGTCGACATCCAGGCCAATCCGGAACTGGCGGACCAGTACGATGCCTACAGCGTGCCGCAGACCTTTGCCAACGAGAAGCTCATCGCCAAAGGTGCTCAGCCGGAGGAGCTGTTCATGGCCTCGCTGGCCCAACTCGAACAGGTCAATATCTTCATTCCGGAAAGCGATGCCGTTGAGATCGACACCGACCTGGTCATTGTCGGCGGCGGTCCGGCCGGGCTCACTGCCGGCATCTACGCCGCGCGCAGCGGCTTGGCCTCGGTGGTGGTGGAAAAGGGGATGCTCGGCGGCCAGGTGGCCACCACCCCGATGGT
>JAJZRJ010000045.1 GCA_021802775.1 Deltaproteobacteria bacterium
CCCGGATCGCGACCGCTCCCTCGATTTCCAGCCCATGCGTGAACACACGGTCATTATTCCGCCAGCCAGACAGGAGTTACAGATATGGTCTCAGTTCAATCAATTGCCAATACCCCAAGCAGCCTGACCCCCAACGATCTGCCCTGGATCGTCGACCACAACGAAGAGCGCTGCACCCTGTGCGGCCGCTGCGCGGCGGTCTGTCCGGTGGGTACCCTGCGGCTTGCTTACATGCGCAAGCGCATGCCCAAGCTGGTGCTTGCCTCCAGCGAGCGGGGCAGCTCGTACAAGACCTTTGTCGGCATCCGCCAGTCCACCGAGATCGGCAAACGCTGCATCGGTTGCGGCACCTGCGCCCTGGTCTGCCCCAATGAGGCGATCCGGCCGCTGCCCAACCAGGCCCGCGACCGCTTCCGCTTCCTCAACAACCAGCAGGGCGAACCGGCCAAGCGCGGCGGCCGCCGCAACGTGCCGGGGGCAAGCCTGCTCGACAGTATCATCTTCGACCGCATCTCCATGCTGACCGACCCGGCGCTGGATGCCGGGCGCCACGAGTTCTCCTGCAACACCCTGCTCGGCCGGGTGCTGCCGCCGGAGGAATACGTGCGGAGGAAGCTGGCGGGCGAGTGGATTCCACCGGTACGGGAGATCTTCCCCTTTATCATCGGTTCCATGTCCTTTGGCGCCTTGTCACCGAACATGTGGCTGGGCCTGCTCCAGGGCGTGGCCTACTGCAACGAGGTACTCGGCATTCCGGTGGTGATGGCCACCGGCGAGGGCGGCTGCCCGCCCTGGGTACTGCGGAGCCCGTTCCTCAAATACATCATCCTGCAAATCGCCTCCGGTTACTTCGGCTGGGACGAGATCATCCGCGCCATTCCCGAAATGCAGTGCGATCCGGCGGCCATCGAGATCAAATACGGTCAGGGCGCCAAGCCCGGCGACGGCGGCTTGCTCATGTGGTTCAAGGTCAGCAAGATCATCGCCCGCCTGCGCGGCGTACCCGAAGGCGTTGACCTGCCCTCGCCCCCGGTGCACCAGACCTTATATTCCATCGAGGAGTCGGTGATGAAGATGATCCAGACCATGTCCATGGCCTGGAACTTCCGGGTGCCGGTCTATCCGAAGATCTCCGGCTCCACCTCGGCCAAGTCGGTGCTGAACAACCTGGTGCGCAATCCCTATGCCGGCGCCCTCCTGATCGACGGCATCGACGGCGGCACCGGCGCGGCCTACAACATCAGCATGGACGCCACCGGCCATCCGGTCGCCTCCAACGTTCGCGAGTGCTACCTCGATCTCTGCACCCAGGGCCGGCAGAACGAGATTCCGATCTTCGCCGCCGGCGGTATCGGCAAGAACGGCAACGTCACCCAGAACGGCATGGCGCTCATCATGCTCGGCGCCTCCGGCGTCCACATGGGCAAGTACATCATGCAGACCGCGGCCGGCTGCCTCGGCAGCGAGGCGGATCGCTGCAACGTCTGCAACATCGGCCTCTGCCCCAAGGGCATCACCAGCCAGAACCCCAAACTCTATCGCCGCCTCGATCCGGACCTGGTCGCCCAGCGCGTGGTGGACGCCTTCATGTCCATCCGCACCGAGGTCAAGAAGATCATGGCCCCGCTGGGACGTTCCCAGAGCCTGCCCATCGGCATGTCCGACGCCTTGGGCATCGCCGACAAGGATGCGGCCGAACGTTTGAATATCAGATACGTCTGTTAAGAAGGAGCACGCCGTGAGTAAAGCAATCGTGGTCAAAGGGCTCGACAACCAGGGCCAGCGCATCAGCTCCAAGAACTTCGAGGAGCTGGTCCAGAAGGCCTTTGCCAAGTCCCGCAAGCTGAAACTGGAAACCTACGGCCAACATAACGTGGGCGGACGCCTGAACGGCGCCGGCAAGCCGGTGAATATCGAGATTACCGGCCCCTGCGGCCAGCGCCTGGGCTGCATGGGCCTGCCCGGCACCACCATCACCTGCAACGGTCCGGCCTCGGACGATGTCGGCTACCTCAACATCGGCGCCGAGATCACCGTCCGCGGCGACGCCACCAACGGCGTCTGCAACGCCACCGCCGAGGGCAAGGTCTACATCGGCGGCTCCATCGGCGCCCGCGGGCTGACCATGACCAAGTGGAACCCCGACTACAATCGGCCCGAGCTGTGGGTACTCGGCTCCACCGGCGACTCCTTTGCCGAGTTCAACTGCGGCGGCATCGCGGTGGTCTGCGGTATCGAGCCGAAGAACCCGCGGAATGTTTTGGGCTATCGTCCCTGCGTCGGTATGGTCGGCGGCTGGATCTTCTACCGCGGCAAGACCGACGGCTCGTACTCCAAGACCAACGTCAAGGCGGTGCTGCCCGACGACGAGCAGTGGGCCTGGCTCATGGAACGGCTGCCCAAATTCCTCAAGAACATCGGCCGGCCCCGACTGCTCAAGAAGCTCTCCAGGCGCGACGAATGGATGCTGCTGATGGCCATTCCGCCGCAGGAACGAGCTCTGATGTTCTCCGGCCCCATGCCCATGGCGGAGTTCAAGCAGAAGATATGGAACCGCGGCTTCGGCGGCGGTGATCCGATCCGCGACCTGGCTCCCGGCCTCGACCGCAGCCCGATCGGCATGATCGTCAGCGGCGACCTCCGCCGGCGCCGGCCCTTCTGGGCCAACCGTGACAAGGCCGCCCCCTGCGCCTATTACTGCCCGGTGCATATCCCCACCATCGACCGCTTGCGACTGTTGCGGGAAGGCAAGGAAAAAGAAGCCTACGAAATGCTCATGGAGTATACGCCGCTGCCTGCCTCGGTCTGCGGCCACATCTGCCCCAATCTCTGCATGCAGAACTGCTCGCGCCAGCTGGTGGACGAGAAGATCGACGTGCAGATGCTGGGCCGCGCCGCCCGGGATGCCGAGGCGCCCAAACCGGCCAAATCGCTGGGCAAAAAGGTCGCCATCATCGGCGGCGGCCCGGCCGGCATGAACGCCGCCTGGCAGCTCGCCAAGGCCGGGGTGGAGGCGCACATCTTCGAGCGCGACCAGCAATTGGGCGGCAAACTCGCCCAGGTCATCCCCTGGGAACGGTTGCCCAAGGCGATCTGGGATAAGGAAATCGCCCGCTTCCTTTCCATGCCGGGCATCCGGGTGAACCTCGGCGTCGCCATGACCAAGGAGAAGTTCGCTGAGCTAAAAAAGGAATACGACCATGTGATCGTGGCGGTGGGCACCCATCAGCCGCGCACCATCCCCTTCCCCGGCCACGAGCGCGTTGTTCCGGCCCTGGACTTCCTCAAGGAGGCCAAGAGCAGCAAGCCGCCCAAGATCGGCAAGCAAGTGGTGATCATCGGTGCAGGCAATGTCGGCTGCGACGTGGCCTGCGAGGCATACCGCCTGGGCGCCCGGCAAGTGACCCTGGTCGACATCCAGAAGCCGCTGGCCTTTGGCAAGGAAAAAGCGGCGGCCGAGGCGCTGGGCGCCAAATTCCAGTGGCCGGTGCAGACCAAGGAGGTGACGGCCGAAGGGTTGATTGACGCGGCGGGCCAGCTCATCCCGGCCCAGACTGTGATCATCTCCATCGGCGACGTACCGGCCCTGAAATTCCTGCCGGAGACGGTGGAGGTGGTGACGGTGGGCGGCGCCGCTTGGGTTAAATGCGATGCCGCCGGCCGCACCAGCGACCCGAAGGTCTCGGCCATCGGCGACGTGGAGCGACCGGGCCTGGCCACCAATGCCTTGGGCGCCGGCAAAAATGCGGCAGACGCCCTCATCGCCGCCTTCAAAGGTGAGGAATATACACCATTCACCAAGGGGATTATCCCCCAGTGCGATCTCACCCCGGCCCATTACGAACCGTCACGGGCAGGGGGCACCGCTGTCGAAGAGGCGGAACGCTGCATGAGCTGCGGCACCTGCCGCGACTGCCACCTCTGCGAGACGATCTGCCCGACCCAGGCAATCTCCCGGGAAAAACTGGAGGATGACTCCTACCGCTATGTGGTGAATGACGACACGTGTATTGCTTGCGGTTTCTGTGCCGACACCTGCCCCTGTGGCATCTGGGTGCTGCGTCCCTTCTGATCGCGGATCGCGCGGCGCACCGCATGGCGCACACATAAAAAAAGGCAGGTTCGGCCAAAACCGAACCTGCCTTTTTTTATTCGCTAACCCAAACGCGCTTACTCGGCGCGAAAAAGCTCCGCATCAGGAGAAGATGGCGAATTGCCGCCTTTCTTCTCAAAAATCTCAAGCACCGTCAGGCTGGCGTCGTCGCGGGCGTGTTCGCGGTAGAACTGCCGCACCGCCATGGGGAGGTTCTCCGCCACCACTACCACCTGTTCCGCCGGCTCGGGGCTAAGCCGGCGGAGTTCCGGATTCCTGGCGCCGTGCCGCTTGAAATGCACTACAAAGTGCCGCTGCATCAGCGTCCCCCTCCCCCTGACAAAAATCCCTTACGGCCATCGGCTGAACGCGCCTCTGCCTCGCGGATCTCCGCCAGGGACTCCTTGATCTCCGCCTCGGTATACTCTGCCTTGCGCAGATGCTCGGCAAAATGCTGAAGCAGTTCCTGCGCCTGGCGGCCTTCCTTGGCGACGATATAGACGCGGTAGAGGTGCTTCACCAGGACATCGTTGCCCGGATCATGCCGCAGAACCTGACGTAGCGTCGCGATTGCCTCCGTATGGCGCCCCATCTCCCTCTGTTTGCCGCTCCACCTTACCGCCACTTCGGTTGCGGTCAGGGCCAGGGTCGCGCAATAGCCAGCCACCTGCTCATTCTCGGCAAAGGTATCGATCTCACACCGCTGCCACAAGGCCAGGGCCTTCTCGAAGGCCACGCCCGCCTGCCACCAGTGGTTCGACCGCGCCTTCTCCCGCCCGGTTGCGGCCTCCTGCAAAAACTCCTGGGCATCGACCCAGCATTCTTCCAGACTCAGGATCCCTTTCTTGAGCACCAGGGAACGCCGCATCGTTTCCTCGCCCAGCACCTCGCCCATACTTTTACGCAACCGCGAAAGGGCGGAATCGAACTTGGAGCGCGCTTTTTCCGGGTTGCTCTCCGGCCACATGGCCACCTGCACCTGCTCCTGGCGGAGCTGATGGTTCGGCGCGCAGAGCAGCATGGCCAAGATTTGCCGCTGGCCCGGGGTGAAATCCTGGGCCAGCATCACGGCGCTGTCGTTGCAGCCCAGCGCAAAACCGCCCAAAATACGGATGCGCAGCAAGGGGAAGACCTCCCCCTCGTCGGTGATCCGGATCCCGAGCCGCTGCCGGGCTAAGTTCCGGGCATATTCCCGCTCGATCCCCTGGTTCACCGCAGCGCGCAGCAGTTCCCGCATGGTCTCCGGGTACCAGCCATGCACGTGGACATAACCATACTGCCGCATGATCGCCAGCCCCTCGGCCAGTTCCTTGCCCATCGCCTTTTTCGGTCGCTTGGCCCGCAGACGGAAAGAGGCGCTGTGCAGCAGGGCGCAGGCCCGAAAATAGTCGACTCCGATCCGCTTGGCCCCCTCCACCGTGCGGCGCAGATAGGTCTCCGCCTGTTCGGCCATGCCGAGATGCGCGTAGGTGATCCCGCTCATCAAATCGTTGAGCACCTGGTAATAGGGACCGCCGACTTCGGCCCGCAGCCGCCGCGACTCCTCCAGGGCGTCGATGGCCTCGCCCTTGCGCTGCCAGATCGCATAAATACAGGCGAGGATGTGCAGGAACTGGCTGCGCAGATGGGGCGTCTCGCCGTAGAAGCCCGACTGCAACCCCTGCTGGATGATCTTCTCCGCCTGGGCAAGATCGCCGCCGGCCATGGCCACCTCGGCCTTCCAGGTCATGAGCAGCGGCAGGGTAATGGCACCCGGAACAAAACGCCCCTCCGGAGCCGCGTAGGTCTCCTGCTCCAGTCGCGCCATGGCATCGAATTCGCCGGTTTTCACCAAGAGATCGAGCAGCAGGGTGCGCAATCCCGCCCGGCTTACCACATCGACCCGCGGACTGTAGATGAGGCCGTAGGCCTGCTCCGCCACGGCGATGGAGTCGGCGTAGCGCCCCTGGAGCAGATACTCGAAGCCCTGAATGACGCGGATGCGGCCAATAAAGTTGTCGAGTTCGTTGCGCTGGGCCAACTCCAAGGCATAGGCCGAGTAATGGTTGGCCTTGGTCATGTCCATCTCGAAAAAGCAGCAGCCCGAGGCAAGGTCGTGGGCGACCAGAATCTTGGTGAAGGTGTCAAGTTCCTCGGCGTGGCGCTGGAACAGTTCCTCGGCGCGCCGGAGATGGACAATCCCCTGATTATACGCGCCGTCATAAGCCATATGAAAGTTGATGATCTCGGCAATGGCCAGCAACTCGCCGACCAGATCCTCCTCCTTGATGAAATTGATCCGGGCGGTCTCGAAATAGGGCAGCGAGGTCTGCGGGACGGCCAGTTCGGAGACCACCCCGTAGAAGTAGGAGAACCAGCCGGTCTTCTTGATGACCTCCACCGGAATCCCTTGGAGAACGCCGTAGAGCGTGGCCAGCCGGTTCATGGCCATCAGCGCCATGCCCTCCTGTTCCAGGATCCGCTCCAGGCCGCCGTAATCCCTGGCGCGCAGGTAATAGAGCACCGCCTTCTGCGGCCGCTTGTGCTCCACCCAGAAGGCCGCGGCCCGGTGCAGGATGTCATCGATGGTCGGGACATCCAGCTCGGCCTGCGCCCGTTCCTGCAGGAATTCCTGGAAGAGGTGGTGGAGACTAAAGAGAGTCCCCTCCTCGTTCAGGCCGCGGACAAAGTAATTCTGCTCCATCAACTTTTCGAGCTGATTGCCGATGCCGGCCTGGCCGGTGATCTCCTGCGCGAGGGCCACCGGAATCTCGTCGAGCAGCGAGAGCTTCAGGAGCGGCAGGCGCAACGCCTCCGGCAGATGAAGAAAGATCTCCTCCTTGAAATAGGCGGGGATTTCGCCCTGGTGGATCGAGGCGGCCGTGTCCGAAAGGCGGCCCATGCCGTTGCCCCGCTCCAGCACGTGGCTCGCCAGGATGATCCCCATGACCCAGCCGTCGGTGGCATGCTGCAACGCCCGCACCGTACTGGCCGGTACCGGCTCCTCCACCGCGTTGCGGAGAAAGAGAGCGACCTCCTCCTCGGAGAGGGCGAGGTCGTGATTGGTAAGCTGGAGGGCGTCCCGGCTGAACTTGACGATCCGCGTCTGGAGCGGCACGGTCCACCGCGAGATCAGGATAAAACGGAGATGGGGCGGCGAGGTCTCGATCACGTAATCGACCACCGCGAGGCTCTGCGCAAAACCATCCAGCAGGTGGAAATCGTCGAAGACGATAAAGAAATCGCCGGCCAAGGAGAGGTCCAGATCGGCCAACAGAAGGTTCACCGCGCTGCGCAGCTCGAGCACGCTTACCTCGCCGTCGACCAGCATTTTTTCGAGCTGTGGCGCGGAAAACTCCGGCAACGCCCGCTTCAGGCTGGCCAACAGGGCGGTGAGCAGCAGGACCGGGTCGCGGTCCTCGATCCCGACCTGATACCAAACATAGGGGGCATGGGTATGTTGCAGATACTGGGCCGCCAGGGTCGTCTTGCCCTGACCGGCCTGGGCCTCGAAGAGAAAGACCTTCTTGCCCCGCCCCCGGTTGGCCAGACAGGACTCGATCAGGCGAGGCCGGAAGATGGTCTGACTTGCAGCAAAGCGCGGCGGATAAAACTTATTGGCCGGGATCCGTGCGCTGATCTCGGCAAAAAGCGGCACCATCGTCTTCTCCCTTCCCCCCTAGCTGCAGATCCGCCCCGGAACCGGACAAATCTGCTCCCCAACTGACCATGACACAGATCGGTCAACCTTTCAATAAGTTAAATGAATTCGTGGAGCGGGCAAATAAACCGTCCGGAGTTGCGGCATATGATCTGTCCGGTTTTATTTCGTGCCCCAAGGGGGTGCGGAATGAGGCGGACGGAGTTGCTACAGGAGATCCGGGAGATGCGGCGATTTGAGGAAGCGTATGGAGGCTGGCGGGAGAAGCGACTGACGCAGGCGGAGGCAGCGACGCGTCAGTCGCTTGGGGTGTGCGAGCGCATCTTTCGCCGTCATATTTGCCGCCATGAAGAGGAGGGCCTGGCTGGTCTGCCGGATCGGCGCCTTGAGCGGGTTTCTCTGCGGCCGGTGGGGTGCCGCAGCCTCACTCGCGTCTCGGTAGTCGAGGCGAGGTGATCCTCATCGGCCGGGCTTAGCGGCGGGCCGCGGCCAGGGCGGCCGCAAAACCGGCGGCCGAGCGTTCGATCACGGCATCCTCCACGCAGAAGGCGAGGCGGAAGTAACCCGGCATCCCGAAGCCGCGGCCCGGTACCCCGAGAATCCGCTGCTCGGCCAGCAGCCCGACAAAGGCGGCATCGTCAGCCATCGGCGACTTGGGGAAGAGGTAGAAGGCGCCCTTGGGCGGCACGAACTCGTAGCCCGCCTCGGAGAGCACCTGGCAGAAGAGCGCGCGCCGCCGGGCGTAGATCGAACAGTCCACCGCCACGCCTTGCAGTTCCGCCACCACCCGCTGCATGAAGGCCGGGGCGTTGACAAAACCCAGGATGCGGTTGGCCAGCGTCATGGCGCCGAGCAGTTGTCCCTTGCCTTCGATCCCAGGGTGCACGGCGAGGTAGCCGATGCGCTCGCCCGGCAGCGAGAGGTCCTTGGAGTAGGAGGAGACGATGATGGAGTTTGCGTAGGCCCCAAAGACGCTGGGCACGGTGTGGTTGTCGTAGACGATCTTGCGGTAGGGCTCGTCACTGATGAGGTAGACTGTTTGCGGCGCTCTTTCAAGCACCGCGGCCAGGCCGGCCAGTTCTTCGGCCGAATAGATCTGGCCGGTGGGGTTGTTGGGACTGTTGATGATGATCGCCTTGGTCTCCGGGGTAATGGCTGCCTCGATGGCGGCAAGGTCGAGGCTGAAATCCGGCGCGGTGTGCACCACCCTGGCGACCCCGCCGTGGTTGTCCACGTAGAAGTTGTACTCGACAAAGAAGGGCGCCAGGATGATCACCTCGTCGCCCGGATCGAGCAGCGCCTTCATGGTGACGTTGATGGCGCCGGCGGCGCCCACGGTCATCAGCAAGTCGTCGGCGCCCACGGTGAGCCCCTGCTCAAGGCTGAGCTGCTTTGCCACCGCCTCGCGGACAAAGGGGTAGCCGCTGTTGGCCATGTAGCCGTGGGCGCCGGGGCCTTCCGCCGCGATGATCGCGCGCACCGCGTCAAGATACTGGGCCGGCGGCGGCAGGTCCGGGTTGCCGAGGCTGAAGTCGCAGACCTGGTCGGCGCCGTACCGGGCCTTGAGTTTGGCGCCCTCTTCGAACATCTTGCGGATCCAGGAGGCGCGTTCGGCAAAAGCGGTCATTTTTCGGGAGATGGCCATGGGTGGCTCCTTGGGGTGCGGGTCGGAATCGGAAAAATATTTATCACGGCGCCGGGCTGCGGGCAAGGCGAACCGGCGGGCGGCTTATTTCATCTGGAAGGTGAGCCAGCGGGACTGGGCCGAGGAGGCCAGCGCCTTGACCGGATCGACGTAATCGTAAACCCGCGGGGTCTTGTCCGCGGCCGGCCGGAGGATGCGGCCCACCACCTGCAAGAGGCGGCCGGTGAACTTGATCGGCGTGGTGAGGAAGAGGGTGGTGAGATTGGGGCAGTCGAACCCCTCGCCGATGAGCTGCACCGTGGAGACCAGGATCTTGACCCGGCCCTGCTGGATCGCCTCCACCAGTTCGGCGCGTTCGTCGGCCGGTGTCTTGCCGGTGAGCACCGCGGCCGCCAGTCCCTCTTTTTCCAGCAGCCGGGCCAGTTCCTCGCAGTGCTGCACCCGGTCGCTCACCACCAGGATGGTGCCCTCGCTGGCCGCGCTCTCCTTGGCGATGTCGGCGACGATCAGCTCGTTGCGCGCCGTGTTCCTGGTGAGCGCCTTCATCAGGGCCTGGTAATTGCCGCGGTAGACATAGCGGAATTCGGTGGGCCGCTGGATGAACTCGGGCTGCAAGACCGCGCCGGTGGCGTGGAGGTGGTGGGTGTCCACCTGGTGCACCCGGTCGCCGAGGTACATGTAGATCAGCTTGGTCAGGCCGTCGCGGCGGAAGGCGGTGGCGGAGAGGCCCAGCATGTAGCGGCAGGAAAAGGCGGTGACCACGTCGGTGAAGAGCGAGGCCGGCACCCGGTGGCATTCGTCCACGCAGAGTTGGCCGAAGCGGGCGGGCAGCTCGTCGAGGTGGTTGCGGGCCGAATTGACGATGGCGATGGTGATGGGCCGGATATCATAGTGACCGTCGCCGATCAAACCCGGCTCGACGCCGAGAAAGGTCCGGACCCGTTCCGCCCACTGGTGGAGCAGTTCCTTGGTGTGGACCAGCACCAGGGTCGGCTGATGGCGGGCGGCGATGGCCGCGAGCGCTACCACGGTCTTGCCGGAGCCGGTGCCCGCCTCCAGCACCCCGAACTCGTGGCCCAGGATATCGGTAAGCGCTGCCTGCTGGTAGGGCCGCAGCTCCTTGGCAAAGGAAAGCGTAATCGGCGGCAACTCCTGACGCTGATCGACAATGACCGGGCCCTGGCGCATGAATTTGCGGCAGAGCAGCACGGCATGGCGGGCGTAGCCGCGGGGAAAGTGGATGGCGTCGCCCTCCAGCCGGTAGAAATGGAGAAGGGGCTTGAGGCGTTTGCCGATCCAGCGCCCATACTTCTGGGCGTCCCGGTACTCGGGGTTGTCGAGGGTGAGCTGTTCCTTGATGGCCGCGATGAGCGAGCTCGAGGCACCGGTCAGGCGCGCCTCGTTGCCCACGGTGAGGGTCAGCGGCAGGGTGGGGTGGCTCATGTGCTGCGGTCACGCTGCCGGCAGGTCGTCCGCCGCCGCGAGCAACGGGCGCAGCCGGGTAGAGAGCCTGGTCAATTCCTCTGCCAGCCGGTCGAGTTGTTGCTGCTGGCGGAAGACCACCTCGTTCAGCTCCTCCACGGTGTTCTCCTGGAAGGCGAGGCGGGTTTCCAGTTCGATGAGCCGTTCTTCCATGTTCCCTCCGTGGTTGCCGGCTGATGGCGCGTTTTTTTCCAGCTTAGGCGATCCGGCAGATTTTGCAAGGTGGAGTTGCGCGGGCAGTCAGCGGGATGGCGGAAACCAGCGGGGTTCGATCGGCCTCCGGCCGGTCAGCCGCTGGTAGCGGTGGGCCGGCCAGCCCAGGGCGATGACGCTGTAAATCGTCTCCCCGGCCGGGATGCCCAGGCGGGCGGCGATTTGAGGCTCCCGGCGCATCGCCTCCACCGCGAAACCGATGAGGCAGCTCCCGAGGCCCATGGCATGGGCCGCGAGCAGGATATTCTGGCTGGCCAGCAGCGCATCCTCGGCCGGGCAACTGGCGGTGTTGCGGCCGCCGATGAGGATAACGGCGGTGGCGCCGTGGAAGAGGCGGTCGCGGCCCTCCTCGTCCCATTCGGCCAGGGCCTTGGTGGTGGTGGCGTAATGGCGGCGGTAGTACTGCTCCAGTGCCGGCTTGCCGCACCATGCAAGGAGGTGACGCAGGAGCGGCCGGCTGGCCAGGCGGTTCAGCCGGCGGAAATAGTCGGCCACCGCCTCGCCCAGTATCACCACGCCGGCCCGCTCCGGCAAGATGGTGAAGCTCCATCCCTGGCTGTTGGTGCCCGAGGGCGCGGTGGTGCCGATCTTCACCAGATCGTCGAGCAGGGCGCGGGAGACCGGCGCATCGGTGTAGTTGCGGCAGGAACGGCGCGAGCGCATGAGCTGGACCAGGGCGCCGAGGTCGAAGCGGCCGTGGGGCAGCCACTGCTCCGGCGTGGCAAGGGTCCGGAAGGCAAGGGGTGCGTTGCGTGGCGCCGTTACCGTGATGGCGCCGGTGGGGCAGAGGGCGGCGCAGTGGCCGCAGGCCATGCAGGCGGGTGTTGCGATGGTGGCCCGTTCTGCCTTGAGTTCCAGGGTGTCGGCAGGGCAGGCAGCCACACACAGGCCGCAGCCGGTGCAGCGTTCGGCATCGATATGGACCGGGAAAACGTCAGTCATGCAGGGATTGTGAACGCCACCGCGCCAAGGCGCAACCTTTTTCCGGGCTGTCAGGGATTTTTCATGCACTATTCTTCCTTTTGTTGTTTTGTTGCACCGCCTTGGCGGCCGGGGAAGGGGGCCGCCACCTCGTCTCGATCTAAGTCGCTGCCCGCTCCTTTTTAACGTCCGGCCTTGGCCCCGGCTGCCCGGTGTCGCATATCTGGTCGTCCTCGTGCGGTTTTGTAATACCCGCCGCACCAAGAAAATTGCCTTTTCACTCCAAATCAGGTACATTCCTCCCGCCGCCTGACGCGGCATTATCGTCCATTATTCACGCCACAGGTGCAACCGCATGAGCAACAGCGAACCGAACAAGATCATCTATTCCATGATCCGGGTCAGCAAATTCCATGAGAAGAAGCCGATCCTCAAGGATATCAGCCTCTCGTATTTCTACGGCGCCAAGATCGGCGTGCTGGGCTTGAACGGCTCGGGCAAGTCCTCGCTCTTGCGCATCCTCGCCGGGGTGGACAAGGAGTTCAACGGCGAGACCCACATCTCGCCGGGTTTCACCGTGGGTTATCTCGAACAGGAGCCCCGCCTGGACGGCGGCGCTACCGTGCGCCGGATCGTGGAGCAGGGCGTGCAGGAGGTGGTCGATCTCGCCAACGAGTTCAACGAGATCAACATGAAGTTCGCCGAACCCATGAGCGACGAGGAGATGGACAAGCTCATCGCCCGGCAGGCCGTGGTGCAGGAAAAGCTCGACGCCATGGATGCCTGGGACCTCGACGCCCGTTTGGAGATGGCCATGGATGCCCTCCGCTGCCCGCCCGGCGATACGCCGGTCGAGGTGCTCTCCGGCGGTGAACGCCGCCGGGTGGCACTCTGCCGGCTCCTCTTGCAGAAGCCGGACATCCTGCTGCTCGACGAGCCCACCAACCATCTCGACGCCGAGACCGTGGCCTGGCTGGAGCACCATCTCCAGCGGTATGCCGGCACCGTCATTGCCGTCACCCACGACCGCTACTTCCTTGATAATGTGGCTGGCTGGATTCTCGAACTCGACCGCGGCCAGGGCATTCCATGGAAGGGCAATTACTCCTCGTGGCTGGAGCAGAAGCAGAAGCGCCTGGCCCAGGAGGAGAAGCAGGAGAGCGAGCGCCAGAAGACCCTGGAGCGGGAGCTCGACTGGATCCGGATGAACCCCAAGGGCCGCCACGCCAAGTCCAAGGCGCGCATCAGGGCCTACGAGGAGCTGCTCGGCCAGGAAGGCGAGAAGCGGACCAAGGATCTCGAAATCTACATTCCGCCCGGCCCGCGCCTCGGCAAGCTGGTGATCGAGGCGGACCAGATCAGCAAGGCCTACGGCGACAACCTGCTTTACGAGAACCTCTCCTTCTCGCTGCCGCCCGGCGGCATCGTCGGTGTGATCGGCCCCAACGGCGCCGGCAAGACCACGCTCTTCCGGATGATCACCGGCCAGGAGCAGCCCGACTCCGGCACCTTCCGGCTCGGTGACACGGTAAAGCTCGCTTACGTGGACCAATCGCGCGAGGTGCTGAACCCGGAGGATACCATCTGGCAGGCGATCACCGAAGGGCAGGAAACCATCACCCTCGGCAACCGCGAGGTGAATTCCCGCGCCTACGTGGGCAAGTTCAATTTCTCCGGTACCGAGCAGCAGAAGAAGGTGGGGCTGATGAGCGGCGGGCAAAGGAACCGGGTCCATCTGGCGCGGATGCTGAAATCGGGCGCCAACGTCATTCTGCTCGACGAGCCGACCAACGACCTCGACGTCAACACCCTGCGCGCCCTGGAAGAGGCGTTGGAGAACTTCGGCGGCTGCGCGGTGGTAATCAGCCACGACCGCTGGTTTCTGGATCGCATCGCCACCCACATCCTTGCCTTCGAGGGCGATTCCCGGGTGGTGTGGTTAGACGGCAATTATTCGGAATACGAGGCGGACCGTAAGGCGCGCCTCGGGGCCGAGGCGGATCAGCCGCACCGCATCAAGTACCGCCATCTGACCCGCGCCTGAGCCGGGTTTACTCTGTCGAGGGGCCGCACCGCAGGAGACTGCATTGGCCGAGAGGAGAGAATCCATGGAAGCTGTTTCGACATTCCGGCAACCCGGCGCCAAGATCCTGGTGGTTGACAACAACCCCTTTTTTCTCAAGTTCCTCAGCGACACCCTGAGCGCCGAAGGCTTCATCGTCTTCTCGGCCGGCAGCGGCCTGGAGGCGTTGTCGTTGCTTGACGCGCACCGGTTCACCGCGGTCTTTGTCGATCTGGTCATGCCCAACATCGGCGGCGACAAGCTCTGCCAGATCATCCGCAGCCGGCCGGAGGGCAAGGCGGTGCGCCTCATCATCCTTTCGGCCATCGCTCCGGAAGCTGATCTCGACTTTCGGGCGCTGGGCGCCGATGCCTGCATCGCCAAAGGGCCGATGCAGCACATGAAGGAGCACATCCTGGCGGTGCTTGCTCGCTTGGCCGCGGGGAATCAGGTGCCGGACGGCATCATCGGCCTCGAAAACGTGGTGAAACGGCACATCACCGAGGAACTGCTGCTCTTTAAGCATCATTACGAGATGACCTTGGGCAATCTCACCGAGGGGATTCTTGAGATTGCCATGCCGACGGCCCAGGTGACTTATGCCAACCGGGCGGCGGTGGAACTGTTCGGTCTTGCCGAAGAGAACATCCTGGGTACCGACTTTCTCGGCCTTTTTCCGCAGCGTTGCATCGAAGAAGTGCGGCGGATGCTGGCCAAGGTTGGGCCGGGCGGCGCCGTGGTAAGCGGCACGCATCTGGTCTCGGCCAAGAGCCGGCTGATCTCCCTCAATCTGCTGCACGGCGCCGACGGCAGTGCGTACGGTTACCGCCTTGCCATCCTCCAGGACGTTACCGAGCGGACCGTGGAGGAGTATGCCCTGCAGATGTCGCGCAACGAGCTCCACCAGATCTTTCACAACGCGGCCGAGGGCATGCTGGTGATCGATATGGATTACAACATCCTGCGGATGAACACCCCGTTCACCACCCTCTTTGGCGTTACCGAGAGCCCGCACCTGCAGAAATGCCACGAGATTTTTCCCGGCCCGCGCTGCCATACCGCAGCGTGTTCACTCAACCGCATCCGGCAGGGCGAGGAACGGGTGGAGTGCGAGGAGGATAAGCGCCGCGCCGACGGCTCGATCATCCCGGTGCAGTTCACTGCCATCCCCTTCCGCGGTCCGGACGGTGAATTGCTCGGCGTCATGGAGCATTGCCGGGACATCTCGGCGCAGCGGCGCGCCGAAGAGGAACTGCGGAACAGTTCGGAACGATTCCGGGCGATCTTTGACAATACCCTGGTGGGCATCCTCTTCGCCACCAGCGACCGAATCATCGCTGACCTGAACGACCGGGCCCTCGAGTTGTTGGGGTATGCGCGGGAGGAATTGATCGGCGAAAGCCTGGCAATACTGCATCTCTCACCGGACCACTATGCCCGATTCGGCGAGGAGGTGCTGGCCAAGAAGAACGCCGGCAGGCTGATCCAGATGGAGTATCAGCTGCGGCGCAAAGATGGCGCCCCGGTGTGGGCGAGCCTTTCCGGCAAGGCGATAAGGCTCTCCGATCTGGGCGAGGGGATGCTCTGGGTGGCGGACGATATCACCCGCCGCAAGCAGGCCGAGGAGGATCAGCGCCAGATCATCGAGGAGTTGCGCGAGATGCAGGAGGCGCTACGGAATCAGTCGATCCGCGACCCGCTCACCGGCCTCTTCAATCGACGCTACATGGAGGAATCGCTCCAGCGCGAGATCAGCAAGGCGCGGCGCCAGGCCTCCTCGCTGGCCCTCTTCATGCTGGACCTCGACCGTTTCAAACAGATCAACGATACCCACGGCCACGTCACCGGTGACTGGGTGCTCAGCCGGCTGGGTGAGATCATCCGCCACAATATCCGCGAGGAGGATATCGCCTGCCGGTATGGCGGCGAGGAATTTATTCTGATCTTCCCGGGAATCTCGGCCGCAGATGCGCAACGAAAGGCCGAGGAGTTGCGGGCCAACGTGGAACAGCATCTGGTGGGCGAACACATGGGGCAGCCGGTCGGTGGGATAACGATCTCCATCGGCGTCGCCATGCATGAACCCGGCATGGACCGGGAGACCTTGCTCCGGGAGGCGGATCGCGCGCTCTATCGGGCGAAGAAGGAAGGCCGGAACCGGGTGGTCATGTAGACGGGCCGCTCCAAGGAGTTGGCCGAGGAGTTTACGGTGCCCTGCGGCGAGGATATCGTCCGGGGGATTCTCACTGACCGCGCGCTCAAAAACGACCAGCTTCACCCCAACGCGGCCGGCTATCGGCGACCGGCCGGGCCGGTGGCGGCGTTGATCCGCGAGGCCGGCAGCCGTTAGCCTTGTTTGCGGCGATAGATGGCGAAGGTATAGGGCTCGCCCTCGTCGATGACCTCTTGGGCAACAAGGGGGAAGTCAGCAGGAGAAAATTCCGGAAAGAAGACGCCGCCCGCCACCTCCCGGTGGAGAATGGAAAGGTAGATAGCGTCGGCATAGCGCAACCCCTGCCGGAAGATCTCGGCCCCGCCGGCGATGAAGACCTGACTGTCGTCCATTGCGGCATCGAGTGCCGTGGCCAGATCATGCGCCACCAGGCAGCCTGGGGCCTGGTAGTCCCGCTGGCGGGTGATGACAATGGTGCGGCGGCCGGGCAGCACCCGGCCGATCGATTCGTGGGTCTTGCGGCCCATGATCAGGGTGTGGCCCATGGTGATCCGTTTGAAATGCTGTTGTTCGCCGGGGACATGCCACGGGATGGCGTTGCCCTGGCCGATCACCCGGTTCGCCGCCATGGCGGCGATGAGGATAATCTCCGGTCTGGCTGCCGGCGGTCCTGGCAAGGCATGGGGGTCCATGGCGCCATTCTAATGCGGCCGGGGATTTTTTGTTGCTTTTTTCCCCTGAAAATATATAAGGCAATGCCCCACGGCCTTTTGACAGGTGGGCCACAGTTGGGTAATGATGGGGTGAGTTGGCATAAAAAAAGGGGATTGTCTTGCGACAATCCCTTGGGGTGGCTGGTGGGCCGTCGGGGGCTCGAACCCCAAACCTACTGATTAAGAGTCAGTTGCTCTACCAGTTGAGCTAACGGCCCGGTCAAAACCGGTCAAGCGAGCGCGTTATAGCATACGAGAAGGTATGCGTCAAGCAGAAGAGGATGAGAAAATGAGCAAGGTGTTGATCGTTGGTGCAGGCGGGGTTGGCAGCGTGGTGGTGCACAAGTGCGCCCAGGTGCCGGAGGTATTTTCCGAGATCGTGCTGGCCAGCCGGACGGTGGCCAAGTGCGAGGCGATTCGCGACTCGGTCAGACAGCGCACCGGCCGCGATATCGAGGTGACAGCGGTCGATGCCGACAACGTTGCCGCGATGACTGCCCTTATCAACCGGGTCAAGCCCGCCCTGGTGCTGAACGTGGCCCTGCCGTACCAGGATCTGCCCATCATGGACGCCTGCCTCGCCGCCGGGGCGGACTACCTCGATACCGCCAACTACGAGCCGCCGGACGAGGCCAGGTTCAGCTACACCTGGCAGTGGCCCTACCACGACAAGTTCAAGGCCCAGGGGTTGATGGCCCTGTTGGGCAGCGGCTTCGACCCCGGCGTGACCAATGTTTACTGCGCCTATGCGGCGAAGCATTACTTCGACGAGATCCATTACGTGGACATTCTCGATGCCAATGCCGGCGACCACGGCCATCCCTTTGCCACCAACTTCAACCCGGAGATCAACATCCGCGAAGTAACCGCCCGCGGCAAGTACTGGGAGAATGGCCAGTGGCTGGAGACCGAGCCGCTCTCGGTGAAGCAGTCCTTCGATTTCCCGCGGATCGGCCCCAGGAACGCCTACCTCATGTACCACGAGGAGCTGGAGTCGCTGGTCAAGAACATCAAGGGGTTGAAGCGCATCCGCTTCTGGATGACCTTTTCCGACAACTATCTCAAGCATCTGGAGGTGCTGCGGAACGTCGGCATGACCGGGATTACGCCGGTGGAATTCGAGGGGCACCAGATCATCCCGCTCCAATTCCTCAAGGCGCTGCTGCCCGACCCGGCTTCCCTGGGGCCGCGCACCAAGGGCAAGACCTGCATCGGCAACGTCATCGAAGGCATCAAAGATGGCAAGCCGCGCAAGATTTACATCTACAACATCTGCGACCATGAGGAATGCTACCGCGAGGTGGGCTCCCAGGCAATCTCCTACACCACCGGGGTGCCGGCCATGATCGGCGCCATGATGATGCTCACCAACGCCTGGCGGGGCCAGGGCGTCTTCAACATGGAGCAGCTCGATCCGGACCCCTTCATGGCGGCGCTCAACCGCTACGGTCTGCCGTGGGAAGTGAAGGAGCTGTAGGCTGAGGTTGCGATAGGCCGGGATACGGCCCCTGGGGCGCTCATTCTCGGCGGGCATCCTGCCCGCCTCCGAAGAT
>JAJZRJ010000008.1 GCA_021802775.1 Deltaproteobacteria bacterium
CTTTCACCTGCCAAGTGAGTTTTGAGGACAGGTGGAGTATAACAGTTTTATTTCGATATTTCAGCATGATATATGAATCGACAGAGATAATTTACTGATCATTCGTCACGGATTCAGGAAGATCCCCATGTGCGGGGTGCCGTACCACTCGGCCGCCTCCTACCTGGCCAAGCTCATCAAGGCGGGCTTTCGGGTAGCGATCTGCGAGCAGGTGGAAGACCCGAAGGAGGCCAAGGGGCTGGTCAAACGCGAGGTGGTGCGGGTAGTGACCCCGGGACTCGCCACCGAGGAGCAGCTGCTCGACGACAAAGACAACCGCTTCCTGGCCGCCCTCTACAAGGAAGGCACGGCCTGGGGACTGAGCCTGCTCGATCTCTCCACCGGCGAATTTCTGGTGGGTGAGCAGGAGAGCCTTGCAGGGCTCACGGACGAACTCACCCGCTTCGCCCCCTCGGAGATTCTGCTGGAACAGGGGGGCGATTTTGCCACCGACCGGGAATGGCGGACCGATCTCGCCGCCCTGCTGCCGGAGGCATGCCTCACCGAACGGCCAGGAGGCACCTTTTATCCGGCCACGGCGCGGGAGGCCCTGCTGGAACATTTCCGCACCATCAACCTGGCCGGCTTCGGCTGCGACCGGCTCGCAGCCGGGGTGACTGCCGCGGGCGCCCTGCTTCTCTACCTCAAGGAGACCCAGAAGACCGATCTTACGCACATCGAACGGCTCCGCGGCCTCGATCTCGCCAACGTGCTTTTGATCGACGACTCCTCCCGCCGCAACCTGGAACTGACCCGGACCATCATCGGCGGCAAGCGCGAGGGCTCACTCCTCGCCACCCTGGACCACACCGCCACCCCCATGGGCGCCCGGCTCTTGAAGCAGGCACTGCTCTTCCCGCTCCAGGAGGTAAGCCGCGTCAACCGGCGGCTCGATGCGGTGGAGACCCTCTTCCGCGACCCCGGCCTGCGGCAGGAGCTGCGCGAGACCTTGAGCCAGGTCTACGACCTCGAACGCCTCAACAGCCGAGTGGTGCTGGGCAGCGCCAATGCCCGCGACCTCACCGCCCTCAAGGTCTCGCTGGAACAACTGCCACAGCTCAAAGCACGGCTGACCGGCTCTTCCGGGCTGCTGGAGGAACTGCACACCACCCTCGACGACCTGGCCGATCTCCGCAACCTGCTCGCCCGCACCATCCGCGAGGATGCGCCGGTGACCCTGCGCGACGGCAACCTGATCCGCGAAGGGTATCACCCGGAACTCGACGAACTCATCACCATCCTGCGCGACGGCAAGGCGCTTATCGCGGGGCTGGAGGCGGCGGAGCGGGCCAAGAGCGGCATCGCCAACCTCAAGATCGGCTACAACAAGGTCTTTGGCTACTACCTTGAAGTGAGCCGCGGCCAGCTTGCCAACGTGCCGGACCACTTCATCCGCAAGCAGACCCTGGTCAATGCCGAACGCTTCATCACCCCGGAATTGAAGGAGTTCGAGCAGAAGGTGACCGGCGCCGAAGAGCGACGCCTGGAGCTGGAATACCGCCTCTTTGTCGAGATCCGCCAGCAGATAGCCGCGGCGAGTTCCCGCATCCTCCAGGTGGCCCACGCGGTGGCGCAACTCGATCTCTTTGCCGCGCTCGCCGAGGTGGCGAGCCGTTACCACTATGTGCGGCCGCAGGTCAACAACGGTGACGCGATCGTCATTGTCGAAGGCCGCCATCCGGTGATCGAACGCAGTCTGCCGCCCGGCAAATTCGTGCCCAACGACGTGCGCCTCGACCAGAAACAGGAGGAGGTGCTCATCATCACCGGCCCCAATATGGCGGGCAAGTCCACGGTGCTGCGGCAGACCGCGCTCATCACCCTGATGGCGCAGATGGGCAGCTTCGTGCCGGCCAGGGAGGCGGTGATCGGCGTGGTGGACCGCATTTTCACCCGGGTCGGCGCCATGGACGATTTGCGGCGGGCGCAGTCCACCTTCATGGTGGAGATGAACGAAACCGCCAACATCCTGAACAACGCCACCGAAAAAAGCCTGGTGGTGCTCGACGAAATCGGCCGCGGCACCTCCACCTTCGACGGCCTCTCCATCGCCTGGGCCGTGGCCGAGGAACTGGTGAGCAAGAACGCCAAGGGAGTAAAAACCCTCTTTGCCACCCATTACCACGAACTCACCGAGCTGGCCGCCGCCTTCCCCCGCATCCGCAATTACCACATCGCGGTGCGCGAGTGGAACGACACCATCGTCTTTCTCCACAAGCTGCTGCCCGGCGGCACCAACCGCAGTTACGGGATCCAGGTGGCGGCCCTGGCCGGTGTGCCGCAAAGGGTGGTTGCCCGCGCGAAAGAATTGTTGCATAATATCGAGCAGGGTGAGTTTAACAAAGAGGGCCAGCCGCGCATCGCGACGGGCGGCAAAAAAACGCCGCCCGCGCACCCAAGCCAGCTGCTGCTCTTCGGTGCCGGCCGCGACCCCTTGCGCGAGCGGCTGCGGGAGATCGATCCCAATGCCCTTACCCCCCTGGAGGCCCTACGTCTCCTTTATGAACTGAAAAGTGTGCAGGATGCGGAGTGATTCACCACAGCAATACTTCTCCCGCCGGGACCGCGCCATGATGCAGCCTTCCCTGCGCTGTCGCCTCACGTGGCTCCTCTGGCTGTTGCTCCTGCCGGTCGTGGCCACCGCCGCCCCCGCCGTCGACAACCGCTACAGCGACGCCAAGGCTTACTACCAGAAGCTGCTCACCACCAAAGAGGGCAGGAGCCGCCAGCACTGGCTTGACGGCGCCAAGCGCTTCCGCACCCTTTACCAGAAAAACCAGAATCACGAGGTGGCGCCCAAAAGCCTCTTCATGCTGGGCAACATCTACGCCGCCCTCCACGAGCGGAGCAGCAAGGCCAGCGATCTGGGCGAGGCCATCGGCTACTACGAGGATGTCGCCATCCTCTACCCAAACCATACCCTGGCGGACGATGCCCTCTTCCTCGCTGGCAATCTTTACCTGAACGCGAAGAACGCCCCCCGGAAGGCGGCCCGCACCTTTGCCAAAATCGCGGCCCTCTATCCGAGTGGCGATATGGCCACTGGCGCGGCCGAACAGCTCCACAAACTGAAGGGGCTGGATTCGCCCAGTAATGCACCGCCCACGCCTGCCGCCACTCCAGCCCCACCACCGACAGCCGCAGCAGCCACGGAATCCTGCCAGAAGGCAGAGGTGCTCTCGATCCGCCACTGGTCGAACAAGAGCTACACCCGCGTGGTGATCGAGACTGCCGCGCCGGTCACCTTCCGAAAGCAGGTGCTCGAAAAGAACGGCGACCGTCCCCGGCGCCTCTATGTCGATCTGGTCAACTGCCGCATCAGCCCCAACACCCAGCACACGCTGCCCATCGACGACGGTCTGCTCAAACAGGTGCGCAACGCCCAATTCAGCCCGGACACGGTACGGGTGGTCTTCGACACCCAGTCGGATATCTCGGATTACAAGGTCTTCAGCCTTGAAGACCCCTTCCGCATCGTGGTCGATGTGCGAAGCAACGAGGCTGTCAGCGCCAAAGCCAAGGAAAAGACAAAAGGGACCAAATCCGGCAGCATGCCAACCCTGGCCCAGCAACTGGGCCTCGGGGTGCGGCGGGTGGTGATCGATCCCGGTCATGGCGGCAAGGACCCGGGCGCCATCAGCCCGAACGGGCTTAAGGAAAAGGACATCACCCTGGCGGTGGGCAAAAAACTCGCCCAGGAACTGCATGGGCGGGGCTACGAAGTGATTCTCACCCGCGACCGCGACGTCTTCATCCCGTTGGAGGAACGCACCGCCATCGCCAACAGCAAGGAAGGCGACCTCTTCATCTCCGTCCACGTCAACGCCGCCCCCAACCAGGCGGCCAAAGGCATCGAGACCTATGTCCTCGATCTGGCCAGCAACAAGGAGGCGATGCGAGTGGCGGCCCAGGAAAACGCCACCTCATCCAAAAACATCAGCGACCTCCAGGCCATTTTGCTCGACCTCATGAAAAACACCAAGGTGAACGAGTCGGTGAAGCTGGCCGAGGTGGTGCAGAATACCATGATAGAGGGAGTTAAACGCGACTTCGGTCAGGTGAACAATCTCGGGGTCAAGAAGGCGCCCTTCATCGTGCTGGTCGGCGCCCAGATGCCGGCGATTCTCACCGAGATCGCCTTCAGCAGCAATCCCCAGGAAGAGGAGCGGCTGCGCGACGACCGCTACCTCACCCTGGTGGCCCAGCAGATCGCCGGCGGGGTGGCCGAGTACGCCAGCAGCCTAAACCTCGCCAGCTCCCGCTATTCCGGCAGCAAATAAACAAAGAAGCCCGGCGGCCAACCGGCCGCCGGGCTCCCCCCCTCACCACTGCATCATCCGCCGCTAAAAGACGGCACTCATCCCGACAAAAAGCAGGTTCTCGGAGTAGTCGCTGCTTTCGAGATTGGAATCGCTGTCGATGTACTGGTACTCGGCCTTGGCCTCGTAGCGCGCCAGGAATTTGCGGCTGATCGCGAGCCCCGCCGTCTGCTTGGTGTCGTCCCGCTCCGCGCCGATGGAAGGGGTGATATGGCGGTATTCGCGGTCCTGATATTTCAGCGACAGCCGTGCCCTGGTCTCATACCAGGCCGGCTCTTGAACCGCCGCCACCACGGTGTGGCCCCAGTAGTCGAACTCGTCCGCTGCGGCGCTCTCCCCTTCCAGCCGGTAGCCGATCTGCACATAACCACGATTCTCCATGAAGAAGGCAAAAAGATCGCCGCCCACTGCCTGGTTGACCGCATCCCGGCCATTGTCCGCGGTTTTGCGGAAATCCTTGTCCTCCAGGGTGTAATTCACCGTGGCATAAAGGCCGTGGGGCAGGAAAAAGCCGGCATTGGGGGTGAACCGGTGACTCTGCAGGAACCCCTCGCGGCCAAGGAACATATAGCTGTAGGCATAGGAGAGCCCGGCCTCCCAACCGTCGAAATCCCGGCTGCCGGTGAGCCCCAGGGTGTGGGTCTGGAGATCGAACTGGGAATAGTCGTCGTAGAGGCTCTGGTAGAGGCTGTAGGAAAGCTCGGCCTGATAGGGCTTCGGCATTGTGAGGCGGTACCCGGCCTCCAGTTCGAGGACCGCGGCAAAGTCGGCCTGGTCGGTGGCCAGGTCCTGCTCTTCCACGGTAAGGTTGTCGTCATATTCCCCGCCAAGGCCGAGCCGCATGCGCCACGGCTTGGCAGCCTCACCCGCCTGGCGCTCGATGGTGTCGAGCAGGGTGTGGGCATTTTTGCCGGCATCGGAGCCAGGGTCCATGGCCACGGCCTGCTTGAGCGCTGTCTCCGCCTCCTGGCGCTGCCCAAGCTTGTGCTGGGCCAGGCCGATCTGATAGGTGGCAAGCTGGGCAAACTCGCGGTCGTAGCGCATGGCCGCCTGAAAGGAGGGAATCGAGGCGGCATAGTTGCCCTGCGCCTGCATGGTGAGGCCGGCAAAGAAGTGGGCCGGGCCGTTCTGCGGCTCCCGGCGGGTGACCTGCTCCAGCAGCCGGCCTGCCTCCGGGTAGGCGCCCTGCCGGTAGAGAGCGAGCGCCTGCTCCAGCTCGCCTGCCGCTGGTGCTGCCCATGCACTCCCTGTCCACACCACCAACGCCAGCAGCAATGCCAGCCCGTATCCTGCCTTTCGCCATGCCATCGGGACCCTCATCGTGTTTTCCTTCCCGCCGCCGCCCGGATGCTTCCGCAAGAAGAGGGTTCCCGCGCAACGCAGGAACCCTCTTCTTTTCCGTTTGTTCGTACCCCGTGATTAGCCGTTGTTCCTCCTGGCCCTCGCACTGGCCCGCTGGATCTCCTTGGCCACCTCTTTGGCCACTTCCTTGGCCGCCTGCTTGGCCACGTCCTTGGCCGCCTCCCGGGCAGAATTGCGGGCCAGCTGCTTCGCCTCCTGTTTGGCCAGATCCCTGGCCGCCTCACGGGCCAGACCCTTGGCGGTTTCAGCGGCCGTGGCCTTGGCCATCAACCGCGCCTCGTTCTTGATCTGCTCCTTGGCCGCAGCCCGGCCGGCCTCCGCGGCTCCGCTCTTCACCTCGGCACGCAAGGTGCCGCGAACCCGCTCCCTGGCTTGGCCCTTGATGGCCTCACGGCTCGCACGTTCCACCTTGGCCAGGAACTTCTCCTTCTGTACCTCGGCGCGCTGCTGGAACTTCTCGTTGCCGGTCCGCTCATAGAGGGCGAGGAATTTGGCCTCCTCCTCCAGCGCCTTGGTCATGGCGTTGATCTGCTGCTTGCCGTACTGCTCGGTGACGATCTTCTCCAGCAGGTCCATGTCGTAGTTGAGCGTGAGCTCCTGCTGCACGGCGTTATTAAAGGAGCGGTTCAGGGCAAGGACCTGCTCATCAGAAAGGTTGGCCACAAAGGAAGCGACACGCTTCGCGTCGATCGACGCGGTGGTGGGATCACCCGGGGAGGGTGGCGTGTCGGTGGCAACCGGCGCTTCGGAGGGTCCAGTTTCCGTTACTGTATCTTGCTGAGAGGCTTGCCCCTCACCGCTCGCATCAGAAATGGTGCCGGTGGTGCTGGCAACCGTGGTAGTAATCGTCCCGCTGGTGGTCGTCGTCGCGGCGCCATCGGTGGTTCCCGCGGTCGCGTCGGTGGGTGCCGCGGTCGCGCCCGTTTCCTGCTTGGTCAACTCCCCCAGCAGAGTGGCCAGCAATCGCTCCCGGCTCGCGAACTTGCTGCCGGTGGCCGTAGTCGTCGTTGCCGTCGTGGTGATTGTCGTCCCGGTGGTGGTCGCGGTGGCAGTGACTTCGGCCGGAGCAGTGGTGTCGGTGGTGGTCGCGGCGGCCACCGGCTCACTACCCGATACGGCAACCGCCTCCAAAGCCAGGGCCGTGTTATTGATCCACAACAGGGCGGCAACGATGGCGGTGACAGAAAGAAGCTTTTTCATGATTCTCCCCCTCTTCAATAATGAACCACCATCACGGGTGGCAGGTAACGCATTTGGACACCCCGGGATTAAGCAACAGGTATGCCAGAAAAAATGGGGAGGGCGTTTCAGCGGGAAGCGGGCCGGCGGCGGCGCGGCAGGGTGAGGTTGAGGCGCCGCAGGCGGGAGACAAAGGTGGAGCGGTTGACCCCGGCCGCCTCGGCGGCCCAGGTCATATTCATATGATGCTGTTCCAGGAGATAGGTGGCATAGTCGCGCTCCACCTCCTCCCAGGTGCGCTGGCCGAAATCCAATGCCCCGGCCGGCACCGGCATGGCGCTTGGCTGCGGGGAGAGACCCGGCGCGGGCCGCGGCATCTTCCCTGCCGGCATGGCCGGAGCCGCCATGTAAGGAGGCGGCAGATCGGCGGGTCCGATCTCCTCCTGGGCACAGACCACGGTGAGATACTTGGCCAGATTTTCGAGTTCCCGGATGTTGCCGGGCCACGGATAGGCGTGCAGCAGCGCCAGCACCTCGCTGCCCGCCCGTTTCGGCACCACCCCGTTCTTGGCCGCCTCGCGCCGCAGGAACAGGGTGAACAGCAGCGGGATATCCTCCTGCCGTTCCCTGAGCGGCGGCAGGGCAATGGGCAGGACCGAGAGGCGGTAGAAAAGGTCACGGCGGAAGGACTTTTCCGCCACCATCCGTTCGAGATTGCGGTTGGTGGCGGCAATGAGCCGCACATCGACCCACCGCGTCTCGGTGCTGCCCAGCGGTTTGATCTCGTTGCTCTGGATCACCCGCAACACCTTGGCCTGGAGTTCGATGGGCATGTCGCCGATCTCGTCCAGAAACAGGGTGCCGCCATCGGCGGCCTCGAAGAGCCCTTTCTTGTCCTTGACCGCGCCGGAGAAGGCGCCCTTCTTGTAGCCGAACAGTTCGCTCTCCAGCAGCGTTTCCGGGATGGCGCTACAGTTCTGCACCACCAGGGGCTGGTCGCGGCGGGGGCTCAAACGGTGCAGGCGGGTAGCGACCAGCTCCTTGCCAGTGCCGGATTCGCCGGTGATCAGCACCGGGTAATCGGTGGCCGCATAGCTGGCGAGTGTGGCGATCACCTGCTGGAAAGCCGCGCTCTGCCCCACGGCCAGACCATCTTCCCGCAGGGCCTCGATCTCGCTCCGGAGCAGGCGGGTCACGCAGCACTGCTTGTCGTACTCCAGGGCGTTGGACAGGCTTACCGCGCCGATGTTCACCAGCTCCTGCAGGAAATCGAGGTACTGTTTTTCGAGGTTGACCTGGGAGTGCTCGGGGTTGGTGTCGATGACCTCCACCGCGCCGTAGACAGTGCCGTCTTTCAGCTGCAGCGGGAAGGCGAGGATGAGGCTGCTCTTGAGGGCCAGATCCGCCTCGATGGCCTGGAAGTGGCGCGGGTCGCCATCCGGCCGGGAGAGGGCCATCTTGCCGGTCTCAATCACCCAGCGCACCAGGCTCTTGGCCTCCAGGGGCAGACAGAGCCCCTTGACCTTGTCGCTCTCGATCCCCTCGGCCTCGACGCAGCAGAACCCCTCCTCCCGCCGAATCCACACCGAGCCGCGATCCACATTCTGGAGCCGGAGCAGGGCGCGGAGGAACTTGCGCTGCAACTGCTGCGGGTCCAGCTCATCGGAAAAGGATTGGAAGAGTTCGACCAGTGATTCGCGCATGATGGCATTATACCATCACTTTATTTAAATTTAACACAAAATGATGATATAAAATCAATACACATGGGGCACTATGGCATATCAAGCGGGCTCCGAACGCCTAATCGGTTCTTGCTGGTCACAATGGGTGTAGATCATAGTGGTTTGCACATTGCGGTGACCGAGCAACTCCTGAATGGTACGGATGTCGTAGCCGTTTTCCAGCAGGTGGGTGGCGAAGCTGTGCCGCAGGGTGTGCACCGAAACCAGTTTGGCAAGCCCGCTTTTGCGCACCGCATTCTTTATCTGCCGTTGCAAGGTGTCCGGAAACACATGGTGCCGGCGGACCACTTGCGACCGGGGATCAACGGACAGCGACCGGGCCGGGAAGACCCAAAACCAGCCCCATTCCTTGCCCGCATCAGGGTATTTCCGCTCAAGCGCGCCTGGCAAGGCCACACCGGGAGCGCCATTACCCCGGTCCTTCTCATACAGATGCCGCATGTCCTGCAGATGTCGCCGCAACTCCTCCACCAGACTCTCCGGCAGCACTGTCCGTCGGTCCTTATCCCCCTTGCCCGCCCGGACGATCAGGCATCCCTGCGCAAAATCCACATCCTTGACTCGCAGGGCCAGACACTCGTTCAGCCGCAACCCGCATCCATAGATCAGACGGGCCATCAACCGATAGACACCATCAAGCTGTGCCAAAAGGGCGGTGACTTCCTGGCGGGAAAGCACCACCGGAAGTCGGCGGCTTTGCTTTGCCCGCACAGCCATAGATGAGATATCCAGATCCTGGCCAAGGACATTCCTGAAGAGGAACAGTAGGGCGTTGAACGCCTGGGACTGGGTTGCCTTGGCAATCCTTTTCTCCACCGCCAGATGGGTGAGGAATGCGACGACCGTGGCGCTGTCCAGGCCACTGACGGCACGGTCGCCCCGCCAAGCCATGAATTGCCGGAGCCAGCCGAGATAGGTTTTTTCCGTGGCCAGGGAAAGATGCCGCAACCTGACCACCTGGCGCATTTTTTCTTCGAGGTCATTTAATTCCGTGGTATTTTGGACACCAGACGAGGGGCCCCAGACGAGGGGCCATCTGCCTGGTGTTGCAAAAAAAAGGAATAGAGACGCACCGCATCGCCGGCCTGCCTTATCTTATCTGCCACTCCTCATTGGTGGTGGCCAGGGACCGGCTGAAGGCTTCCAGTTCATTCCTTCCCGCCAACCCGCCAACCGGAGCGGTCTCTTCGCCTCCCCGGAAGGCACGGAAGGCAACGAACCGGGCGGCCCAGATACCATAAAACTTCAACCTGTGTTCCGGCACAAGGTGACGATCGGATAAGAACTTTATGCTGCGCTGCGCCCTGCGCTGCGCCTCTGCGCTGCGCCTGCGCCTGCGCCCAAAAACGAGAAGATCAAGGGAAGACCCGGACAAAAACCGGAAATCCGTATAATATCTTATGTTGGGCAAAGTTCTAAACCACGCATTTGGAGGATTACACGATGAAAAAAATCATGCTTACTTTAGGGAGTCAGATGAGTCAGATGGGGTCAGGCCTCCAAGTTGCCAAGTAGAAAGACGGAAAATCTGAATGACGCCGCCCCTGCTACAGTAGACCACGACAAAATGAGTACCGAAGACAACCAATTCCCATGTGCCGCCGAGCCCCTCCGGGTCGCCTGCAATTTCTGCTTCGTGATTTGCCCTGGCGGCGACAAAGCGACGCAGCGCAAGGACATCAAAACCGTGCTGGAAATCGGGCGGTAACTCTAGGAGACCACCATGGGCACCATCAAACTACGCAAATGGGAGAGCGCCGAACACCTCAAGACCGAGGAGGATATGGCGCTCTATCTGGAGGCCTGTCTAGAGGAGGCCGGGGATGATGCGGCGTTTATCGCCAAGGCCCTGGGCAACATTGCCCGTGCCAAGGGCATGACCCAGTTGGCGCGCAAAACCGGGCTGGGCCGCGAGAGTCTTTACAAGGCCCTCTCCGGCGAAGGAAATCCGAGTTTCGCCACCATTCTCAAGGTGGTGTCGGCGCTCGGCCTCAAGCTGCACGCCGAAGCCAATCCATAATTGATCCAGACGCCCATTCAACCCTTGCCCCAGGCATTGAGAATCACCAGTGCCTCGGCATGGCTCTTGACCTCGCCCCGCTCCGCCGCGGCCATGCCCTCCTTGATCGCCGTCACCTGCACCTCCTGAAAATCGACAAACGCCTCAATCGCCTGGGCCGCCAGGTCGGATTTGGAACGGTGGGTTTCGTTGGTCAGCGCTCCCAGGCGTTGCGCCACTTCCGCATGGATACGGGCAGAAATCAATGTGGTTCCACTCATACATTCACTATCATTAAATTGTTTGTAATCCACTTCTGATGATACGGCACGACAACAAAAACACAAGATTAGGCTTGGCAATAGTATCTCAATGTGATACTAAATAATTGTGAACAGTAAACACCGCAAGACCCTTGAGGCCATCTTTGCCGACCCCGTTCGGACCAACATCCCGTGGAACGACATCGAGGCACTGCTTGTGGCCCTGGGGGCAGAGCGTTATGAAGGAAGCGGTTCACGGATTCGTTTTCTGCTGAGCGGGGTCAGGGCCACATTTCACCGTCCGCATCCCCAGAAGGAAACAGACCGGGGCGCAGTGGTTTCGGTTCGACGCTTCATCGAGGCAGGAGGGAAAAGACCATGATGGAATACAAAGGATACATAGGCAAGGTGGAGTTCGACGACGAGGCCGGGATTTTTCACGGCGACGTCATCAACACCCGCGATGTCATCACCTTTCAGGGCACCTCGGTTGAGGAGGTACGGCAGGCGTTTCACGACTCGGTGGACGACTATCTGGATTTTTGCGCCCAGTTGAACCAGGCGCCGGAAAAACCCTTTACCGGAAAATTCGTGCTGCGCCTTTCCCCGGACCTGCACCGCAGGCTTTACATCGCCGCCAAGGCCGCAGGCAAGAGCCTCAACGCCTGGATTACCGAGCGCCTGGACGAAACCGCCCACGCCCATTAATCGCGCCCAAACCGTACAACAAAAAGGCCGGGTCAGCATTGCTGCTGCCCGGCCTTGCTTATTCGGCAATCGTGAAACGAGTTACTCGGGTTTGGCCTTTTCCCGGCCGGCCTTGAGGTCGGTGCCTGCGAGGAAGCGGTGGATCGACTCTGCCGCCTCCTTGGCCTGGAAGACCGCCTTGGCCACGGTCTGGGGGCCGAGTACCGCGTCGCCCGCGGCAAAGACCCACTCCACCGAGGTCTGCATGGTCACCTCGTCCACCACGTAGGTGCCCCAGCGGGTCATGGTGAAATCGAGGCCCGAACCGGCATTCGGGTCCACATCCTGGCTGATGGCCGGGATAATGGCATCCGCCTCGATCATGAAGTTGGAGCCCTCGATCACCACCGGCCGGCAGCGGCCCGAGGCATCGCATTCGCCAAGCTGCATCCGCACGCATTCGATCTTGGTCAGCCGGCCGTTCTCGCCGTGGATCTTCACCGGCGCGGCGAGCATCTCGATGCGCACCCCTTCCTCTTCCAGGTGATGGACCTCCGCCTTGGCTGCCGGCATCTCCGCCTTGCTGCGGCGGTAAAGGATGAAGACCTGATCCGAACCGGTGCGCAGCGCGGTGCGGGCGCAGTCGATGGCCACGTTGCCGCCGCCCACCACCACCACATTGCGGCCCAGGTTCAGATTCTCGCCGATATTGACCCGGCGCAGGTAATCGACGCCGTGGAGCACGCCGGCCAGCTCCTCGCCCTCGACCCCGAGTTTGCGGCTGGCGTGCGCCCCTGGCCCCAGAAAGACCGCGCCAAAGCCCTCGTTCCGCAAATCCTGCAAGGTCTTATCCTTGCCGATGGTAACGCCGTTGACCACCGTGACCCCGCAGCTCCGCAGGGCCTCGAACTCCGCCGCAATGACCGGCCGCGGCAGGCGGTAGGCGGGAATGCCTACGGCCAGCATGCCGCCGGAGACCGGCAGGCGCTCGAAGATGGTACAGGAATAGCCCAGGTGAGCAAGATAATAGGCCACCGACATGCCGGCCGGACCGGAGCCGACAATGGCCACCTTCTTGTCCTTGGGCGGGGCGCAGGGCTTGAGCAGACTCTTGCGGTTGGCTACCATCCAATCGACGATGTAGCGCTCCAGCATGCCGATGGCCACGGCCTCGCCCTTCTTGCCCCGGATGCAATGGCCCTCGCACTGGAACTCATGCGGGCAGACGCGGGAGCAGATGGCAGGCAGCGAGTTGGTCTCGCGGTCGAGCCAGTAGGCCTCCTCGATCCTGCCTTCCCGCAGCAGCCGGATAAAACCGGGGATATCGTTGTGAATGGGGCAGCCCTCGCGGCATGCCGGTTTCTTGCACTGCAGGCAGCGCTCCGCCTCCAGCTTCGCCGTGGCACCATCGTAGCCCGCCACCACCTCGTTGAAATTGGTCACCCGCTCGCTCGCCGCCAGCTCCTTCGGCTGCTGCCGGGGAATCGCCATCCGCTCCTTCGTCTCCATCACTTCTCCTCCAGTTCCAGATACACAGTTCGTATACCTGCCCTAGCCGGCAGGGTAGGCAACATTAATCTAAATTGCGCCATATTTCATGCGGATTTTGTCCGCCCGTCCGACCCCCTGAAATGCGCCAAGGCCGCAGTTTCCTAACGGAAAAGAGCTTGACAAACGCGCATCAATCATCCACTTTAAGGGGTAACTCCGCGAGTTGCTTGCGGAATCGACGACGAAATCACTACAGGACCATCATGAAAGCGGAATTCATCAATCCCTTCCTGCACGCCACCAGGAATGTGCTCGAAACCATGGCCCAGACCAAGGTGACGCCGCAGAAGCCCCACCTCAAAGAGGGTAACACCTCCTACGGCGAGGTGACCGGCATCATCGGCATGACCTCCGAGGCGATCACCGGCTGCATGATCGTCAGCTTCTCGGAAAAATGTATCCTGAGGATCGTGGCCAACATGCTCATGGAAGAGCCTCGCGCCAAGGTCGACGACGAGGTGGTGGACGCGGTGGGCGAGATCACCAACATGATCTGCGGCGGCGCCAAGGCGGACCTCGCCAAGATCGACCACAAGTTCGACCTCGCCACCCCGACCATGGTGGTCGGCAAGGGGGTGGAGATTTCCTACTATTCCATCGCGCCGACCATTGTCATCCCGTTTGACACCGCGGACGGCGGCTTTGTGGTGGAGGCCAATCTCGGCGAGAAGAAATAACCCGGCCTCACCCTTGGCCGGGTTATTCCCACGCCCGGCAATAAAAAAGCCGCACTCGAAAGTGCGGCTTTTTTTATTGTGCTACCCTTGGTACCCTAAGCGGGAACGCTCATTTGGGCTTGCGGCGCTCCGCCACCCTGAGGCGGCTCAAGGCGCGCTGCATGGCCGCCTCGGCCCGGGTGCGGTCGATCTTCTCGCGCTGGGTCATCGCCTCGGCCAGGCGCTTCTCCGCCCGCTCCTTGGCGCGCAGGGCGCGATCGACATCGATCTCCGCGCCGCGCTCGGCCGATTCCACCAGAAAGGTCACCTTGTTGTTGGAAACCTCGCAAAACCCGCCGCTGACCATCAGGTCTTCGACCTGCGCGTCCTTCTTGTAGTTCAGGACGCCGATCTTGATGGTGCTCAAAAACGGGGCATGGTTCGCCAGGATGCCGAACTCACCGGCATAGCCCGGTGCGGTGACGAGATCAACCGCCTCGCTCACCACCGCCCCCTTGGGGGTCACTACTTCAAGTTGCAGTTTTTCAGCCATTCTTCAACCTCGCGTGCACGCTCGCGTGGAGCGCGTCTGTGCTCAGGAAGCCGTTACGCAGCAGCCTTCTCACGGTTTGCCTTCTCGACCGCTTCCTCGATGGTGCCGACCATGTAGAAGGCATTCTCCGGCAGTTCGTCGTGCTTGCCGTCCAGAATCTCCTTGAAGCCGCGCACGGTGTCCGCCACCTTGACGTACTTGCCGGCCATGCCGGTGAAGGTCTCGGCCACGCTGAACGGCTGGGAAAGGAAACGCTGTACCTTACGGGCGCGAGTAACGGTAACCTTGTCCTCCTCGGAAAGCTCGTCCATACCGAGGATGGCGATGATGTCCTGGAGATCCTTGTACTTCTGCAGGGTGGTCTGCACGCCGCGGGCCACCAGGTAGTGCTCCTCGCCGAGGACGTTGGGGTCCAGGATGCGGGAGGTGGAGTCCAGCGGGTCAACCGCCGGGTAGATGCCAAGCTCCGCGATCTGACGGGAAAGAACAACGGTGCCGTCGAGATGGGCGAAGGTGGTCGCCGGCGCCGGGTCGGTCAAGTCGTCCGCCGGTACGTATACGCACTGGACCGCGGTGATCGAACCCTTGGTGGTGGAGGTGATGCGCTCCTGGAGCGCGCCGAGGTCGGTGGCCAGGGTCGGCTGATAACCAACCGCCGACGGGATACGGCCGAGCAGCGCCGATACCTCGGCACCCGCCTGAGTGAAGCGGAAGATGTTATCGACGAAGAAGAGCACGTCCTGGCCCTCCTCGTCGCGGAAGTACTCGGCAGCGGAGAGACCGGTCAGGGCCACGCGGGAACGGGCTCCGGGCGGCTCGGTCATCTGGCCGTACACCAGCGCTGCCTTGGGCAGAACGCCGGATTCCTTCATTTCGCGGTAGAGGTCGTTGCCCTCACGGGTCCGCTCGCCAACGCCGCAGAAGACCGAGATGCCGCCGTGGTGCATGGCGATGTTGTTGACCATCTCCATCATGATAACGGTCTTGCCGCAACCGGCGCCGCCGAAGAGGCCCATCTTGCCGCCGCGGGGGAAGGGCACCAAAAGGTCGATAACCTTGATGCCGGTCTCAAGCACGTGCACCTCGGTGGATTGCTCGGTGAAGGACGGGGCCGGCTTGTGGATCGGGCGCATCTTATCGGACTCAAGCGGGCCCAAGCCGTCCACCGGGCGACCGACCACGTTCATGATCCGGCCGAGCGCCGGCTTGCCGCACGGAATCTCGATCGGCTTGCCGGTGTCCTTGCAGAGCTGGCCGCGCACCAGACCGTCGGTCTGATCCATGGAGACGCAGCGGACCACGTTGTCGCCCAGATGCTGGGCAACCTCGATAACCAGGTTGTCCTCCTGGTCGTTGATGCCCTTGTTGGAAACCAAGAGCGCGTTCATGATCGCCGGCAGTTTGCCCGGCTCGAACTCCACGTCAGCAACCGGCCCGATGACCTGGATAATCTTCCCTGTGTTCATTGTACAAGCCTCCTCAGCTGTATTGATCTCGTATATCAGCCGTTCATGCGGCCGAAAAATCCGCTTATCCCTTCAGCGCCTCGGCCCCGCCGACAATATCCATCAACTCGGCGGTGATCCCGGCCTGACGCGCCTTGTTGTAGATCATCGTCAGGCTGGTAATCATGTCTCTACAGGCCTTAGTGGCGTTATCCATGGCGCTCATCCGCGCTGCATGCTCGCTGGCGCTCACCTCGAGCATGGCATGATAGACCATGACGTTGAGGTAGAGCGGCAGCATGACATCCATGATCTCGGTGGTGCTCGGTTCGTAGATATAAGCCGCGTTGCCTGACGTACCGGAGCCTTCCGGCGGCTTGACCGGCAAGAACTGCCTCTGGGCCGGCTTTTGCACCGCCACGCTCTGGAACCGGCCGTACATGATCTGCACCTCGTCCGCCCCGCCGGCCAGGAAATTGGCCGCCACGTCCTGGGCAATGGCCCGGGCGTTGAACATCTGGAAGGTGCTCATGATGTCGGTGAAGGTGGCGCGGACCTTGCCACTGCGCTTGAAATACTGCGCCGCTTTCTTGCCGACGCAGACCAGGCTGACCTTCTTGCCCTCGCCTTCGAGCTGCCGCATCAGGCGCTCGGTCTGCTTCAGGATGTTGGAGTTGAAGCTGCCGCAGAGGCCGCGGTCGGAAGTGACCACCAGCAACTCGACATTCTTCACCTCGCGCACCTCCATCAGCGGGAACTGCGCCGCGTCCATGCCGCTGGAGAGGTTACCCATGGCAGTGTGGTACTTCTCGGCGTAGGGCCGGAAGCGCTCCATCTTCTGCTGGGCGCCGCGCAGCTTCGCCGCGGCGACCATGTTCATCGCCTTGGTGATCTGCGAGGTCTTCTTGACCCCCGAGATTTTAACCTTTACATCTTTCAGGTTAGCCATAAGACCCCCTTGTTAGTTCAGGCCTTTGGCTGCCTTGAAGGATTCGCCGAATGCCTCCAGCGTCTTGCGCATCTTCGCCTCGAGATCGGCGTCGATGGCCTGCTTGCTCTTCAGGTCTTCGTAGACGGAGGGCTCGTTCTTCTCGATATATGCGTAGAGCTGCTGCTCGTACTCGGCCAGGGTGTTGACCGGCATCTTGTCGAGATAGCCGCGGGTACCGGCAAAGAGGATGCAGATCTGCTTTTCCATGGGCAGCGGCTGATACTGCGGCTGCTTCAGGATCTCGACCAGACGCTCACCGCGGGTCAACTGGGCCTGGGTGGCGGCGTCGAGGTCGGAACCGAAGCCGGCGAAGGCGGCCAGTTCGCGGTACTGGGCAAGGTCGAGACGCAGGGTACCGGCCACCTGCTTCATGGCCTTGACCTGAGCGGCACCACCGACGCGGGATACCGAGAGGCCGACGTTGATCGCCGGACGCACACCGGCGAAGAAGAGGTTCGGCTCGAGGTAAACCTGACCGTCGGTGATGGAGATAACGTTGGTCGGAATGAAGGCGGATACGTCGCCGGCCTGGGTCTCGATGATCGGCAGCGCGGTCAGCGAGCCGGCACCGAGATCGTCACTCACCTTGGCGGCGCGCTCCAGCAGACGGGAGTGGTTGAAGAAGATGTCGCCGGGGAAGGCCTCGCGGCCTGGCGGACGGCGGAGCAGCAGGGAAAGTTCGCGGTAGGCGACCGCCTGCTTGGAGAGATCATCGTAAATGATCAGGGCGTGCTTGCCGTTGTCGCGGAAGTACTCGCCCATGGAGCAGCCGGCAAAGGCGGCAACGTACTGCATCGGCGCCGGGTCGGAGGCGCAGGCGGCAACCACGGTGGTGTACTCCATGGCGCCGTGCTTGCGGAGCGCTTCAACAACCAGCGCGACAGTGGACTTCTTCTGGCCGATGGCCACGTAGATGCAGTGGACGTCGGTGTACTTCTGGGCGATGATGGCGTCGATGCAGAGGGCGGTCTTGCCGATCTGGCGGTCGCCGATGACCAGCTCGCGCTGGCCGCGGCCTACCGGGGTCATGGCGTCAACCGCCTTGGCGCCGGTGTAGCAGGGCTCATGCACCGACTTCCGGGCGATAACACCGGGGGCGAGTACCTCGATCTTGCGGAATTCCTTGGCGTTGATCGGGCCCTGGCCGTCGATCGGGTTACCGACGCCGTCCACGACGCGGCCGAGCATCTCCGGGCCAACCGGCACCTGGGCGATGCGGGCGGTCCGCTTGACGGTGTCGCCCTCCTTGATGTTCCGGACGTCGCCGAGTACCGCGCAACCGACGTTGTCTTCCTCCAGGTTCAGGGCGATACCGAGAATCCCGCCGGGGAACTCGAGGAGCTCCATGGCCATGCAGTTCTGGACGCCGTGTACACGGGCGATACCGTCACCGACCGAGATAACCGTGCCGGTCTCGCTCAGATCAACCTTGGTCTCGTAATCCTTTATCTGTCCCTTGATGATGTGGCTGATTTCTTCGGCTTTAATCTGCATCGTTATTCACTCCCCTTGATGGATTCTTTTAAACCGGTGAGCTGCGACTTGATGCTGCCGTCGAGCACCAGATCACCCACTTTGGCCATCATGCCGCCGATGATCGACGGATCGACCGCCGTCGTGAGCACGACCTGCTTGCCGGTAATTTTCTCTAAGGTTGCCTTGACCTTGGCGCTCAGGTCGCCGGCCAATTCCGTTGCCGAAATCACCGTGCCCCGCACCACGTTATTATCCGCATCCACCAGCGCCTGATAGCCTTCGGCCAGCTCCGGCAGAATATTCGCCCGTTTTTTCTGAACCAGCAGTTGAAAAAAATTGGCCATGACCGGGGAAGCGCCCATGCTCTTCACCAGATGCTCCATGACCTTGGCCCGCGCCTCCACCGGATAGACCGGATTGGTCAGGGCATCCTGCACTTCGGGCATGCTGGCGAAGAGATTCGCCATGCTGTTCAATGCCGCGCCATACTGTTCGTGGGCGCCGTCCTCCTTGCCAACCGCGAAGAGCGCCTTGGCATATCGTTTTGCCAACACCGTGCTTTTCACTGGATACCTCCCACCCTATCGAGGTAGCTCGCGACCATGGCCTGCTGGTCCGCCGGCCGCAGATTCTTCTTGATCAGCTCCTCGGCCACCAGCGCCGCCTGTTCGGCGATCTCCGCCTTGAGCTTGCTTTTGGCCACCGCCAATTCGTGAGTCACTGCCATTTCCGCCTGGCGCTTCATGTCGCCGGCGGCCCGCTCCGCATCGGCCAGGATCTTCTCCCTTTCCGCCTCGCCCTGCCTTACCGCCTCGGCCAGGATGTTCTTCGCCTCGGCATCGAGGCCGGCGAGCTTGGCTTCGCACTCCCTGTACACCCTCTCGGCTTCGGCTTTCTTGGCCTCAAGCTCTTCGAGCTGGGCGCGGATCGACTCGCGGCGGGCGCCCAAGGCATTGGCCAGGGGTTTACGCAGAAAATAGACCAGCAGGATGACCAGAGCGGCAAAGTTCAACACCCGGTAGAGCAGATCCCACCACTTTGCGGCAGGAATCCCGCCGCCATTCGCCTCGCCGCCGGAGGCATACAGGGTGGCAGCCGTCACCAGCATGCTCACCGCGGCCAAGGCGGCAACACCATACTTCATTCTCGGTTGCTTCATGATTAGAGGGTCCTCCCCAAAACTTTACTCGCCATTTCCGTGGCAAAACTATCGATTTGCCCTTTCAGCGCGATTTGCGCCTCGGCAAACTGTTGCTGGATCTGCTTCAACTGCTCGGCCTTGGCGGTCTCCATCCCCTTGCGCAGGGCGGCGAGCTTTTCGTTGCTTGCCGCTTGCGCGGCGCCGCGAACGGCATCATATTCCGCCTTGGCCTTGGCCCGGGACTCCCTGATCTTCTGGTCGAATTCATCAAGGCGGAGCTTGGCGTTCTTGTTGAAGTTGGCGATGTCGCCATCAAGGCCGCCGATCTTTTTCTGCCGCTCGAGAAGGACGTTCCGCACCGGCCGGTACAGGACAGCATTCAGAATGACGATCAAGAGCAGGATGTTGATGATCTGGATCGGCATAGTAAGGTCTATGTCTATCATGGTCTCGCCCCTTAATTGCGTAATTCGTTATGGAGTAATAGCCCGGAAATGAATGATCGCTCATAAACAAAGAGGCGTTCTAATCGATATTCCAGGGCCTGTCAATATTTTTTCTGACCCTGGAATTGCCTGTTTTTTCAAGGGTTGCGCGGCAAATCGCCGCCTGGCTCTCGAGAATTTAATCAAAAAAATCGTCCTACATCTTTTCGATGATTCCTGGCACTGCTGCCAGGGCGCTGGCCAGCTTGCCGGTCTCGGTGCCGCCGGCCTGGGCCATGTCGGGCCGGCCGCCGCCGCTGCCGCCCACCAGTGCGGCCACCGCCTTGACGATGTTGCCGGCATGGTAGCTCTTGGTCAGATCCTTGCTGACAATGGCGAGCAAACTCACCTTGCCCTCAAAAACGCCACCCAGCACGGCAATGCCGCTGCCGAGCTTGTCGCGCACCCGGTCGCCCACCTCGCGCATGGTCTTGGCGGAGTCGATGGGGATTTCCAGGGCCACCACCCGCACCTCGTTGACCGACACCGCCTTGGCCATGACGGAATCAAGGTCCGCAGTAGCGGACTTGGCGGTAAGCTGCCCCACCTGGCGCTCCAGCTCCTTGAGGCGAGCCACTATCTTCTCCAGCCGGGCGGGCAACTCCTCCGGCACCGTCTTGAGCTGGCTCGCCAACTCGCCCAGCTGCGCCTCCAGGCGCTGGAAGCGGGCAAAGGCCTCGGGGCCGGTCATCGCCTCGATCCGCCGGACGCCGGCGGCGATGCCGGTCTCGGTGATGATCTTGAAGAGGCCGATCTCGCCGGTGGCGTCCACGTGGGTGCCGCCGCAGAGTTCCTTGCTGAAGCCGCCCACTGTCACCACCCGCACGGTTTCGGCGTATTTTTCGCCAAAGAGCGCGGTGGCGCCGCCCTTGATCGCCTCCTCCCGGCTCAGCCGGCCGGTGTGCAAGGCGGTGTTGGCGCGAATCTCGTCATTGACGATCCCCTCCACCTCGCGGAGCTGCTCACCAGAAAGCGGCGAGAAATGGGTAAAATCGAAGCGCAGCCGCTCCGGCTCCACCAGGGAGCCAGACTGCTTGACATGGTCGCCCAGCACCCGGCGCAGGGCCGCCTGCAGCAGGTGGGTGGCGGTATGGTTGTTGGCGATCCGTTGACGGCGCCCCTCGGCCACCTTGAGCTCTACCCCCTCGCCCCGGGCGAGCTGCCCTTCCACCACCTCGGCCTGGTGGATGGAAAGCCCCTCGGCAATGGCGATGGTGTTCAGCACCTGGGCGCGGCCCTGGGGGCCGACGATCTCGCCCTGGTCGCCGGCCTGGCCGCCAGACTCGGCATAGAAAGGGGTCTCCCGGCAGACCACCGCCAGCCGGGAACCCGCCGCCCCCTTGTCCAACACCTCGCCGCTCTCGCTCACCAAGGCAGCGACGGTGGAATGATGGCGCCGGGTTTCGTAGCCGACAAAGCTGGAGCGCATCCCCTGGTCGACCAGGGCGCGGAACCCCGCCCCCATTCCGGCCAGGATGGTCCCTTTCCACGACTTCTTCGACTGCTCGCGCTGCACCGCCATGGCGGCGTTGAACCCCGTCTCGTCGGCAGCCAAGCCCTCTTCCACGGCGACATCCTTGGCGATATCCACCGGGAAGCCGTAGGTATCGTAGAGCTTGAAGATAAACTGGCCGTCGATGACCGTGGCCTTGGCCGCCTTGAGCCGCTCGATCTCCTCACCCAGCATGGCCAGCCCGTTGTCGAGGGTCTCGAAAAAGCGTTCCTCCTCGTGGCGCACCACCTTGGCCAGCAGATCGCGGCTCTCGGCCAGATGCGGATAGGCGGCCACCATCGCCTCCACCACCGCGGCAGTGACCTCGCCCAGGAAGGGCGCGGTGAGCCCCAGGCTGCGGCCAAAGCGAATGGCGCGGCGCATGATGCGGCGCAGCACATAGCCGCGGCCCTCGTTGGAAGGCAGCACGCCGTCCGCCACCAGGAAGGTGGTGGCCCGGCTGTGGTCGGCAATGACGCGCAGGGCGGTGTCGGTGGCGTGGTCCGTGCCATATTGGACACCCGCAACCTTGCAGATGGCAGCGATGATCGGGGCAAAGAGGTCGGAGTCGTAGTTGTTGCGCTTGCCCTGGGCCACGGCGGCGATGCGCTCCAGCCCCATGCCGGTGTCGATGCTGGGCTTGGGCAGCGGGGTGAGGGTGCCGGCTTCGTCGCGGTAGAACTGCATGAAGACCAGGTTCCAGATCTCGAGGAAGCGGTCGCAGTCGCACTCCACCCCGCACTCCGGCCGGCCGCAGCCCACGCCCGGACCCTGGTCGATGTGGATCTCGGAGCAGGGGCCGCAGGGGCCGGTATCGCCCATGGCCCAGAAGTTATCCTTCTCGCCCAGCCGCAGGATGCGGCCCTTGGGCAGGTCGTCGATCTTCTCCCACAGGCCGAAGGCCTCGTCGTCGTCCTTAAAGACCGAAACCCACAGCCGCGACGGGTCAAGCCCGATCTCTTTGGTCACAAACTCCCAGGCATAGCGGATGGCAGCCTCCTTGAAATAATCGCCAAAGGAGAAGTTGCCGAGCATCTCGAAGAAGGTGTGGTGGCGGGCGGTGTAGCCGACGTTGTCGAGGTCGTTGTGCTTGCCGCCGGCGCGCACGCAGCGCTGGCAGGTGGCGGCCCGCACGTAATCGCGCTTCTCCTCGCCCATGAAAACCCGCTTGAACTGCACCATGCCCGCGTTGGTGAAGAGCAGGGTCGGGTCGTCGTGGGGCACCAGCGGCGAGCTTTCGACCACGGTATGGCCCTTGTCCCTGAAGAATTGCAGAAATCGTGCGCGGATGTCGTTGCCTTTCATCATTCCACCTTCGCTGCGGCTGGTTCCAGTGCCATAAAAAAAGCGGGATGCCTCCGCATCCCGCCCCCTTTCATACAACCCTGTTCGCCTTTTTGCAACGCCTTTAGCGGTGGCCGGCCCTCCGCCGCTGGCGCCTCATCCCGCCCCCTTCCTCCGGGTTAGGCACACGGCGGAAAAGCGGCATCAACAGCCATCACCCCCTGGCCTTTTTCTCGTCCTTGGGCGCGGCCTTGCCCTCGCCGCCGGGACTGGGCACCGGCAGGCCGTAGCCGAGACGCACCTTGGCGTCGATCTCCGCCGCCACCTCCGGGTGCTCCTTCAGGAAGACCCTGGCGTTCTCGCGGCCCTGGCCGATGCGCTCGCCGCCATACGAGAACCAGGCGCCGCTCTTGTCGATGATGTTCTGGCCCACGGCGAGATCGAGCATGTCGCCCTCGCGGGAGGCGCCCTCGCCGAAGATGATATCGAACTCGGCGGTCTTGAAGGGCGGCGCCACCTTGTTCTTGACGATCTTCGCCTTGGTGCGGTTGCCGATCACCTCGTCGCCGTCCTTGATGGCGGTCATCTTGCGGATGTCGATGCGCATGGAACTGTAGAACTTCAGGGCGTTACCGCCGGTGGTGGTTTCCGGATTGCCGAACATGACGCCGATCTTCATGCGGATCTGGTTGATGAAGATGATCGCGGTGTTGGTGCGCTTCAGCACGCCGGCCAGTTTGCGCATGGTCTGGCTCATGAGCCGGGCCTGGAGCCCGACATGGGAGTCGCCGATGTTGCCGTCGATCTCCGCCTTGGGCACCAGGGCGGCCACCGAGTCCACCACGATCACGTCCACCGCGCCGCTCCTGATGAGGATCTCGGCGATTTCCAGGGCCTGCTCGCCGTAGTCGGGCTGGGAGACCAGCAGGTCGTCGACGTTGACCCCCAGCCGCTCGGCATAGCCGACATCGAGCGCGTGCTCCGCGTCGATGAAGGCGGCGGCCCCGCCCTGGCGCTGGGCCTGGGCGATGATCTGCAGGGCCAGGGTGGTCTTGCCCGAGGATTCCGGGCCAAAGACCTCGGTGATCCGGCCGCGGGGGATGCCGCCGATGCCGGTGGCGATATCGAGACTCAGGGTGCCGGTAGAGATGGCGGGAATCGCCTCGCGCTCGTCGGTGCCGAGCCGCATGATGGAGCCCTTGCCGAACTGCTTGTGAATCTGGAAAATTGCGGTTTCCAGGGTTTTGCTCTTGCTCTCCGCAATGGTCATGGGAATCTCCTCTAACGAAGGAATTGGGTGAAGGCGGTTCTCTTCTTTTACACCGCCTCGCGTTCGGAATCAAGCAAAGAGCGGCGCACCAGATCCAGGGCGATCTGGCTGGCGTGTTCCTGGATCTGCCAGCGGTCGCCGGCAAGGTGCACGAGGTGATCATCGGTACCGGCCGCAGTGGCCAGGGCTAGATAAACCGTGCCCACCGGCTTGGCCTCACCGCCGCCGCCAGGCCCGGCAATACCGGTGATGGAGACGCCAAGACCGGCGCCGGTCACCCGCCGGATGCCATCGGCCATGGCCCGGGCGGTCTCGCCGCTCACCGCGCCGTATTGGGCCAGAATTGCTGACGGCACCCCGAGCAGCCTCTCCTTGAGCTCGTTGCTGTAGGCCACCACCCCGCCGAGGAAATAGGCAGAGCTACCGGAGACCTTGGTCATCTTGTGGGCCAGGAGGCCGCCGGAACACGACTCGGCCACGGCGAGCGTCTTGCCCTGCCAGCCAAGCAAGCGACCCACCACCCCCTCCAGGGAATCATTACCGCAGCCGTAGATGGCGCGGCCAAGAATCTCAACGATGGCGGTATCGCAATCCCCAAAGCGCTCCTCGATGGACGCCTCGCCGTCACCCGCTACGGTCAGACTCACATGCACCTCGGGAAAGACCGGATAGTAGCCGATCCGCACGCCGTGGGCCGGATCCTCCAGATGCTCCAGCTTGTTGTTGATTTCCGACTCGGCCAGCCCCACCACCTTGTAGACCTTCTGCCGTACCTGTCGCCCCTCCTCGCCCTCCCAGACCGCCAGGCGGGTAAGCACGGTTTCCACCAGCAGTTCCTTCATCTCGTGGGGCACGCCGGGCAGGAAAAAGACCGGCTTGCCGTCCTGCACCAGGAAATAGCCGGCGGTCCTGGCCTCGGAATGCAGGGCATGGGCCCCGGCCGGCAGCCAGGCGAGCTTTTCGAGGGCACTCTGCACCTCTGCCGTATTGTTGGTGCCATGGGCCGCGATCTTACGGGAGATCTCGGGATAAAAGGTTGCAGGACGGGCCAGGGCCTCGGAGACCGCCCGGTTGGTGAGGTCGTCGGTGGTGGGCCCAAGGCCGCCGGTAACGATGATAAAATCGGCGCGTGCCAAGGCCTGCCGGATGGTCTCGCCGATGAGCTCCACCTCGTCGCCGATGGTGGTCATGGCAATGACCTCATGGCCCGCGGCAAAGAGCTGGCTGGCGGCAAAAAAACTGGTGGTATTGAGAATCCGGCCGGTGGTCAGTTCGTCGCCAATGGCAATGATCTCCCCCCGCATACCCCCTCCTTGCTCAACGTGATTCCACTAAGGTGCCGGCCACGCCGTCGTCGGTCAGGCGGTCAAGCCGCACCTCCGCCACGGTGTTGGCCAGCGTTGCCGGCGCCGCAAAGATCACCGGTACATAGTGTTCGGTAAAACCGCGCAGCGTTTTGCCACCCTTGCCGGCCTCGGCCAGCACCCGACATACTTCGCCGAGATGGCTGGCATAAAAGGCCTGCCGTTTTTGCTGATCGAGCGCCCGCAGCAGGGCCACCCGCTCATCCTTGACCATGCCCGGGATCTGGTCGGGCATGCCGGCCGCGATGGTGCCCGGCCGCCGCGAATAGGGAAAGACGTGGAGGTAGCTCACCGGCAGCTCTTTAAGCAGCGTGTAAGTGCTGCGGAAGGCGGCCTCGTCCTCGCCGGGGAAGCCGACCAGGACATCGACCCCGATGGCAAGCCCCGGCACGGCGGCAGCGCAGGCATGGATGATCTCGGCAAACTGCTGCCGGGTATAGCGCCGGTGCATGGCCGCGAGGATCCGGTTGTCGCCGCTCTGGAGCGGGATATGCAGATGCGGCATCAACGCCGGCGCCTCGGCGATCCGCGCCAGCAACGCCGGCGTGATCTCGGTGGGTTCCAGCGAACTTAAGCGGTAGCGCACCGGATGGTCTTGCGCAAGCAGCAACGCAACCAGGTCCAGCAGCGACAAGGCCGGTGAAAGATCGAGACCATAATGACCGAGATGGATGCCGGTGAGCACCATCTCCCGGAAACCCTGTTCGACGAAAAGTCGCGCTTGCTCAAGCACCCGTTCCGGCGGCACACTGCGGCTGCGGCCCCGGCTATAAGGCACGATGCAGTAGGTGCAGAACTGATTGCAGCCGTCCTGCACCTTGAGGTAGCTCCGGGTGCGGCCGGCAAAGGCGGTGACGGTGAGGGGGCAGACCTCGCGGGCTCCGGCAAGATCGCCGAGGTACATCTCGAGGTCGCACCGGCTGTCGGCCAGGGCGACCTCCACCAACCGGTGCTTGCAGGCGTTGCCCACCAGACAGAGGGGCTGCGCGACCAGCTCGAGAATCTCCGCGGAGGCCACCTGAGCGTAGCAGCCGGTAACGACGAGCCGGGCCCGGGGATTCGCCTTGAGCGCCCGGCGGATCAACTGACGTGACTGGGCACCGGCCCTGGCGGTGACGGCGCAGGTATTGATCACATAAAGGTCAGCGGCCTGGGAAAAGGGGACAACGGTGAAGCCGCGCGCCGCAAAACCGGAGAGAAAGGCGGCGGACTCGAACTGGTTCACCTTACAGCCGAGAGTGGTGACCGCCACCCGGCTGATCCGTGGGTGTGCACTTTTCATTCTTTGGAGATACCGGGTTTGGCCATGCTTTGCAATGGCAAAGCATGCGCCGGCAGAGGGAGGAACGAAAGGGAGCTACTTCTTGATGATCACCTCGGTGCCGACCTTGATCACCGGATACAACTCATCGATATCCTTGTTGCGCAGGGCGACGCAGCCGTAGGTCCACTGCCAGAACTCGCCATCGCCATGGATGAAGATCTCACCGCCCAGGGCGGTGTTCCAGGGCGGGATGGCACCCTGGTTGATGCTGCGGACAATGGCGTCGTACTGGCGCTCATCGATGAGCCGGTCGCGCAGCCCCCGCTCCGCATGCTCGCGGTTGGGATAGCTCAACCCCAGGGAGAGATGGTACTTGCTGCGCGGGTTCTTCTGGCAGATGTAGAATTTCCCTTCCGGGGTACAGGCGTCGCCCCGGCGGATCTTGTCGTCCTCCGGGTTCTGGCCGATGAGGACCGGATAGGCGCGCCAGAGCTTGTCACCGCTAAAGAGGTAGAGGGTCTTTTTTTGCTTGTGGATTTCGATGAGCGGGTTGTCCAGCACCGAGGGGAGGGGCTGATGCTGGGCAGGATTGCGGTAACGCGCCTCCTCGGCGGAAACCGGCGGCGTGTAGGTCGCCACCCGATCATTGACCGCGGTCGGGGCCGTGCAGCCGCCGATCAAGGGCCAGCAGCCAAGAAACATGAGTGCCGAGAGACGCATCCGTTGCCTCGGCGATCTCAGAATCGATAAGTCATTCATGAGGCCGGCTTCACATCCTCCGTCTCGCGTGCGCCGCAAGGCCGAGGCACCCATGAGCAGATGCCTGTCGCTCTTGGCGACGAATCCACATGTTCCTTATACCACTTTTCCCCGAAAGGCAACCACCCCTTTCAATCATGGATCCAGATCAGGGTGCCGGGGGGGCTCTGGCGGTTCGCGGTTCGCCCCTTGCGCGGCAAGGCCTCCGGGCCAGTGGTCCACTGGTAAAGCCACCTGGCGTCCTTGGGGGAGAGATTCACGCAGCCGTGCGAGCTGGTCAATCCGAAGATATCATGCCAGTACGAGGCGTGCAGGGCATACCCCTGGTAGAAAAACATCTGCCAGAGCACGTCTTCCAGGAAATAGAGGTCGTCTCCGGCCACACCGCCACTCATCTTTCTCCGCTCCGTCTTGAAATAGATGCGAAAGGATCCCCGCACCGTGGGAAAACGGGAATCGCCGGCGGAAATCAGGGTGGAAAAAATCATCCGGTTCCCCTCGTAGGCCGTCAGGGTCTGCTCGTTGAGGCTCACGTCGAGCCAGCGCTCGGTCGCCCCGACGCCGTCCGGCCGCTGCCGAGGGATTACCAGGCCGAGACGCCGGTAGGGCAGCCAGCCGCCGCAGCCGATATTGCACCACTTCTCGCCATTGGCCTCGGTGATTTCATAGATATAGACCAGAGAGCGCTCCGGCAAGGTCAGGGCGTCCAATTCCGTCAGGGCGCCCGGCGCGCTGACGACCTGACTGGTGAAGAGCACCCAGGCAAAGAGCTTGTCCTGGCCGGGCGGCACCATGATGCCCTGATGACTTGAGGGCGTAACCGGCGCCAGGGTCTCGGCCCGCACGTATTCGCCGCGATTAATCTGATACCACTCCTCGCCCTCGACCTCGATCGAATCAGGGCTTTCGAGGCTGACGCCGACGTAGCCGGCCGGCAGGTAACGCAGCGGTGCCTTACCGCGCCCATCATCCCCAGGAGCCGCATAGACCGGCACTGTCTGCTTGCCATTGACCAGGGCATAGGGGATGTGCAGCAGGTCAGCCTCCACCTTGGGGCGCACCAAGCCGGTGATCTCGGTCACGCAGAAATCCCCGCCCTCGGCCAACGCCGGTTGGACCATCAAAGCAAGGGCAAGGAGCAGCACCCCATTGTTTGCCATATCGTCCCTCTGGGCATCCGTCGCACCCCTTTCTCCCTTATGCTCCCACCTGGCCGGCGCCATCTTCCGCATCGAAATCCGCAATCTCGCCGCATCCCACCACGCGCTCACCGTCGTACACCACGGCAAACTGGCCCGGCGCGATGGCACGCTGGGGGGTATCGAATACCACCCGCAGGCCGTTTCCCGTTACCGCCAACCGTGCCGGCGCCGCCGGGTGGCGGTAACGGAGCTGCACCAGATAGCGGCCCGGCAGCCGCGGCGGAGAACCAGCCTGCCAATGCACGTCCTCGACCATCAGAGAGAAACGGTACAGCTCACTTTCCTTGCCGACGATCACCGCATTCCGCGCGGCATCGAGCGCGACCACATAATACGGCGTGGCATCCGGCAACCCCAGCCCCCGACGCTGGCCGATGGTATAACAGTGGAGCCCCTTGTGGATTCCGAACTGCCGGCCATCGCTGGCCAGAAGCGGGCCGCTTTCCGGCGGCGTTCCGCCATATCCCGCCACAAAATCAGCCACCCTCTGCGCCTCTAAAAAACAGACATCCTGGCTTTCCTGACCGTGCCGCCCCGCAAGGCCACGCTGATCCGCCAGCTGGTAGACCTCCTCCTTGGTCCGCTCCCCCAAGGGAAAAAGCAACTGCCGCAACTCGTCCTGGCCGAGGCGGCAGAGGAAATAAGACTGATCCTTGCGCTGGTCCCTGCCCCGCAGCAGGTGACAGCGCCCCGTCTCATCGCGCACAACCCGGGCATAGTGGCCGGTGGCCAGCAATTCGCCATAACGGGGCACCACCTGCCTGAGCAGCTCGCCGGCCTTGATCCGGCGATTGCAGACCACGCACGGGTTCGGGGTCTTGCCGGCCGCGTAGGCAGCAACGAAATAGTCGAGCACCTCCTGCCGGAAAACCGCATGCAGATCGACCACCACCAGCGGGATGCCGAGATGGTCGGCCACTGCCCGGGCTTCTTCCTCCTGGTGTCGTACGTCCCGGTGGAGGAGGCGCATGAAAACCCCGGTCACCACCGCACCCGCCTCCTTGAGCAGGGCCGCGGTCACCGAGCTGTCCACCCCGCCGCTCATGGCGACAACGATTTTTTTGTTGTATAGTTGGGCAAGCCCTGACGCCATGTTCCGTTCTTCCCGCATCCATTACCGACACCGGCCGCGACAGGACCGACTATACCATAATTTCAGCCAAGAGACCGTTGAGAAATGATCCCGCTTCCGGAACTGCTGGCCCCGGCCGGCACCTTTGAAAAGTTGCAGACCGCCATCCGCTACGGCGCCGACGCCGTCTATTTGGGCGGCACCAGGTACAGCCTGCGGGCGCACGCCGGCAACTTCGAAGACTACGATCTCGCGGCCGCGATCCGCTATGCCCATGACCACGGGGTCAAGGTCTATGTGACGATCAATGCCTTTGCCCACAACGCCGACCTTGAAGGCCTCCCCGCCTATCTCCGTACCCTGCGGGAGGCTGCGGCCGATGCGCTGATCATCGCCGACCCCGGCGTGCTGGCGATTGCCCGGAGGACGGTGCCGGAAGTGCCGATTCACCTCAGCACCCAGGCCAATGTCACCAACCGCGAGAGTGCCTTGTTCTGGGTGGCCCAGGGGGTCAAGCGGCTCAACCTGGCGCGCGAACTTTCGCTGGTCGAGATTCGCGAAATTCGGACCGCCACCCAGGCGGAACTCGAACTTTTCACCCACGGCGCCCTGTGCATCTCATACTCCGGCCGCTGCCTCTTGAGCCTCTACCTCACCGGCCGCAACGCCAACCAGGGCGACTGCGCCCACCCCTGCCGCTATCGCTACCGGCTGGAGGAGGAAAAACGGCCGGGCCAGTTCTTCCCGGTGGAGGAGGATGGCCGCGGCACCTACCTGTTCAATGCCAAGGATCTCTGTCTGCTCCGGCGGCTGCCCGAGCTGATCACGGCAGGGGCCGATTCGCTCAAACTCGAAGGCCGCATGAAAAGCGTCTACTATGTGGGGGCCATTGTCCGGCTCTACCGGGCAGCGCTCGATTACTGGCAGGAGCATGGCCTGCCGGCCCCGGGTGAAACCGCGAGGCTGCCAAGCGTCTTTGGCGAAGAGTTGCACAAGATCGGTTCCCGCGGCTATACGGAAAATTTTCTCGATGAACCGCCGGGGCCGGTCGACATGCTTTACAAAGGCGCCACGGTCCGGGCCGAATATGCGCCGGTGGGCATTGTCCGCGAGGGCGAAACCTCGCCGCTCATCGAGACCAGAAACCCGATTACCGTTGGCGAGACGGTCGAATATCTCGGGCCGGGACTCGCCAACCTTCCTGGCCGTATCGTCGCCATCACCGACCAGCAGGGCAACCAGCTCCATCGCGCCAACCCCAACCACCTCGTGCGCCTCACCCTCGATCCGCCGGGGCAGGGTTGGCAGCCGCTGGGGCTTATCAGAAAACAGGCCGTCAACGGAGGATGACCATGCGGTGCGACAAATGCCAGGCCCCGATCCCGCCAGGCGAAGAAGAATCCATCCACGGCCGCACGGTCTGCGAGGAGTGCCTGATGGATATCCTCTCGCCGGCCCGAACTTGCGACCCGTGGGCCGTGCGCAGCGCCCAACAGACCATGGATACCATGGCCGGCGGGGCACAGCTCACCCCCAATCAAGAACGGATTCTGGCCATTCTCAGAGAGACCGGCGGCGCTTCCCTCGTTGATCTGGCACAGCGTCTTGCCAGCAAGCCCCATGCCGTGGAACGCGAGATCGCCACCCTGCGCCACATGGAGAAGGTACGCGGCGCCCTGATAGAAGGACGCAAAATTTTTCGCCTCTGGTGACTCTTCACTTCACGCGGCCGCTGGCGCCGCAAAAAAAGTTGCAAAAATCCTTCCCCGCCCGCATACTGGACATCAAGAAACATTATGACCAAACAGGCGCCCCTGATGCTGCCGCCACGGCTGACTCGATCCCCATTCCGGAGGCCGGTATGAAAAAATCGCTCCTCGCCACCGCCCTTTGCTGGGCTCTCCTTGCCGCTCCGGCCTCTGCCGCCGACATGGGCGTCTCCTTCGGTCTCGGCCAATCCGAAGGCGGAGTGGGCATTTATCGCCTCGGCCTCCACCGCGACTTCGGTGTCAAGTGGCTGGAGTCCTCGGCCGGCCATTTCGGCGGCTACTTCGAAGGTTCAGCCGCTTACTGGGAAGAAGGCAGCGAGGACAACACCGTCTTTGCCGTCACGCCGGTCTTTACCTACACCTTCAACCTCCAGGGCCAGCCGGCGGTCCATCCCTATGTCGAAGCGGGCATCGGCGCCGGCTACGTGAGCAAGAAGATCATCGACGGCCGCGACCTCTCCTCCCATTTCCAGTTCGAGGATCGTCTCGGCCTCGGCGTTAATTATCGCGGCCACAAGATCGCCGCCCAGTTCTTCCATTACTCTAATGCCGGCATCAAGGAGCCCAACGACGGTATCGACATCTGGCTCCTTTCGTACACCTATCCCTTCTAAGCCCAGCGGCGGCGGGTACCCCCGCCGCCCTGCTCACCGGACTTTTCCGCGGCATGAATTCCCTCCCGGCTCCCCGCCCTAAACCGGCGCTCATCGACAGCGCCACCTTCAAGATTTTCTACGGCGAGGTGCCGATCGCGGTCCAGCTTTTCAACGCGGCCGGGGTCTTGTGCATGGCAAACCCTGCCTGGGAATCCCTCTGGCAGGTAAAGGCCGCGGATATGGTCGGCCGCTACCATGCGCTGGAGGATGCCCAGATGGCGCAGATCGGGTTTGCCGAATTATTCCGGCGCTGCCTCAATGGCGAATCACTGGAGATCCCGGACTTTTTTTACGATCCGGCCCGCTCCGGCAATACCGGCCGCAGCCGCTGGCTGCGCTCGACCATGCACAAGGTCCATGACGCCCTCTCCGGCGAGCCGTATGTGATGCTCTGCCACCTCGATGTCACCGAACGCAAGCGGGCCGAGCAGAAACTCTCTTCCCATGCCCGCCGGGTCGAGGAGGCCAACATCAGCATGAAGATGCTGCTCCGCCAGGTGACCATGGCCAAGGAGGAACTGGAACGCACCATCAGCGACAATCTCAAGTCCCTTATCCTGCCCACCCTGAACGAATTGGAGAACAAATTGGCCGACCGCCCGGAACGTGCCTATGTCCAAGCGATCCGCGCCAACGTCGGCCGCCTCACCTCGGCCCTGCCTTCCCAGCTCGCCGCCCGGTACCTGAATCTCACCCCGCGGGAGCAGCAGGTGGCCGAGTTGATCCGCCAGGGCCGTACCACCAAGGAGATCGCGGCATTGCTCGGCGTCTCCCGCCGGACCGTGGAGTTCTATCGCGACGCCATCCGCCGCAAGTTCGGGCTCAAGAGCCGCAAAGTGAACCTCCGGTCCTTCCTTGTCGCCCCTCCCCATCCCACCTAATTTTATCGGTAATTTTTCCGTATTTTTTTCGTATTGTGTTCTTAAGGGAAATCCTTTTTGGTGCGATTGTAACCACCGAGTGTTCTTTTTTTGCGCATAATTAAAATGTTAGACGCTGTCATAAGGCCCCCATGCACACCACCATCCTGCTGGCAAAGGAACCGGACCTGATCCGCGAAGGGCTCGCCGAGGCACTGACCAAGGCGCATTACCGGGTGATCCTCGCAGCCAACAGCAACGAGGCCCTGCAACTTCTCAAACAACACCATATCGACCTCATTCTCGCCGACCTGCAACTCCCCTCCACCGCCTGCCTGACTCTGCTCCGCGAGGCACGAGGACTCCACCCGCTCATCGGTTTCATCTGCCTCAAGGGCTACAGCGATGAGGAGATGGTCCGCGAGGCGCTGCGCCGCCAGGCCGACGACTTCCTGCTGCCGCCTTATGACCGCCACGAACTCTATTTCCGGGTGACGGCCTGCCTGGCGAAACAGGCGCTGCGCCGGACCGCCCAGGCGGAAAAAAAGCTGCCGGTCTGCGCCGGCTGCCGGAAGGCTAATCCCAAGGGAGCCTCCGGCAAGGGACGCGATGCCTGGGTTGATCTTGAGACCCTCCTCGCCGACCAGGCGAGCATCACCCTCACCCATGGCCTTTGCCCGGAATGCGCGCACCGTTTTCCTACCTGATCCCGCTGCTGGCCTGGACCGCCATCTGCTTCTCACCGGCGGTTCCGACCTGTTCCGCCGGGACAACGGCGCCCCACTATGATCTGACCGTTACCCTTGACCCGGCAACGCACCGGATTTACGCCACCGCCACCATTACCCTGCCAGCCGGGGCTCCGGCAGAACTCCCTTTCATCCTCCATGCCGGCCTCAGGCCCAAACCCCTTACCCCCGACGTAACCCTGCTGCCGCAAGGGAAAATCCAGGGAACCGTCCCCCTCGAATCCTATCTGCTCCGGCGGCCTGCCGGCCTCTCCCGGCTCACCGTCCGTTATGGCGGCCCGATCTTCCACCCCCTGCCGCCCTACGGCGCCGAATACGCCGGAAACTTCCGCGACACGCCGGGCACTATCGAACCGGAAGGGGTTTTCCTGAGCGGCGCCACGGCCTGGTACCCGCAACTGCCCTCTGACCGTTGCACCTTCCGCCTCCAGGCCAGGCTGCCACCGGGCTGGCTGGCCGTGAGCCAAGGCGAGATGGCCAATGCCTCCGGCCGCACCATCTGGAAAGAAAACCATCCGCAGGAGGAAATCTATCTGCTCGCCGGCCGCTTCACCCGCTACCAACAGCGAACCGGCAAGGTCATGGCCATGGCCTTTCTGCGCCAGCCTGACCCCGAGTTGGCCGCCCGCTACCTTGCCGCCACCAGCCACTATCTCGCGCTCTACGAACGGTTGCTCGGGACGTATCCCTATGCCAAGTTCGCCCTGGTGGAAAACTTCTGGGAAACCGGCTTCGGCATGCCCTCCTTCACCCTGTTGGGCCCCACGGTGATCCGCCTGCCCTTCATCCTCCACACCTCCTACCCGCATGAAATCCTCCACAACTGGTGGGGCAACGGCGTCTATGTCGATTACGAACAGGGTAACTGGTCCGAAGGACTCACCGCGTATCTTGCCGATCACCTCCTCAAGGAGCAGCAGGGCGAAGGCGCAGAATACCGGCGGGGGGTGCTCCTGAAGTATACCGACTACGCCGCGATTGGCCGCGACCTGCCGCTCACCCGCTTCACCTCGCGCCACAGCGCCGCCAGTGAGGCAGTGGGCTACGGCAAGGCGCTGATGCTCTTTCATATGCTGCGGCAGGAACTGGAAGACGAAGCCTTTATCCAAGGGCTGCGGGAGTTCTACCAAACAAACCGTTTCCGCTCCGTGGGCTTTCGCGAGGTGGAACAAACGTTCAGTCGGGCCGCGGGTCGCGACCTCAGGGCATTTTTCCGGCAATGGCTGGAACGGACCGGCGCTCCACGGCTGGCAATAAGACAGGCTGTTGTGAAGGAGGAACAAGGCCACTTCCGATTGAGTGGCACCCTGGTGCAGGAGCAGGTGGACGAGGCTTACGCCTTGACGGTACCGATAGCAATTACCACGGAAGGCAGCAGCGAGGCCATGGTCACCACCATTCCGGTGACTGCCAGGGAGCAGTCCTTCTCCCTGCTCTTCGAGCGCCGGCCGCTGCGGTTCGATGTAGACCCGCGGTACGATCTTTTCCGGACCCTTGATCGGCAGGAGAGCCCGCCGGCGCTCTCCCGGCTTTTTGGCGCCCACCGGTTGCGCATCGTATTGCCGGCAGATGATCCGCTCTTGCCCGGCTACCGGAAGTTGGCCGAAGCCCTGCGCCAGAGTGGACCGGAAAAGGTGGACATCGTGGACGCGGCTGCCATCGACACCTTGCCCGCCGACCGGGCCGTGCTCCTGCTGGGGTGGAAAAATCGCCTGCTGCCGGCGATGCAGCAGGCCCTGTCCCCTTATGGGGCGACCATCACTGCGGAGGGTCTCCAACTCCCCGGCCGGCCGCTGGCGCGAAAGAACAACAGCATCGTCGCTGTTGGCCGCCATCCGGCCAATCCCGGTCAACCGCTCGCCTGGATCGCCACCGATGTTGCCGCCGCCATTCCCGGCCTCGGCCGCAAACTACCCCACTACCACAAATACGGCTATCTCGCCTTTGCCGGCGAGGAACCAGCCAACACCGTCAAAGGCATCTGGCCGGCGGTAGCCTCGCCGCTCATCGTCCAGTTGACCGACACGCCAGTGGCCTTGGGAACCCTGCCGCCCCGGCCACCGCTAACCGCCGGGCCTTGACCGTCCATTGCCGCGTCACCGACGAGGCGTCGTTACTTCGCTCAACCGCCGCCGATCTTGCAGGAAGCACCCCCGGCCGGGGTATCCGCACCGGCGGTCTTCTCGGGGCCGAGCACGTAGCCACGCGCCACCTTGACCCGCACGTTGTCGGCGATCTCCAGGGTCACCACCGCATCGGTCATCCCGGTGATGGTGCCGTAAAGACCGCCGCTGGTGATCACCGCATCGCCCTTCTTCAGGTTGGCGAGGAACTGCTGGTGTTCCTTGGCCTTCTTCTGCTGCGGCCGGATCAGCAGAAAATAGAAGATCACAAAAATGAGGATGAGCGGAATAAACGCCCCAAACCCGCCGCCCGCTGCCGGAGCCGCGTCGGCGGCATATGCGATACCTGTCATGATTCCCTCCGTACTGGTGATTGCCTAGGCCGGGTCACTGTCGCCCGTTGCCCGTTCGGCATAAAATTCCCGGCGGAACGCCGCGAACCGATCCTCGCCGATCGCCTGCCGTACCCTCGCCATGAGCCCCACGAAGTAGTGGAGATTATGGATGGTGTTGAGATGGGAGGAGAGAATCTCGCGGGCCATATAGAGATGTCGCAGATAGGCCCGGGAGTAGTTCCGGCAGGTGTAGCAGCCGCATTCCTCGTCCACCGGCAGGGGATCATCCTGATAACGTGCGTTTTTTATAACAATCCTGCCCTGCGAAGTAAAGAGCATTCCGTTGCGGGCGTTCCGGGTGGGCATCACGCAGTCGAACATGTCGATGCCGCGCCACACCGATTCGATGAGATTTTCCGGAGTGCCCACCCCCATGAGATAACGGGGATGGGCGGCCGGCATTTTGGGGGCGATCTCTTCGGTGAGGTCATACATCACCTGCTCGGGCTCGCCGACGGAAAGTCCACCCAGGGCATAGCCGTCGAAGCCGATCTCCATGAGCGCCTCCAGCGCCTCACGCCGCTGATCCGGATACATGCCGCCCTGGACGATGCCGAAGAGAAGTTGGCCGGTCTGTCCTTGCGCGGCGCGGGAGCGTTTGGCCCAGCGGGTGGTGAGGCCGGTGGCCTCGATCGCCTCCTCCCGGCTGGCCGGGTAAGGAATGCAGGTGTCGAGGCACATCATGATGTCCGAGCCCAAGGCTTCCTGCACCGCGACCGCGCTCTCCGGGGTGAGGGAAAGCTTGCTGCCATCGAGGTGCGAACGGAAGGTGGCGCCCGCCTCGGTGATCTTGGCGAGATCCTTCAGGCTGTAAATCTGGAAGCCGCCGCTATCGGTGAGGATCGGGCCGTCCCAGTGCATGAAGCGGTGCAGGCCGCCAAAGCGGCGAATCAGCTCATGGCCGGGCCGGATGTAGAGATGATAGGTATTGGCGAGGATGATCCTGGCGCCGAGTTCGGTGAGGTTCTCCGGGGTGACGCCCTTGACCGTGGCCTGGGTGCCCACCGGCATGAAAATCGGGGTGGGGACGACGCCATGCAGGGTGTGCACCTCGCCGAGGCGGGCGGCGCATTCGCTGGACTGTTTGAGCAAGCGGTAGGGGGAGGTCATTTCTCCCACCAGGTGAGCAACCCCCTGATTCCATGGCGGGCGAGGGTGGCCGGGGCGGTGAACTGCTCGCCGGTGAAGGGCGCGCCCTCGGCAGTGGACCGGATCTCCACCCGGTGGCCCGCGCCGGGCATAATGGTGAGCGGCCGCCGTTGGTCGTAACCGCGCTGATTCGTATGCATCAGGTTTCCTGCAGGTCCAAAAAGGTCGTGTCGTGATTCAGGATGCGGCAGCCCTTTTCCTCGACCACCGCCATGTTTTCAAGGCGCACCCCGCCCCAGCCGGGCAGATAGATTCCCGGCTCGACGGTGACCACCATGCCGGGCAGGAGCTGCTTGCGGTTGCGGTAACTGAGCGCCGGCCCCTCATGGACATTGAGCCCTACCCCGTGGCCGAGACTGTGGCCAAAATGATCGCCGTAGCCGGCCTGTTCGATCACGCTGCGGGCCACCCGGTCCACTGCCATGCCGCTCACCCCGGCCCGCAAGGCCGCAAAGCCGGCGAGTTGCGCCTGGCGCACCAGGCGGATCATCGCCACCGTGCGCGCATCCGGGGTGCCGAGCACCACGGTGCGGGTCATGTCGGAGCAGTAGCCGGCGAGCCGCAAGCCCATATCGATGATGATCGGCTCGCCATTCCTGATGGCCCGGTCGGTGGGCACCGCATGGGGCAAGGCCCCGTTGGGGCCGGCCGCGACGATGGTGTCGAAACTCGGCCCCTCGGCACCATGCGCCCGCATGGCGTTCTCCAGGCGGTGCGCCACTTCTTTTTCGGTCTGCCCCGGCCGCAGACCCCGATGAATCTCCTGAAACACCGCCTCGTTCATCCGCACCGCGGCCTCGATCCTGGCCAGTTCCTCGGCACTCTTCTGCAGCCGCAGCTCCTCTACCAGGCCGGTCAACGGCACCATCTCCACCTTTTTTTCCCTGGCGAGTTTGTCCAGCGACTGGGCGGTGGAATGGAGAAAGTAGTGGCTCTCGAAGGCGAGCCGCTTGATCTTCTCACTGGTCAGCAGCCGGCGCAGCAGAACGAAGAAGCCGCGCGGGTAGAGCGTGACGCGAAAGCCCCGGGCCTCGGCTTCGGCCTGCAACCGATAGCGGGAATCGGTGAGCAGATAGGGCGTGCCCTGCGCGAGGATCAGCAGGATACCGGAGGTCTCGGCAATGGAATGGTCGCTGGCGGTAAAGCCGCTCAGATAGCGGCGGTTCTCCGGCTGGGTAACGAGGAGGGCGTCGAGCTTGCGGCGCTTGAGACCCCGCTGGATGCGGTCGAGGGTGTGCTGCACGGCGGGCGGCTAGTGGAGGAAATGGACAAAGACCTTGACCCCGAAGCGGTAGAGCTTGCTGTGCAGCTCCTGCAAGGCCCGGGTGCCGTCCGCCTGGCCGAAATCGACCTGGTAGCGGAAACGCTTCTTCAGTTCGGTGAGGTGCTTGTAGCACGGCCGGCCGTAATGCGCCTCGGTGCCGTCCTGGTACCACTGGCGGAAGCGCTTTTCGATCTCATCGTATTTCGCCGGGTCTGCCTCCTCCACATCGAGCAGGATTTCCGCTTCCATCGTGCCTGGCTCCTTAATTCAATGGGGTCAGATGCTGTTCAATGAGCTGCTTGTGCTGTTCCAGGGCGCGGCCGTACTGCTGATTCAGTTCAGTCTGGAGGCGCTGCCACTCCTCCTGGAATTTCGGGTGCTGAGCCGGACTAAGCTTCATGGCCATGCCGGTCTGCTGGGCCAGGGTCTTTTCCATCATCTCCATCTGCCGCACAAACTGGCCCTCGAGCTGCTGCTTGAGCTGGTCCCGGTGCTGGAGGTAGTGGTCGAGGATCTTCTTCATCTCGCCGCAGACCGTGAGCAATTCGCCGTTGGCTTGCCCGACCGCCACCAATCCTTCCATGGCCTTGGCGGCCTGGCCGATCTGATCGGCAGCGCGGGGCAGGAAGATGTTGCGCAGCAGGGTCTGCACCACCCCGCGCTGCACATGAGCGCGGGCCGCGGCGTCAAGGCTGGCGAGCCGCTGGGCCAGATCCGCGGCCTCGCCACGCAGCCAGGCGGCTCCAAGGCGCATGCCGTCTTTCATCCGCTCCGCGGCCCCGAGGTCCACGGCCGGACCGCCGCCCATGCGAGCGGCCCGTTCCATCACCTTTTCCATGGTGCTCTTGATCTCTGCCATCCTTTCTCTCCTTACGAACGACGCAGCCACACACCTGCTACCATACAATACCGCGGCCCAGCCGTCAGCCCAAAACATTCATGCGCGCATCAGCGCGGAAAGGCCGCCGGAATCCCGCCGTCCACCGGCAGGGTGGCGCCGGTGGTAGGGGTGAGGCCCGAGGCGAAGAAGACCACACCATTGCCCACGTGGTCGGCCAGCACCTCGGTTTTCAGCAGATTACGATTACGATAATACTCCTTGAGCCCCTCCGGGTCGAGGTCGCGAGCCCGCATGCGGTCCGGCCCCACCACATCCCAGAGGCCGGAAGAGACGCCGTCGGCATCGAAGATGGCGTCGGCATTGATCATGTTGACCCGCACCTTAAACTCCGCCAATTCCAGGGCCGCGATCTTGCCGAGCTGATGGGCACCCGCCTTGGAAGCGCTGTAGGCGCCAAAGGCCGGGCCGGGGTCAAAGACATTCTTCGAGCTGTTGATGATGATCTGGCCGCCCATCCCCTGGCGGCGGAAAAGCGGCACCGCGGCCTTGATTACCTCGAAGACCCCGAGGCAGTTGACTGCCATCACCTGCTGGAACCTGGCGGTATCGAGCGCCTCCAGCCGCGCCACGTGGGCGATGCCGGCATTGGGCACCAGGATGTCGAGACCGCCGCTGTCGCGAACCACCGTGCAAAGGGCAGCGCGAACCGAGGCCCCATCAGTCACGTCCATGACCAGCGGGCTCACCCTCGCCGCGCCAAAACGGGCAGCGAGCTTGTCGCACACCGTCTGCAACCGGGCCTGATCAATGTCGGTGAGGAAGACCCGGGCGCCCGCCTCCAGCAGCTTACGGCCGATGCCCAGGGCGATCGCCCCGCCGCCACCGGTCACCAGCGCCACCCTGCCAGCGAGCGGCAGGGGGTTGGCCTGGCCGAGCTTGGCCTGCTCCAGGCTCCAATATTCCATGTCGAAGATGGCGCTGGCCGGGAGTTCCTTGTAAGGGCCAGCGGCCGCGCCAGCGACCTTGGCCAGCACCGTGTGTTCGGCGATGTCGGCCGCGATCCGCGCCGCTTTGGTGCTGGCGCCCACCCCCACGATGCCCAGCCCCGGCACCAGCACCACCCGCGGCAGGGAGTCGAGCCTGACCCGTGTTCCCTTGACCGCCACCTGGCCGGCAAAGTAGGCGTCGTAATCGGCAACATAGGCCGCTACCTTTTCCGCGATGCAGGCCGCCATGGCCGCCTCGTCGGTTATGCCGGCAACATCGAGGAAAAGCGGATAATTCTTGGTGCGGATCACATGGTCCGGGGTGAGCACGCCGGTGGAGAAAAGCGGCTCGGCATCGGGCCGAGCGAGGGCCGCCAGCACTTCCGGACTCTGGCGCAGATGGAGCAGCATCGGCTGCCGGCTGCCGGCCTTGTCTGCCGGGCTCAGGGCGCCACGCAGGAGGGGCAGCAGGAGTTCCAAGTCCGGCGTGGTGACGGCCTTCACGGCTATCGCCCTGGTTTTCTTGGCGGCCGCGGCGAGGAAGGTTTCGGCCCGGCTCACATAGTCGATCATCCGCCCGTAGGCCGTCCGGGCATCGTCGCCAAAGGTGAAGATGCCGTGGTGCATGAGGATGATCGCCTCCACCTCCGGCTGTTTTTCGTACAGCTCGACCATGGCCTTGGCCAGGGGGAAGCCGGGCATGATGAAGGGCAGGATGGCGATCTTTTCGCCCAGTGCCTCGCGGAGCTTGGTTTCGCCGCCACGCAGATTGGTGAGGGTGACGATGGCGTCGGCATGGGTGTGGTCGATGAAGCGGTGGGGCAGAAAGGCGTGGACCAGGGTCTCGATCGAGGGGTTGGGCGAACTCGCATCGAGCAGATGGGTGCGGAACTGGTTGACCATCTCCTTGTCGGTGAGACTCTCCAGCGCCCGCAGCTTGCGGAGATAGGCGAGATCAAGGGCCGGAAAGCCGGCAGGCTCGATGGTAGCCAGATCCCAGCCGCTGCCCTTGATGTAGAGCACCTCCATGGGCTCGCCGAGGATGGTGTTTACCGTCGCCTTGGCCGAGGTGTTGCCGCCGCCGTGGAGCACCAGCGATTCCTCCTGGCCGATAAGCCGCGAGGTATAGACCCGCATGGCCAGGGTCGCGGGACCATCGGCCCGGCCGAGACACCGCGCGGCCTCCTCTGCGGAAAAACGATTCTTCATGCCGATTACCCTTTCTTCGGGAAATAGTGCCTCAGTCCTGCAGGCGGAACTCCTGTTTGCGGCGCTGGTAGGCCGTGTCCGCCAGTTGCTTGAGCGGCCGGCGAATCCGGCGTAAGGGTACCAGAGGCGGGATGATGGGCAAAGATTTTTCTATGGGTTCCGGTGGGGCGACCCGCAGTTTTTCCTCAAGTCCAGGCACTGTCCCCAAGGCCGGGCCGGAGTCCAACGGGTTGCCACCGATATCGGCATGCCTGTCGAGCCCCCGCAGGAAGGTCATGATGTTGCCGAGATCGTTCTGGCGGTAAAAGAGGCGGATCTCCTCCTCGATGGTCTCCTGTTCCGAGCGCAACTCGCCGAAGCGTTCCAGATACCGGCTCACATGCTCGACCAGCGTTTCGTAGCTGTTGAGGATCAGGTTGCGGAAACGGGCGGCCATGGTCAGCCCGCCGGCTCGGACCCCCTCGAAGACGCGGCGGCGGATGGTGGGCGACTGCACCACATAGGGATCGTAGAACATCGCCTTCCGGAGCCCGGTGAGATCACAGAACTCCTGGATGAGCGCCTCGTCGCGCAGCAAGATGTAAATCCGCACCAGATCGAGGCAGATCTGCTGCTCAACGGTCAGGCTCTGCTGGCGGATGCGGCGGTCAAGGGCCTTTTTATCCTCCTCAATGAGGCGACGGAAACCGAAATAGCGGTCGGCCAACTCCTTCTTGATCTCGTAGGCCAGCACCTTGGCGATATCGTGTTCCACTCCCCCTCCTTCTACCAGGCCGCCCTGACCCCTCGGCACCGCCATGAAACCGGATGCCTGTTTACCGCGCCCCTTGCGGAATTGCGGTCAGCAGGGTATGGTCGTATGGGTATCACAGCCGACAAAAAAAGAAAAGCCTCGCGTGTAACCTGTCATTTTTTTCTTGACAAAACAAAAAGATGCAGTAGAGAAAAGAAGAGTTATTATTGGCGCGTATGATGCACATGCCTGCTGTAAGGGCCCCGGGAGAATGACCATGGGTGGTGCATACCGGCAAGACCGCCAAGACACGGTGCAACGTGTCAAGGAGGCGGCTGACATCGTCGAGATCATCGGCGAACACGTCAGCCTGAAGCGCGCTGGCGTCAACCTCAAGGGCCTCTGCCCCTTCCATTCGGAAAAGACCCCCTCCTTTACCGTCCGCGCCGACCGCCAGACCTATCACTGCTTTGGCTGCGGCGAAGGCGGCGACGTCTTCAGCTTCATGATGCAGTACCACCGGATGAGCTTTGCCGAGGCGCTCAAGGAACTGGCGCGGCGCTACAACGTGTCGCTGCCAGAGGATTCCGGTTCCACCGAGGAACTGGCCAAAGCCAAACAGCGCGAGGATCTGCATGCGGCCAACGACAAGGCCGCAACCCTCTATCACGAACTGCTGCTCCACAGCCCCCAGGCCGAACCGGCCCGCCGGTATCTCGCCGAGCGCGGCATCCCGGCGGAATTCATCAGCCGCTTCCGGCTCGGCTATGCCCCGGAGCAATGGGATTTTCTGGCCAAGACGCTGGCCAAGGAGAAAATCGCGCCGGCCATCGCCGCCGAGGCCGGGCTCCTGGTGGCCAAGGAAAAGGGCGGCCATTACGACCGCTTCCGCCAGCGGGTACTCTTCCCGATCCTGGGCCTCACCGGCCGGGTCGTCGGATTCGGCGGCCGCATCCTGGGCGAGGGTTCCCCGAAATACCTCAACTCGCCGGAAACCCCGATCTTCGACAAGGGCCGCACCCTCTTCGGCCTCCACCAGAACCGGGAGGCCATCCGCAAGAGCAGGAAATGCCTGGTGGTGGAGGGCAATTTCGACCTGCTCTCCCTGGTGGTCCATGGCGTGGAAAACGTGGTGGCGCCACTCGGCACCGCGCTCACCGCCGCCCATGTCCGCACCCTGCGTGGTTACTGCGACGAGGCCTACCTGCTCTTCGACGGCGACAGCGCCGGGCTCAAGGCTGCCATGCGGTCGGTGCCGCTTTTCCTGGGCGAACAACTCGGTGCCAAGGTGGTGGTGCTGCCGGACGGCCACGACCCGGACACCTTCATCCGCGCCCACGGCGAGAAAGGACTCAACGCCCTGCTCTCCAACGCCCAGTCGCTGCCGGAATTCGTCTTCGCTGCCCTGGCCCGCCAGCACGGCCTGGAGGTGGAGGGCAAAAGCCGCATTGTCCGCGAACTGCGCGCCATCATCGCGGCTATCAGTGACCGCGATCTGCAGCGCACCCTCTTTGCCAACCACTTTGCCAAGAAACTGGAGGTGGCGCCGGAACTGCTGCTGGGCAGTGAGAGCGCAGCCAAAGCATCGCCGTCGCCCGTTGCCATGGGCTCCCGCCAGCCGAACCGCACCCTGACCAAGAACGAGGAGAAGCTCTTCGGCTTTCTGCTGGTGCATCCGGAGCACATCACCGAGTTTCTGGCCGCCGGCCTCGAAGAGTCCGTCACCAGCGACTTCGGCCGGGAAATTCTGCTGGCGTTCAAAGAGGCGCCAACCACCGCGGCCGGGCCGGAACGCATCCTCGACCTGATCCAGGGTCCGGAAAAATCGAGCCTTTCCCGCCTGCTGGTGACCACCCCGGCGTACGCCGACGAGGTCAAAAACGAGGCCGTGCAGGAGATGCTCGCCTGGCTGAAAAAAAACAGTCTGCGGGCCAAGAAGGAACGACTCTTGCAAGGCATTTCCGCGGCTCATCAATCCCAGGACGAGGCATTGTGGCTGCGGCTTTTGGCGCAGAAAAAGGAGCTCGACGAGGCCATTAGGGGATGAACTTCGTGGTTGTTGCGGCACGCGCCGCCCAAGGGAAATACTAGAGAGAGGAGACGGGACGTGACGAAAAAAAAGCGCGCGGCAGTGGAGGACGAGGGCCTGATCGCCGAGGCCACCTCACACGAAGAGGAGGCCCTGTTCCACGAGGGCGGCCTCGACGCTGGCGATGCGGTGGATGAAACCGCGAGCTGGCTCATGGAAGAGGCCGACGACCTCCACCCCCTCTTCGAAGGCCGCGAGGGAGAGGCCGGAGACGAGGTGGCGGACCTCGACCTGGAGGGCACCACAAAGGCCGAGACCGAGGCGGATGCCGATCCGGAACACGCCACCCTCGCCCGGGGGGATGACGCGTACACCATCCAGCTCGATCCGGTCAAGGTCTATCTCCAGGAAATGGGCGCGGTGCCGTTGCTCTCGCCGGAAGAGGAAACCAACATCGCCATCCGGATCGAGGAGGGTGAAAAGAGGATTCAGAACGCCCTCCTCACCACGCCGCCGGCCATCGAGTATCTGAAGGAAATGGCCGAAAAGGTGCGCGAGGGCAAACGGGCGGTCACCGACCTGCTCCGCGGCCTGGACGAATCCGACGGCTCCGCCGTGGCCACGGCGGCCAAACGCTTTCTCTGGCAGGTGGCCGAGGCCGACCGGCTGGTGCGGGAACTCACTGCCCTCCGGCTCGACCTGATCCCTGCCAAAGGCAACAAGAGTGCCGCCCAGAAGATCAAAACGCGCCTTACCCGCAACAATAAGGCGGTGGCCGCACTGTTCGAGGAAGACCGCGTCAGCGCCAAACATCTCAACGCCATCATCAAGCGGGTCCGCAAGTTGGAGAAAAAGCTGCGGCCCGAACCTGCCCTTGCCAAGGCCGGCACCGAGAAGTGCCGCGCCTACCGCTGCGGCTGTCTCAAGGCGCACCGCATTGACCATGAGACCCTGCACGAGATCCTCCTCGAAGTGACCGCGGGCGAAACCGCAAGCCGCGAGGCCAAAAACCTGCTGGTGCAGGCCAACCTGCGCCTGGTGGTGAGCGTGGCCAAGAAGTACGCCAACCGGGGCCTGCAATTGCTCGACCTGATCCAGGAGGGCAACATCGGGTTGATGAAGGCGGTGGAGAAATTCGAATACCGCCGCGGCTACAAATTCAGCACCTACGCCACCTGGTGGATCAGACAGGCGATCACCCGGGCGATCGCCGACCAGGGCCGTACCATCCGCATCCCGGTGCACATGATCGACACCATCAACCGGCTCTTGAAGGGCGCCAAGGATTTTCTGCGCGAGACCGGCCGCGAGCCCACCCCGGAGGAGATGGCCGAACGGCTGGAGGTCGATCCCGGCAAGGTCAAGAACATCCTCAAGATCGCCAAGGAGCCGCTCTCCCTCGATACCCCGATCGGCAGCGGCGAGGACAGTTACCTTGCCGACTTCATCGAGGACTCCTCCACCCTGGCCCCGGACGAGGCGACCATGCTGGAAAATCTGCGGGTCAGCCTGCGCCGGGTACTGAAAACCCTCACCCCGCGCGAGGAGATGGTGCTGCGCATGCGCTTTGGCATCGATACCGCCGTGGACCTCACCCTCGAAGAGGTGGGCGAGAGCTTCTCGGTCACCCGCGAACGAATCCGCCAGATCGAGGCCAAGGCGCTCAAGAAGCTGAAACACCCCTCGCGGCGCAACCTGCTTCATTCCTTTTACAACGATTAACCCACACGCTGGCCTTTGACGACGGGATGCGGCATTGCAGCCGCATCCCGTCGCGCTTCTGCTCCGGCCCCCTTGACAGGCCCGGCCTGCCGCGGGCAAGATAGAAATCGATTGACACCATGGCCATCCTGCCACTAGGCTGTGGCCCGTGCCCGACGGACCAGACAAAAAGGATTTTTATCGTAAAATCATGGCCTTACTTGACTGGCTCACCCTCACCCTGACCCCTGGTTGCGGTCCCGCGACCGCCCGCCGCCTGCTCGACCACCTGGGCGAGACCGGCGCGGCCACCGCAACGCCCGCGACCATGGCCGGAGTTCCCGGCCTGCGGGAGGAGGTGCGCCGGCATCTGGGCGATCCGGCCATCCGACAGCGGGCAGCCGAGGAGCTGGAGCGCTGCCAGCGCGCGGGAGTAAACCTGGTGGCCTGGGACGATCCACGCTATCCCGCCCTGCTCAAGGAAATCGCCAACCCGCCGCTGGTGCTTTACGTGAAAGGCGATGCCACCCTGCTTGCTGCTCCGGCCTTGGCGGTGGTCGGCGCTCGGGCCGCCACCTCCTATGGCCAGAAGATTGCCGGCGAGATCAGTGCGGGACTTGCCCGCCATGGCTTTACGGTGGTGAGTGGCCTGGCCCTTGGCATCGACGGCATGGCCCATCGCCATGCCCTGCGAGCCGGCGGCAAAACCATCGCCATACTCGGCTGCGGCGTCGATCTGCCCTACCCGGCCCAACACCGCGACCTCTACCAGGAGATCGCCGGCCAGGGTGCGCTGGTAAGCGACTATCCGCTGGGCACGCCGCCGGAAGGCTTCCGCTTCCCGGCCCGCAACCGAATCATCAGCGGGCTGTGCCGCGGGGTGGTGGTGATCGAGGCAGCCAAACACTCCGGCTCGCTCATCACGGCGGAATTGGCCATGGAGCAGGGCCGCGAGGTCTTTGCCGTGCCCGGCCGGGTCGATTCGGCAAAAAGCGAGGGATGCCACCGCCTGATCCGCGAGGGCGCCACCCTCATTCATACGGTGGCCGACATCCTCGTCGAACTCGACTATTCCGCACCGGTCGCGATCAAAGCACCCCGGCCGGCGGCCGCCACGCAGGAGCTGAGCGCCGAGGAGCAGTCCATTGTCGCCTGCCTGGAGGCGTACCCGAAGGACATCGACACCATCATCACCACCACCCGGCTCTCGGCCCAACGGGTGGCCACCCTGCTCCTCGGGCTGGAACTCAAAGGGGTGGTTGCCTCGCACCCCGGCCAACAATACCTGCGCCTCGGCGCCACCTCGTAACCAACGAAAGGTCACGCGTTTTTATGGGAAAATCGCTTATCATCGTCGAATCGCCCGCCAAGGCCCGCACCCTGCAGAAATATCTGGGCAACGCCTATACGGTCAAGGCCTCGGTCGGCCACATCCGCGACCTGCCGGTCAAGACCCTGGGGGTGGATGTCGAACACGACTTTGCCCCCAAGTACGTCACCATCAAGGGCAAGAGCAAGGTCATCGGCGAGTTGCAAAGCGCCGCCGCCAAGGCCGACGCCATCTACCTGGCCCCCGACCCGGACCGCGAGGGCGAGGCCATTGCCCACCACATCGCCGAAACCCTGGGCGAGATCAAAAAACCGGTCCACCGGGTGCTCTTTCACGAATTGACCAAGAAGGCGATCCTCGCGGCCCTGGAGCAGGCCACCACCATCAACCAGCATCTCTTCGAGGCGCAGCAGGCCCGCCGCATCCTCGACCGGCTGGTCGGCTACCAGATCTCGCCGCTGCTGTGGGACAAGGTCCGCCGGGGGCTCTCCGCCGGCCGGGTGCAGTCGGTGGCGGTGCGCATGGTCTGCGAGCGGGAGGAGGAGATCAGCCGCTTCGTGACCGAGGAGTATTGGACCATCGCCGCCCGGCTGGAGGGCAAGACGCCGCCGCCCTTTATGGCGCAGCTTGAGAGCATCGGCGGCAAGAAAATCGACCACCGCAAGGAAAAGATCGGCGACGAGGCCACGGCGCAACACCACGCCAAGGCGCTTAAAGACGCCACCTACACGGTCGACAAGGTGGAAAAGAAGGAAAAGCGGCGATTCCCGAGCCCGCCCTTCATCACCTCCACCCTGCAGATGGACGCCAACCGCAAGCTCCGCTTCACCGCCAAGAAGACCATGTCGCTGGCCCAGCGCCTCTACGAGGGCATCGAACTGGGCGATGAGGGCCCCACCGGTCTCATCACCTACATGCGGACCGATTCGACCCGGATCAACGACGAGGCCGTGGCTGCGGTGCGCGACCATATCGCGGCCCGGCACGGCGCGGCCTTTCTGCCCGGCAAGCCCACGGTCTACAAGACCAAGAAATCGGCCCAGGACGCCCACGAGGCGATCCGGCCCACCGACATCAGCAAGACGCCGGAGAGCCTGGCCCCCTACCTCGACAAGGACATGCTGGCACTCTACACCCTGGTCTGGAAACGCTTTGTCGCCTGCCAGATGGCGCCAGCCATCTATGACCAGACCACCATCCAGATCGCGGCGGGCGACTATGGCCTCAAGGCCGTGGGCTCCATCATGCGTTTCCTGGGCTTCATGACCCTCTACGTGGAATCAACCGACGAGGCCGAAGGCGGCGAGACGGAGAGCGAAAACGAGGCCGCCCTGCCGGACCTGAAAAAGGGCGATACCCTGCGGCTCCTCGATCTTGCGCCCAAGCAGCACTTCACCCAGCCGCCGCCCCGCTACACCGAGGCAACGCTGGTCAAGGCCCTGGAAGAAAACGGGGTCGGCCGGCCGAGCACCTATGCCGCCATCATCTCCACCATCCAGGAAAAGGAATACGTCACCCTGGCCCAGCGCAAGTTCATGCCCACCGATCTGGGCAAGCTGGTGAACGAGCTGCTGGTTGCCCATTTCCCCGGGGTGATGGACATCGACTTCACCGCCTCCATGGAGGAAAACCTCGATGCCATCGAGTCGGGCAAGGCGAAGTGGGTCAAGGTGTTGCGCGATTTCTACGGCCCCTTCAGCCAGACCCTCGACAAGGCCAGGGAGGAGATGAAGTCGGTGAAGCGGAGCGCCATTCCCACCGAAATTCCCTGCGCCCTCTGCGACGGCAAGATGGTGATCAAATGGGGCAAGAACGGCGAATTCCTTGCCTGCGAGAACTTTCCCACCTGCAAACACACCCAGAATTTCACCCGCAACGAGGAGGGGGCCATCGTGCCGGTGGCGCCGGAACAACCGGAAGAGTCCGGCGAGGTCTGCGAAAAATGCGGCCAGCCGCTGGTCTATCGCCAAGGACGCTACGGTAAATTTCTCGCCTGCTCGGGCTACCCGAAATGCAAGAACGTCCGCGCCCTGTCCACCGGGGTGCCCTGCCCGGAACCCGGCTGCGACGGCGAACTGGTGCAGAAGATCTCCAAACGCGGCAAGGTCTTCTACAGCTGCGGCCACTACCCTAAATGCACCTTTGCCCTGTGGGACAAGCCGGTCAAGGAACCCTGCCCGCTCTGCGGCTCCCCCTATCTCCTGGAAAAGGAGAGCAAAAAGAGTGGCCTTGCTTGGCGCTGTCCCAATAAAGCCTGTAGCTACACCCGCAAGTTCGATGACGAAGACGGTTCCACGGAAGGATAACCTGCCGGTCGGCCAGGCTTTTTATTTTTTTCTTGAGGGGCGGGCCTTTTTTGCTTAACCTTGTTTTCAGGCAACCCGATAAGAAAATTGAAAAGGGAAAGTGTGCGCTGATTGCGCCAAGGAGCATGCCATGGTTTCAGGAATCCACGCCGCCCTTTCCGGCCTGATGGCCCTGCAGCAGAAGGTAGAATCTACTGCCCACAATACGGCCAATGTCGACACCGACGGCTACAAGAAAACCGTCGTCACCCTGACCGAACAGGCGCCGCAAGGAGTCACCGCCCAGGCCGCCACCGTCAACACCCCTGGCCCCATGGTCTATGAGCAGACCGGCGAGGGCGAGACCCTGGTGGAACAGTCCAACGTGGAGCTGACCGAGGAACTGCCCAACCTGATGCTGAGCCGCCGTTTCTTCCAGGCCAACCTCAAGACCGTGCAGACCGAGGACGCCATGCTCGGCGACCTGCTGGACACCCTGGGCTGATTCGCCACCGCAACCAGGAAACAACAAAGCCCGTTCTCCGCAGGGGGAACGGGCTTTTTACGTGACGCCGCGCTCAGCGTCGGCAGGTCACGCGGCCGGCGCACAGGGTGAGCACGGCCCGCCCCTCCAGTTCCCATCCCAGAAAGGGCGAGTTCCGGCTCTTCGAATGGATATCCGCCTCGGTGAAAACGAAACGCGCCTCCGGGTCGATCACCGTCACATCCGCCGCCGCACCGGGCGAAAGCGTGCCGCCCGCCACCCCGAGGATGCGGGCCGGATCGAGGCTCATCACCTCCACCAGCCGGCGCGGGGTCAAAACACCGTCGCGCACCAAGGCCAGGGCCAGCGGCAGGGAGGTCTCCAGGCCGATGATACCGTTGGCCGCCAGATCGAACTCCACCTCCTTTTCCGACTCGCTGTGCGGCGCATGATCGGTGGCGATGGCATCGAGAGTGCCATCGGCCAATCCGGCGCGAATGGCCGCCACGTCATCGGCGGTACGCAGGGGCGGATTCATCTTGGCCCGGGTATTGTAGCGGTCCACCGCTGCCTCGGTGAGGGAAAAATAATGGGGTGCGGTCTCGGCCGTCACCCGGCAGCCTTGCGCCTTGGCCCGGCGGATGAGGTCCACCGACTCGCGGGTGCTGACATGGGCGACGTGCAGCGGCCGGCCGGTATAACGCGCCAGCGCAAGATCGCGGTAGACCATGATCTCTTCGGCGACGCGGGGGATGCCGCGCAGTCCCAGCCGGGTGGCGAGCGGCCCCTCGTTCATCACCCCGTTTTCACTGAGGCTCAGCTCCTCGGCATGGGAGATCACCAGCAATTCGTGGTTGGCCCCGTACTCCATGGCACGGCGCATAAGCTGACTGTTGCTCACCGGCCGGCCGTCGTCGGTGACCGCCACCACGCCGGCGCGTCGCATTTCGCCTAACGGGGCCAACGACTCGCCCTGCATTCCCCGACTGATCGCCCCGACCGGATAGACCCGGGCCGATCCCTCCCGCGCCTTGGCCAGAATGAGTGCGGTGACCGCCTCGCTGTCATTCACCGGCCTGGTGTTGGGCATGCAGGCCACGGCGGTAAACCCGCCGGCTGCCGCTGCCTTGGTCCCGGTAACGATGGTTTCTTTATATTCCTCACCCGGCTCCCGCAGATGAACATGCATATCGATAAGTCCGGGCACGATCCATTTGCCGGCTGCATCAACGATCTCGGCACCGGCAGTGCGCGCCGCCGGCGCGCGGCCAGGAAAGACGCCGGCAACGAGCCCGCCCTCGATGAGCACATCACCTTGGACATCAAGGTTGTTCGCCGGATCGATGATTCTCCCGCCTGCGAGCAGCAACGCCTGACTCATAAACCTCAGTCGCCTCCCATGATCAGATAGAGCAGGGCCATGCGCACCGCCACCCCGTTGGTAACCTGATCGAGAATCACTGATCGCGGCCCGTCCGCGACCTGCGGGTCAATCTCCACCCCGCGGTTGATCGGTCCGGGGTGCATGATCAGGGCATCGGGCTTGGCCAGATCGGCCACGGACCGACTGATCCCGAAAAAGGTCGCGTATTCGCGCAGCGAAGGGAAAAGCGGGTCCTGCTGCCGCTCCTTCTGGATGCGCAGGGCCATCACCACATCGGCATTGGCCACCGCTTCCCGCACCGAAGGCACGACCGTGGCGCCCATCTCTTCAATACCTTGAGGAATCAGGGTAGCCGGGCCGCTGACACAGACCTGGGCGTCCATCTTGCTAAAGCCGATGATGTCGGAGTGCGCCACCCGACTATGGGCAATATCGCCGATGATCGCCACCTTAAGCCCCTCAAGCCGCCCCTTCTTTTCCTGCACGGTCATCAGGTCGAGCAATCCCTGGCTGGGGTGCTCGTGGGTGCCGTCGCCGGCATTGATCACCGAGGCGTTGATGTGGTTGGCCAGCAGGCGGGCGGAACCGGAACGGGAGTGGCGGATGATGATACAGTCCGGATTCATGGCCGCGAGATTTTTCGCGGTGTCGATCAGGGTCTCGCCCTTGGCGGTACTGCTGCCGGAATTGGATATATTGAAGGTGTCGGCGCTCATGCGCTTGGCCGCCACTTCAAAGGAAAGGCGGGTTCTGGTGCTGGGCTCGAAAAAGAGATTGATGACCGTCTTACCCCGCAGGGCCGGCACCTTCTTGATGGCGCGCTGGGAAATTTCCTTGAAGGAAGAGGCGGTCTGCAGGACCACATTGATGTCGGCCGGCGAGAGATCGGCCAGACTCAGGACATGCTTGTGCGGAAAGGGCTGGTCAGTTGCCATGCTCCACCTTGCGCCGTGAGCGCCTCTCCTCGAATACCCGGAGGCCGGCCACTCTCAAATCGCTCTTATGAAGAAGCGGCCCGCAGGCCGCGTGGATTCAGTGAATAAAATTGCCGATTCGGCTCCAGCGCACGGCAAAGTTGTCACGGTCCCACGACCAGTATAGCATAAAGGACTTACCCTTGATCGCTCTAAAATCGACAAATCCCCAAAAACGGCTGTCGTGGCTGTTGTCGCGGTTGTCGCCCATCACGAAGAGCGCATTGGGCGGCACCGTCACCGGGCCAAAGGTATCGCGCGGATCAACCTCGCCCGGGATGATCTCCGGCCTTTTGTGTTTGACGTAAGGCTCGGTGATCTCTTTGCCATTGACATAGAGTTTCTTATCAATGCCCTGCACCGTGTCCCCCGGAATCCCGACCACCCGCTTGATAAAATCCTGATCCGGGTTCTGGGGGAACTTGAAGACAATCACTTCACCGCGTTGCGGCGTACTCACCGGCAGCCAGAGGGCGCCGGTGAGGGGGTTCTTGACGCCGTAGGCAAACTTGTTCACCAACAGGTGGTCGCCGACAAGCAGGGTGTCCTCCATGGAACCAGAGGGAATCTTGAAGGCCTGCACCACAAAGGTGCGGATGAAGAGGGCGAGAAGCAGGGCGATGCCGATGGCCTCCGCGTATTCGCGGAAGACGGACTTCTTGGGGACCTCAGCGGACTCGGTGTGCAAAGGGACGCGCCTCCATTTAAGGATAAAAATCGAGTCGAGAATACTCGAAAACATTACAAAAGACAAGGCCCTTTAGGGCATTGGGAGCGACTCCCGCCACAATATCCATGCGCCGTCCCGGCGGGCCTGACGATTGGTCCGACATCAGCATCTCTTCGCCCCTCCTTCATAACCGAATAACCAGTTAATTTTATTAACATAAAACATCAATCATTTTTCTTCACCTGCAAGACCGGACAAACAATCTTTCCCACTTTTTTCAAAAATTCCACCGGTTAGCGCCCGTTTTCGCTTGACACCCCTCTTTTTTTCTGTCTCTAATGCAAGAAGACAAGCGGCAACCGGGCGCAGCGCCATGATTTTGCGGTCTTTTTTCCCTGCCCCCGACGGCTTGTCCACGGTAACACGAGAAAAAGTCGGCATTGTCAGGAGTTTGCGAGCATCTGTTATGGATTTTAAACTGCCCAATCTTCATCTGCCCTCGCGGCCAAAGGGTTCGTCTCTATCCTTTGGCAAAAAGCAGCCGCTGTCTCTAGGCCTTGACATCGGTTCGCACTCCATCAAGATCTGCGAATTCGCCCAGACCGGCAGGGGCGGCTACAGGCTTCTCGCCCTTGGCAGCGCGCTCATGCCGCCCGATGCCATGGAGGACGGCGCCCTGCTTGATCCGGGCGCCGTGGCGAAAGTAATCGCCTCTTTGGTCGGCAACCTGAAGATCAAGGGAAAACGGGTTGCCTTTTCCGTTTCCGGCTATTCCGTCATCGTGAAAAAAATCAATCTGGAAGTGATGACCGAGGCGGAACTGGAAAAGCATATCCACGAAGAGGCCGAGCAGTATATCCCCTTTGACATCAACGACGTCTACCTTGACTTCCAGGACCTGCACACCAACACCGAAGGCGAGGAGCGCACCGACGTCATGCTGGTGGCGGCCAAACGCGAGGTGGTGGATGGCTACCTTGACATGCTCCGCACGGCCGGGCTCAAACCGGTGGTGGTGGATGTGGATGCCTTTGCCCTGGAAAATGCTTTTGAGGCCAATTTCGGCCTCAGGGACAACGTGGTGCTCATCGACATCGGCGCCTCCAAGATGAACATCAACATCATCTCCGGCGGCATCTCCACCCTGGCCCGCGATGTGGTCCTCGGCAGCCGCCAACTCACCGAGCAGATCCAGAGCCGCTTCGGCCTGAATCATGAAGAGGCCGAAGCCCTCAAGACCGGCGCCCAACCGGCGGGCGACCTGCGACCAGAGATCGAACGCCTTTTTGCCGAAACCTGCCGTCAGTGGGTGGCCGAGATCAAACGGGCCCTCGACTTTTACGCCTCCAACTATCCCGATGCGCCCATCGACAAACTGGTACTCTCCGGCGGCGGCGCCCGCATCGCCGGTTTGGCCGACTTCATTGCCAAGGAAACCGGCATGCCGGTCGAGATTTTCAACCCCTTTGCCGAAGCAGAATTCAACACCGATGCCATTGATCCCGCCTATCTCGAGGCCATTGCCCCGCAAATGGCGCTGGCAGCCGGTCTGGCAACCCGCCCTGTGGAGTTTTAAAACGGCATGATCCGCATCAACCTGCTGCCCATCAAGGAAATCAAACGCAAACTCCGCCTCCGGAACGAGGTGATCCTCTTTGCCGCTTCCTTCCTCGGGGTACTGGTCGTACTCGGCGCCATCAGCCTCGGCATGGCCCAGAAGGTGAGCGCCTTGACCGAGGAGATCAAAACCCTGGAAGACAAACGCAAATCCGTCGACCGGATCGTCAAACAGATCGACAAGCTCCGGAAGGACAAAAAAACTCTGGAGACCAAACTTGCGGCGGTTGACAAGCTCAAGTCCGACTCCCAGCTCATGGTGCATGTGCTGGATGAGGTCGCCAACCGCACCCCGACCGCCAGCATGTGGCTCACCTCGCTCAAGGTCAGCGGCACCTCCATGCAGTTGAACGGGGTTGCCCTTGATAACGCGACCATTGCCCAGTACATGCGGGCGCTGGAGGCCTCCGACTACTTCGGCCCGGCGGAACTGGCCAATGCCTCGCAAACCGTGGTGGCCGGCCAAAAGCTGAAGTCTTTCGGGCTTACCCTGGCTATCACCCCACTCCAACCGGCACCACCTGCGGCCCCGGCTGCTGCACCCGCCAAGGAGGGCGCCAAACCACAATGAACCCGAAACTTGAGGCCCTCAGCAAAGGGTTTGATGCGTTTGTCGATACCAAGGTCAGCCGCCTCACCCCACCGCACAAGCTCCTGATCTGTATCGGTGCCTGGGCGCTGCCGGCGATTGCCTGCATCTTCCTGGTGTTCATGCCGAAAAGCACGGAAATCAACCAACTGAAAGGGAAGAAGGCCCGGCTCGAACAGGAACTGCAGAAAGTCGAAAAAATCGCCAAGGACCTCGACAAACATCGGGCCGAGATGCGGGCGGTGGAGGAACAGTTCAAGGCGGCCTCGCTCCTGCTGCCGGAACAGAAAGAGATTCCCAACCTCCTCACCAATATCTCCGGCCAGGGTACCAATTCAGGGCTTGAATTCCTTTCCTTCCAGCCGAAGCCGGAGGTGCCCAAGGAGTTCTATGCCGAGATCCCGGTGGACATTGCCGTCTCCGGCCCGTATCACAGCGTCGGGGTCTTTTTGGACAAGATCAGCAAGCTGCCGCGCATTGTCTCGGTGGTGAACCTCAATATGGGCACCCCCACCCAGGTCGGCAAGGAAATGTTCCTCAACTCCACCTTTAATCTGGTGACGTATCGTTTTATCGAAACACCACCAGCGGATGCCAATGCAAAAGGAAAGAAGAAAAAATAGCGGCCCGGTGACACGCCACGTCATAACGCTTACCGTTGGCCTGGGGCTGGCGCTGGCCTGCTTTCCGGCACAGTTTACCTCTGCGCAACAAGGAGCGGCACCGCCACCGGCTTCCGCTGCGCCAACACCTGTGCCCTCGCCACCGCCACCATCCCCAACAGAATCAAACCCGATGGCGGACATCGAAAAACTGCTGCAGGAAAACACGCTGGCCTCTGTCTTTGTGTACCAGCGCGAGGGTCGGCCCGATCCCTTCTTCCCCTTCCTCACCCAGCAACCCCAGAGGGGGGGCGGAACGGGTGGTGAATCCACCGGGATGCAGCGCTTCGACCCCGGCCAATTGCGGCTGGTGGCCATTATCAAGACGGCGAAGGGGCGGGTGGCCATGGTCCAGGATTCCGCCGGCATCGGCTACACGCTCCGCCGCGGCTCCCGCATCGGCCGCAATGGCGAGGTGGTCGATATCCTCGCCAACAAGGTGATCATCCGGCAGGAGGCCTTTTCAGCGACCAAGGAAAAACAGTACCGCACCACGGAGATGGTGCTAACGAAAGACGGAGACAAGAAGCCATGATCGTGCGCGCCCGACTGCCCTTTATACTCACCGCCCTGCTGGCGCTGGTGCTGTCATCGGCTCGCTGGACCGGCACGGCGTCAGGCGCCGCTGCTGTGGAAAAGGAGCCAACATATCAGATATCCGTCATCAAGGTGGAACAAAACGCGGATGAATTCCGACTCCGGATTCAGGGCAACGCTCCCCCCACCTATACGATATACGAACTCTTTGAGCCGCTGCGGGTCATCATCGACGTGGCGGATGCAACGCTGATCGCCACCCCGACCCTGCCGACGGATTTACCGCAGGGACCGATCCAACAGGTCAAGACCCAGGTGCTGCACGAACAGGAACCGGCCATTACCCGGGTGGAAGTCGTTCTGGCCGAGGATCGCGGCTATTCGGTGGAGCGGCGCAGCAACGATATCCTCATCGCCTTTGCCAAGGAGGTCAAGAGCGAGAAGGTCGCCCTGCCCAAATCAAAAAAGACCGTGGCAACAAAGACCGGAGCCGCCAGCCAGATAAAAACCGGTGGCGCGGCGGCAACCCTGCTCCGGGAGGTGGTCGTCGATACCAGCGACCCGGTGGTCACCAAGGTTTTCCTCCGGGCGAATGGCCCCATTGCAAAATTCAAAAAGGCGGAAATCAAGAAAACCGCCACTCGTCCCGATCGGATGTACATCGATATCCCGGGCGTTAAACTGCCGGCCAAATCGCTCCGGCACAAGGTCGGCACCACGCTGGAAGGTGTTCGGGCGGCGCAGCGCGACGGCACGGTGCGGGTCGTCTTCGACTCCGGCCTTGCGGCACTCTTTGCCTACGATGTGCAACCCCAACCCGACGGCATGGTGGTTACTATTGCCGCTCCGGCGGAGTCGGCCAGCCTGAAAACTGTCTCGCCGACCCCGCCGCCGGCTCCCGCGACCACCGACCCCGCAACCGCGCCGCAACCAGCGGGTGAAAAAGGCATATCCGCCTTGCTGCTCGCCGCGGAAAACGCCGAGGAACTGATCAAACCAATCCTCCCGCCGCTCAAGAAAACCAAGACCGCCGCGGGAACGGCAACCGTCAAACCGGCTAAAGGGAAGGGAAAGAAGGCACCGGCCATGAAAGTGGCCAAATCCGCCCCTGCTGCCGACACGTACAGCTTTGCCGGCTACACCAAACAACGGATCAGTGTGGACTTCTACAAGATCGATCTCCACAACGTCTTCCGCCTCTTTGGCGAGATCAGCGGCCAGAACATCGTGGTAGACGAGGCGGTCAACGGTACCCTCACGCTGGCGCTCAATGAAGTGCCGTGGGACTTTGCCCTGGACATCATTCTCAACCTCAAGGACCTCCAGAAGGAGGAACGATTCAACACCATCGTCATCGCGCCCAAGGCCAAGCAATTTATCTGGCCCAAGGTCGCCACCCAGAATATCGCCTTCTCTGCCGACGGCGGCGAGAGGCTTGAGCCGATCTCCATCAAACAGCGGATCGAGACCCCCAAGGGCGTAATCGAGGCCAAGGCCATCATCCGCGAAGCCAGCGCCCTGGACAGCAAGGGCGACTATGCCGGCGCCCTGGCCGGCTACGAAAAGGCCTTCGCCTTGTGGCCGGATAATGACCAGCTGGCCGGACGGATGGCGACCATCTGCCTCGTGCATCTCGGCCAAAATGCCAAGGCCGCCCATTATGCCAAGGCCGCCTTTGCCGCCGATCCGACCAATCTGAACGCGGCGCTCCAGGCAGCCATCGCCCTGGCCAACATGAAGAAGGTGCCCGAGGCCAAGGAATACTTCGACAAGGCCATCAACAACGACCAGGCAGCGGCAGAGGCGCTTCTCAGCTATGCCGCCTTTGCCGAGGAATACAACAGTTACAACGGCGCTCTTGCCCTGCTGGACCGGCACGCGGAACTCCATGGCGACACGCTGGACAGCATGGTCGCCACGGCCCGCCTCCTCGACAAGAAGGGCGACCGCCGGGCGGCGGCGGAGCAATACCGGACCGTGCTGCTCTCCGGTTACGAACTGCCGGCGGATCTCCAGCAATACATCAAGGGCCGCATCGCCGCGGCCGAGAATATGTAGTTACGCTTTCCAAGCAAACGGATGACGCTAATGACCCGACAAGAACAACCCCGGCCCAAAGGCACGACCATGAAACGCTCGCAACCAGTGATACGTATCGCGATAGTGGCCCTGCTCGCGCTGCTCTGCTCCTGTGCTCCGGCGACGAAGACCAAACCGGCGGAATCGGCCCAGGCCAAGGAAGTTGAACAAAACACGCTGGAGCCGGGGCAGTTGCCGGTCCGTTTCCAGCAGCCCTCCTATGTGCTGAAAGAGTCCGCGGCCGGATCGCAACTCGGGCTTGGCGAAACAGCGGAAATCAAGATCCCCATCGGCGCCGACATCTCCTCCACCACCGGGCCGGTGGCCTTGCGCGACATCCTGAAGCGCCTGGCCGCCCTCAAGAAGATGAACATCAGCTGGGCCAGCGATGTGGACCAGTCATCCATGGTGGACGTGGATATCCGGGCTGAGGATGACTTTTTCGAGGCCATCGACAACATCCTCCGGCAGGTCGATTACTATCATGAGATCAAAGGCAACACCATCGTGGTGCAATACCGCGAGACCAGGAAGTTCCACGTGGCCATGCCCTTCATGAAATCGACGTACAATACCGCAGTGGGTGGCGATGTCCTGGGGAGCAGCACGGGTGCCAGTGGCGCGAGCGGCGTTAAAGGAAATATCCAGATCACCAGCGAAAACAACCAGTTTGACATCTGGGACAACATCAAGAAAAACATCGACCAAATCCTGGAGATATGGGAGGAGACCGTTCCCCCGCCAGCCGCTGCAACCGCCGCAGCCCCGCAGGCCGGTGCGCCGCAGCCCGCCCAAGCCGCCCAACCGGCCGCCGCCGCAGCGACCAAACGGAATGTCCAGGCCGGCAAGGGCTACTACAGCATCGATAAGCCCATCGGGCTGATCACCGTCACGGCCCCGCGGCCGCTGGTCGAAAAAATCGGCACATATCTGGATAACCTGAAAAAGGAACTCTACCGTCAGGTTTCCATCGAGGCCAAGATCGTGGAGGTCACCATTGATGACACCTCCAAACGGGGTATAGACTGGAGCGGCTTCCTGACGGGCAAAGGATTGTCAATGACCCTCTTTGGCAGCTCGGGCGTTATCTACGATCCTAATCGGGACAACAGGAAACGCGGCGTGACCGAGATTGCCGTGACCGGCAATCCCTTTAAGGTTGCTTTGGACTTCCTGGACGAACAGGGCCCCTCCAAGGTGCTGGCCAACCCGAAGCTGAGTGTCATGAATGGCCAGCCGGCCCTGATCAGCGCGGGCGACAGCATCAAGTATATCGACAAAATCGACGCAACGGTCAGCGAAAGCGGCGTCGTCACCTATTCTGCCACCACGGCAACCCTCATGTCCGGCTTGGGCATGTCGGTGCTCGCCACCATCATGGATAACGACGAAATTATTCTCAGCCTCACGCCGGTCACCTCAAAACTGGAAAACAATGAAATCGAATACATTCCTATCGGTGCCGGAACGGTGGGTGTTCCCAGGATCAAGCTTAGGGAAATGAACACCACGGTACGCGTCAAGAGCGGCGAGGTTTTGGTGATCGGCGGGCTGATCGACAACGCCGAGAGCGATGATCGCACCAAGATTCCGTTTTTGGGAGATATCCCGGGAGTTGGTTCCCTCTTCTCGCACTCTGAAAAAAATACGAAAAAAACCGAGCTGGTCATCATGCTCCAACCCAAGATTCTCTAAGATCACAGCAAGGCATGCAAAAGAAAAAGCCCGGCAGAGCCGGGCTTTTTCTTTGCTTACCTTTTCGCTCAACGCGGCTGCTTACTGCTTTGCCCCCTCGGCTGCCTGCTGGCGGCGGGAATTTTCATAGAGCGCCAGGAAGTTCACCGGCTCCATGAGGAAGGGGATGAAGCCGCCATCCACCGAGGCCTGGCTGATGAGCTGGCGGGTGAAGGGGAAGAGCAGGGCCGGACACTCCACGGAGAGCACCGGCGGGATATGCTCGGCCGGGATATTCTTCAGCAGAAAGACGCCGGCGTGCTCCACCTCGATGAGAAAGAGCGATTTGCCGGAGGTGCTGGCCGTGACCTTGACGGTGATGGCCAGCGTCACCTCGTAGTGATCCTCGGCCTCAAGCTTACGGTGCTTAAGCCCCAGATTCACATCGACTTTCGGCTCGCCGCCCTTCTCCAGAAAGACATCGGGCGCATTGGGATTCTCAAAGGAGAGATCCTTCACATACATCTTCTGCAGCCGGAAAACCGGCGCAGCCTGTTCCTGGGCCGCAGTGCCCGCTTGCTCGTCTGACATTCCATTCTCCTTTCCGGATCAAGAGGCATTGCCTCGTTATTGCGACAACCGTCTCACCGGTTATACCGGATGGCGGTAAAAGAGACAAGCGCGGAAAAAGCTGCCAACGCGGCTCATCCTTTGCTTTTCCGATTCCGGGCCCTGCCACGCGGCTCGCCCGGGTCCAGCACCTTGCGCAGATGGTATCCGGTGTGCGAGGCCACACAGGCCGCCACCTCTTCCGGCGTACCGCAGGCCACCACCTCGCCGCCGCCATCACCGCCCTCGGGGCCAAGGTCGATCACGTAATCCGCGGTCTTGATCACATCGAGATTGTGCTCGATCACCACCACCGTGTTGCCGCTCTCCACCAGCCGGCCGAGCACATGAAGCAAATGGCGCACGTCCGCCGGATGGAGTCCGGTGGTCGGCTCGTCAAGGATATAGAGGGTGCGGCCGGTGGAACGCCGGCTCAACTCCCGCGAGAGCTTGATCCGCTGCGCCTCGCCGCCGGAGAGCGTCACCGAGGATTGCCCCAGCGGCAGATAGCCGAGCCCCACGTCCATCAGGGTCTGGAGCTTAGCGCTGACCACCGGCACCTTGGCGAAGAAGGCCAGGGCCTCCTCCACGTTCATGGCCAGCACCTCGGCGATGTTTTTGCCCTTGTAGCGGATATCCAGGGTCTCGTGGTTGTAGCGCTGCCCCTGGCAGCTCTCGCAGGTCACATAGATATCCGGCAGGAAGTGCATGGCGATCTTGATCACCCCCTCGCCCTCGCACCCCTCGCAGCGGCCGCCCTTGAGGTTGAAACTGAAGCGGCCCGGCTTATAGCCGCGGGCCCGCGCCTCGGGCAACTGGGCAAAGAGTTCGCGGATCGGGGTCAGCACGCCGGTATAGGTGGCCGGATTGGAGCGCGGGGTACGGCCGATGGGACTCTGATCGATGTCGATGACCTTGTCGATCCGCGTGAGCCCCAGCATGGCCTCGCAGGCGCCGGCTGCCGTATGGCCCTGATGCAGATGGTTCACCGCCCCCTTGAACAGCGTCTCCAGCACCAGGGTGCTCTTGCCGGAGCCGGAGACCCCGGTGACGCTGGTCATCACGCCCAAGGGAAACTTCACGGTGATGTTTTTCAGGTTGTTGGCGTGCGCCTGTTTGATGACGAGCCAGTCCCCTTTCTTGGGGGTACGCCGCTTCCTGGGCACCGGAATCACGAGCCGGCCGGAAAGATAGCCGCCGGTAAGCGATTTCTCGTGAACCAGCAGCCCGGCCACCTCGCCGTTGTAGACCACCCGGCCACCGTGTATGCCAGCGCCTGGCCCCATGTCGAGCACGTGGTCCGCCGCCAGGATCGTCTCCTCGTCATGCTCCACCACAATCACCGTATTGCCCAGGTCACGCAGGCGGATGAGGGTATTGATGAGGCGCTGGTTGTCGCGCTGGTGCAGGCCGATGCTCGGTTCATCGAGGATGTAGAGCACTCCGGCAAGCCGGGAGCCGATCTGGGAGGCAAGCCGGATGCGCTGTGCCTCGCCGCCGGAGAGGGTGGCGGCCCGGCGGTCGAGGGAGATGTAGCCCAGGCCGACATCGTGGAGAAAGGTGAGCCGGTCGATGGTCTCCTTGAGGATGCGCTCGGCAATGGGCCGCTCCTGGGCGGCAAAGTCGATGGCCGGCAGTTCCGCAAGCAGTCGGCCGATGCTGAGGCCGGTCAGCTCGTGGATCGCCCATGGCCCCACCCGCACCGCCAGGGCCTCGGGCCTGAGCCGGGCGCCGTGGCAGGAGGGGCAGAGCTGTTCGTTCATGTATTGTTCCAGTTCCTCATGCACCGCACTGGAATCAGTTTCCAGATAGCGCCGGGCAAGCTGCGGCAGGATGCCCTCAAAGGGCTTGTGGTGCTCCTGGTGGCGGTGGAAGCGAAGATAGCTGAAGTGGAGCGGATCGCTGCCGGTGCCGTGCAGGATCGCCTCCTTGGCGCGCTTGGGTAGTTTGGCAAAGGGGATATCGAGATCAACCCCCAGAGCACCCAGCAGCTCCAGCACATAGGTGGAGGGCGACTTCATGTCCCACACCGCCACCGCGCCCTGGCGCAGGGTTTTGCCCGGGTCCGGCACCACCAGTTGGGCATCGAAGAACTGCTTGACCCCGAGGCCGCCGCATTCGGCGCAGGCGCCCTTGGGGTTGTTGAAGGAAAAGAGCTGCGGGGTGAGTTCCGGCAGGCTGCGGCCGCACTGAACGCAGGCCGCTTTTTCGCTGGAGAGCACTTCCTCGCCACTGTCGGGGAAGTTGACCAGCAACAGGCCATCGGCCAATTTCACTGCCGTGGCCACCGACTCGGCCAAGCGCCGCGCCACCGACTCCTTGATCACCAGCCGATCCACCACTGCCGCAATGGTGTGGCGCTTGTTCTTGTCCAGGCTGATCGCCTCCTCCAGCCCCCGGATCTCGCCATTGATCCGCACCCGGACAAACCCTTCCTTGCGCAGCCGGTCGAGCACCAGCTGGTGCTCCCCTTTCTTCGCGTCAACGACCGGCGCCAGCAGGATGATCTTGGTCCCTTCTGCCAGGGCCGCAAGGTTCGCCACCATCTCCTGCACCGACTGGGGCCGGATCGCGGCCCCGCATTCCGGGCAGTGGGGCTGGCCGACCCGGGCATAGAGCAGGCGCAGGTGATCATAAATCTCGGTGATGGTGCCCACGGTGGAGCGCGGGTTGCGGCTGGTGGTGCGCTGCTCGATGGAAACCGCAGGGGAAAGCCCTTCAAGCAGGTCCACGTCGGGCTTGTCCATCTGGCCCAGGAATTGGCGGGCATAGGTGGAGAGCGACTCGACGTAGCGGCGCTGGCCCTCGGCATAGAGGGTGTCAAAGGCGAGGGAGGATTTGCCCGAACCGGAAAGGCCGGTAAAGACCACCAGCCGGTTGCGGGGCAGATCGACATCGATATTTTTCAGGTTGTGCATCCGGGCGCCGCGGATGCGAAGCTGTTGGGGTTCCATAATAATAAACTAAGAATGAAGAATGAAAAGTTAAGAGTTTTTCTTCTTCGAAGTAAGGAGGATGGCTGACAACATCTTGATAATCTGCTCGACCTCATCAGCCAATCCCTTGAGTTCCGCAGATGAGTGCAGTGCCGCCCGTTGAAAAAGACGAAGCCAATAGGCCGTCTCGCGGGCCTCTTTGTGGGCAATGGACATCTTGGCAATAAAATCCGCCTTGCTTTGCGCGGCCTGCGCCTCATGCACATTTGCCCCTACCGATGTCCCGCAACGCAAGATCTGCTTGCCTAAAATTCGATGCAGATCATTTTTCGGCAAATTTTGGTAACAGGCGATAACGGCGAGGGAAAAGTCAAACGTCCGTTCTGCTATCTCATTCTTTGAATTTTTCATGCCTCTCCCTACCACTATTATTCATTGTTCATTCTGCATTATTCATTGCTTTTTCTCCAATCGGACGGCAAAAAAACCGTCAAGCCCTTGATGGGGCAAGGTCCGTAAACAGCCGTGGCTATCCACCAGCAGGTGAGCGGAAACAGGGAGGAACGCCTTGGCGTCGGCGAGCGCGAAATTCGAATGCGCAGCGAGAAAAGCGGCAACCACTTCGTCGTTCTCCTCCGGCTCGGTGGAACAGGTGGCATAGACCAGCACCCCGCCGGCCGCCAGCAGGGGGGCAGACTGATCGAGCAAAGCGCGTTGCCGCGCCGCGTAGCGAAGGAGATCGCCCTCGCGCCGCTGCCAGCGGATGTCGGGCTGACGGCCGACGACTCCGAGGCCGGAACAGGGTGCATCGATGAGAATGCCTTGGAAATTCCCCTGGTTCTGACTGGCAAAGTCCTGCAACTCGCCATGGAAAAGCGTGGCGCGCAGGCCAAGACGGGCCAGGTTTTCGCCAAGCAGTTTCCCCCGCCCGGCGTGCGGCTCCACCGCCACCACCTCGCCGGCTGGGGGCAGCAGTTGCGCCAGGTGACTCGTCTTGCCGCCCAGGCCGGCGCAGCCGTCCAGATAGCGCTCCGGCTTCAACTCGCCCAGCAACAAGGTGGCCAACTGGGCAGCTTCGTCCTGCACCTGAAAGAAACCTTCGGCATAGCCGGGCAGGCCCGGAATCGCTCCGCGATAACCAGCCAGCCGGACCGCGTCCGGTGCATAACTACCGGCCACTGCGTCAACGCCGGCGGCGACCAGCATCCGGAGATATTCCGGCCGCTCCGTCCGCAGGGTGTTGACTCGCAGCACCAAGGGCGACTGCTCGTTGTCAGCCCGGCAGATGGCCTCGACAACGGCATCGCCGTACCGCTGCCGCCACCGCGCCGTCAACCAGGCGGGATGACTCAAGAAGAGCGCCTCGCGACTCGCCGCCGGCAGCACGCCGGCTCTCCCCCGCGCCAGTGCCCGCAGCACTCCGTTGATAAAGCCGGTCAGCCATTTGGGCTGCCCCGCCGCCTTCAACGCCTGGACGGTTTCATTGATCGCCGCCGCGGCCGGCACCCGGTCCATGAAGAGCACCTGATAGGCCCCCACCCGCAGGGCGATCAGGGTAAGCGGCTTCATCTTGGCAGGGGGATGGCTGGAAAAACCCGCGATCACATGATCGAGATACCCTTGCCAGCGCAGCACCCCGTAAACCATGGCCATGGCCAGCTGCGTGTCGCGCTGATCCCCAAGGGACTGGCCGGCCCGTTGCTGATCAAAAAGCTGATCCACCGGCTGCCCCTTCCGGGCAACGGCAAGCAGCACCTCAATGGCGAATTGGCGGGCGGATTTCATGATTCGTCAGTTCGCAGCATGACTACCGAACCAAAGCGGCCGGTAACGCGCAACGGCAAAAGGGCTGCCGGATTCTCTCCGGCAGCCCTTGGCAATTCCGCTCACTCTCTTTTTGCTAGTTCAGCATCCGCACGATCTTGGCACCCTTTGCCAATTCTTCGACATAACGGCCAACGGCCTCCTGCACCTTGGCCGCCTTCATCCGCCGCATGGTCTGTTCCTTGGCGGTGTCGAAGGGCACCTGGCTTTCCGCCTTCTTGTCGGTCACCTTGATGATGTGGTAACCGAACTGGGTCTCGACGATATCGCTCACCTCGCCGACCTTGAGGCCAAAGGCCGCGGTCTCGAACGGCGGCACCATCTGGCCCTTGGCAAAATAGCCCAGGTCGCCGCCCTTGGTGCTGCTCGGGCACTGGGAGTTCTCCTGGGCGAGCTTGGCAAAATCCTCGCCCGCCTTCACCTTCTTCAGGAGCCCATCGATTTTCGCGCGGGCCGCCTTCTTGTCCGCCTCCGGCGCGTCCGGCTTCACCTCGATGAGGATATGGCTCGCCTTGACCTGCTCCGGCTGCTTGAACTTCTCCTTGTTCTTCTCGTAGAAATCCTTGGCCTCCTCGGCGGTGACCGTGACCTTGGCCACGAAATCCTGGTCGATGAGGCGCTGGATCGCCAGATTGCGCTGCATCTGGCCCTTCAATTCGGCTTCGCTGGTTCCGGAGCGCTTGATCGCCTCCCTGAATTCCTTGTCGCCGGGGAAGCGCTTCTTCAGCTGGCCCAGCTCCGCATCGATGGCCTTGGCGTCCACCTTGATGCCCTTCTTCTTGCTCGCCTGATAGAGCAGCTCGCCGCCGATCATCTTTTCGAGCACCGTCTTCCTGATTTCCCCCTCCTGCTTGGCATCCATCTTCTCATGCATGCCGAAGCGATTCTTGATGGCAAAGAACTCCCGCTCGAAATCGCTGCGCTTGATTGCCACCCCATTGACGGTGGCCACCTTGCCGGAAGCCTTCTTCGCCGCCGCGGGCTTGGCTGCCGGCTGCTTCGGCTCGGCGGCCATCACTCCGGCGGCACTTCCCAACACCAGCGCGGCCATCAGCACCGCCACCCCCGCACGCTTTGCTTGCTGCATCATAACGGCAACTCCTTAATTAATCGGATGAATGAACAACAGATATGGGGCGCATCATAGATGGCTCCCGGTTCTTTTGCAACAAAATGTCGGAAAGTATGGCGAAAAACGGGCGCGGCTCTCCGCGGCGGGCCGAGAGGAAGATCATGCCGGCATCAGCTGATCCGGCTCAGAATAGCGCGAGCCAGCCGGGCGCTCCGCCGATAGCAGCCAAGCTGGTCATGCCTCTCCACCTGGTCGAAAAAAAGGCCGCTCCACGCCTTCAGGTGACCGAGCAGATAGTCGTAATCCTTCCGTGCGGCCCGATCTCCACCCGCCACCCCATGCAGCCAGGCGAGAAATTCGCTTTCCACCGCGATATGGTCCGCCAGTTCGGTGGTGACCATGCCGTACTTGCGGTAGAGATCGCGCACCGCCAGCGTGGACTCGCCCATGAGCGACCCTTCCAGATAGACGGAGCCGTACGGCGCGCAAGGCACCTCCGGCAGGGCATTGACAAAGAGCCGGACGTACTCGTTCTGCAAACGCACCGGCTCCACGCTGTTTATCGCCCGAAGCAGCGCTCCGGCCTCCTCCGGGATGGAGGCCGGGGCCAGCGGCTGGTCCGGATAACTGAACAGCCGCGAAATAAGGGCCAGTCCGCCATGCAGCGCTGCGCCCGCCATCAGGAGACCTCCTTGGCCAGGATCGGCAGCTTGGCGATGGCCAGCAGGACCAGGAAGACCGCGTAGGCCATGATGCCGAGCAGGATGACGACCTCGATGAACGAGGGCGCGTAGGCGTAGGAGTCAAGAAAGGTGCTCAGGCCGGGAAAGAAACGGCCCGAGGCGATGGGCAGCGACCAGTGGACTCCGGGCAGGCCCAGCGGCGTCATGGTCATGGGGATGTTGTTGTAGGCCGCCGGCATGATGAGAAAGCGGTGGACAAAGACCCCGACGATGAGCAGCCCGGCGCTCGCGGCCAGGCGCGGCAACGATCGCCGGACCCGCTCCTGCAGTAGCAGCCAGGCGCCAGCAAGCGGCGCCACCACCTCGAAGATGTGGGCCCAGGCGAAGTCGCCCCAGGCGATCTCCATGATCCGGTGGGTTTCGGCGTCGCCGAACCAGGCATGGATCACCAGGTCGTTCATCATCAGAAAGAGATGGACGCACACCGCCATGAAGACGATCAGCGCCAGGGTCTGATAGGCGTCCTGGTACTTTTCCCCGGTGCCGTAGGCCAGGGCCGCGGCCAGCAGAACCACCGCGGTGCCGACGCCAATGGCCACCGAGACGAAATCCGGGGCCATGGCCGGCGAAAACCACCAGTCCCGCGCCCCCTGGGTGGAGAAGATCCAGGCGGTGATCACATGGATGCCGATGGCAAAGAGCAGCGCCACCGGCGCGATCCGCCTGGCCCAGGTCTCGGAAAACCCGGCCGGGTCCGCCACCTTGACGGCGAAGCGGGCAAGCGGGCCGGTGAGGTCGGGCAGCATGAGGATATAGAGATACAGGGCCGAGACCGCGGCATAGAGGTTGAGCACGATCACGTCCCAGACCAGCGGCGACATGAAATTCGGGTGCAGCAGCATGTTGTAGAGCCGGATCGGCTTGCCGATGTCCGGCAGCACGATGAGCATGGCCGCGGTCACATTGGCAAAGGCAGTGAGCGCCCCGAGTTTGGCCAGGGGTTTCAGCTTCTTCACGCCGAAGAGGTAGATGGAGGAACTCAAGACCAGGCCGCCGGCCGCGTTGCCGACGAAGAAGGCGAGGCCCGAGATGTAAAGCCCCCAGCTGTAGGAGTTCTGAAGGTTGGTCAGCACCAGCCCTTCCTTGAGCTGATAGAGCCAGGCCACGATGGCGATCAGAAAAAGCGCGCCACTGATCCGGAGGGCGTTTTTCATTGTTGCGGACATGATTTAGATCTCCTTTGCTTTGGGCGGCAGATAGTAGACCGTGGGCTTGGTTCCCTTTTCCGGCAGAAGCTGGAAGGCGTTGCGCTCCCGGATCAACTTGCGGATCTCGCTGTCGGGATCGTCAAGATCCCCGATCATCCTGGCCTTGCCGGGGCAGCCGCGCACGCAGGCCGGCAGCTCGCCCTTGTCGCGGTACTGGGCGCAGAAGGTGCATTTCTCCACCACGCCCTTGGGCCGGAGCGGCGCATAGACCAGACGGCCCTCCTTGCGGTGGTCTTCCGGGTAGCCGAAACGATAGTGTTCCTGGTACCCCGCTCGCTGGTGCGCCTTTTCCGGGGCTTCCCAGTTGAACTGCCGCACCCCGTAGGGGCAGGCCGACATGCAATAGCGGCAGCCGATGCAGCGCTCGAAGTCGATGAGCACCGCGCCGTCCGGCGCGTGGTAGGTGGCGCCCACCGGGCAGACCTTGGCGCAGGGGGCGTTCTCGCAGTGCTGGCAATGGACCGGCAGGAAGAATTCGATCCCCTTGGCCGGCGGGGTCAGGTGGTGGTGGCTGCCGGGGGTAAAGACCCGGTTCCACCAGGTGCCGGGCGGCTGGGCGTTGTGCTGCTTGCAGGCCACCATGCAGGAACGGCAGCCGATGCATTTTTCCAGATCGATGACCATTCCCATTTTCATGCCGGTATCCTCCTCACATCGACCAGACATTCGTTCCAGACCGTGGTGGGCGACCACATGCCCGGCACGAAATAGATTTCATGCAGCGGCTTGATCCACGGATAGGTCAGCGAATTATACGATTCGTCGGCCAGGTAGCGCGCCCACCAGCCCTCCTCGAAGATGGCGGTGCCAAGGCTGCAACCGGGATCGAGAATGGCATGGGCCCGGGTCTTGCCGCGGTCGTTGTAGATCTGCACCAGGTCGCCGTTGGCGATGCCGCGGGCTTGGGCCTCCGCCGGATTCAGGAAGACCTTGGGCTGGTTGTCCTGCAATTCCAGGAGGATGGTGTTGTTGGAATGGGTGGAATGGACCCGGTAGAGGGAGTTCTTGGTGACGAAGCGCAGCCGGTATGCCTCGCGGGCCTTCGGGTTGACCTTGTACTCGGTCGCCACGTAGGTTTCCTTGTGCAGCGGCAGCTGTTCGCCTTCGCTGAGGAAGAGATCCTCGTCCTTGTAAAATTCGATCCGGCCGCTGCGCAGGAACTGGGCCGTGGCCGCAATCGGCGCCGGGTAGCTGGGCGGCGGAAAGGGCTGCCGGTTATGGACCTGCTCGTAAAAGGGCACCTGCCGGTCGCCTGGCGCCGGCGAATGGAGCCGCACCGGCCCCTTTTGCAGCATCTCCAGGGTGATGCCCCTGGTTTCGGGGCCGCCGGTGGCGAGCAGCAGTTCGATGACCTTCAAGGCCGCGGCGTTCTCGTCCAGCTCCGGGAAGAAATGGCCCGCATGCTCCGGCACCAGCCGTTTGGCCAGCTCGCGGAAGATCCACAACTCGGACCGGCACTCGAAGAGCGGCTTGATGGCCGGCTGCTGGAGTTGCAGGTAGGGGTGGAGGATGGTGGCGGTGAGGTCGTGTTTTTCGTACCAGGTGGGGGCCGGCAGCACCACGTCCGACCACTGGCAACTGGTGGACATCTGGAAATCGGTGGTGAGGATGAACTCCAACTCGCCGGAGGTGGCCAGATCCTTCAAACGGTTGCTCATGTTGTGCTGGTCGAAAGGGTTGCCCCAGCCGCCGACCATGGCCTTGATCCCGTGTTCCGGATAGCGGGGGCCCTTGCCCTGGAGGAAGTGGAGATAGGGCACCCAGTTGAGCCTGGACCCCTCCGGGAACCACCAGCTTTTCAGGTTGAAGCGGATCCGGTACTGGCCGGCGTAGGTGGAAATACCGGCCCCGCTCTTGCCGATGCTGCCGGTCAGCACCGGCAGCAGGGAGATGGCCCTCCCCTTGAGATCGCCGTTGTACCACTGGTAGTTGCTCGCGCCGTAGATGATGTGGAGCGGGGTGTTGGTGGCGGCCTCGACGGCGACCCGCTCGATCTGCTTCGGGTCGGCGCCGGTGATGGCCGCCACTTTATCGAGGGTGTAGTCGGCCAGGGTTCTTTTCAGCGCGGTCATGACCGTTTCCACCGCCACCGTCTGCCCGCTGGTCAGGGTGACCTGATATTCGCCCTCCAGGTCGGCACGGGTGGGGTTCAGTCGTTCCGGGTCAAGGATCTGCAGGCCGTTGCCGCTGTGCACCACAAAGAGGCGGCGGTACTCGGGGATGACGCGCCCTTTGGTGGCGCCGGCCAGGGCCCTTACCTCGCCGGCCAGCAAGCGCTTGCCGCTGTCCTTGCGGACCAGGATGGGGAAATCGGTGAAATCCCGCAGGAATTCGGCGTCGTAGAGACCTCGGTCGATGATGACCTTGGCCATGCCTAAGGCCAGGGCGGCATCGGTATCGGCCTTGATCGGCAGCCATTCGTCCGCCTTGGCCGCGGTGCTGCAGAAGTCGGGATCCACCACCACCATGCGGCCCCGGCGCTTGGCTTCGATCATATGGTGGGCATCGGGCAGCCGGGTCTGCATGACGTTGGAGCCGAAGATCATGGTGTAGCGGGCATTGAGCCATTCGAGGGATTCGAGTTCCTCGCTCTGCACCCCGAAGGTCATGGGCCAGAACATGGGCAGGTCGCCGTTCTGGTCGTAGCCGTGGTGCATGGTCCAATGGGCCAGGCCGGCCAGGGCCACCATGGCGCCCTTCTGCACATAGCCGGTGCCCGGCACCTGGATGGTGGCGGCAATGGCCTCCGGGCCGTATTTGTCGGCAATGGCCTTGAGCTTGCCCGCCGCATAGTCGAGGGCCTCGTCCCAGCTCGCCCGCCGGAACTGGCCGCTGCCGCGGGCACCGGTGCGGATCAGCGGGTACTTGAGCCGGTCCTTGCCGTAGATGAGGTCCATCATCGAGAGCCCGCGCAGACAGCCGCGCGGGTTGTAGGATTCTTCCGGATAATCGGCGGCCTGGATCAAGGTGCTGATCCGGCCGTTGGTGACCCGGGCCTTGTAGCCGCAAGCCCCGGTGCAGTTCGGCGAGCAGGTCGAACGGACAAGCTGCTCCACCTGTTCGGCATAGCCGGTGGCGTCCTCGGCAAAGTGAAAAAACCTGAGTCCCAGCGCCAGGGCGCAGCCGCCGCCCACGGCGCCCTTCAAGAAAAGTCTCCTGTCAAGTTTCATCGTGCCCCCCGTAATGGTTTCCTGAACGTCGTTTCCCCACCGCAAAACAACGTTTCAGAGCATGAAAGCACGCCCCGTCCGCCGCACACATCCCGTGCAGCGACCTCAAGGCCCACCCAACCCAAACAAAGGCAATATAAAAAAACCTGAGCAGCGGATATTTGATTTAAATCAAAAAGAACGATTTTTTTTACAATAGCAAAAAAATGGTTCTGACTGAGGATTTTTTGGCCGCGGGCGCGCGGCCAAGGAAGGATGGCCAGCCGCCGCGGGCTGTCCCGCGGACCGGCCGACGCCAAGGGGGGATCACAAGGTGGGCGGACCGAGGATGATCATGTCGGCGATGGTCTTCTTCACCTTGGGCATGACCCCGGCCTCCTTGCCGAGCAGTTCCTGCTCCAGCATGGCCAATTCGCGCAGCAGGGGGGTGCGTTCCACCGTGGGCACCGCCGCCTTGCCGCGGGTCAAGTCCTGGCAGCGGGCGCAACCGGGAAAGGTCTTGCCCTGGCCGTTGGGGAAGGTGAGACTCGATGGCACCCCGTGCATCCGGCAGATCATCAGGCGATGGTCATAGAGGGTGCAGCGCCCCTCCTCGT
>JAJZRJ010000009.1 GCA_021802775.1 Deltaproteobacteria bacterium
CGGGACATCCTGCGCCGCTACAAGAAGAAACACGATTCCTTCGACCAGTTCAGCGATTCCGTGGCCGTGCAGTTGAACGACACCCATCCCAGCATCGCCATTCCCGAACTGATGCGGCTGCTCATCGACGTCGAAGGGATAGCGTGGGAAAAGGCCTGGGACATCTGCGTCAACACCTTCGGCTACACCAACCACACCCTGATGCCCGAGGCCCTGGAGACCTGGCCGGTGGAACTCATGGGCCGCATGCTGCCGCGCCACCTTGAGATCATCTACGAGATCAACCACCATTTCCTGCAGGAGGTGGCGGCGCGCTTTCCCGACGATACCGACAAGCTGCGCGAGCTTTCCCTCATCGAAGAAGGGCCGGTCAAAAGGGTGCGCATGGCGCATCTGGCCATTGTCGGCAGCCATTCGGTCAACGGCGTGGCCGCGCTGCATTCCCACCTGATGCGGACCAGGATCTTCCGGCATTTTTACCAGCTCTATCCCGACCGCTTCAACAACAAGACCAACGGCATCACCCAGCGTCGCTGGCTGCTCAAGTGCAATCCCGCATTGTCCGGCCTTATTACCGAAACCATCGGCGGGAATTGGGTGACGAATCTGGAGACCTTGCGCCAGCTGGAACGGCACGCTGCCAACAAAAAATTCCAGCAGCAGTGGCAGGCGGTGAAACTCGCCAACAAAAAACGCCTTGCCCATCACATCGGCGAGGCATGCGGGGTGGAGGTCGATCCGGCCAGTCTCTTCGATGTCCAGATCAAGCGCATCCACGAGTACAAGCGGCAGCTCCTGAACATCCTCCACGTCATCATCCTCTACCACCGCATCATCCACGGCCGGGATCAGGCTTCGCCGCCGCGCACCGTGATCTTTGCCGGCAAGGCGGCGCCGTCCTATGCCCGCGCCAAGCTGATCATCAAGCTCATCACCTCGGTCGCCGAGGTGGTGAACAGCGACCCGCTCACCGGCAACCGGCTGCGGGTGGTCTTTATCCCCAATTACGGCGTTTCGCTGGCGGAGAAGATCATTCCGGCCGCCGATCTCTCCGAGCAGATCTCCACCGCCGGCACCGAGGCCTCGGGCACCGGCAACATGAAGCTGGCCTTGAACGGGGCGCTCACCATCGGGACGCTGGATGGCGCCAATATCGAGATCCGCGAGGAGGTGGGCGCGGAGAACATCTTCATCTTCGGCCTGACCGCCGACGAGGTGGCCAGCGAGCGGCAGCGGCCGACCCGGACGTCCGAGCAGATCTATCGCAACAGCCAGGAGGTGCGCGCCGCAGTGGACAGCATCCGAAACGGCGCCTTCAGCCAGGGCGACACCTATCTCTTCGCCCCGATCATCGAGGCGCTGCTCAACCCGCGCGATCCCTATCTGCTGCTGCTCGATCTGGAGGATTACTGCCGCTGTCAGCAGGAGGTGGGGCAGCTCTATCTCGACCGCCAGGCGTGGACCAGGCGGTCGATTCTGAATGTGGCCCGCATGGGCAAGTTCTCCACCGACCGCACCATTCGGGAGTATGCCGGGGACATCTGGGGCGTGCGGCTCGATTGAAACCGGCTGCGCAGCCCATCAACACTATCGTTTTGCAAGGAGGTTCCGGGTATGAAGGTGGTGGCATTTTCCGGCAGCGCCCGTAAGGGCGGCAATACCGCACAACTCTTGAATCTGGCCCTGGCGGAGCTGGCGGCGGCCGGGATTGAAACCGAGCTGGTCGAACTCGCCGGCCAGCCGGTCCACGGCTGTATCGCCTGCTATCAGTGTTTCAAGGAAAAGAACCGGCGCTGTGCCGTGGAGAAGGACATCATCAACGACTGCCTTGCCAGGATGGACGCCGCGGACGGCATTCTGCTCGGTTCCCCCACCTATTTCGCCGATGTCTCGGCCGGCATGAAGGCGTTGATCGAGCGCTGCGGCATGGTCTCCCGCGCCAACGGCGATATGTTCAAGCGCAAGGTCGGGGCCGGGGTGGTGGCGGTGCGGCGGGCCGGCGCCTACCACGTCTTCAGTTCCCTCAACGCCTTTTTCCTCATCGGCCAGATGATCGTGGTGGGCTCTTCCTACTGGAACATCGGCATCGGCCGGGAGCCCGGCGAGGCAATGGGCGACGAGGAGGGAGTGAAGACCATGAAGGACTTGGGCCGGAACATGGCCTGGCTGCTGGAGAAGGTGCGCGGGTAAGCAGCGGCAAATCCGTTTTGCTTGCGAGGGGATTATGACCATGTTACTATGGTCATAATTGGCAAGGAGGTGCCGTATGCCGCAAATCGTCTCGAAATCCCAATTCAAACCGCATTCGCTGGAGTATTTCCGCAAAATCGAGCAGACCGGTGAGGAGTTGATCATCACCGACCATGGCCGTCCGGTTCTTAAAGTGGTCCCCTTTGTGGAAGATCCGGAGGAATGCTTCCGGGGGCTGCGCAACACCGTTTTGAAATATGATGCCCCGCTGGAGCCGGTGGGGGCGGAAGAGTGGGAGGCGCTCAAGTGATCGTGCTGGATACGCATGTCCTGCTCTGGTGGGTGAATGGCTCCACCGCCCTGAGCAAACCGGCGAAAAAGGCGATAGACGCCGCGGTCCGCTCAAAGTCGGTGCAGGTCTCCTGCATCAGTTCCTGGGAGATCGCCTTGCTGGTGGAACGGGGCCGCCTGCGGCTGGCCCTCGATGTGCGGGACTGGCTCCACCGTTGCGAGACCTTGCCGTTTCTCACCTTTGTGCCGGTGAGCAATGCCATTGCCGTCGAATCCGTCAGGCTGCCGGACTTCCCCCACGCCGATCCGGCCGACCGGATCATCGCGGCCACCGCCTTGTCCCTCGGCGCGGCCCTGGTGACCAAGGACGACAAGCTGCGTGGTTATCCCCATCTGAAAACGGTTTGGTGAGTATGAGGGCCGCCAGGACGGAAACCGGGCGAGGTGGCAAACGACGAGGAAGGAACGAAGACCATGCGGGACCTGGGCTGGAACATGGCCTGGCTGCGCAAGAAGGTGCGCTGAGGCAGCGTGCAACCGGGAACCACAAAAGAAGGTAGCGCGTTACGGGCCGGGTTTTGCGTGATCCGCGAGGGGGGCAGGCAGTATTTCCTTACCGGACAGCCTGTGGTAGAAGAAAGGGGTGCCTGCGACGGTAGCGACGGCAGGCAACAGATCAGCAAGAAGCCGGACCGCGGAAAAATGCCCGCCAGCCATCCGGGGATTTTTGAAAACAGAGTTTTTCTACAGACTTGTTTGGCTCAAAAAAATGTTAACACAAGTGCAACTATATATTAGTTGCAAAGTCCACTTCCACTATGGTAGGATTTAATGTCTAAAAAAGAAAAACTCTTGGCCAGGCTGTGTGCCAGCCCATCACCCAAAGATTTCCCTTGGCATTCTCTTGTCACGCTCATGGGTTACTACGGGTTTGAAAGCACATGCGACGGTGGATCGCACTATATGTTTGAGCATTCGAGTGGTTTTCGTTTTGGCATGTCAAAAACTCACCCGTCTGGGGTTTTGAAATCTTATCAGGTACGCGATGCAAAGAACGCACTTAAACATATAGGGGTAATATTATGAACAAGCTTACCTACAAAGGCTACACCGGCACTATTGAGGCAAGCATTGAGGATAGTTGTTTGCATGGACAAATCCTCTTCATTGAAGACATCGTTACCTATGAGGGCGAGACTGTCGAGGAAATCAAAACATCCTTCAAGCAAGCCGTTGACCGTTATCTTGCATATTGTAAAGAAACTGGGAATCCTGCCAACAAGCCATATAGCGGCACTTTCAACGTAAGGGTTGGGCAAGAACTCCACAGAAAAGCCGCAGAAATCGCTTGTCATCAAGGTGTTACCTTGAATGACTTCGTTGCTCAATCTATCAAAAGTGCTATAGTGCAAAATAGTGTTATAAGGTTAGAACATACTCATCATCATAATATTACTATATCAGATAGGCAATCATCAACAACCTTTGTTGCTACTACTGACAAACCGCTTGCTTGGGAGAAAGTCAATGCAATCCAATGAGAACAATCCAAGCATGACAGCTGAGTTTTCGCTTATCGAACTTACTGAGATACTCGTTAAGCATAAAAATATTCATGAAGGGCTTTACAACTTATCTTTAGAGTTTCAGTTCGCCATTGGAGCTGTAGGGCCTACTCCTGAGTTAATATGTCCAGGAGCAATGATAGGCGTTTCGCGCTTCGGGTTGTCAAAAACAGAAAAAGAAAAAACGAATATCCATACAGTTGACGCGGCCAAGGTTAATCCAGCCCCTAAAAAGAGGGCGAGAAAAAGTAAAGAATGAACTTGCGAGCCAGCCAAACAGCCGCTACACCTTGACTCAAGTGGTTTCGGGCTAACAGCCTGTAGCCTCTTTTGTTTTTTGCTCAACGAAACACAAAAAAACCACCCAACAAAGCGCTCAACCTGACCGCGAGAACATCTGCGGCGCTGCGCGGCAAGCTCAAGGTCATCATGGGGTCAAATCATGGGGTCAGTCAAATCATGGGGTCAGGCTTCCAAGTTGACAAGTTGAACAAAAATTAGGGGGGGGTGTCGATTCAGAGAGTGCTTTCGGTTGACACTGCCGAGTAAATATTGTCCCTCTTGTTCACTCCCATCATCGTCCGTCAGTTGCTGAACAAACATGGAAGAGACCGCTGTTCGAACAGGTCTCCCGTTGCAATTCGCGGAATTTTCGTGCCGGTAGCCTATCCTGCCAGCGGCAGGCTGGCCAGGAAGTGGGGCCAGGAGTTGATTTCCCGCTGGAGCAGGTGATGGTCGTAGCGACGCAGCAGGGTGAGCGACTCGCGGACGGCGTCCGGCGAGAAATGCAGACGGTCAAGCTTGTTGCCTGCCATGTGCTGGGCAGCATGGAGAAGCCGCGCCGTTTCCAGGGAGACCGGCACTTGGCCATGTTCGGTTTCGCGGTTGCATGCCTTGCAGATGAGCCCGCTTCTGCTGGTGCTGAAATGGTAGGGCCGCTGGGCCGGGGTGAGATGGCCGCAACGCAGGCAGCCGGAGAGATCGGGTTTGTAGCCGAGGAGGTCGAGCATCCGGATCTCGAAGAGGATCACGGTGGCAAAGGCTGGCTGTCCCTGTTCGAGATTGGTGAGAGCCCAGCGCAGCAGGGCGAAGAGATCGGGATCGGCATCGTGCTCTCTGGTCCATTGGAGCATCTGTTCACAGAGCAGGGTGGCGGCGGTGTAACGGTGGTAGTTGCTGCGCAGGGTGGGAAAGGCGCTGACCAGTTCGGCCTGGTCGATCCGCATCAGTGAGCTGGTGCGGCTTTCCTCGTAGGAGAGGTCGAGGAGCGAAAAGGGTTCCAGCTTGTTGACGAACCGCTTTTTGCTCCGCTTGGCGCCCTTGGCGATACCGGAGAGTTTGCCCAGGTTCTCGCTGTAACAGGTGACGATCTTATCGGCATCGCCGTGGTCCATGACCTGGAGGACCACGGCGAGCGTTTGCTGGAGAGACATTTAACGCTGGTCAAGCTGCGGCTGGATGGTTATCCGGGTGGTATTGCCGGGCTTGCCCAGCGGCGGCAGTTTGGTGTTGTTCAAGGTCAGATCGACCCCGCCGGCATTGCCGATGAAGAGTTGGATCTTGTTGTTGGCCTGCCATGCCGATTTTTCGCCGGCGCGGAAGTATTGCGGCTTGGGTTTCGCGCCGTCCACCTGAATGCGAACCCAGGTATCCTCGCGGAAGGTGGCCTCCAGGGCATAAGGCGGTTGCATCGGTTTGATGGCGGCGATCAGTTTTTCCGCCTTGCTCGGTTCCTTGGCCGGCTTTTCGGCCACGGCGGTTGGTGCCGGTGCGGCTGTTTTTTCCTTTTTGATGGGGCCTGCCGGCGCCAGTTCCTTCAGCGGCGCCTTGACGGTTGCGGTGGTGGCCGGCGCCGGCGCGATTGCTGCCGGTGGGGCGGCTGGGGCAATCTTGGCCGGGGTTGCCGTCGCGGCAGGTGCGGGCGCGGGCGGCGGAACCGGGGTTTTGGTCGGCGTGGGGACCTTTGCCTGGAGGCTCTGGCTGGCCGCCGGGGCGGCGACCTTCGTGGGCGCGGCTGTTACTGGGGGAGTGGCAGCCGGAAGCGCAGGTTTCGACTGCATAGCCGTCTTGGCTGGCGCGGGTTGGGTCTGCGGGAGCAAGGCTGCCGGCGCCTGAGTGGCTTGCGGAGCCAACCTCTGTCCCGGGGCAGAGGCCGGGGGCGCAAGCGGTGCGGGCGGTGGTGTCGCCGGGATAGCGGGCCTGGGTAAGGCAGACGGCGCCACCTTGGCGGTTTTCGTCGGAACAGCCGGGAGGGCTGGTTGTGTGGCGGCGGGTGCGGCCGGCAAAGCCTGTGCAGCCGGTGGTGCCGGCGGGGGCTGAACCGAGGTCGGCACCGGGGCCGGAGGAGCTGCGGGTATGGTCGCGGCCGGTGCAACATCCTGTGAGGCGGTTGCAGTTTTTTCAGCCGGCGGCAGCGTTTCCGGCAGGGCCAGTCGGGGCGGCAACCGCGGTTCGGCTATCTGGGCCGGCGCTGGCGGTTCCGGTGGCGGAGCAGTGATCTTGTAGCCCAGATAGAGAATCAGGGAAACGAGAATCACCACCGCAGCGGTGAAGAGATGGCGTTCGGCGTGGAAACTCGGGGCCTCGGCCATGGTCTCGCCAGCCAGCACCTCCTGGGCATTGACCTTTTCGTTGGGAATGGCCGTCTTTTCCCCCCGTCGCTGCAGATAGAGGCGCAGCATCGCGTCCGGATCGAGCCCCAGATACTGGGCGTAAATCTTGATGAAGCCGCGGGTGAAGACCTCGGCCGGCAGTTCGTCGCGGACATCCTCTTCCAGCGCCTTCAGGGTCGTGGCATGGATGCGGGTGTCCTTGGCTGCCACCTCAAGGGCCACCCTCTTGTCCTGCCGGGCGCGGCGCAGAAGGCTACCGAGGGTTTCGGTTTGTTCGGGGACGGGGCGTGCCTTTTCAGGGCTCTCCGGTTCTGTGGTCATGTGGCGGATGGTCGCGGTTTGAGTTGGAAAGCGGAATTACAGCATGGTTTTGATGTAGGCCTCGTCGCGCAGTTCCTTGACCCACTTGCTGTAGTGAGCCTCCATGGTCTGCTGGTAGAGCAGGTCGCGAATCTCGTCATGCACGGCATCCAGCGGTTGCTGAGCCCGGATGTTGCCCTTGTCCGAGAGCAGTTTGAAAAGTTGGTACCCGGTGAAGGTCTCCACGATGGGGCTCAATTGGCCCGGCGCCAGCGAAAGCACGTGCTGCTTCAGGGAGGGGGAAAGCTCCTCTTTTTTGAAGACCCCGATATCTCCGCCGTCGGCGGCCGAGGGCAGGTCGGACATCTTCCGCGCTACCGAGCGGAAATCTTCACCGCCGGCCACCAGGCGCCGGGCCTCTTCCGCCTTGGCCAGGGCCTGGGCTTTGGCAGCCGGGGTGCTTTCTTTCCAGGAGAAGCCCATCTGGAGGATGTGATAGGAATCGGGCGAGACTTTGTCGGTGTAATGCTTCTCGTAGTACTCCTTGATCTTTTCTTCGGTGATGACCACCTTGGCGCGGATTTCCTGGCCAACGAGCTTGTTCTGCAGAATCTGGATGCGCAGTGAATTGCGGTACCGCTTTTCGTTGGAGCCCATCATTGCAAGGTCTTGAAGGAATTTATCCCGGCTGATCTTATTGCGGGCGAGGATGCGGTTGATCGCCTCGTCCAGCTCGTTGTCCGTCACGGTAATGTTGAGTTTGGCGGCGCGCTGTTCCACGATGAGCTTGTCGATCAGGCTGGAGAGTATTTCCTGGCGGGCCTGGAGCAGGGCGGCATTGATCTGATCCGGCGGGGCCTGCTGGGTGATGCGCTTGAAGAGAGCGGCGCCTTCCCGATTCAGGTCGGAGAAGGTGATGACATCGTCGTTGACCACGGCAATCACCCGGTCGACAATTTCGGCGGCAACGATGGCTGGAGCAGTAAGGAGGTGGATGAGGGCGAGGAGAACGAGGAGCGGAAGGGAACGCGTTTTGGTCATGGGATTCTCGGGTGCGAGTGAATCAGAATCAGCTAACTTCTGCAAATTACGTCCTTATACCATATTTTTCATTAGATAGCACCCTCCGAGAGCGCCCGCAAGATATTTTTGGCCGCGGTACAGATGGCCGCAGCGGTATCGAGCCCGGCGGCCGGCACCAGCAGTTTGTGATCCGGCGTAAAGCGCAGGGTCTCGGGCTGGGCGCCGACGAGGCCGAGGATGCGTTCCGGCGGAATCGGCGTGGAGGGGTGGAAGGTGAAGACCAGCGACTTGGGCCCCTGTTCGAATTTCGCGATCTTGAGTTGCCGCAGATACCGCTTGAGATCGATGACTGCCAGCAGATTTCCGGTCTCGACCGGGATGGGGCCATAGCGATCCTCGAGTTCCGCGGTGAGATCGAGGAGAGCCTCCTCGCTGTCGGCGCCCGAGAGTTTGCGATAGGCGATGTAGCGCTGATCGGTGTCGCTGATGTAGAAGGCCGGGATATAGGCGGAGAAGCGCAGGTTGATCTCCGGCTCCACCTCCTCCTCGGCGGTGATCTCTTCGCCCTGCTGGGCGCGGCGCTTGAGGTCGAGCACCGTCTTTTGCAGCAGGTCGAGGTAGAGGTCGTAGCCCACCGCCGCGATGGTGCCGCTCTGGGATTCGCCGAGGATGTTGCCGCCGCCGCGGATCTGCAGGTCGCTCATGGCGAGCTTGAAGCCGCCGCCCAGGTCGTTGTAGTCCATCAGCGCCCGCAGCCGCTGCTGGGCATCCTTGGAGAGGCCGTCCAGGGACGGGACCAGCAGGTAGGCATAGGCCTGTTCGCTGCTGCGACCCACCCGGCCGCGCAGTTGGTAGATCTCGGCAAGTCCCAGCCGGTCGGCCCGGGTGATGATGATGGTGTTGGCATTGGGAATGTCGAGGCCGGATTCGATGATGGTGGTGCAGACCAGCACGTTCACCTCGCGCCGGACAAAGCGGATCATGATCTCTTCGAGCGGCTTGCTCGCCATCTGGCCGTGCGCGATGGCCACCTTGGCCTCCGGCACCAGCAGGTTGACCTTGCGGGCGATGTCGTGGATGGACTGCACCCGGTTGTGGACCAGAAAGACCTGGCCGCCGCGAGCCAGTTCGCGGGTTACCGCCTCCTTGATTACCAGGTCGTCGTGGCGGGCGATGAAGGTCTTCACCGTCCGGCGGTGGGCCGGCGGCGAGCTGATCACCGAGAGATCGCGCACGCCCAGGAGCGAGAGTTGCAGGGTACGGGGAATTGGCGTGGCGGTAAGGGTGAGCACATCGACCTGGGTACGGAGTTTTTTCAATTTCTCCTTGTGGACCACGCCGAAACGATGCTCCTCGTCGATGATCAGCAGCCCCAGCTTTTTGAAGACCACGTCCTTCGAAAGCAGGCGGTGGGTGCCGATGACGATGTCGATCCGGCCGGCAGCCAGGTCGCTGACGATCTTCTTCTGCTCCGCCGGGGTACGGAAGCGGTTCAGGGACTCGATGCGGAGCGGAAAGCCGCGGAGCCGCTCGCGAAAGGTGGTGGTGTGCTGTTCGGCCAGCACGGTGGTCGGCACCAGCACTGCCACCTGGCGGTTGTCTTCCACTGCCTTGAAGGCGGCGCGCACCGCCACCTCGGTCTTGCCGTAGCCCACGTCGCCGCAGACCAGGCGGTCCATGGGGCGCTCGCCGGTGAGATCGTCCAGCACCTCGTTGATCGCCTTGAGCTGGCCCGGGGTCTCGTCGAAGGGAAAGGACTCCTCCAGCTCGTGGAAGAGTTCGTCCGGCTGAGAAAAGGCATGGCCTTTGGCCAACTGTCGGCGGGCGTAGAGGTTGAGCAGATCCTGCGCCACCTCCCATACCGCTTTTTTGACCTTCTGCTGCGTCGCCTGCCACACCTTGCCGCCCAGCTTGTCGAGGCCTGGCTCCCGGTCGTTGATTCCCTTGTATTTGCTCACCGCGGCGAGCTGATCCACCGGCACGTAGAGTTTGTCCGCGTCTTTGTATTCGATGAGCAGGAAGTCGTTGGGGATGCCGTTTAGTTCGAGGGTGATGAGGCCCTGATAGATGCCGATGCCGTGGTCGCGGTGAACGACGTAATCGCCGATAGCCAGTTCGTCGAAACGGACCACCGCCTCCCCGATCGGCTGGCGACTCTGCTTGCGGGCGCCCAGTCGTTGTTCGCCGAAGAGTTCGCTTTCCGAGAGCCAGTGGACTTTTTCCTCGGGCAGGTCGAAACCGGCGGAAAGGGGATGGTCAAAGAGCAGGATGCCGCCGGTGGTGGCCTGTTGATCGTGCCGGATTGGGGTCGGGGCGAGTGTGGCGGTGATGCCGTATTGGCCGAGCATCTCGGCCATGTGTTCGGCGTGACGCATGGTGCGGCAGGCAAAAAAGACCTGATCGCCCTGATCGAGCCAGGCCACGATCTCTCGTGCCAGGGGCGGCAAGAGTCCCTGCTGGTGGCGGTGCAGTTCCAGTTGCTGTTTGAGGAGCAGATGGTTGCCGGAGCGGATCGCGAGGGCATTCGTCGATGCGGCGGTGGTCCCGGCAATGGCGTGACAGCGGATGAGTTGACGCGTCTCCACGCCATTGAAGAAGCCGTCGGCGGTCAGAAAGAGGCGTTCCGGCGGCAGGGCCGGTCTGTGACTGGCCCTTGCCTCGGCGAAGTTGGCGTGGATGCGCTCCCAGACTAAATCCAGGGCTTGCCGGATGACAATGGGTTCGAGAAGAAAGAGCAGGGCCTCCTGCGGCAGGAAATCAAGCGGCAGGGCCGGCGCGTCATAGAGGAGGGGCAGGAAGAATTCACTGCCGGGAAAATCGCGGCCCATGGCGATTTTTTCCCGGATGGTTCCGCTTTCATCCTCGTCCCACCCGTATTCGGCCACGGCGGCATCGAAGCGGTTCAGCAATGTCCCGTGCCGGTCGCTGCCGGGAGCCGGAAAGAGGATATCCGAGGCCGGCAGGATCACCGCCTCGGCGAGTTCCGCCACCGAACGCTGGCTGATGGGGTCGAAGAGGCGCAGCGATTCGAGCAGATCGCCCAGAAAATCGAGGCGCAGCGGGTGGTCGAAACCGGGCGGGAAGATGTCCATGATGCCGCCGCGGGTACTCATCTCGCCGACGTTCTGCACCAGGGCCACGGGCTCGTAACCAGCGATGAGGAGGTTTTTCCGCAAGGCTTCCTGGTCGATCTCCTCGCCGCGGATGATCAGTTCCGCCAGGGTGTTGAGCAGATGTTTCGGGATGGTCCGGCGGATCATGGCCTCGGCCGAGGCGATGAAGCAGAAGGGGGAGTCGGCGGTGAGGGCCTTGTTCAGGGCGGCCAGGCGGGCCGCGGTGGTGGACGGGTCGGGGGCGAGCGGGGTGTAGGGCGGGATCTCGTAGCCCGGGTAGAGGGCCACCGGCAAGGCCGAGAAGAGGGCGAGATCCTGCTCCAGGGTTTGGGCCGCCCGCTCGCTGGCGCAGAGACAGACCACAGGGCGCGTGGCCTTGTGCGCGGCCCTGGCGATCTGCAGGGCCGCGGCACTGCCACTTACCCCGATGACCTCCAGCGGGAACTTATCCCGGTTGAGCGCGGCATGAAAGGACACCATGGCGGGAAGGGGTGGCTGCTAGAAACCGCCGCCGATGCTGAAGTCCCAGACCCCCTGATCCTCGCCCGGCGCCGGGTCGATGTTGTAGCCCCACTCCAGGCGCAGCGGCCCCATGGGCGAGAGCCAGCGGAAACCGAGGCCCACCGCCTTCTTGAGGTCGCCCACGTCCCACGTTTCGGAGTCGGTATAGACGTTGCCGGCGTCGAAGAAGGCAACACCTTTGAGGCCGATCTCCTGGGCAATGGGGAAGATCCACTCGGCGTTCATGTACCACATCTTCTCGCCGCCGATCCGCTCGCCGGTACCCGGGTCCAGCGGGCTGATCTTGCTGCTGTCGAAGCCGCGGATGGTGTTGAGGCCGCCGAGGTAGAACTTTTCGTAGACCGGCAGTTTGCCTTCCTCGTTCTCGATGGCATAGCCGGCCGCGCCCTTGAGGTGCAGAACCGTGTCGTTGAACCAGGGCCGATTGATTTCCTTGAGGCCCGGTACCCCGGTCCAGGGGAAGAACCAGCTGGTCGATGCCTCCCACTTGGTGAAGGAGCTGTCGCCGCCGATCACCCCGCCGGCATGCTTGACCGAAACGTTGTGCAGCGCGCCCTTGGAGGTGTCGGAGAGGCGGTTGCGGGTGTCGCGGGCCGCTCCGAGCCGGATATAGCTGGTGGTGTTGATGTTGGCCGAATCCCTGATCACCTGGGCCGCCGTTGGTTTGAGGTCGGAGAGCTGGGTGTCGTCGAAGCCGTAGCCCCAGAAGAGGCGCCATTTCTCCCACACCGGGTAGCCGAAGCGCAGGGCGCCGCCGTTGGAATCCTTGGTGTAGTCGTCGTATTCCCGGCGCCAGTTGTAGGCGTCGAAGCCGAAGAGCAGCTTACTGTCGTCCAGGTGCGGCTCGGTGAAGCTGAAGTTGAACCGGGTGGAGGCGGAGCTCAGGTTCGCCGCCAGCGAGACGCGCTGGCCCTTGCCCATGAAGTTGTTCTGGCTCACCTCGCCCATGAAGGAGAGGTGATCGACCGAGCTGTAGCCGGCACCGACGCTGAAGGTGCCGGTGGGCTTCTCCTTGACGTCCACGATGACGTCCATCAGGTCGTCCTGCACCGTGGGTTCGGGGTTGATGTTCACCTCTTCGAAATATTCGAGCCGCTGGAGTTTCTCGGTGCTCTTGCGCATGGCGGTGGCGTCGAAGATGGCGCCCTCCTTGAGCTGCACCTCGCGGCGGATGACCTTGTCGCGGGTGCGGGAGTTGCCCTTGATGATGATGCGATTCACATGGACCAAGCTCCCCTTCCTGACGTCGATCATCACATCCATGCGTTTGAGATCCGGGTTTTTCTGCAGGCGCGGGTTGACCTCGGCAAAGGCATAGCCATGCTCGGCATAGCGGTCGGTGAGGCGCATCACGTCCTCACGCAGCACCTGGCGGCTGAAGAATTTTTCCTCGCCGAGTTTGACCTGCTCCAGAAGATCGTTTTTGTCCTCGATCAGGTCGCCGGCAAGATCGATGGTGCCGACCCGGTAGCGGTCGCCCTCGGAAACGTTGAAGGTGACGAAGAGCCATTCGCCTTCGCGGGTCACCTCCGGCTCGCCGACCTGGGCCTCGATGTAGCCTTGGTTGTGGTAGAAGGCGCCGATCCGCGAACGGTCCTGATCGAGGATGTCGCGTTTCAGCCGGCCCGATTCGGTGATCCAGGAGAGCAGCCCCTTTTCCGAGGTGGCCATGACTTTCTTGAGTTCCTTTTCGCTGAAGGCCGTGTTACCGGCAATGCGGATCTCCTTGATGTAGACCTTGACGCCCTCGGTGATGGCGAACTGGATATTGACCCGCTCCGGCTTGGGATAGTCGAGCTTGGCCGTGACCTCGGTATTGTAGAACCCCTTTTCCTTGTAGAGTTTCTTGATGTTCTCCACCGAGTTCTGCATTTCCTTGGTGCTCAGGATGGTGTTGGGATGGACCGAGAGGACGTCCTTGATCTCCTTTTCTTCCATCTCCTTGTTGCCGGCGAGATTGACCCGGCCGATCACCGCCTTCTCGGTGAGAACAAAGGTCACCTCGCGACCCTGCTCGGTGTCGGCGACCTCAAGCTGCACATCCTCGAAATAGCCCATCTTGAAGATGTTTTTGATGTCGTCGCGGAGTTGGCCCGCGGCGTAGACATCGCCGGCCTGGCTCTTGATCTGCCTCATGATGGCGCCGGAATCGGTTTTCTGATTGCCGCGAATCTCGATTTTCGCGATCAGCAGGTCGCGGTCGGTGTAGGCCAGCACCTCTTTGACCGCCCGGTCGAGGGCACCGGCCAAGGCCGCGGCCGAATCGGCCTTCTGGTAGACATAACGCGGCGGTTCCTGGCCGAGCAGATCGAGCACGACAAGATCGATGCTCACCGTTTCACCGAGTTGGGTCAGGCTGCCGGCTGCCGCGTAGTTGGCGCTCTTGGCGTCGGCGAGGCCCATGACGGCATCGACGCTCGGCGGCCAGCTCTTCTGGTAGTTGATGTGCTTCGTCACCTCATTGCGGGAGAGCATGGCAATACCCTTGGCCGCGAGCACCTCCTGCAAAGCCTTGTCGGCCTGGTTCGCCAGCGCTTCCGGAGAGACGGCACTGTTGACCTTGAGCGGCAGGAAGAGGGCGGCGGAACGGGCCGGCGCGGCGTGGGCGGAGAAGGGCGCAACAGCAAGAGAGCAGAGGCTCAACAGAAGTCCGATCAGGGCGGGAAGGCCAGCACGGCGCAGAGAGGCGAAATACCGGTCATCGGAGGATGTCGAGTGTTTCATGGTCACCTGGGATTGTTCAATCATCGTTCTGACATGAGCGGGTTGTCCGGATGGCTGGCGGTGGCCCGGCGAAGCTCTATATTTCGGCGCCTACACGCCGGCCATGATGGCGTTGACTCCATTCTTTACCACGCTGGCAAACGAAAGAGAAGCCGAAATTCGCCTCAGTCGATCCCCTCGCGGAGCAGGCCGTCGGCCAGGGTGAGGCAGTGATCCATCCGGCGGGCCAGGCTGTGGTTGTGGGTGACCATCACCGTGGCGAGCCCCAGGGCCTGATTGAGTTCCTGCATGAGGGTAAAGACCTTTTCCCCGGTTTTCGGATCGAGGTTGCCGGTGGGTTCGTCGGCGAGCAGCAGGGCGGGTTTCATGACCAGAGCCCGGGCGATGGCCACCCGCTGCTGTTCGCCGCCGGAAAGCTCGCCTACCTTGTGCCGGGTCCGGTCACCAAGTCCTACCCGGTCGAGCAACTCGCGGGCGCGATCCGTAATCTCGGGAAGCGGGAGTTCGGCGATCATCCCCGGCAGCATCACGTTTTCCAGGGCGGTGAATTCGGGCAGCAGGTGGTGGAACTGGAAGACAAAACCGATACTCCGATTGCGGAAGGCGGAAAGGCGTTGGTCGTCCAGGCCGAAGATGTCGGTGCCCTGGTGGAGCAGGGTGCCGCCGCTCGGCCGGTCGAGGGTGCCGAGAATGTGGAGCAGGGTGGTTTTGCCGGTGCCGGAGGTACCGACAATGGCGGCCATCTCCCCCTTGCGGAGGGTGAGGTCGATGCCGCGCAGCACGGCAAGACGCTGGGGCGAAAGGAACTCCTTGGTCAGCCCCTGGGCGATGAAAAGCGGTGCGTCGTTATTCATAGCGCAGGGCCACCGCCGGGTCGATTTTTGCCGCCTGGCGCGACGGGTAGAGGGTGGCCAGGAAGGTGATCAGCACGGCGGCGAACGCGATCAGGCCGACATCCAGCGGCAGTACCTTGACCGGCAGGGTGGAGATGGGATAGACCTCGGGCAGTTTGATGAACTGGTAGCGGCTCAGAATCTCGCAGAGGGTGAGGCCGCCGGCGATACCCAGCACGGTGCCGGTAAGCCCGATGACCAGGCCTTCGTACATGAAGATGCGCATGATGCTGCCCGAGGTGGCGCCCATGGATTTCAATATCGCGATGTCCTTGGTCTTTTCCATCACCACCATAATCAGGGTGCTGACGATGTTGAAGGCCGCCACCAGCACCACCAGGGCCATGATCACCGAGAGCGCGGTCTTTTCGAGTTTCAGGGCCGAGAAGATGTTGCGGTTCATCCGCATCCAGTCCTTGGCGAGATAGCCCGGCCCCAGGGCCTGTTCAATCCGGTCGGCGACCTCGGCGGCGGTGTCGATATCCGCCACCTTGATCTCGATGCCGTGGACCGCGCTGCCGAGGTCGAGGAACTCCTGCGCCGTGGTGAGATTCACGTAGGCGAGGGAGGAGTCGTATTCGTACATGCCGGTGTCAAAGACCCCGGCCACCTGACAGGCCTTGATCCTGGGCAATACCCCCATGGGGGTCAGGGGGCCGGCGGCGGAGATGAGCTTCACCCGGTCACCCACCGTGACTTGCAGTTGGTTGGCCAGTTCCTTGCCAAGGATGATGCCCGGCACGCCGCTGTTTTGGTTGCCCTCGCCGAGAGCCGCGATGGTGCCTGCCATCATGTAGCGGTCGATGTCGAGCACGCTCACGGCCGAGGCCGGGTCGAGGCCGCGCAGCACGACGCCGGTGCCACCCGCTCCGCCGGTCAGCATGGCCTGCGAGTAGATGTAGGGGGTAAGCCCGACTACGCCGGGTACCTTGCCGATGGCGGCGGCCGCCCGCGGATAGTCGGTGAGCACGCCACCCAGATCCTGGACCACCACATGGGAGTTGATGCCGAGGATCTTGTTGCGGAATTCCGAGGTGAAGCCGGTCATCACCGCCAGCACCACGATCAGGGCCGTCACCCCGACCATGACGCCAGCCACCGAGATGAGCGAAATGAGCGAGATGAAGCTCTGTTTCCGCTTGGCCTTCAGGTACCGGAGGCAGATGAACCACTCGAAGCGCATGGCGGCTCCTACTTTTTTTCCGGCCGGAGATGCGGGAAGAGGATGACGTCGCGGATGGAGGGCGAGTCGGTGAGCAGCATGGCCAGACGGTCGATGCCGATACCCTGGCCGGCCGCCGGCGGCATGCCGTATTCCAGGGCCCGCAGGAAGTCTTCGTCCACCTCCGGGAAGATCTCCTCGTCGTCGCCGCGCTCGGCGATCTGTTTTTCCAGGCGCTGGCGCTGGTCGCCGGGGTCATTCAGCTCGCTGAAGGCATTGGCCATCTCGCGGCCGGTGATGAAGAGCTCGAAGCGGTCGGTGACCTCGGGGTTCTTTTCGTTGCGCCGGGCCAGGGGCGAGACCTCGGTGGGGTAGGCGGTGATGAAGGTGGGGCTGATGAGTTTTTCCTCCACCAGCAGTTCGAAGAGCTCGGTCTTCACCTTGCCGTGGCCGGCCTGGGGTTGCAGCTGGATGCCCTTGGCCAGGGCAAATTCCCGGGTCTTGGCCTCGTCGGCCAGGAGGGCCGGGGCGAGCCTGGCGACCTTGATCAAGGCCTCGTCGAGGGTATAGCGCTGCCAGGGCGGGGAGAGGTCCACCTCCTGGCCCTGGTAGGTGATGACCATGGTGCCGCACACCTCGGCGGCGATCCACGAGACCATCTCCTCGGTGAGGTCCATCAGGTCCTCGTAGGTGGCGTAGGCCTGGTAGAACTCCAGCATGGTGAATTCCGGATTGTGGCGGGTGGAAAGGCCTTCGTTCCTGAAGTTGCGGTTGATCTCGAAGACCCGCTCGAAGCCGCCGACCAGGAGGCGCTTGAGATAGAGTTCCGGCGCGATGCGCAGGTAAAGGTCCATGCCTAAGGCGTTGTGGTGGGTCTTGAAGGGCCGGGCGGTGGCGCCGCCGGCAATCGCCTGCATCATCGGGGTTTCCACCTCGAGGAAGCCGCGGTTGGTGAGAAAATCGCGGACCAGCCGGATGATCTCCACCCGCTTGCGGAAGGTGCCGCGGACCTCGGGGTTGACCATGAGGTCCACGTAGCGCTGGCGGTAGCGGGTTTCCACGTCGGTGAGGCCGTGAAATTTCTCCGGCAGCGGCCGCAGGGACTTGGTCAGCGGTTTGATGGTGACTGCCTGGATGGTGGGTTCGCCGGTCTTGGTGCGGAACAGGGTGCCGGAAAAACCGACGATGTCGCCGATGTCGAGCTTCTTGAAAAGGGCGTAGGGTGTTTCGCCGATCTCGTCGCGCTTCACGTAGACCTGCATCCGGCCGGTCTCGTCCTGCACCTGCACAAAGGCGGCCTTGCCGAAGCTGCGGATCGCCATGATTCGGCCGGCGATTACCTTGACCCCTTCGGGCAGCGGGGCGTCGCCCGCCGGGTCTTCCTGGGGCAGGATGTCCCGGATGCGGTGCATCGGCTTGAAATCGTTGGCATAGAGGTTGATGCCCTGGCTGCCGAGTTCTTGCGCCTTCTCCCGGCGCTGCTGTAAAATCTGGCTTAAATCTTCCATATGACGAGCTCTTTGCGGTGCAACAGGCTGGTTGCGGGTTAGAGGTTCAGATAGGTGGCGCGCAGGCTGGCGGAGACGTCGCGCGTCAGTTCCAGCACCTTTGTGGCATAGGGCAGCGGCAGCGAACCGGTGCCGCAACTCGGGGTGATCAGGGCCTGGCGCAGCAGGGCGGCCTTGTCCCAACCGGCATTGACGAGTTGGCCGGCCTGGTGTTGCCAACGGGCCACGAGTGAGGTAGCGGACTCCTGGTCGATCCGCTCTTTTTCCGAGGTGGGCACAATGCCCCAGGCGAGGATGCCGCCCCGGTCGAGGAAAGCATGGAGCTGCTCCTTGCAGACGGTGAGCCGGTCGAAGAAACTGTAGGCATCGAAGCTCAGGATGTCGAGGGGCAGCGAGAGCAGGAACTCCCAGTCGGTATTGGCGCAGACATGGATGCCGGCCAGCCCGCCGCTCTGGTGCACCGCCTCGATCACCTCGGTGAGGTCCTGGCGGATCTCGTCGAGGGACATGGTGATGAACGACGAGGAGCCGAGGCCGGCCAGGGCCGGTTCGTCGATGAAGACGATGGCCGGGGTGCCGAGCTGGCCCAGGAACTGGGCCTGCCACGCCGCCTTGAGGCTCAGTCCCTTGACCACCACCTCATGAATGGCGGGCTCATAGTAACCAAGCCGCTTGTTCTCGTCCATGAGGCCGGTGAGCAGGGTGAAGGGGCCGGTGATCTGTCCCTTGAGGGCGTTGATGGCCGGCTGTTCCTTGGCGACCGCCAGCAGCTCGTAGAGGCCGCGGGCCCGCTCCTTGCTCACGGCAAAGGGCGAGGCGTTCAATGCCTCCGGCGATTCCATGGCCGCCAGATACTGCTCGAAAAAGGCGAGCTGGTCGGTGGGGAAGTGCTCGGTGTGAATATTGAAATAGGTGCGGTCCCCTTCCTCGACCACGCCGGGAAAGCCCTCGATGAACTGGTTCAGCATCCCTTCCTTGGGATTCATCGGCAACTGCGGCCAGAGCGGCACGTCCGGGGTATGGGCAAAGATGATTCGGAGCGCCTCGCGGTGGTCGGCGACCGGCAGGCTGCCGATCAGGGTGGCGAGTCCGTTGGCAATGAAAGGGCGTGGCGTGGTCATGCGTATGCCTGCGACGAATTAAGGTGGCTGCATCGTTTTTATCGGCCTTCTTGCTAGCAATAATGGGCTGAAAAGTCAACGAAATTCGCCGGAGGCGGCCGGTGGCCAAGCCCCGCTGTGCCGGGGGAGCCGGCATGGTGAAAAGGCGGGGCGGAGTCGTGCAGCCGGCGGGCTTCCGTGGCTTTACTTGACGGGTTTCATAAAGTTGATTATTTTTATGCGGTTGAGCGAGAGTGGCGGAACTGGCAGACGCACTGGACTTAGGATCCAGCGGGCAACCATGGGGGTTCGACTCCCCCCTCTCGCACCATGCGTCTGCGGTGGCAGGGCATGCGAGAGGATCCACAGGTTGATGAGCAGGGGAGAGCACCCTTTACGCGTTCGAGTGCGAATCACATTCCAGGCCGTAGGTTTTCCTGTTTTTCCCCTGCCGTCAGTACAGAATAACCGGAACACGCATAAGGAAGGGTACCCATGCAGGTAAGTGTTGAAGATGTCAGTGCATTGAGCAAGCGGATGCGCATCATTCTGCCGCAGGATTATGTCGCCAAGGCGCTTGAGGCCGCCTATGACAAGCTGAAAAGCGAGGTGAACCTCAAGGGCTTCCGCAAGGGCAGGATTCCGCACCAGATCCTGGAGAAGAACTACGGCGCCAAGGTGGAATACGATGTGGCCGACAAGATGATCCAGGACACCTATTTCGATGCCCTGGAAAAGGTCAACCTCGACGCGGTGACGCACCCCGAGATCCGCGACTACAAGTACGAAACCGACGGCTCTTTTGCCTATCAGGCCGAGGTGGATGTGCGGCCCCAGTTTGAGTTGGGCGAGTACAAGGGGCTTACGATCGAGCAGCCGGAAGTCGCGGTGATCGACGCCGAGGTCGATCAGGAGCTGGAGGCGTTGCGCAAGCAGATGGCGCCGCTCAAGGGCGTGGAGGAGCGCGGCATTGTCGAGGGCGATATCGCCATCATCGATTTCGCCGGCTTCCACCAGGGCGAGGCCATGAAGGAAGTGAGGGGCGAGAACTACTCGGTCGACGTGGGCTCGGGCCGCAACGGCAAGGAGTTCGAGGAGAAGCTCGTCGGTCTCAAAAAGGGCGAGGAGGCGGTGCAGAACGTGGAGTTCCCGGCCGGCTTCTCGAATCCGGTGCTGGCCGGGAAGTCGGTGGAGTTCCGCATCACCGTGAAGGACGTCAAGGAACGGGTATTGCCGGCGTTGGACGATGATTTTGCCAAGGAGGTGGGCGAGGAGTTCAAGAGCCTCGACGACCTCAGGCGGCAGATTCGCGAGCGCCGGACCAGGAAGAAGGAAGAGGCCCAGCGCGGCGATCTCACCGACCGGCTCATGGCCAAGCTGCTCGAGAACCATCCTTTCGAGGTGCCGCCGCGCCTGGTGGCCTATGAGATCGATGCGCTGATCAAGGAGCTGGAGGGCAATCTCGACCGTCAGGGCATGACCCTGGAATCCGCCGGGCTGACCAAGGAAAAGCTCATCGAGCAGTACAAGGAAGCGGCCGAAAAGCGGGTGCGCGGCGACTTCCTGCTCAAGAAGATTGCGGAGAAAGAGGGAATCAAGCTGGAGAACGAAGATATTGAAAAGGGTTTCCAGCGGATTGCCGATCAGTATAATATGCCCAGGGACGAGGTGAAGAAATTCTTCCAGAGCCGCAACGAGCTCTTGCCCTTCATGAGCGAGTTGTTGAGCGAGAAGATTCTGAGCTTCCTGGTCGAAAACGCCGCGGTCAAACGCGTGGCTGCCACGGCCTGAGGAATAATCCAGCACGAAAGGAAAGGTACATGAGCCTGATCCCCTTTGTCATCGAACAGACCCCGCGCGGTGAGCGCTCCTACGACATCTATTCGCGCTTGCTCAAGGAACGGATCATCTTCCTCGGCACCGCGGTGAACGACGAGGTGGCCAACGTGGTCATCGCCCAGATGTTGTTCCTTGAGGCCGAGGACCCGGACAAGGACATCACTTTCTACATCAACTCGCCGGGCGGGGTGGTGACCGCCGGGCTCGCCATCTACGACACCATGCGCTACGTGAAGTGCGGCATCGCCACCCTCTGCCTCGGCCAGGCCGCCAGCATGGGCGCGGTGCTGCTCGCTGCCGGCAACAAGGGCAAGCGCTACTCGCTGCCCAACTCGCGCATCCTCATCCACCAGCCCATGGGCGGTTTTCAGGGCCAGGCCACCGACATCGATATTCATGCCCGGGAAATCCTCAAGATTCGCCAGAGCCTCAACAAGATCCTGGCGGACCACAGCGGCCAGAAGCTCAGGAAGATCGAGGCCGACACCGAACGGGACTATTTTATGAGTGCGGAAGAAGCCAAGAATTATGGTATAATTGATAAAGTATTGGTCGAACGGTCAAACCCCAGCGAGGAGTCGTAAGCATGGCCAAGAACCACAACGGCGAGATCGAGGTGACCTGTTCTTTCTGCGGTAAGACGCAGGACGAGGTCAAGAAGCTCATTGCCGGCCCGACGGTTTATATCTGCAACGAGTGCATCGACCTCTGCAACGAGATCGTCAGCGAGGACCGGCAGCAGGAACTGGAGGCCCAGGCCGAGGCGGTCACCATGAAACCGGTGGACATCAGGGCGCACCTTGATGGCTATGTGATCGCTCAGGAGCAGGCCAAGCGGATTCTCGCCGTGGCGGTGCATAACCACTACAAGCGGATCGAGGCCCAGGGCCTGGGCGACGGCAACGAGGTGGAACTCCAGAAGAGCAACATCCTGCTGGTCGGCCCCACCGGCAGCGGCAAGACCCTGCTGGCCCAGACCCTGGCCCGCATTCTGAACGTGCCCTTCACCATTGCCGACGCCACCACCCTCACCGAGGCGGGGTATGTGGGCGAGGACGTGGAGAACATCCTGGTGAGCCTGCTTCAGGCGGCGGATCACGACGTGCAGCGGGCCCAGCGCGGTATTGTCTACATCGATGAGATCGACAAGATCGCCCGCAAGTCCGATTCCGCCTCGATCACCCGCGATGTCTCCGGCGAGGGCGTGCAGCAGGCGCTGTTGAAGATCATCGAGGGCACCATTGCCAATGTACCGCCCAAGGGGGGGCGCAAGCACCCCCAGCAGGAATACATCAAGATCGACACCTCGAACATCCTCTTCATCTGCGGCGGCGCCTTTGTCGGCCTCGAAAACGTCATCCGCCAGCGGGTCGGCACCAAGTCCATGGGCTTCGGCGCCAAGGTGGTGGGCAAGACCAAGAAAAAGATGGGCGAACTCCTGGCCCAGACCGAGTCCGAGGATCTGTTGCGTTTTGGTCTCATTCCCGAGCTGGTGGGGCGGCTCCCGGTGGTGGCCACCATGGAGGAACTGCGGGAGGAGGATCTGGTCCGCATCCTGCGCGAGCCCAAGAATGCGCTGACCAAGCAGTACGAAAAACTCTTCGAGTACGACGGCATCCGGCTGCGTTTCACTGAAGGAGCGCTGAACGCCATCGCCAAGGAGGCGATCCGCCGCAAGTCCGGCGCCCGCGGTCTGCGGGCGGTGATGGAGGAGGCGATGCTCGACGTGATGTACGAGTTGCCTTCCAAGTCCAATGTCCGCGAATGCGTGATCAGCGAGCAGGTGATCGTCAACCGCGATTACCCGGTGGTGCTCTTCGACAACGAGGAAACCAAGAAGAGCGCCTTAGCGTGACCCGGCCTCTCTTCCATCTATCATCATGAGCCTGTTCGACTCCGATAACGTCTTTCCCATGATGCCCCTGCGGGACATCGTGCTCTTCCCGCACATGGTCGCCCCGCTGGTGGTGGGTCGGGAGCGGTCGATCAAGGCGCTGGAAGAGGCGATGGCGCGGCGTTCCGAGATATTCCTTGCTGCCCAGCGGGATGCGGCGGTGGACGAGCCTTCCGAGAAGGATGTTCACGAGGCCGGCACCGTGGCCACGGTCATGCAGTTGCTGCGCTTGCCCGACGGCACCATCAAGGCGTTGGTGGAAGGCAAACGGCGGGCACGGGTGATGGGGCACCTGCCCCACGATGATTTCTTCGTGGTCCGGGTTGAGGAGTACGTCGAGGAGGCGCCCTCCTCCAACGAGGCCATCGCGTATGTGCGTGAACTGCGGGAGTCCTTCCGGGAGTACATCAAGTACAACAAGAAGGTGCCCAGCGAGGTGATCAAATCGCTGGCCCGCATCGACGATCCGGCCAAGTTCGTCGATGTGCTGGCGGCGCATCTGCCGGTGGGCGCGGCGAAAAAGCAGTCGATCCTCGCCGCCTTCCCGCTGATCGAACGGTTGGAACTGCTTCTGGGGCTGATCCATAAGGAGACCGAAATCTCCCGGCTGGAGGAAAACATCCGCAGCCGTGTGAAGCAGAAGATGGATAAGACCCAGAAGGAGTACTACCTTGCCGAGCAGCTCCGCGCCATCCAGAAGGAGATGGGCGGCGCCGACGAGGCGGGCTCTGAACTCGCCGAGCTGGAAAAGGCGATCAAGCAGAAGAACCTGCCGCAGGCTGCGCGCGACAAGGTGGAGCAGGAATTCAAGAAGCTGAAGATGATGTCCCCCATGGCGGCCGAGGCCACGGTGGTGCGCAACTACATCGACTGCATTCTGAATCTTCCCTGGCACGAGAAGAGCGAGGCCGCCATCGATATCGGCGAGGCGGAGCGGGTTCTCGAGGCGGATCATTACGGCTTGGCCAAACCCAAGGAGCGCATCCTCGAGTACCTCGCGGTGCAGGCCCAGGTGGCGAAGATCAAGGGGCCGATTCTCTGCCTGGTCGGCCCGCCTGGCGTGGGCAAGACCTCGCTCTGCAAGTCCATTGCCCGGGCCATGGGCCGCAAGTTCGTCCGCCTCTCGCTGGGCGGGGTGCGCGATGAGGCCGAGATTCGCGGCCACCGCCGTACCTACATCGGCGCCATGCCGGGCAAGATCATCCACTCCATGCAGAAGGCCAAGGTGGTGAATCCGGTGGTCTGTCTCGACGAGGTGGACAAGATGAGCACGGACTTCCGGGGCGATCCGTCGGCTGCGCTTCTGGAGGTCCTCGACCCGGAGCAGAACAGCGCCTTCAACGATCATTATCTGGATCTCGACTACGACCTCTCCGATGTCTTCTTCGTGACCACGGCCAACACCCTGATGGGGATTCCGGCGCCGCTCCAGGACCGGATGGAGATCATCAAGCTCAACGGCTACACCGAGGAAGACAAGGTGCGGATTGCCCAAGGGTTCCTGGTGCCCAAGCAATTGGAGGCGAATGGTTTCCGGCCCGACGATATCGTGGTGACCGAAGCCGCGGTGCGCGAGATCATCCGCCGCTATACCCGGGAGGCCGGGGTGCGGAGCCTGGAGCGCAGCATTGCCGCCATCTGCCGCAAGGTGGCCCGCGAACGGCTGCAAAAGAAAACGGCCAGGAAATTCCGCATCACCCCGGCGGCCATGGCCATCTATCTCGGGGTGCCGAAATACCGTTTTGGTCTCGCCGAGGAGAGCGACCGGGTGGGGCTTGCCACTGGGCTCGCCTGGACCGAGGTGGGCGGCGAGCTCTTGCAGATCGAGACCGCGCTCATGCCCGGCAAGGGCAAGCTCACCGTGACCGGTAAACTCGGCGAGGTGATGCAGGAGTCGGCCCAGGCCGCCCTGAGCTATGTGCGGACCAGGGCCTTGCGGCTGGGGTTGATGCCTGATTTTTATCAGAACCTCGATATCCACATCCATGTGCCTGAGGGTGCCATCCCCAAGGACGGCCCCTCGGCCGGCATCACCATGGTCACCTCGCTGGTGTCGGCCATGCTGAAGATTCCGGTGCGCAAGGAAGTGGCCATGACCGGGGAGGTGACCCTGCGCGGCCGGGTGCTGCCCATCGGCGGGCTCACCGAGAAGCTACTGGCGGCCAAACGCGGCAATATCAAGTTGGTGCTCATCCCCAAGGAGAACGAGCGCGACCTCAAGGAGATTCCGGCCAAGATTTTGAAGGATCTCGAGATCGTGCCGGTGGAGCATGTGGATCAAGTGCTGGAAAAGGCCTTGCTCTTCCGGAAAAATGAGACCTTGTTCAAGGGCGCGGCCAACGCGGCGCTGGTCGGCGATCTTGCCTATGGTGTCGGCGCCATTGCCGCTCATTAACGGGAGGTTACGCGTCTGCCGCCGCTGGTCGATGATGGCGGCCGGATATTTTCACCGGGAGCCCAGTTTTTTCCTTGACGAAACAAGGGCTACGTGGTTTAAAAGGTGCCACATTTGCGTGGGCGAATAGCTCAGCTGGGAGAGCGTCGGCCTTACAAGCCGAGGGTCACAGGTTCGATCCCTGTTTCGCCCACCAGATTATAACGGGGTCGTAGTTCAGTCGGTTAGAACGCCGGCCTGTCACGCCGGAGGTCGCGAGTTCGAGCCTCGTCGGCCCCGCCAGCAGAACAGAGAGGGATCAACGGAACGGTTGATCCCTTTTTTGTTTTCTGCGTCCCGCCAACAGCGGGAAAAGAGTCTCATTCCGGGCGATAATCCGCTTGACAAGGGGGGGTGTCGTCTGTATATCCTTGTTAGGTTTTGTCTTGATTGGATTTTTTGAGGAAAGGGCGGGCGCCTCCGGTTCGCCATGATAAGAGCATACCATGCTGCAACGGATTGAGCGACTCGGCAACAACACACTCTACTATCTGCAGGACTTGGGCCGGATGGGGCTCTTCCTGTTTCATGCCATTGGCGGCATGTTCAAGCGGCCTTTCCGTTTTCAGGCCACGGTCCGGCAAGCGCAGCTTATCGGCGCCAATTCCTTTGCCGTCATCTTTTTCACCGCGGCCTTCACCGGCATGGTTCTTGGTCTTCAGGGTTATTACACCCTCCGTAAGTTCGGTTCCGAGGGGGCGCTCGGTTCGGCGGTGGCCCTCTCGCTCATCCGCGAACTGGGGCCGGTGCTCACCGCCCTTATGGTGACCGGCCGGGCCGGTTCGGCCATGTGCGCGGAAATCGGCATCATGCGCAACTCCGAGCAGATCGACGCCCTGGAGTGCATGGCGGTGGATCCCTTCCGCTACCTCATCACCCCGAAACTCCTGGCCACCATCATCTCCATCCCGATCCTCACCATGATGTTCAATGTGGTCGGCATTTTTGGCGGCTACGTCGCCGGGGTCGAGTTGCTGGGCGTTAACCCGGGCGCCTATTTTACCGGCATGGAGCAGAGTGTCGTCAACAAGGACATCAACATGAGCATCGTCAAGTCCTTTGTTTTTGCCCTGCTGGTGGTCTGGATCTGCACCGGCCGCGGCTACTTTGTCCACGCTATCCGCGGGGCCGGTTTTGGCGCCGAAGGAGTGAGTCGCGTAACCACCCAGGCGGTGGTTCTCTCCTCCATCAGCATCCTCATCTGGGACTATCTGCTGACCGCGATCATGCTATGAACGAACCGATCATCCGCTTCAATGGTGTCAGCAAATCATTCGGCCGCCAGCAGGTGCTGGATGGGGTGGATTTTGCCATTCCGGCTGGAAAGACCACGGTCATTGCCGGGGCCAGCGGCCAGGGCAAGAGCGTGACCCTGAAACTCATCCTGGGGCTTCTGAAGCCGGATGCGGGAGAGATTCTGGTCAAGGGGCAGGATGTGGCGCAGATGGGCGCTGGCGAACTCAATGCAATCCGGATGCATTTCGGGGTCCTTTTTCAGGGGGCGGCCCTTCTTGATTCACTCTCGGTCTTCGACAACGTGGCCCTGCCCCTGGAGGAGCGTACCAAGATGCCCCGCGAGGAGATCAGGGCGAAGGTGCTTGCCATACTGGAGCAGCTCGGGCTTTCCGGCCACGATGGCAAGTTCCCGGCCCAGCTTTCCGGTGGCATGAAAAAGCGCGTGGGGCTCGCCCGGGCGCTTATGCTCCAGCCGGAGATCATGCTCTTCGACGAACCGACCACCGGCCTGGATCCTGAAAAATCCATGGAGATCTATCAGCTCTTTGCCAGAACGCAGCAACAGTTCGGCTATACCTCCATCATCGTGAGCCACGACATCCCCAAGATTTTCAACCTGGCCGATCAGGTTATCATCATGGACAAGGGGAAGATTTCCTCGTTCGAGACTCCCGAGGCCATCCAGCATAGTGCCGATCCGGATATCAGGGACTTTGTCCGTACCACCATGGGCAACATCTATCGAAGCAGGGAAATGGAATAGCGCCATGAAAAAACTCAATGTGGATCTCATCGTCGGGCTTTTTGTCGTGGCCGGTTTTCTGGCCTTTGTCTATCTCTCCTTGCAGCTGGGCGAGTTTTCGCCCTTTTCCATGGAGAAAAACTACAAGGTGACGGCGGAGTTTACCAACATCTCCGGCCTCAAGCCGGGGGCGGTGGTGGAGATCGCCGGCGTGCCCGTGGGCAAGGTCGCGAAAATCGACTTGGGCAAGGCCGATCGGGCGGTGATCACCCTCTCCATCAAGCAGCAGGTGCAGATCAGCGAGGATGCCATTGCCTCGGTCCGGACCCAGGGGATCATCGGTGACAAGTACGTGCGGATCAGCCAGGGTGGCGCCGAGGAATACCTCAAGGAAGGCTCCGTGATCACGGAGACCGAGTCGGTGGTCGACCTTGAGGAACTGGTCAGCAAGTACATCTTCGGCAAGGTGTGACCCGAGGGATTCTCGGCCGCTTTCGGTAGGATTGTTTTTCGCGCTTGTGACTTCGGGCAAACTGCGCGATGATGATTTCGGGTGTTTTGGTTTTCAGGGCGCGGGGGGCGCACGGGCCGCCGGGTGTGAATCCGGCAATCAGGGTGAGGATCTTTGTATGAACTGCAGGAAAGGCATTGTTGTTGTCGCGGGTCTCTTCGTGGCCCTGCTGGGGGGGATGCGTACGGCTCCGGTCCAGGCGGCTGCGGACCCCTACTATGTGGATGATATGGCCAGTGCCAACGAGGTGAACGGAGCGGCGATTGCCGATCCGCTGGAACCGGTGAACCGGTTCTTCTTCGAGTTCAATGACCGCCTCTATTTTTGGGTACTGAAGCCCGTGTCTACCGGATATTCCAATGTGGTGGCTGAAGATGTGCGGATGAGTATCCGCGACTTCTTCCACAATCTGCTCGCCCCGGTGCGCATTGTCAACAACCTCCTGCAGGGCAAGATGAAGAACACCGCCACGGAGGTGGGCCGTTTTGTCATCAACTCCACCCTCGGTGTGGCAGGATTCGGCGATCCGGCCAAGAACGAATTCGGGCTGGAGCGCAAGGAGGAAGACCTGGGGCAGACCCTGGGGGTCTATGGGGCCGGCGAGGGATTCTATATCTGCTGGCCGCTGCTGGGGCCCTCCTCGCTGCGTGATACCGTCGGCTTGGCGGGAGATTCCTTCCTGAATCCGCTTGCCTATGTCATGGCCTCGGACTTTGGTGCCGGCGCCGGTGCGTATGGCGGCCGTGAGGTGAACAATACCTCATTGACCCTTGGTGATTATGAGGATTTCAAGGAGGCGGCCTTTGACCCCTATCTGGCGGTGCGGGACGCCTATCAGCAATATCGGCGCAACAAGGTGATCGACGCCAGCCAGAACGGTTCCCTTTATAAGGAGCAAACGAGCGGGGAAAAGCAGCCGTAAGCCGTCCCCCTTTTTCCCCGGAAGGCGGTTTCGACCGGGGAAAGAGAGGTTGCGACGTTCGGTGTATCCCGGTATAAATTCATTCAGCGGGTCCATGTTTGAAGATGGACTTTGCCATCACCAACTCACCAGCATACAATTTGTCTATCGGTGCGTCGCGTCTTCCTGGTTGTCCTGATTCGCCGCGCATCCGGGAGACAGGGAACATAAACAGAGAGAGTACCCCATGCGTTTTCCGCGGAACATTCTGGTAATCGGCTTAAGTCTTTTCTTTATGGTCACCGCGCCGGGCGGTCGGGTTGTCGCTGCGCCGGCCGAGCCACTGGCCGTGGTAAGGCAGGCAGTGGACAGCATCCTCGTCATCATGCAGGACAAGAAGCTCTCCGGCGCCGCGAAGAAGGAGGAACGCCGGAAACGGATCAGCGTCGTGGTGGGCGGCTATTTCGACTTCGAAGAGATGTCCATGCGTACCCTTGCCCGTCATTGGAAGGACCGGACTCCCGAGGAGCGCAAACAGTTTGTCGGGCTCTTCCGGCAACTGCTGGAACGCACCTATATCGACAAGGTCGACAACTACTGCCGGGAACTCGATGCCTCCTGCACCGGCAAGGTCGTGGTCTTCAAGCGCCAGGAGCAACAGGGCAACAAGGCCGTGGTCTACACCGTTTTTGTCCGGAACAACGTCGAGACCCCGGTGGAGTACAAGCTCAAAAATGAGGCCGGCAAATGGCAGGTCTACGATGTGGTTATCGAAGGGGTGAGCCTGGTCCGCAATTACCGGACCCAGTTTGAGAGCATCATCACCAGGGAGCAGTTTTCCGGGCTCATCGTCAAGATGGAAGAGAAGATCAAGAAGGGCGAGCCGATGGAGAATGCGAGGAAATGACAGCCTCGGCCGCAACCGAGGGCGGCAATGCCATGGTGCCGCCCTCGCATCATGAGTTGACGGCGGTGTTCCCGTTTCTTTCGGCCTCGGAGGCGGAAGAACTGCTGCCCTGCCTGACCATGCGGACGGTTGCCGCCGATGAGGTGCTCATGCGGGCCGGTGATCCGGCGGACTTCATGGCGTTTCTCTTGGCTGGCCGATTGGCGGTGAAAAAGGAGACTTCCTTTCCAGGTAAATACATCCTGGTGGCGGTGATTGAGTCAGGCGGCATGATCGGTGAATTGGCGGCGGTGGAAAAGGGGGCTCGCAGCACCACAGTGGTGGCCATGGAGGCATGCCGGCTGCTGGTTCTTTCCTCGGATGCCATGGCACGGCTGCTCGTTGAAAAAAACACCGTGGGGGTGGCGTTGCTCAAGCGGATCATCCATGTTCAAGGGCACCGGCTGCGCCGGGCCAGCGAACGGCTCTCCTGGATCCTCTAACCAGAACCCGTTCGGTCGTCTGGTTTCTGACGTAATTCCATTGGGTACGATATCGCAGTGGCATCTGGCCGCATGGCTGGGTCGCCCCCGGCCTTTGCTGATGACCGGATTCGCTTGGTCAAAAAGGCTGCGGAATTCCTCGCTCACCACCGCAAGCCGGGTGCCGGGACAGGCGGTGGCCTCTGCCTGTCGCAGCAGGCAGGGGAGGCACTCAGGGGCGGTTCGCATCGCGGTCGCGGAGCGGCTTGAGCAGGTAATCGGTCCGCACCTGGCCGAGGGCGGCGAAGATGTTGGCCTTGATCCGGGGATTCTGCGCCGAGAGGGAGTCAAGCAGGCCGCGGACTGTCTCCCGTTTCGAGTCGCCGGCCAGCGGGCAGGGGTTGGCCACCGGCGCCACGCCGAAGAGCCCGCCCAGTTCCCGCACCTGTTCCTTGTCGAGATAGGCCAGCGGCCGGATCAGGGTGAGGTCGCCGCCGAAGAGCTCCTGGCCGGGCACCATGGTGCTGATATTGCCGCCGTAGAGGAGGTTCAAAAAAAGGGTCTCGATGATGTCGTCCCGGTGATGGCCCAGGGCGAGCTTGGCGCAGCCGTGCTCGCGGGCCAGGGCGAAAAGGCGGTTGCGCCGTTGTTTGGCGCAGTGGTAGCAGCCGTTTTTGCCCTCCTCCGCGGCCAGGGCCTTTGGGCCAAAGTCGGTTTGTTCGATCAGGAACGGGAGGCCGCTTGACGTGATCTGCCCGACGACCGCGGCGGTGTCGGCACCAAAGCCCATGTCGAGATGGACCGCCAGCAATTCATAGCGGATCGGCGCCTTGCGTTGCCAGAGGGCCAGCACCTGGCAAAGCACCAGGCTGTCGATGCCGCCGGAAACGGCGACCATCACCCGGTCGCCGTCGGCCAGCATCCGGTAGTCGTGCAGGGCCTTGCCGATGCGATGGTTGCTGGGCGGAGGGAGTGTCGCCACCGCGGCGGGGCTACTTTTTGAGATAGGGGCAGTTGGAGAGGCGGTTTTCCATGCCTTCGCGGGCCAGGGCTTCGCCGGTGATCCACTTGAATCCGCGCTTTGAGAAGCGGGCGAAATCCAGGATATTCTCGGACAAGGACCGCTGGGTTTCGTCGAAGACGCCGGCGCAGAGGGTGCGGCCGCTTCCAGCCTCGAGGAGTTTGTAGTCGAAGGCAACCGAGGCGGGCTGGGCCACGGAGTATTCGTTGCCTTGGCGGTCGCGGTAGCGGTTGAGGGTGACGAGCAGGACGGCCTCGCCGCCCACCTGCTGGCAGATGGTTATCGCGGCGCTGGTCCGGCACCGGGCAAAGGTCTTGCTGCCCAGGGCATCGCGCTCGGCAGCGGACATGAAGCGGACGTTCTTCTTGTCGGTCAGGTAGTCGGCAAGCAGGCTGTCGAGCAGCATCCGGCCCTTGTTGAGCGCCTCCTGCTCGGCCGCCGTGCGTTTCTTACCCTCCTCGGCCGGCACGATGTCCACCGGCAGGATCACGATGGGTTTGAGGGCCGCCCCCTCCTCCCCGGCCGCCTGTTGCGAAGGTTCGGTGCTGGCGCAGCCGGCGAAGGCCAAAGAGGCGAGGATGGCGAGGCAGTAGAACAGACGTTTCACAGCGGACTCCTTTCCCTGCTTACAGGGAGCCTTTGGAGGAAAGCGGGCCGGCGGCGCGCGGATTGGTGCTGGTGGCCTGGTCGAGGGCGCGGCCCAGTGCCTTGAAGATCGCCTCCAGGATATGGTGGGTGTTCTCGCCGTGCAGCAATTCAATATGGAGGGTGATGCCGCCATGCAGGGCAAAGGCGCGGAGGAACTCCTTGGCCAGAGCGGTGTCGAACTCGCCGACCTTCTGATCCGGCACCATGACCCCGTAGTGGAGATGGGGGCGGTTAGAGCAGTCGAGCGTCACCCGGGCCAGGGCCTCATCCATCGGGACGCTGGCACAGCCATAGCGGGTGATGCCGGCAAAATCGCCCAGTGCCTTTTTGAGGGCCTGGCCAAGGCAGATGCCGACATCCTCCACCGTGTGGTGGGCGTCGATCTCGGTATCGCCGGCGGCGGTGATGGTCAGGTTGAAATAGCCGTGCACCGCAAGCAAGGTCAGCATGTGGTCGAGAAAAGGCACACCGGTCTTGATTGATGCCTCTCCCCGCCCGTCGAGGGCTAGAGCGAGGGTAATGTCGGTTTCGCGCGTTTTGCGGTGGATGTCGCCGGTGCGTGGGGTGGATGCCATGGCGTTCCTTTCGTTGGTGAGCATGATCTTTCTGCGATGGCGCAGGCCGCTGTCGTATGTCATTATCTATACCAAGGAGCAGGCGGCCGTGGCAAGGGTTGCCTCGGGAATTTTGTAAAAACAGGCCAGCATAACGGCATCGGCGGCGGTCGCCGGCGGGGTGGTCCGGTGGGACGGGGAATGCGGGGAAAAGAGCCGCCGAAAACAGAGGATTTTTTGTTGACATCAGGGGAACCCGCTGTTATATAGAGTGCGTTTTTGGCACAGGCGACTGTATAAGCGGGAATAACTCAGTGGTAGAGTGCAACCTTGCCAAGGTTGAAGTCGCGAGTTCGAATCTCGTTTCCCGCTCCAGCGAATTATGTTAAGGTTCGAACCCGGTTTCGAGCCTTTTTCAGTTTAATCGGCACCCGGTTGCGAGGATGGCTCGCAGCAACGGGCCTTTTCGATTTTGAAGCGGGATGCCGGTAGCACGCGAACGGTTTTGAGGATGGAACGATGAAGACACCAGTGACTCCCACCAAGGAGATTGAACGCAAGTGGTATGTGGTGGACGCCGAGGATCTGATCCTGGGCCGACTCGCATCCGAGGTGGCATTCCGCCTGCGCGGCAAGCACAAGCCCAATTTCTGCACCTTTCTTGATGCCGGCGATTTCATCGTCGTCGTCAATGCCGGGAAGGTACGGCTGACCGGCCGGAAGTGGGACAATAAGATGTACTACCGGCACACCGGCTACATGGGCGGCCTCAAGCAGCAGAGCGCCAAAGAGTTGCTGGTCAAGAAGCCGGAAGACTTGGTCTACCATGCCGTACGCGGCATGCTGCCGAAGAATCCGCTGGGCCGTAAGCAGCTCATGAAGCTCAAGGTCTATGCCGGGCCGGAACATCCCCACATGGCGCAGCAACCAGAGAAGCTTGCTCTGTAACCGTTAGAGATTTGGAGTAAGGAATGGCAAAAGGCAATTTTTACGCGACCGGCAAGAGGAAGACCGCCGTGGCCCGGGTGTGGCTCACCCCCGGCAGCGGCAAGATCGTCGTGAACCAGGTGTCGGTTGACGAGTACTTCGATGGCATCGAGCAGTCCCGCTCTGCCGTGGAGAAGCCCCTTAAGGTGACCGACACCGCGGCCAAGTTCGACATCCTGGCCACCCTGCGTGGCGGCGGCAAGTCCGCCCAGGCCGAGGCCCTGCGCCACGGGATTTCCCGGGCCCTGACCGTGGCTGATCCGGAATACCGTCAGGCGCTGAAGCGCGCCGGCCTCCTGACCCGCGATCCGCGTGCCAAGGAGCGGAAGAAATACGGCCAGCGGTCCGCCCGCGCCAGATTCCAGTTCTCCAAGCGTTAACCGCCACCGTTGGGCTGGCGCTTTTTTACGGCCGCCTCAACGAGATTCAGGAATCGCAAGGGAAGGTGCCTCGGGGGGCTCCTTCCCTTTTTTATGCCGGTTGGTGTGGGGGCGGTGGCGGCCTTGGCCAGCGACACGAGACAACGAGCAGAATGAGGAGCATCCTATGATTCGGGTAGGTATTGTGGGCGCTTCCGGCTATACCGGGGCGGAACTGGTCCGGCTTCTGGTGAACCACCCGGCGGTCGAGATCACCCTGGCCACCTCCCGGCAGTATGCCGACAAACCCTTGAGCCAGGTCTTTCCCCATCTGGCCGGCCGTTGCGGTGTGGTCTGCCAGAATCTGCCGGTGGAAGAGTATGCCGCCATGGCAGACCTCTTCTTCACTGCCGTGCCGCACCAGACCGCCATGGCCCTGGTGCCCAAGCTGCTGGCCGCCGGCAGGAAGGTGGTGGATCTCTCCGCCGACTTCCGCATCCATGATGCCGCGGTCTATGAGGCGTGGTATCAGCCCCATACGGCAGCGGAGTTGCTGGCCACCGCGGTCTATGGTCTGCCGGAGCTGCACCGGGCCGCGATCAAGGCGGCCAAGCTGGTGGCCAACCCCGGCTGCTACCCGACCAGCGTCATTCTCGGCCTCGCCCCGCTGCTCACGGCCGGGCTCATCGATTCCGAGACCCTGGTGGTGGATTCCAAGTCCGGCACCTCCGGCGCGGGCCGTGGTGCGGCGGTGGGCACCCTCTATTGCGAAGTGACCGACGGCTTCCGGGCCTACAAGGTGGCCGAGCACCGGCACACGCCGGAGATCGAGCAGGAACTCTCCAAGCTGGCGGGCAAGCCGGTGGTCATCTCTTTCACCCCGCATCTGGTGCCGATGTCGCGCGGCATTCTGAGCACGGTCTACGCCAAGGCCACGAAGGCCGTGAGTCAGCCCGAACTGGACACGCTCTATCAGGAGTTCTACCGCAACGAATCCTTTGTCCGGGTGTTGCCGCCGGGCGCCCTGCCGGCCACCCAGTACGTGCGGGGCAGCAACTACTGCGACCTCGCCGCGCGGTTCGACCAGCGCACCGGCCGGGTGATCGTGCTCTCTGCCATCGACAATCTGGTCAAAGGCGCGGCCGGCCAGGCAGTGCAGAACATGAACCTCATCTGCGGCCTGCCCGAGGGGCAGGGACTTGACGTGGTGCCGTTCTTTCCGTGATGACCGGCCGCAACCTCAAGCTGTTGCTCGCGTATGACGGCACTGCCTATGCCGGCTGGCAGCGGCAGAAGGGAGCGCCTACGGTGCAGGGGGTGGTGGAGGAGAAGCTCGCGGCCATGACCGGCCAGCCGGTGACTCTGCAGGGCGCCGGCCGTACCGACGCCGGGGTGCATGCCCTCGGCATGGTGGCGAATTTCCATACCGGGAGCACCATTCCCACCGATGGCCTGCGCCGCGGCCTGAACAGCATGCTGGCCGACGATATCCGCGTGCTGGCCGTGGAGGAAGTGGCGCCTGATTTCCACGCCCGCTTCAGCGCCACGGGCAAGGCGTATTGCTATCGCCTCACCTTTGAGGAGATCGTGCTGCCCAGCGAGCGCCTTTATCTGGCGCGCTTTCCCGGCCCCGGCGACTTCGACCGCATGGCTGCCTGCATGCCATACCTCCTTGGCGAACATGATTTTGCGAGCTTCGAGGCCACCGGCTCGCGCGACCTGGAACAAGAGGGCGGCCGTGGCGCGGTGCGCCGCATCGATTCCGCCGCCATCCTCCGCGACCAACAAAATGGCCTGCGCGGCCAATTTATCATTGCCGGCAACGGCTTTTTGCGCCATATGGTCCGCAACATCGCCGGCACCCTGGTGGAGGTGGGGCAGGGGCGCCGGACCCCGGAGGAATTCGGGCGGCTTCTGGCGGCCCGCGATCGCACCCAGGCCGGCCCCACCGCGCCGGCCCAGGGGCTGTTCCTGCGCGAGGTCTTCTATGAGGGCCACCCCCGAGTTTCGGGGTGAAAAAAATATTGGCGCCTTGGCGGCCGCACGGTATAACTCAGCACTCCCGCACGGGAGCAGTCACGCACCACCCCAAACCTGAACTTGCACAGGAATCACCATGACCACTTCGACCATTCCCCTGGCGGAACGTGTACGGCAGATCAAGGCCTCTCCCACCCTGGCGGTGGATGCCAAGGCCAAGGCGCTCAAGGCCTCGGGCGCCGATGTCCTGAACTTCAGCGTCGGCGAGCCGGATTTCGACACCCCGGAACACGTGCGCGCGGCCGGCAAGAAGGCCATCGACGACGGTTTCACCCGCTATACCCCGGTGCCCGGCATCCTCGAACTGCGGCAGGCGATCTGCCGGCGTTTTGCCGAGGACCATGGCTGGCGCTACGAGCCGGACCAGATCGAGGTCTGCTGCGGCGGCAAGCAGGGGCTGTACAACATGGCCCAGGCCCTTTTCGGACCCGGCGACGAGGTACTGGTGCCGGCGCCCTACTGGGTTTCCTATCCGCCCATCGTGCAACTGGCCGGCGCCACCCCGGTTGAGGTGCCGCTCGACGAGGCGCGGGATTTCGATCTTGATCCGGCGGTGCTGGCGCGCTACGTGACCCCGAAAACCCGGGGCATCATTCTGAACAGCCCCTCGAACCCGACCGGTTCGGTTTTCTCCGCCGCGACCCTTGAGGCCATCGGCAAGATGGCTCTGGAAAAGGGCTGGATCGTCATCAGTGACGACATCTACGACACCATCGTCTACGGCGGCGAGAAGCTGCCGCATATCCTCGATGTCGATCCGCGTCTTGGCGAGCAGACCCTGGTGCTGAACGGCGTGTCCAAGTCCTTTGCCATGACCGGCTGGCGCATCGGCTACGTGGCCGGCCCCAAGCACATCATCGGCGCCATGAACAAGATTCAGAGCCAGTCCACCTCGAACCCCTCATCCGTGGCGCAGAAGGCGGCCTTGGCGGCGGTAACCGGTCCGCAGGACTTTCCCCGCACCATGCGCGACGCCTTTGTGCCGCGGCTGGAGTACATCATGCAGGAATTGGCCTCGATCCCCGGCGTCACCTGCGTGCGGCCCAAGGGCGCCTTCTATGTGTTCCCCAACTTTTCCGCCTATTACGGCAAATCGGTGGACGGCAAAACCATCGCCAATTCGGTGGACATGGCCGATTACCTGCTCGACAGGGCGCTGCTCGCCACCGTGCCGGGGGCGGCCTTTGGCGCCGACCCATTCGTGCGCTTCTCGTTTGCCACCTCGATGACCATCATCGAAAAAGGGATGCAGCGGCTCAAGGAGGCGTTGGCAAAGCTCGCATAATTGCTTCTGGAAGGGAGTAACAGAGGCTTTGGCCGCAGTGGCCCGGTTCGGGACTGACTGCGGCCGTTTTCGTTTGGAAGGGGGCAGGGCGTTTGCCCGTGAGGTGAAGAGCGAGTCAGGTTAATCGGCAATGCCCCTTTCGGGCCTGATCGTTTCGCTCAAGGCCCAAGTCCAGCTGTCCAGCGCCCGTTCCTTGGAAAGCGCCTTCATGCCGTTCTTGGTGTAGCAGACATAGACCCATTCCGGGCCACTGACGAATATGCGAATCAACCCCAGGCTGGGATGCGTGTACCAGCCTTCTTTAAACGTACCGTCCATGCTGAATCTCTCCTGAAACTGGCTGCGCGATGCCTCTATCCTACCTGGTAATTTTTATTTATCAAGGCAAAGCGCGATGCATTCCTGGCATTTATCCACAGCCTTGCCGTGTTTGCAGTATCTGGCAAAGCTTTTGATCAGATCGTTGCCGCCGCGCGGGCACTCCTCGATGAACCGCACGAACTGAGTGAGCCGTTCGATAATCTGGCGCGGTGCCGCATGCTCGACCTTACAGGCACCCTCTTCGGCAAGCTTTTCGTCCACCGCCAGCACCTTGATAAAGAAATCTTTGAGCGCATCATGGCGGTGGATCACATCCTTGGCCAGTTTTTCGCCCTCCTTGGTGAGGGTGATGACCTCGTAGGGCGCGTAGTTGATGAGCCTTTTTTGCGAGAGTGAGCGAAAGGCCTCGGTCACCGAGGAGCGACTTACCTTGAGTCGGCTGGCGATCTCCTTGGCCCGCGCCACCTGCTTTTCCGCTACGATATGATAGATGGTCTCCAGATAGTCTTCGAGGCTGGCGCTCAGGTCTTTGTTCTTTTTCATGGGGACCCTTGGGGTGGGGGTGAAGGTGATGGCCGATATTGCCTGTACAGCATGTGCCCGAAGAGAATTAGGCCATTCAAAAACTATTAAGGAGCGATGGATTTGTCAAGGATTTCATCAGCAGGCAGGAGAGAAGAAAGTCTTCGGTATGAAAAGGATGGAGAACCTTAACGAATAGGACGCGGGTAATCAATGGAGTCAATCATCTTCCGGATAAGAATTCGGGAGTTCTTTTCCTTACTCAAGGTCAGAGCCGTTTCGTAGTGGTGGATCGCCTTAGCCGGGTTTTTCCGGAGGAGGGCCAGATCCCCAAGGCGGAGATAGATCTCGATAAATTCCGGGAGAATGGTGAGTGAGCGCAGGTAGAGTTGCTCCGCTTGGCTGAATTCACCCTTTCCGGTGTGGGCAACCGCCAGGTTCAATTGGGCGTTGACGAGGTTGGGATAGCTCTTCAGGACATCGTTGAGAACCAGCACCGCCTCGTCATATGCGCCAACAGCGATATATGCCCTGCCGACCTCGGAAAGATTTTTTTTGTTTTCCGGTGCCCAATAAATCGCCTGCAAGCCCTCGAAGAGCGCCTGATTCCAGTCCTGGTGCATGGCAAAACGTTTCGCCGTAAGGGCGTGTTTGTCCGCGATGATGGCACGGTAGTGGTAGCCACCAACAGCGATTGCGCCGACCATGGCGGTGATTCCCAAATAAAGAGGGATGCGGCGTGACAGCACGGGAAACGTCCTTGGTGCGTCGCTTGTCATGACATGCATGATCCCCAGGAGAGTGGTGAGGTAAAAGGGAGGGATCGCCATCTGGAAGGGAAAGCCGAAGCATGAGGAAACAGCGAGGCCCACCACGGCGGCGTAAGCACCGGCGAGGATGATTCTGGTTTCGAAGCTGCTGTGGCGGAAACTTTGCCGGAAGTAGTGTTTGTCGATTACGAAGCAGAGCCAGGCCAGAAGGGGAAAGCCGACCATTCCGAGTTCCGCGATGAATTGCAGGAAATCATTATGGACGTTGATGAGCTGTGCCTCCAGCGAGAAGAGCGCATCTTTGAGCACGGCATGGTTGTAAAGGGGGTAGTAAATTTTGTGATTTCCCAACCCCACCCCGAGGAAGGGGTGATCCTTAATCATGGCCAGGGTGTTTTGCCAGATGGCGATTCTGTTGATGTTTTGTTCGGTGCTCGCCATGGAAGCGGCCCGCGCACCAATTTCCCCGAACTGCCAGCGGAAACCATCGGGACCGAGGTTGGCCAGAAGCAACACCATGATGATGGTAGTCAAGAGCGCCGTGTATTTGGCAGGGCTCCAGCGTTCTTTAAGCGCGGTTTTTTCCTTGCCTCTGGTTGCCCAAAGAAGAATGATCGTCATTTCGATGGAGACCGCCAACCAGGCTGCACGGGTACGGGTGTAGATGAGAAAGACCGTCATGATGCCGCTGCTGAGGGCATAGGCCCAGGCTTCCTTGGGTTCACGATGTTTTAGAAAGAGCACAGCGGCCAATGGCAGGGTAATGATGAGAAAGTCAGCGGCAATGTTTTTGTTGACGAAGGTGGCGGCCGGTGGGGCAACCTGCGGGACGGCCTTGAGAAGAAAGAGGTGCTGGGCGATACCGAGCAGGGCGGTGCCAAGACCGGCAACGATCAGGATATCCAGCAACGCGGGCAGATCATCTTTGCTCAGGGCATGGATGAAAAGAAAAAAGAAAAGGGTACAGACCCCGTAATGGAAGAGGTGGCGGAGTCCCTCGAATTGGTTGATGGCGTAGGAAAGGGACGCGGCGGCCCAGAGCAGTAATGCAAGAAACGGCAACACAAGAGAAGGGAACTGGATGCATGGTTTTTTTTCTTTGGCGAGCTGGAAGAGCCAAAGCGCCATGAAAAAAAGGATGCCGGTCTGCAGAAGCGCTCGCTTGGGTAATTCCGAGACCTCGCTGATCGTTGACAGGAAGGTGAATGGCGTTATGAGGCAGAAGAAAAGAATGCCCTGATACGGAAGACGCGAAAACCATGATTGGCGGGAGACTTTTACCATGTGTTGACGATACTAGAGCCCATGAAAAAAACAAATAAAAATAACAAGTTGAAGATCAGTGTTTAGTGGGTGCCGGCTTAACTGATTGAGTTTTTTTGAAAAAACATGCGTAAAGTTGTTGCTAAAAGATGCCGATTTGCTTTATCTTTATTTTTATGGGAAGCTGCTTAATATGCAATTTTGTGGGGAGGGTCTCGTATGATGGGGAACAAGGAGAAGGTTGTGGCACAGGGGCAGCAGGGTTTCACCCTGGTGGAGCTCATTGTGGTGATCGTGATTTTGGGCATTTTGGCAGTGGTGGCGATTCCCAAGTATATTGACCTCCAGGATGATGCCAAGAAATCCGCCGTCAAGGGCGTGGCTGCGGCCTTGAACGCGGCCTCGGCCATCAACAAGGCAGTGGAAAAATTGCCGGGCAAGGCGACGACCGTGACTACCTGTCAAGGTTATGCAGCGCTGTTGCAAGAGGGGGCGATGCCTACTGGTTATGTGATTACAAATGCAGACCTGACAGGCGGCCAGGCGACCTGTACGGTAAGCAGCGACAGCGGAGCTTATACTGCTTCCTTTATTGGCTACAGCGTAACTGCCTCGTAAGTTGTTTTTACGCGATTTTGTTTTTCGCAAGACGGCTCGTCCGATTGGACGAGCCGTCTTTTTTATTTCCGCATCACCTGCATCATGTCCCACATGGGCATGAAGATGGCCAGGGCGATGGTGCCGACAATGACGGCCAAGACCAGCAGCAGGATCGGCTCGATCATGGTGGAGAGATTCTTGATGGCATAGTCGCTCTCCGCGTCGTAGTAATCCGCCACCTTGGCCAGCATGGCGTCGAGTTGGCCGGATTGTTCGCCCACCGCCACCATTTCCCGCACCAGCGGCGGCACGGCCGGATGCTTGCCCATGGCCTCGTTCAGGTTCACGCCCTTTTCCACGTCGTCCCGAATTTGCTCCATCATTAAAAAGAGTTCCCGATTCTCCAAGGCCGTGGAAGCCAGATCCAGGGTGCGGATGATGTCGATGCCGCTGGTGGTCAGCACGGCAAAGACCCGGCAGAAGCGGGACATGTAAATCTTTATGGCGAGCGGACCGAAAACCGGTACCCGCAAGGCGAGACGGTCTCGCATCAGCACGAATTCCTCGTAGTTGAGCGCCAGCCGGTAGGCGACCACCAAGGCTACGATGAAAAGCGCGAGCAGGAAGAGGTGGTTGGCGAAAAAATCGCTTACGGCAACAAGAATACGGGTGGGCAGCGGCAATGCTACTTTGGCGCTGGCAAAGAGCTTGACGAACTTGGGCACCACGAAGGTCATCAAAAAGAAGATGGCGCCGAAGAGCGCGGTGACTACGATTTTGGGATAGCGGATCGCGGCCTTGATCCGTTCGGTGACCATTTTCTCGTTCTCGTAAAGCGCGGCAAGGTATTCGAAGGAGCGATCCAGGGTGCCGGTCTCCTCGCCCACCCGGATGATGTTGTAGAAGAGCGGACTGAAAATCTTGGGGTAGCGGGCAAAGGCATCGCTCAAACTTGCGCCGCTTTCGACGCTGCCGATCATGTCGAGGATCGCCTGTTTGAGAATGGGGTTTGCCACCTGCTGACTCATCACCTTGAGCGATTGCAGGATGGCGACGCCGGCGGCGAGCATGGTGGCGGTCTGGCGGCAGAAGAGGATGAGGTCGTCGAGCCGTACGCCGAGCAGGCGGTCGCGCAGGGTGACAATGTCACTGTCGGTGCCGGTTTCCTGGTGGGATTCGGCAGCGACCTGGATGGCGATAGGGCTTAGGCTGTTCTTGGACAGCCACGCCTCCACGTCGGGGATTGCCTCGGCAGTGAAGGTGCCGCTGACGATTTTGCCGGCAGCGTTGATCGCCTCGTAGCGGAAGGGCGGCACGGTTTAACCCCGGGTGTCGAGGGTGACGCGCAGTACCTCATCGAGCGAGGTAACGCCGGCCAGCACCTTGGCTATGCCGGCCTGGCGGAGCGACTGCATGCCCTCGGCTTGAGCCTGCCGGAATATTTCGTGGCTGGTGGCCTTGTTCATGATGAGTTCCTCCACCGCCGTGGAAACCGGCAGGGTTTCGTAGATGGCGACCCGGCCCTTGAAGCCGCTGCCATCGCATTTGGGGCACCCCTTGGCGCGGTAGATGGTGCGGTTCGGATCAAAAGCGAGGCCCATCTCCTGCTGCAACGCTTCCGGTGGGCTGAAGGGTTCACGGCAGAGCGGGCAGAGCATTCGCACCAGCCGTTGGGCCAGCACCAGCCCCACCGCCGAGGCGATGAGGAAGGGCGGAATGTCCATGTCGATCAGCCGGGTGATGGCGCCGGACGCATCGTTGGTGTGCAGAGTGGAGAGAACAAGATGGCCGGTAAGTGCGGACTGGATCGCGATCTCGGCGGTTTCCGCGTCGCGGATTTCGCCGATCATGATCACGTCCGGGTCCTGGCGCAGGATGGAGCGCAGCGAGTTGGCAAAGGTGAGGTCGGCCTTGCGGTTCACCTGCACCTGATTGATGCCGGTAAGCTCGTATTCCACCGGGTCTTCCACGGTGACGATATTCTTTTCGATGGCATTGATGTGGTTGAGGGCGCCGTAAAGGGTGGTGGTTTTGCCGCTGCCGGTCGGGCCGGTAACCAGGATGATCTCGTGCGGCCGGTGGAGGTGTTCGACAAAGAGCTTGAGGTGGTCGGGTTCGAAGCCGAGGCTGCTGAGATCGATCTTGACCTGGCTCTTGTCGAGCAGGCGCAGCACTACTTTTTCGCCGTTGTTGAGCGGCAGGATCGAGACGCGCACATCGAATTCGCGGCCCGAGACCGGGATCTCTAAGCGGCCGTCCTGCGGTTTGCGGCGTTCGCCGATGTCGAGCTGCGACATGATTTTGAGACGGGAGACCATGCTGGGATGCATCTCCAGCGGAAACTGGCCGGCACTGCGGAGCAGCCCGTCCACCCGGTAGCGGACCCGCAGGTTCTCGGCGGTGGGCTCGATATGGATGTCGCTCGCGCCTTGGCGCACCGCCTGGAGGATGAGGTCGTTCACCACCGAGACCGCGGCGGATTCCTCTTCCACCTCGCGTTCCATCTTGGCGACCGGCTTCTGACCGGCATAGACGCGGTCGATGGCCGCCATGATCTGCGATTCGATGCCCACGCAGGTGACGACCTTGTCCGTTACGTAACGGGCGATGTCGTCGGCGGCAAAGATGTTGAGCGGATCGGCGAAGGCGACCAGCACCTCGCCCGGCCGCTTGCCCAGGGCGATCACCTTGTACTTGCGGGCCACCGTCTCCGGCACGAGCCTGGCCACCTCGGGATCGACCACGATCTTGTCGAAATCGACAAAGGGGATCTTGAGCTGTTTGGCAACGGTGCGCGCCACCGCCATCTCATTGACGAAGCCCAGGGCAAGAAGGGCCTCGCCCAGCTTGATGTCCCGCTCCTTGCCGTGGGCAAGCGCCTGATGGAGCTGGGTGGCGGTGATGAGTCCGCCTTCCACCAGGATGTCGCCGAATTTTTTGCGTTTGCCGGGAGCGTCCATAGATCGATGTCGATTGGGCCTCTGATGCGGTCTAGCCGGGGAAAAGGAAGAAGTAGACCACCGAGCCGGCGGTGGCGATCACGCAGGCGGCTATCGCGAACCAGAGCCAGCGGGGCAGCCGCTTCCGGTAAGCCCGCGACTCTTCCAGCGAGTCGAGGGATTCCTGGAGAATGGCGCGGTCGATGTTTTTTTTCTGGTGGGCATAGGCCACCAGCAGCGCCCGGTTGAGCGCCTTGTTGATCAGGCGCGGGACCCCGCCGGAGTATTGCCAGAGCAGGTCGAGGGTGCCGTGGCTGAGGCGGAAATTGCGGCGGCCGGCGCGGCTCAGGCGGAAGTGGACATACTGGGAAAGCTCGTCTTTGGGCAATGGTCGCAGCCGCTCCATGATGGTGACCCGTTGCAGGAGCTGGCGCAGATGGGATTGCTCGACCCGGGCGTGGAGTTCGGGCTGGCCCACCAGCACGATCTGCAGGAGTTTTTGGGTGTCGGATTCGAAGTTCGAGAGGAGCCGGAGCTGTTCAAGGCTTTCGTCCGGCAGATTCTGCGCCTCGTCGATCACGATGATGAGCCGTTTTTTCTCCTTGGCGAGCCGGAAAAGATGCTCGTTGAAGCGCCGCAGCAGGTCGTCCATGCTGGCATCGCGGGCGGGAGGTTCCAGGCCGAGGTCTTGGATGATGGCGAATATCAGCTCTTTCGGCGCGAGATGCGGGGAGAGAATGAGCGCGGTGTCGAAGTGTTCCGGCAGTTCCGCCATGAGCAGCCGCAGCAGCATGGTCTTGCCGGTGCCCACCTCGCCGGTGATGACGATGAACCCCTCGCCTTCGTCGAGCCCGAAACGTACCACCTCGCGTACCGCGGTGTGGCACGACGACGGGTAGTAGAAGTTGCGATCCGGCGTGAGCCGGAACGGTTCCTCCTGCAGGCCGAAGTAGGTCAGGTGGTTGTTCATTGGGCCTGACCGGGGGGTGCGGGGGGAGAGGGAACGGCCGGAGCCGGGACCTGCGGCGCGGAGGGAGTCTGCACCGCAGGCTGCGCCGGGCGCTGGCGTTCTTTCTGGCGGCTCATGAGTTTCTTGGCGTAGCCAGGGGTGGAGTCCTTGTCCACCACCGCCGACCTGAGATTGACGATGGTCGGGGTGATAAAGACCACCAGTTCGGTTTTGCCGTCGCTCTTGCGGGTGTTTTTAAAGAGGTTGCCGAGCAGGGGCAGATCGGCCAGGCCCGGCACCCCGGACTGCTGGTGATTTTTGTTTTCCTGAAGGATACCACCAATCACCGCGGTGACGCCGTTCTTGAGGAAGAGGTTGGTGGAGATGCCCTGCTTGTTGATGAGCGGCTCGCCGGTTTTGGTGGTGCTCTGATCTACGGAGTCGTTGCTCACCACCAGCGCGAGGTCGATGAATTCCTCCTGGATGATGCGCGGCGTCACCTTGAGGGAGAGATTCGCCTCGCGGAAGGAGGTGTTGATGAGGTCGCCCGATTGGGTCACATAGGGCACCTCCTTGCCCTGCTTGATTTCCGCCTCCTTGCCGTTCATCACCATGACCCGCGGCGCCGAGAGGATTTCGAGCTTGTTGTTCTCCTGGAGCGCCTGCAGATCGATGTCCAGGGCCAGGTTGCTGCGCAGAAAGCCGAAGGTCAGGTTGGTGGTGGGGGCAATCAGCGAGAGATCGGAGTTGAACTTGGCCGAATCCCGCGTCTTCAGGTTATCGTAGCCCCAGACAATGCCAAGCTCCTTTTTGGCCTCGGTAGAGATGGAGACGATCCGCGCCTCGATGTGCACCTGCGGCATCGGCGTGTCGAGTTCCGCCAGCATCTCCTCGATGCGGGCGATATTGACGTCGCGGTCGCGGATGATGAGGCAGTTGCCGCGGTTGGCCACGGTGAGCGATCCGTTCCCGGTGAGCAGCGGCTTGAGCGCATCGAGATAATCGCCGGCATTGCCGTACTGGGTGCAGAGGCGCACGGTGAGCACGTCCTGCTGGCGGCCGTCCACGCCGCCGCCCTTGGCCACGAAGATGATGTTGTTCTTTTCGTAGTAGTGGAGCTGCCTGGTGTCGATGATGATGTGGAACACCTCGTAGAGGCTCACGTTGTCCACGTCGAGGGTAATGGTGTCGTCGATGGTCTCAGCCATGACGATGTTGACCCCGGCCTGTTTGCCGATGCTGCGGAGCAGCAGATCAACCCTGAGGTTCTCGCTGCGGATGGAGGTGGGTTGCCCCTTGAGCTTGTCGAGCAGGCTGCCCCCGTTGCCGTTGGCCGCGACAGGCAAGGCAAAGCCGAGTGTCAACAGAAGCAGGATGAGGCCGGTTGCCCACGAAGGCGGTTTCATCGCGATTTTCCTTTTGCCGGCTGGAGGGGTACCGCTGAAGGTTGCAACCACAGGGTGTGGTAGACGCCCTCCTGCTCGAATACTACCATATCCTTGAGGATTTCCAAAATGGTCGACCCCTTCACCGTATCACCCACCGATACAACACGGTCGTTGATGATGGCAAGCGGTTTCTTGCGATCCCAGATGATGCCCGAGAGCGTAAGACCCGCCACGGTGCTGCTCCGCAGCTTGGGCTCCTGATCCTTGAAGCGATTGATCTGTTCCCGCGACCAGTTGAAAGGGTCGCGCTCCGGCACAGCGGCGGCGGCCGCCTGGTGCTGGAGTTTTTCCGGCCGGATGAGCAGTACCTCGGATTTTTCGGCCGGCGCGGCGAAGGGCCGCCAGCCAATGGAGGCCAGCGCACAGGCAAGCAGGATCAGCAGGCGGTTCATGGCTTTTCCTCGCCGGCGGCCGCGGGTTGGGCAGGAATGGCCTGGGCGGCCGCGGGAGCGGGGGCCGCGGCGGCCTGGGGCTGGGGTGAGGGCGCAGTTGCTTCCGGCGGCTTTTCTTCGTAGGCCAGCCGGCCCATGACCACGTTGAAGTGCACTTTGGACGGCTTCTGGTAATTACCCCCCGGCAGCCGCTCGATGGCCAGATCCTCGATGACGCTCACCTCGGGCTGCGCCTCGACATAGGCCAGATAACGGTAGAGTTCCTGGAAGGTCGCCTCCCCGGCCAGATTGACCGCATAGACGGCGAAACCGTCCTTGCTTTTCTTTTCGAGTTGGCTCATCTGTTTGATGCTGTTCTCCAGGTTTACCGGTGCCCTGGGCAGCAGGGTGAAGATAATCTTGGTGAAGCGTTCGGCATTGCTCCACAATTGCCACTGTTCCTTGAAGAATCCATCCTGGAGCGCGAGAATGGCATTCTGCTCTTCCAGGCTCTGCTGTTCGCTTTTGAGCGCCCGCTGTTCCGCGGTCAATACCTGACTGGCCAGGCCGGGGTCCTTGGCCAGCAGTTCAGCGCGACGGGCGGTTTTCTGGGCCGCGGATTGTTCCAGCGGCTTGATGAACAGGGCGTTGCCGGCGTAGAAGATCACCAGACAGACTGCCAGCCCCAGCAGGAGATGGCGCAGTTCCTGCAAGGTTTCCGCATCGCTTTTGATAACGAAATACCATTTCCGGAGGAGGCCGGTCAGCTCTTTGAGGTGACGTGGCGACATGGCCTACTTGACCTCGACGGCGATAGTGAAGAGGAAGCGGCCCTCGGTGGCCTGGCTGTTGCGGTCTATATCCTGAAGCGTTACCCGTTTGAAGATGGGATTGGCCTGCAGCCGGCTCACCAGTTCCGGCAGTTCCCGGTATTGCACGGCACTGCCGTTGATGAGGCCGGCGTTTTCCTTGAAGGCGATTTTGTCGCATTTGACCGACGACGGCATCTCCTCGCTGATGGCGGCAAGTACTCTGGAGAATCGGCGTTTTTCCTCGATCTGGCGGGAAAGGGCCGTCACCTGTGTCTGCAATTCGCCCTGCCGTTGCTTGCGCTGACTCACCGAATCGGCGAGCTGTTTGAGGTCGGTGGCAAGGCTGGTGGAGTGCTGGACTCGCGCCTCGATTTGGGCGATCTCTGCGTCGAGTTGCCGGATCTTGGTGGTAAGGCGCAGATGGTCGAAGTAGAGGAAGGCGACGATCAGCATCAACAAAGCGGCGAGAGAAAGCGGCAGCGCCTTTCTGATCTTCTGCGGAACCGGGGTCTGCGGGACGAGGTTGATCCGTTGGAGCATATCACCCTCGCGTCCCGGTGCCGATGGAGATCGCCTGCAGCATGGGCGGGCAGTCGGCGGTTTCCGGCAGGGTGGTGAGTGATTCGAGTTCGAGTTCGAGGGAGGTACGGCCCCAGCGCTGCAATTCCTGCCAGAACGATTCGGCCCCGCCGACCACTGCCCGTTTGATGGCGCCGCCCTTGACCACCGAGGCATAGTAGTCACGGGTGCGCATGATTTCGAGGCCGATGTGCTGAAGGTAGTCGGCCCAAGTGGTGTCTACCGGAGCGGTGTTGATGGCGGCAGCAGCCCTCTGGGCCGAATCGGCACCGGAAAGGATGTCGAAGCCGGCCAGCAACGAATCGACCTCGCCGGAATCCAGATGGTGGTCCAGTGCCGTGAGCGATGGCCCCTCATGGGGTGTGGTCGGCTGGTCGTTTTTGTTGTGGGCGGGGGTGCCTTGCGGTTGGGTGGCTGACACGGTGCGCACCAAGGTCAGCAGGCTCTTTTCATAGACCGCCAGGGAAAGGCTGTTTTTCCAGATTAAGGCGCAGAGGGTGGCGGTGTCGGGCCGCAGCCGGTTCTCCCGGGCGAGCAGACTGAAGGCGGCAAAGACATCTGCCTCCAGATATTTGATGTCGAGGTGCTTGCGGGCGAACTCGGAACGCAGAACCTGGAATTGGGCGGCCGGAAAGAGATAAACCGTGACCTGAAGCCGGTCGCGGTGGCGCTCGACGATCTGCCAATCGTAAATAAAGTCGGAAAGCGGCCGGTTGACCGCCTTGGCCAGATGGTAGGGCAGGGCCTTGCCCACCGCGCCGTCGGGCATGGCCGGCAGGGCGATGGTGACGATTTCCAGGAAATGGAGCGGCACTGCCAGCGAGACCTCGCCGCGCAGGTTGTTGAGGGTGGAAAGCAGGCGCGGTGCCGCCACTTCGCTGGTGATCGGGGTGTCGGTGCGGGCGTGGATGGTCAGCGCGGCGGTGCCCACCGACGAGCGGGTTACCTCGCCAAGAAAGCAGGCATTGTCGGAGCTGGCCAGGGTGAAGAGGCGTTTATTGAGCAGCGGCAGCGCCATGGCTTCACCGTCCCTGCCGGGCGCCCGGCCCTGGGCCGCGCAGCTTTGATTGCAGCGTGTCATCAAGCCGGCCGGCCTCGGCCAGGATGGCGAGATTGCGACGTAATGCCGGGTCGTCGGGGGCAAGGGCGTGCGCCTCGCGAAAAATCCGGTTGGCAGGGCCATAGAGGCCGAGTTCGCTCAAGGCGACCGCCATGTTGATGAGCGGTTCCACTGCCCGGGGATTCAGTTGATGGGCCCGGTCAAAGTGGTAGATGCTGCGCCAGTGGTCGTTGTTGCGGAAGAAGGCGATGCCGGCTGCGCTTTGGCGTGCCGCCTCTTCCGCCGCCGAGGCAGGTGCGTTCCCGCCTTGCGGGGGTGTTCCGGGCGAGGTGGAAGCTGCCGGGGATGCGGTGCGGGTTGCCTCCGGTCCGGGCAGCAGGTGGAGCGAGGTCAGCACCTGACGGACAGCGGCATCAAACGGCGCCAGGTTGATTTTGGTCGAAAGCAGGGCGGTGTAGAGCACCACCACGGCGAGCATCGCCACCAGCAGTATCGAAAGAAAGCGGGGCGGTCCGGATTTGCCGGTCGCGGCGGGTTTCCGGACGGTGGCGCGTCGGGTCGGCTCGCTGCTGGTCTCGTGGTGCCGGATTTTTTCCAGGGTGTTGAAAAGTTTGCTCACAGGGCTACGTCACCAGGCAGAGGGCCGGCGGTCGGCGGCATCGATGTTGTCCGAATAGGGGCGGTCGTCGTTGATATAAAAAAGGGCATCCACCACGCGACCATTGCTGTCCCGTTCGTTGCCCGGGTAGTAGGCCCAGCCGCTGGCCTCGTCGGCCTGCCGCGGATTGACCAGGATGTCGGCGAGGGTCCGGCCGGTGACCCCTGAAGGGGCGGCCGCCATGCCGGGAGCGAGATCGGGGAGGTCACAGGAGGGCAGCGCTTCATTGGGCACGGTGGAATAAAAATCGCCGCGCACCATCCGGTAGCCCTTGAGCGCTGCCGGTCTCGTCGCAAGAGAGAGTTCGTTGCGCTGCACCTCTTCCAAGGTCGGCCAGTCCGGGTTGGTGCCATCCGGCCCGGTATTGATGCCGGAAACGAGGATTTTGGCGTGGGCCAGTTCGATGCCGCCCCGGATGGCGGCGAGTTTGCCCTTGACCGCGGCGATTTTCGCTTCTTTCTGCATGTTGAGGTAGTAGGGAATGGCGGTGGCGGAGATGATACCGAGGATGATGATGACGATGATCAGTTCGAGCAGGGTAAAGCCCCGGCTGTTACGGATCGTCATGGTCGGTCGTCCCTTCCCGCTGTTGGTGCACGGAGAAACCCCCATTTCTCCGTGCATGTTTGTATCAACTTACTGATCTTGCAGAAAAATATCAAGCAGTTAAAGAGGGGAAGGGGCGGCCGGCCGCGGAAAATTGTGGGATGTTTGCAATAATTATCCGGAATTACAGGATATATTTCACTTCAATCTCGCGACTGATGGTTTCCGTCGGGCTGACCGGCTGGCTGGCAAGAACCCGGATGGTGGTGGGCGTGCCGGGGCCTCCCAAGGTGCCGCCGACGATGGTGCGGGAGGTGGTGAATCCGGCCACCGACGGATTGCCGGGATAGGCGCCTCCACCGCCGCCTGCATCGTGGAAGAGGATGGTGCGCTGGGCCGTGGTGTCTGCCGCGTAGATCGCTTGCGTCCAGAGGTAGTCCTCGGCGGAGGAGAGGGCGCCGATCTGGATATAGCGGGCGATGAGCAGGCCGAACAGGGCCAGCACGACGATGACGAAGACGGCGGTCATCAGGCCGAAGCCGCGCTGGTCAATGGTTGGCTGGCGGCGAGGGAGGTCAAGGCGCATTGCGGATCTGTACCTCCTTGTGAAAGTCGATGGCTTCACCATTGCGCTCGATGGTGAAGCGGATGGATACCAGGGCGCTGCTGGTCAGCGAGCCAGGGGTGAAGTCGAAGGTAAGGCTGCTGACGTTTTCGGCCAGCGGGTTGCCGGCCGGAAAGGTGATGGGGTTGAGATAGTTGCTGCTGTCGATGGTCACCGCGGCACGGGTCAGGGTGGTGCTGTTGAGGAAATAGCGCACCGCCCGGTTCACCGCGTGGAAGCGATTGCCGGGCGAGGCAGCGATGATGCTGCGGTCGAGGTCCATCCGGTTGATTGGAGCGGTGATGCTGGTCACCCGGTAAAGCCGGCGCTGGTTGGGATTGGTGTCGCTGAAGTCGCTCCAGTTGCGGTTGTAGATCGAGACAATGCTGCCCACCGGCAGGGGATTGGTCTGATCGCGGATGAACTGCTTGCCGGCCGGATTGTTGTCGAGGTAATGGCCAAAGGCGCAGTCCTGCGGGTCGGCCGCCGCCGGACAGGTCATGGCGTTCTCGTCGATCATGCCGAACTGAAGGCCGCTGTTGCCCGGTTCCACCTGGATGGCATTGGGCAGCGTGATCCGCAGCTCCCGTTCCATTCGCGCCAGGACGAGCTGGCCTTCTTCGTAAATTTCGGTGCGGGCATCGGTGTCGGAAAACCCCTTGAAGGCCTGGGTGATGAATTCGGCCCCCATGGTGCCCAGGATGCCGAGGAGCACGATGACGATGATCAGCTCCACCAGGGTGAAACCACCTTGGCGGTTACGCGGGCGGCGGGCTGATGTCATATATTGGCCATCGCGGCGACAAAGGTGAAGGTTTCGGCATTGGGCGAGGTCACCTCGACGATGATGAGCTTGGTGTCGGTGGTGCTGCCGGCAGCCGTGGTGTTCCGGTCGATGGTGGCCAGGTTGCTCGCAATGTAACGGACCATGGCCTTGCGGCGGTAGCCGGGCAGCGAGAAGGCGGTACCCTGCTGGTCGTGGAAGGTATCGACTTCTTCCGCCATGGCGTTATAGTCATCCACATCGTCGTAAAGGGTGCGCTGCGTTTCGCCGGTGTCCGCGCCGATGGCCGAGGCAGTCCGCGCCCCTGGCGCCGCGCAGTTGTCAACGAGCGAGGGGCGCGCCCCTTTGCTCGGGCTCTCGCCGGAGCAGATGGGGCCGGCGCCCACCGGCGTATTCTCGTCCCAGCGTTTGGCCACGATCTCGTCCATCAGCGCCTGCCCCAGGGCCACGGCGCGCTGGCGGAGCATGGGGTCCGGGCTGTGGATGATGGAGTTGACAAAGGGGATGAAGATCAGCGAGACCGCGCCGAGGATGACGATGGTCAGTACCAGTTCGACAAGCGTGAAGCCGCAGCTTGGGCCATGGAGCGGGCGATTGGTCAGGGACATGCGCCGCCCTCGTTGAGATACCCGGTTTCCGGGCAAAGGGTGAGCAGATTGGCCCCGCCGATGGTGTAGGTGGCACTGGACAGTGGCGTGCCCGTCGAGGTGATCGGTTCACCCAGGCCATTGAACCAGACCGATGGGCCGGTGAGAGTGAGGTCGCAGTCGTCCAGCAGGCAGCGGTTCTGGTATTGCGGGTCAGCGGGTCCGGCAGTGCCCTGCTGGATAGTGTAACGGTTGCTGTCGATCACGAAGCCCCAGGCATTGGCCGTGCCGGTAAAGGGCCGGGTCATGGCCTTGTGCTGGGCCAGGCGGAAGATGCGCTTGAACTCCTTGGCTGCGGCCTCCTCCTTCATGCCGGAGGGCCATTTTTCGACCACCACCACCGCGAGGACGCCCAGGATGACGATGATGAGCACCAGTTCGGTGAGGGTAAAACCCTGTTCGTAGCGCGTGCGGGATCGGGTCATGATGGTTACCGCTGGATCTCCTTCCAGTTGATGATGCGGTTGTTGCCGCGCCAGATGCCGAAGGTCGCCTCGCCCACCGGGTCGGGTTCCAGCCAGGTGGCGACATCGCCCTGGATGATGACGGTGCCGCCGAGCGGGGCCGGGTCGTTGACCGGGGTCAGGGTGATGGCCGCGGTGCCGCCGGAGAGGGTGAGTGGCGAGGCTGGCACAGTCGAGACCGCGATCGTCCCGTTTTCCACCTTGGTATAGGCAAAAACCGAGCAGTTGTCCAGAGTGTTGGTGTGCCAGGCAGCGCCGTCGTAGTAGAGGGCCAGGAAGGGCATGGTAAGCGCTTCGTTCTCCGGGCCAAAGGTGTTCTGGATTATTCCTTCGCCATAGCGGATGGTATTGCCCAGCGGGGTGATGGTCTTGGGCAGGTCGCCGGTGGCGGTGGTGACGCCGTCGGTGTCAACGAGGCTGTTCACGATGATGGCCAGTCTTGCGGTGAAGGGGCCGATTCGGGCCTGGTCCGTCTCGGTCGGCAAGGTGCGGGTGTAGGTGAAGGAGTCGTTGCCCAGGGTCACGGTGAGCGGGACCACCGTATCGGTGATCACCGCGGTGGCCTGGTCCGGCACCGCGTTCACCACCATCTTGGTCAGATTGTCTTTCCCGTTCTGGAGCAGGTCGCTGGCAGGATAGCCGAGACCAAGGTTGGCGATGGTGAATTTCCGGAAGTCGTCCCGGTAGTTCTGTACCTGGCCAAGCAGGGTATTCCAGGCCGCGACCGCGAGCTGCGGCCGCACGGCATAGGAAAAGGGCTGGCCGGTGTAGGTGAAGCCGTTGCAGAGGTTGGCCAGGGAACCATTGACCGCCACCGCGGTGGTGAACTGGTCCGGATAGAAGCGGCCGATGGCGGCGCTGGTGGAGGCTGGGATGGTGACGCCGGGCACCAGGTAATCGGGCGGGGCAGCGGTGATGGTGAAGACCCCCACCTCGGAGATGCTCTGGTTGTCGATGGTTTTTGAGCCGTTGTCCGTGGCTGCGATGGAGATCGTGCTCTGGCCGAGGGAGCCGGTGCTGCCGCCGGCCGGCGCTACCAGATTGAGCGATAGGGGGATGTTGTTGAGCGCGAAGTTCGGGGTGACCGCGTTATCGCAAAAATCGCTGTTGGCCTCGCTGTCCGCCACCCACTGCACCCCCTTGACCCGCAGGTTGAAGGATTCCCCCGCCTTTTTGAACTTGGTGCACGAGCCGTTCGTGCTGGCGCAGTCGGCGTTCGGGTCCGGGCTTTCGACGCAGAGCCCGGCGGGCCGCACCACGAAAGTATCGTTGCCGTCAAGGATGGTGCTGCCGTCGTTGTAGGAGAGATCCAGGCGAATCTGACCGGCGTCGCTGTATTTGACGGTGAAGGTGGCATCGCCGCTGGCATTGAAGGTAAGCGGCACGGTGGTGGGATTCCCGGCATTGACTTGAGTGCCGTTAATAAAGATCGGCATGGTACCGGTGGCCGGATTGACGTAGCTCAGCAGGAAGGTGATGTTCCTGGTCACCGAGGTGAAGACGTCCTGGCAACGCCGCGGCGAGCCGCTGCGGCTGGCCGCGGTCAGGGTGATGGCACTGGAGGTCTTGTTGGCGATCTGGGTGGGGACGCTGAAGAGAAAGCCGCTGTCGGAAAATTCCATGGTGCAGTCGCCAGCTATCCCGTTTTCCCGGCACAGGTAACTCACGTTGGGATTGGCGCTGTTGATGCCGAAGGTAACGATGCCGGGGCTGTTCTGCCGGAAGCGCATGCCCAGGCTGCCGTTGCTGAAGGTCCTGGTCTGGCCGTCCACCCAGCCTGTGGAGGGGGACATGGTCACCGTGACCGCGCCGGTATAAAGTTGGGAGCAGTCGGCATTCTGGCACACCTTCACCGTAATGGTCTCGGTGTCGCAGGTCAGCCCCTGGCCGTCATGCCAGATCTCGTAATGATCCACATTGCTGGTTGGTGTGGTGTTGGTCGCGCCCTCGGTGGGCGTCGAGCCGGTATCGGTCCAGGAGCCGGAGCCGTTGGGCACCCGGCCGATGTCCTTGCTGCTGGAGGTGTGGTCTGCCAGGGTGAGGCTACAGTCCGACGGCACACTCCACTCGTTGGTCGGTGAATTGCTGTAGTAGCGGAGATGGTCCACCACCACGGCGGCATTGGTGGTGAGTTGCTGGGTGGTATCGGTGAGCAGCAGCTCCCCGCGCTCGGAACTGATGTTGTTGATGCGATAGACAATGAAGCTGCCGGCCGGAAAGGTGGTTGCAGTGGTACAGACCTGGCCGGGACAGTTGTTGTCCGAATACTCTCCGCCGCCGGGCAGGTAGGAGGTTGCCTGGTTGCTGCCCTGACCGAGCACCACGCTGCTGTTGGTGTTGTTGTCGTGGAAATAGAGTTTCCAGCCGGAGATATTGGTTGGTTGCAGGAAGTATATCTCGACGAACTCCAGGTTGCCCTGGCCGCCGCCGCCGGAAAAAAGTTCGTTCAATACCACCTTGCCGCTGTTGGTGGTCGAACATTGCAGATTGAGGGCAGCGGCGCTGGTGGCCACGCCAAGGAGCAGCAGGAGCGCAAACAGCAGGTGGCGGAGTGGTCTGCCCATGTTATTATGTCTGGTCCGGGTTCGGCAACGGCGATGCCGCGATGAGGTGTTCCAGTTCTTCCATGCTTCTTGTCGCATAAATCGCCCGGCGAATCAAGCTGCCGCCGGCAATACCGCGGAAGTATTTGCCCGCGTGATTTTTCACCGGGGCGAGATGGGTATGCGGCCGGTATTGCCGGATCAGCTCCAGGTGGCGGCGCAGAGCCTGTTGCCGGAAGGCGAGGGAGGGCGATTCCGGCGCCGCCGGGTCGAAGATCCACGGCTCGCCCACCGCGGCCCGGCCGATCATTACGCCGTCGCAGCCGGTTTCCGCCATCATGGCCAGCCCCTTGGCGCGGGATTTGATATCGCCGTTGCCGATCACCGGGATGGCGACCGCTTCCTTCACCCGCCGGATCACCGACCAGTCCACGATGCCGCCGAAGCCATCGCTCCACGTGCGGGCATGGATGATGAGGGCGGCGGCACCGTTCGCCTCGGCCATCCTGGCAAAATCCGGGGCGATGAGCTGTTGATGGTTCCAGCCGGAACGGAATTTCACTGTCACCGGCAGGGTGGTGTTCCTGACCACCGCGCTGATGATCGCCCCTGCGATCTTCGGCTCCCGCATCAGGGCGCAGCCGGCACCCTTTCTGGTCACCTTCTTTACCGGGCAGCCCATGTTGATGTCGATGGCGTCGATGGGCATAGCCGAGAGGATGGCCGCCGCCTCGCCCATGGTCTCGGGTTCAGCGCCGAAGAGCTGCATTACCACCGGCCGTTCCGCGGGAATGGTGGCAATCATGTCCAGGGTGTTTTTTTGCCGGAAGACCAGGCCATGGCAGCTGATCATCTCGGAATAACAGAGATCGGCGCCGTATTCGCGGCAGAGCAGGCGGAAGGGCAGGTCGGTAAAACCGGCCAGCGGCGCCAGGATGAAGGGGTTGTCCAGGATGAGGGGGCCAAGGCGCATGGTGTTGGGGATAGGAGAATACAGGAGTCAGAAGCCGGGAGACAGAATGTTCATTCTCCTGCTGCTGTTGCTCGACTTCTGGCTCCTGACTTCCGGCTTCTTTTTGTCACAACACTTCTTCCACGGCCTGGGCCACATTCTCCACGGTGAAGCCGAAGAGTTTGAAGAGCTGCTCGGCCGGGGCGGATTCGCCGAAGCGGTCGAGCCCCACCACCTTGCCCGTAAGGCCCACGTACTTGTACCAGCCGCCGCTGACCCCGGCCTCCACCGCCACGCGGGCAGTGACCGCGGCGGGCAGCACCGATTCGCGGTAGGCGACATCCTGGGCGTCGAAGACATTGGTGCAGGGCATCGAGACCACCCGCACCTTTTTGCCCTTGTCGGCCAGGGTCTTGGCCGCGTTCATGGCCAGTTCCACCTCGGAGCCGGTGGCAATGAGGATGGCATCCGGCGAGCCACAGCCGCAGTCGTGGAGGATATAGCCGCCGCGGCTGATGTTCTTGAGCTGCTCGTCGGTGCGGGCCATGTGCGGCAGGTTCTGGCGGGAAAGCGCCAGGCAGCTCGGGCCGTCCTGCTTCTCCACCGCGGCCTTCCAGGCCACGGCCGTTTCCACCCCGTCGCAGGGCCGCCAGAGGTTGGTGTTGGGAATCAGGCGCAGGGTGGCCACCTGCTCCACCGGCTGGTGGGTGGGGCCGTCCTCGCCCAGGCCGATGGAGTCGTGGGTGAGCACCTGGATGGTGTGCGCCTTCATCAGGGCCGACATGCGGATGGCGTTGCGGGCGTATTCCGAGAAGATGAGGAAGGTGGCGCCATAGGGGATGAAGCCGCCGTGCAGGGCGATACCGTTCATGATCGCAGCCATGCCGAACTCGCGCACCCCGTAGAAGACGTAGTTGCCGCCGGCCTCGTTCTGGATGCCCTTGCTGCCCGACCAGAGGGTGAGGTTGGAGCCGGCAAGGTCGGCCGAGCCGCCGAGGAATTCGGGCAGCAGCGGGCCATAGCCGTTGAGGCAGTTCTGCGAGGCCTTGCGGGTGGCGACCTTTTCCGCCTTGGCGTTGACCGCGGCGATGAAGGCCTCCGCCTTCTGCGGCCAGTCGGCCGGCAGCGTGCCGGCCAGGCGGCGAGCAAGCTCGGCGGCCAGTTCCGGATGAGCCGTCTTGTAGGCAGCGAAACGCTGATTCCAGGCGGCCTCGCGCTCGGCGCCCCTCTTCTTGGCATCCCAACCGGCGTAAATCTCGGCCGGTATCTCGAAGGGGGCATGGGGCCAATTGATGGTTTTGCGGGTGAGGGCGATCTCGTCGTCGCCCAGGGGCGCGCCGTGGCATACCTCCTTGCCCTGCTTGTTGGGCGAACCAAAGCCGATGATGGTCTTGCAGCAGATCAGCGAGGGCTGGTCCGTGACCCGTTTGGCCTCGGCCGTCGCCTTTTTCACTGCCTCGGCGTCGTGGCCGTCCACCCCTTCGATCACGTGCCAGCCGTAGGCGCGGAAGCGGGCCGGGGTGTTGTCGGTGAACCAGCCCTCCACCTCACCGTCGATGGAGATGCCGTTGTCGTCGTAGAAGACGATGAGCTTGCCGAGTTTGAGCGTCCCGGCCAGCGAGCACGCCTCATGGGAGAGGCCCTCCATCATGCAGCCGTCGCCCATGAAGACGTAGGTGTGGTGGTCGATGATCTCGTGACCGGGGCGATTGAACTGGCCAGCCAGGGTCTTTTCGGCGATGGCCATGCCCACTGCGTTGGCAATGCCCTGGCCCAGGGGACCGGTGGTGGTCTCCACCCCGGGGGTGTAGCCGTATTCCGGATGGCCCGGGGTCTTGGCGTGGAGCTGGCGGAAATTCTTGATCTCCGCCATGGGCAGGTCGTAGCCGGAGAGATGCAGCAGCGAGTAGATCAGCATGGAGCCGTGGCCGTTGGAGAGTACGAAGCGGTCGCGGTTGGCCCACTTGGGGTTGGCCGGATTGTGGCTCAGGAAGTCGTTCCACAAGACCTCGGCGATGTCGGCCATGCCCATGGGCGCGCCGGGGTGGCCGGATTTTGCCTTCTGGACGGCGTCCATGCTGAGGGCGCGGATGGCGTTGGCGAGTTCTCTGCGGGTGGGCATAGGGTCCTCCGGATGGTGATCGGTATCGTTGCGAACAAATCCTAGCGAATGGTGGTGTTGGCCGGCGCCGGCGCGATGGTCGGGGCGGTCGTTGTGGCCGGGGGCGTCTTGGGTAGGCCGCCGCGGCGCTGCTGTTTCGACAGCACCCGGAAGAGGCGGATGTAGATCTGCTCGCCCAGTTTGTCGGTGAGCGTCTGCAGGGCCTGGCGCTTGTTGCTGTCGGTCTGCGCGGTGCTGCCCCCCAGGTTATAAGTTTCTTCCAGGCTGTAGCCGTTCATCTGCCAGATGGTGCGGCCGGTGGCCACTTCCTTGATGGTGTAGTTGACGGTCAGCACCGCCTTCAAGGTCTTGGCGGTATCGGTGACGTCGTAGGAAAGGCCGGGATAGCTCACCGAGGCAACGGTGCCGTTGAGCACGTAATCCGCCTCGGTCTGGCTCCCCGCCAGGGTGATGCGTTTCGCCTGCATCAGCCAGTCGCTGATGGCGTTGCGGATGTTCGATTCGAGGTTCAGTTCATTGGTGGAATTGGGCCACACCGGCACATAGAGGCGCACCTGCGCCCCCAGTTCCTCGTCGGGCAGCATGTTGGGGTTGTAGTAACCGCACCCCGCCAGGGTGAGGAGGAAGAGCAGCGGCAGCAGAGAGAACGGGACGAGCTTCCTTGCCATGGGCTACACCACGATGTTGATCAGTTTGTTGGGCACGACGATGACCTTCTTGGCCGGTTTGCCTTCCATGAATTTCCGCACCTTGTCGTCGGCCAGTGCCAGGGCCTTGAGTTCTTCTTCATTGGTTTCCGGCGCCACGGTGAGCCGGCTGCGCACCTTGCCGCAGATCTGCACCACAATGGTCAACTCCTCCTCTTTCGCCGCCTCCGGATCGAAGGCTGGCCAGGGCAGGCCGTCGAGGGCTTCGGTATGCCCGATCCGCTGCCACAGCTCGGCGGTGAGATGGGGCACCATGGGCGACAGCAGGATGAGGATCGCCTCCACCGCGGCGCGGACCACCACCGGCTCCACCGGTTCCCTGGCTTCCTCGGCGGTGAGGGCGAAGAGGGTGTTGGTCAGCTCCATCACCGCGCTGATGGCGGTGTTGAAGTGGAACTTAGCGTCGAGGTCGGAACCCACCTTGCGGATGGTCTGGTGGGTCTTGCGGTGCAGGCTGCGGCTCGGGTCGTTGAGCGCGGCCGGGATCGCGGTTGGCGCCTGTTGCAAGGCAGCCAGGCGGTCGCTGACAAAACGGAAGATCCGGTTCAAAAAGCGGTAGGCGCCCTCGACCCCCTGGTCGTTCCAGTCGAGGTCGCGCTCCGGCGGCGCGGCAAAGAGGCTGAAGAGGCGGACGGTATCGGCGCCGTAGCGGTCGATCAGTTCGTTGGGGTCCACCACGTTGCCCTTGGATTTGCTCATCTTGGCGCCGTCCTTGATCACCATGCCCTGGGTGAGCAGGTTGGTGAAGGGCTCGTCCACCGTGAGGTAGCCGAGGTCGCGCAGCACCTTGGTGAAGAAGCGGGCGTAGAGCAGGTGGAGGATGGCGTGCTCCACCCCGCCGATGTACTGATCCACCGGCAGCCAGTAGTCCACCGCCTTTTTTTCCAGCGGGCCGTCGGTGAACTCCGGGCAGGCGTAACGGGCAAAGTACCAGGAGGACTCGACAAAGGTGTCCATGGTATCGGTTTCCCGCCGGGCCGGGCCGCCGCACTGGGGACAACTTGTCTTATAAAAGCTCTCCAGGGTGTGGAGCGGCGACTTGCCGGATTTGTCGAACTGCACGTCGGTGGGCAGGGTCACTGGCAGGTCCTTTTCGGGAACCGGCTGTGCCCCGCATTTCTCGCAGTAGAGCATGGGGATGGGCGCGCCCCAGTACCGCTGGCGGGAGATGCCCCAGTCGCGCAGCCGGTAGGTGGTGCGGGCCTGGCCCACGCCCTCCTTGGCGGCGTGGTCGGTGATCGCCTTTTTCGCTGCCTCGGAGGCAAGGCCGGTGAAGGAACCGGAGGCAACCAGGGTGCCCGTCCCTTCGTGGGCCGCAGGCATGGTGGCCGGATCGAGCGGTTCGCCGCCAGGCTGCACCACCACCGTGATCGGCAGCTTGTATTTCCTGGCAAACTCGAAATCGCGCTGGTCGTGGGCCGGCACCGCCATCACCGCGCCGGTGCCGTATTCCATGAGCACGAAGTTGGCGGCATAGACCGGCAGCTTGTCGCCGGTAAAGGGGTTGACGCAGTAGCCGCCGGTGAAGACCCCTTCCTTTTCTACCTCCTCGTCCGGCTTGCGGCGCTGTTTTTCCTGGCGGGTGCGTTCCACGAATTCCCGTACCGCCGCCTCCTGCCCGGTACCCTGGCTCAACTGGTTCACCAGCGGATGTTCGGGGGCCACCGACATGAAGGTGGCGCCGAAGATGGTGTCCGGCCGGGTGGTGAAGATGGTGAGGCTGCCGGTGCCGGAAGCGAGCGGGAAATTGATCTCGGCGCCGACGCTCTTGCCGATCCAGTTGCGCTGCATGGTGAGCACCTTCTCCGGCCAGCCGGTGAGGCGGTCGCAGTCGGCGAGCAGTTCGTCGGCATAGGCGGTGATCTTGAAGAACCAGCCGTTCATCTCCCGCGGCGTGACCGGCTGGTCGCAGCGCCAGCAGGTGCCGTCGATGACCTGCTCGTTGGCGAGCACGGTCTGGCAGGTCTCGCACCAGTTGACCGTGGTCACCTTCTGGTAGACCAGCCCTTTCTCGTACATCCTGGTGAAGAAGAGCTGCTCCCAGCGGTAGTATTCCGGGGTGCAGGTGGCGAGCTCGCGGTCCCAGTCGTAGCTCAAGCCCATGCGCTGGAGCTGCTTCTTCATGTAGTCGATGTTCTCGAAGGTCCAGCGGGCCGGATGGGTGTCGTGCTTGATGGCGGCGTTCTCCGCCGGCAGGCCGAAGGCGTCCCAGCCCATGGGGTGGATGACGTTGCAGCCTTGCATTCGCTGATAGCGGGCCACCACGTCGCCGATGGTGTAGTTGCGCACGTGGCCCATGTGGATGCGGCCCGAGGGGTAGGGGAACATCTCCAGCAGGTAGTATTTCTTGCGGCCAGGGTCGGCCTGCACCTTGAAGGTCTTGTCGGTGAGCCAATGGGTGCGCCATTTTTCTTCAATGGCCTGGAAATCGTAGCGCGTGGTGTCGGGCGTGGTCATGAGATCGCTATCACATGTTCGTTGGTTTCAGTCGATGCGCCGACGGGAGTGCCGCGCCGCGCACCTTGGTTATTACTTGACCGGCGCCCAAAACACAAGCCTTCCTACCGGGGCATGGGGAAATCGTGATGCGCCAGATTCTCGAAGGTGGTGAACTGGTTGAGGAAGGCCAACTCCACCGTGCCGGTGGGGCCGTTGCGCTGCTTGCCGACGATCAGCTCGGCAATGCCGCGCTTGGGATTGTCTTCGGCCTTGTTGTAGACCTCGTCACGGTAGATGAAGCAGATGAGGTCGGCATCCTGCTCGATGGCGCCGGAATTGTGGGTGACGATGCCGTCGGCCAACCAACTGGCCGGCCCTGGCACGGTCAGGTCGAACACCTCGGCATCGCCGGCCGGCTCGATGGCGATCACCTTGTCCCAGAACAGGTCCGAATGGGCCCAGGTGCGGAGGATCGGGGCGTCCAGCAGATCGGCGTAAGTGGAGAGCGTTTCCCGTGACGGCGAGAAACGGAAATGGCTGGCGCCGCCGTAGGAGGTACCCCGTAACTTGGCCATTTGCCGGGTGGTGATGTTGCGCTGCTTCATGGCTGCCTTGACCAGATCGAACACGGTCATGGGCAGGGTGTCGACATTGGGATTGTTCCCGCTTTGGGCCAGTGCCTCGGCCAGGCGTTGGGCCGACGCCACCCTGGGACCGAACGCGCCGACGCGCGCGAGAAATTGTTGCTGCATGTCGCGGCCGGAGATGTCCACGTTGTAAAGCGGATTCCCGGTGGCTTGGCGTAAGGCCCGTACGCGGGCGACGATGCCGAGGCGCATGAGCAGAGCCGCTACGTCGTATGCGAGCCGGCGGCTGATGGAGGCGAAATAGACGCGGGGGGAACCCTTCTGCCCGGGCGGACGAACATGAATGGAGCCGTCCGTCGCCCACAGGTGGCGGAGAAACAAGGCGATTTTCTCCTCGGAGAGGCGGAAGACCGGGTCGGGTACGCATTTGTCGGCCGAGCGCTGGTCATAGATGCCCAGTTCCCGCAGCCACCGGTTGATGCCTGCCAACTGCCACCGGTTGCCGTTACCGGAGAATACCAGCTGATGCCAAGCTCCCCGGCCGGCATGGCGGTTGACCGTGACGTTGAAAGCCTGTGTGGCGGCCATTGCCACCGCATCGCTGTTTTCCGGGGAGCTGGTGGTGTAGCGCAAGGGTTGTCCGGACAGATAGCTGCCATCACCAATGAGATGCGCGAGCAGCAGGCAGTGGGCCTCCGGCCAGTCGATTTCGTTTTGGGCCGTTGGCACCCGACGGGAGAGGGCAATACGGTCGCCGGCCGACAGGGCGTCGAGAGTCACCCATCCCTGGGCGCCGAAAACACGATGTTCGCCGGTCGCCGTCAGTTTGCGCCCGCTGGCCAGGCGTAATTCAAACACCGGTTTCCTGCCGACAGACCAGACCTGGTCCGCATGGGCCGCCACGATTTTTTGCTGGTCGTCGATCGCCCAGACCTCGGGTTGGCTGCCAACCAGGCTGCTGATCGGCACCCGCCGACCGTTTGTCAGCAATACCAGGGTGTCGCCGGTCACGCATTCGCGCAGGTCGGAGAGCTGCGGCCGCTTGTTGGGGCGGTTTTCGAGGCTGCGGTTGAGCTGGGACAGGGCGATGACCGGCACCTGGAGTTCCTTGGCCATGGCCTTGAGCGAGCGCGAGATCTCGCTGATCTCCTGCTCGCGGGAGGGGACGTTGTTGCGGCCGCGCATGAGCTGGAGGTAGTCCACCACCACGAGGCCGATGTTGTGCTCGGTCTTGAGCCGCCGCGCCTTGGCCCGCATCTCCAGCACCGTCAGCGCCGGGGTGTCGTCGATGTACATCGGCGCGTCGAGCAGCATGTTGTAGGCCCGGGTCAGCTTGGGCCAGTCCTGCTCCTTCAAGAAGCCGGTGCGCAGCCGCTGGGCGTCCACCCGGCTCACCGAGCAGAGCATGCGCAGCCCGAGTTGCTCCTTGGACATCTCCAGGCTGAAGATGCCCACCGGCACCTTGTGGATCATGGCGGCGTGCTGCACCATGTTCATGGCCAGCGCGGTCTTGCCCATGCTGGGGCGGCCGGCCAGGATAATCAGATCCGAGCGCTGGAGGCCGGCGGTCAGCCTGTCGAAGTCGTGGTACTCGGTGGGTACGCCGGTGATGTGCTCCTTGCGCTCGTAGAGCTGTTCCACGTACTTGAAGGTGGCGTTGATCACCGTCTTCATCGGGTGAACCGACTGGGCGCTCTTGGAGCGGGAGATGTCGAAGACGGTCTGCTCCACCTCGTCGAGCAGGCCGTCGATGTCGTCCTGTTCCTCGTAGCAGCGGCTGGCGATCTCGGTGCTGGTGCGGATCAGCCGGCGCAGGATCGCCTTTTCGCGGACGATCTTGGCGTAATAGGCGATGTTGGCCGCCACCGGCACGGTGTCGGAGAGGGCGGCGAGATACCCGGGGCCGCCGGCGACGTCGAGTTTGCGGGCGTCTTTTAAGGCGTTGCTGACGGTGACGAGATCGAGCGGCTCCCCCTTTTCAAAGAGGGCGGTCATGGTGGCGAAGATGACCTTGTGGCCGTCGCGGTAGAAATCGTCTTCGGTGAGGAGTTCGGCGGCCTTGGCCATGGCGCCGGGTTGCAGGAGCGCGGAGCCGAGCACGCACTGTTCCGCCTCGAGGTTCTGGGGCGGCAGCCGGTGGATGGACGAGGAAAAGACGGTGTTCCCAGCTTCCATGGTGTCGGTTGCGCTGGGCACGAGAAGCGATGCGGGGCGGGAGGGTGCCCGTCCTCCCGCCCGTTGCTGAAAAGTGCTTTCGGTTATGCTTCGGCGGTCAGGGCGACGACCTCGACCTTGACGTCGGCCTTGACCTGGTAGCCGACCTTGACCGGGATGGTTCTGCTGCCCAGGGTCTTGATCGGCTCGTCGAGCAGGATTTTCTTCTTATCGATCTCGATGCCTGCTTCAGCCAGTTTGGCCGCGATGTCGCTGGCAGTGACCGAGCCGAAGAGTTTGCCGTCGTCGCCGGTGCGCTGAGCGATGGTGATGGCCGCCGCGGCGAGTTTCCTGGCCATGGCCTCGGCGGCGGCGCGCTGTTCCTTTTTGCGGGCCTCGATGGCGGCCTTCTGTTTGGCCAGCACCGTAACGTTGCCCTCGGTGGCGACGGCGGCCAGATTCTTCGGCAACAGGTAGTTGCGGGCGTAACCGTCCTTGACCTTGACGACATCTCCCTCTTCGCCGAGGGTATCAATGGTTTCCTTGAGAATAACTTGCATGGGGTGCCTCCACCTAACCTGATGAATTGTGAATCCGGGCCGGAGTCGTTGTCCAGATGTTTTTATAGTCTTTCGGTTTCTCGAATTGTTTCAAAGTGTTATGCGTTGTCTGCCGGTGGCCCCGGGCTTTTCCGCGGGCTGAACCAGGTGTCCGCCAGGCCGAGCAGCGCCAGCAGGAGTATGCCGTAGAGCTGGATCAGCAACAGGGCATAGACCATGCCCCGGAAGAACCGCGGCATTTTCCAGCGGGCCAGGAGATGGGCGATGATCGTCAACCCCTGCATGAAATACAGCAGCCCCAGCACATAAACGGCATTGAGACCGGCAGTGACCAGGGGCTCCCGGTTGCTGACCAACAGGCCCAGGGCAACAATCACCAGCCAGACCAGCGAATCCGGCAGGCGCCAGGTCTTGAACTCCGGCCAGCGGATCAGATCCGGCCGCGTTCTTTTCAGCAGCCAGCCAGCGGCCAGCAGGTTCAGCCACACCGTACTGATCACCGCGGCGATCAGTACCGCCGGCAGCGCCTGGCGTAAAAACTGCCGGGTGGCTTCCAGGGCGATGGTCAGTTCCTTCAGGGCATCGGCCGGCAGTTCCTTTTTGGCCTGGTAGTGGGCCAGGGTCTGCCGGAATCCTTCCTCCAGCCCCTGCTGGATCTCCTGATAGGGATTGACCCCATGCTGGAGGCCATACCAGAGGCCGGCCAGCAGCCAGAGCGAGCCGAGGCTGAGGACCGCCTTCAGGCCGGTCAGGCTGGGCGGTTCATTTTTTTCTATCCCGCGTGCCAGCAGAAGACCAACCGGCACCAGGGTTATGGCAAAGAGCAGGGCCGGCAGCGAGCCAAACCGCAAAGTGATGGCCCCTGCCAGCACCAATCCGGCAGCGACTAAAGCGCCACCCTGTTTCCATCCCAGGATGGTCAGTTGGTACATGACCACCAGCGGGATGATGCCGTGCAACCCGACCAGGCTCACACTGGCCGCCGGCAAGGCCAGGCTGGCGGTCATCAGTGCGAGGCCCAACAGGGCGCTGCGCGGGGAAGCGCCCTCGCCGTGCCGTTCCACGGGGCTGTTCAACGCCCGTTAGGGATGCGGATTGCCGGTGTAAGGCAGCAGCGCGATCTGCCGGGCCCGCTTGATGGCCTCGGTCAGCTGGCGCTGGTGCTTGGCGCAATTGCCGTAGATGCGGCGGGGAATGATCTTGCCGCGCTCGGTCAGATAGTTGCGCAGGGTCCGGACATCCTTATAATCGATGGTCATCCCCTTGTCGGTGCAGAAACGGCAGACCTTGCGGCGGCCGAAGAGTTTCTTTTTCTTGATCATGGTCGTGGGTCCTTGTCTCGTTGATGGTCAGCAGGAGGGCTCAGGCCTCGGCCTCGGTGGTTTCCGGTGCCGGTACCTCGGCGGCCTCTTCCTCGGTGGCCTCTTCCTCGGCGTCGAGTTTGACGGTCAGGTACTTGAGGACCCGATCGTCGATGCGGAGCTGGCGTTCCATCTCCGCAACGCCGGCAGGAGCGCACTCATACGAGTAAAGCACGTAGGAGCCCTGCTGTTCCTTCTTGATGACGTAGGCGAGCTTCTTGAGCCCCCACTTGTCGATCTTGGCGACGGTGCCGCCGTGTTCCTTGACGATCCCGGTGAACTTCTCGATGATGCCGTTCAGCTCGTCTTCACTGCTGGCACCGGGACGCACGATGATGATGGTTTCGTACCCGCGCATGGTTCCTCCCTGTGGGCATAAGGCCACCGGCACGCAGAGCCGGGGGCAAAGAGGGGTTGGTAAATATCGCCTTAGGCGACGAAACGCGATACCTACCACAGAGGAAAGAGGCTGTCAAACCTTTTTTCCGTCGCTGGGCCGGGCTCTTGTCTCCTCCCAGAGGGTAAGCATGGCCGCCGGCGTAAGGTCGGCGATGGTCTTGCCCCGCTCGGCCACCTTGGCCTCGAAGCGGGTGAAGCGATCGATGAATTTTTCGGTGGCCGTCTGCAGGGCATTTTCCGCGTCCAGCCGCTGCTTGCGGGCAAAGACCACCAGAGCGAAAAGCAGATCGCCCAACTCTTCCTGGATCCGCTGCTGATCGGCGCCGGCGCTGGCGGCTTGCAATTCCCGCAGTTCCTCCGCGACCTTTTTCAAGGCGCTCCCGGCATCCGGCCAGTCAAAGCCGGTGCGGGCGGCGCGGTCTGCCACCCGCTGGGCGCGATGCAGGGCCGGCAGGCTCTTGGGCACGGCGGCAAGCGGGCTCGTGGGCGGGGTGTCGGTCCCCTTTTCCGCGGCCTTGATGGCGTGCCACTGCTGCCGTAGTTCTTGCTCCGAGTTGACGACCTGGTCGCCGAAGACATGGGGATGGCGGCGGACCATCTTGGCCGCGATGGTGTCGATCACCTCGGCCAGAGTGAAGCGGCCCTGCTCGGCGTAGAGGTTGTTCAGGAAGATGATCTGGAAGAGCAGGTCGCCCAGTTCCTCGCGGACATGAACGGCGTCGTCGTGATCGATGGCCTCCAGCAGCTCATGGGTTTCTTCGAGCAGGTAGCCCTTGAAAGTCTGCGGTGTCTGTTTCCGGTCCCACGGACAGCCATCCGGCGCCCGCAACCGGGTGATGATTTCGACAAGGCGGATGAAGTTGGCGGCGGCTTCCTGCACTGGGGCTCCTTGGTTGGCAAAAGGAAGATGGCATACTGGCAGACTGCTTTACATAACAGTTCAACGCGGGTTTGAAAAGGGGGGGCGCCTAACCGATTTGAGGTTGACCTGCGACGGTGTGGTGCCTATAATGTGATTGTAGCCGGAGCTGTTAGTGGCGGCTGGCCGCGGTAAAAAAAACTTTACACTTTAAAACGGTTGTTGCAAAAGTACGTTTTTGGTGTAAAGTGGCGCGACCTGACCGTTACGACGAGTATCCGAGGGGATAAATAAGCAGGTCGCGGCGTGCCGCCTCTGCAGAGCAACCTAGAGAGAACGGGTGCAACAATGGCAAAGAAAATTCTCGAAAAACACAAGGATGTAGCCCGGATCGACCAGGAGGACAAGCGTACCCATGGGTGGTACGTGCGGGTGCGCTTTATGGGCAAGACCCATTCCAAGTTCTTTTCCGACGGCAAGTACGGCGGCCGCTACTCAAGCCTGCTGGCGGCATTGGCGTGGCGTGACCAGACCGAGGCGAAGATCGGCAAGATCCGCACCGACAAGCACATCGTCACGGTGAGCAACACCAAGACCGGCGTGGTCGGCGTCCGCCTCAACGAGGAGTTGAACCGCTACGAGGTAAGCTGGGTGAATGAGGTGGGCCGGCAAGGCAAGACCTCGGTCTCGATCCGCAAGCACGGCAAGGACAAGGCCTTTGATCTGGCCTGCCAGATCCGCAAGGAGAAAGAGGCCGCCCGTCTGGGGGTTTCGCCCTCGGCGATCTGAAGTCAGCGGAAAAATTCGAGCAGTTCCTGGGGCCGGGCGATCATCGCCTTGGCCCCATTTTTTTTGAGTTCCTCGCTGGTGCGGAAACCCCACCGGGCGCCCACCGCGTACATGCCCGCCCGGTTGGCGGTGAGCATGTCGGTGTCGGTGTCGCCCAGGTAGAGGAAATCGGCAGGGGAAAGGCCCAGTTCGTCGGCAATGGCCAATGCGCCGGTCGGGTCCGGCTTTTTGATGCCATCAGGCCGTACGCCGCGCACCACCCGGAATTGCCAGGCACCGAGCAGAACGGCTACCACTTTTCTCGTGAAGTCGTCGGGTTTGTTGGAGAGGATGGCTATGCCGATGCCGCGGTTGGACAGCCCGTCGAGCAGTTCCGGGATGCCGGGGTAGGGCCTGGTCTGTTCCGCCCAGCGCCCCGCATACTCCTGTCGCATGGCGGTCACGGTCTGCTGCGCCATGGCATGGTCGAGTAGGTCCGGCGGCAGCACCCGGCGGGCCAGGGTCTCCATGCCGTCACCGACAAAATAACGGTATGCCTCTACCGGATGCTGCGGCAGGCCGAGGCGGCCCAATACCGCGTTCATCGAGTGGGCCAGATCCGCCAGGCTATCGAGCAGGGTGCCGTCGAGGTCGAAAAGAACGCACTGGTACATCGTGTGGCCGCCTGGAGATCAGTTTTTGCCGTTGAGCAGGTCGATGATGCGCTGCCCGACGCCCAAGCGGGCGCGGAGCAGCGAGGGCTTGGCCGGCTTGGCGAGATAATCGTCCGCTCCGCCTTCCAGTGCCAGGAGTTGTTCCTCGTCGGATTTGCGGGCGCTGAAGATCAGGGCGTAGACGTAAGGTTTCGGCCGCTTGGTACGCAGTCGCTGGCAGATCTGCATGCCGTTGAGTCCCGGCAGGTTCCAGTCGAGAATGGCGAGGCGGATGGTGGGGTCGCTTTCGAGGAGCTGCCAGGCATCATCGCCATTCTCCGCCTCCACCGGTTCGAAGCCCCATTTGGTCACGAAGTTGTTGAGCCCTTTGCGAACCACCGGGTTGTCCTCGGCGAGCAGGACCCTGGTCGGCTTTTTGATCCGGCCATTGGCCGGCGGCGCGGTCTTGAGCGGCTGGGGGGAAATTTCCGGCTGGAGCTTGTCGGCTGGCGCGGTTTTTCCGGCCGCCTTGGCGGCCTGAGGTTTCGGGGCTGGGGCGTCGGCCATGATTTTCTCCCGGTTTCTGGTTGGTTGCCAATTTTTTCACTATAGCGGGAAGCGATTGCGGCAGGCAAGCCAAAACGGCCGTGGCCAACGGCCGGTTTTTTTCGTCTTTCTGCTTGACGGAACGGTCCAAGAGCACTATTCTTTGCCACATTTTTAAGGGGAAGTATTCCCTTGATCACGTTATGGCACAGGGTTGTCCCATTTTGGCGACAGTTCATTATTATTGAGGTCTTTTAAAAAATTTAAGGGAGGAGCGTACCATGTCTGTTTGTGTTATTGGCCATTCCAATCCGGATACCGATTCCATCGCCGCGGCTATTGCCTATGCCCACTATCTGAAGGCCACCGGCACCGATGCCAAGGCCTGCGCCCAGATCGCCGCCGACAAGATCAACCCCGAGTCCAAGGTGGTTCTGGCCCGCTACGGCCTCGCCGCCCCGGAGACCATGATGGACGCCGAGGGCAAGGACGTGGCCCTGGTGGACTTCAGCGACATCGCCCAGGCCCCGGCCAACATCATGAAGGCCAACCTGGTGGCCGTTGTTGACCATCACAAGATCGGCGACATCACCACGGGTTCCCCGATTTTCTTCTACGCCAAGCCGGTTGGCTGCACCTGCACCGTGCTCTTCGAGATGTTCAAGAACAACAAGATCGACCTGCCGAAGAACATCGCCGGTGCCATGCTCTGCGCCATCCTGAGCGACACCGTCAACTTCAAGTCCCCGACCTGCACCGCCGAGGACAAGGCCGCGGTGAAGGAACTGCTGGCCATCGCCGGTGAGTCCGATCAGGACGGCCTGTTCATGGAGATGCTCAAGGCCAAGTCTTCCGTTGACGGCGTGCCGATCAAGGATCTCGTCTTCCGCGACTACAAGGACTTCGACATGGGCGGCAAGAAGGTGGGTATCGGCCAGATCGAGCTCGCCACCCTGGATCAGGTTGCCGCTATCCGCAACGACCTGTACAAGGCGCTGGAAGACCTCAAGAAGGATGGCCGTCATTCCGTACTGTTCATGCTCACCGACGTTGTCAAGGAAGGCACCGACCTGATGGTGGTTTCCGAAGACAGCGCCCTGATCGAGAAGGCGTTCGGCGCCAAGCTCGCCGGTCAGTCCATGTGGGTGAACGGCATGATGAGCCGCAAGAAGCAGACCGTACCGCCGCTGCAGAAGGCCTTCGGCGCGTAAGTCGCTGCTGTTCCGGTTTGCGCATAGGGGAGCTTCGGACCGATTGCCCGTGGCTCCCTTTTTTATTCTCTCTCCTCTAAAAAAACAAATGGCAGTGGAACCCAAAAGGGGTTGCATTGTCTACATAATAAAATTAAGATCATCCGTTGCGAACCGCTCAAGGGTCGTCGGTAAATAGGGAGAACGAGCACTTGTCATTCACCCGGATTTCGGTGTTTTTTCGCCAAGTGCGCAGGGTCTGAGCAGAATATGCGCCTCAATTCCTTCCGAAAAATTATGGCCTGGGTGTCTCTCTTGACGGCTCTTTTCTTTGCTGGCAACGGCTCCTGTTTCACCGACGATGTCCAGACTACTCCCGCGTCATTCTCCGATAATGCCGGTCCGGCCAACACGAACGCGGGTTACGCGAAGAAAATTCCCTGCTGCCCTGATGACAATGGGTTCGCCGCCGTTCACGGCATTCCTTGTTTTGCCTGCTCTTGTCACGTCGCCTCGTTAAGCGCGCCACGACCGCTTCCGGGTTATGCTCCTTCGCTTATCACCATCTCTTTCCTTGAATACTCCAACGCCCCATCCGACGCTTTTCGCTCTATTTTTGTCCCCCCCCAGAACCTCGCCTAATTTGCTGAAGTAGTTTCGTCAGGATCGCCGCGGGCTTCGTGCGTCCTGCGTCCGAATTCTCGGCGCGCTTCTTCAGCATCTCTAGTTCGTCGTCCATACGTAGTCATTAAACACCCGCAAGAAGGAGGTGCTCTCTTGATGCGCGCATATCGCTCCGTGTCCGGAGCAATCTATCTGTTTCTACTATTTTTGCTCCTTGTCCCCCGGTGGGCTTCAGGCGAAGTTCGTTCGCTGACCATGCGGCAGGCTGTCGAGTATGCCTTGGCAAATAACGGTGAGTTGAAGGCGTTGCGCAACGAAGAGGAGGTGGCACGGGCTGGGCTGGAGCGCGCCGGCCGCTTCCCCAATCCCACCCTGGAATTGTCGGCCGACACCGGCTCCATGACCGGGAGTCCCGACAGAAAGTCCGCTTCCATCGGTCTTTCCCAGGAATTCTTGACTGGCGGTAAACGCGCCAAGCGCCAAGCCATCGCCGAGCGGGAGACGGAGGAGGTCCACTACCAGATTGTCGACCGCGAGCGGCTTCTCGCCGTGGAGGTTAAGAACACTTTTTACGAACTCATGCTGGCGCAAAAACGGCGCGAGTTGGCGCAGCGGGCCATTGACCTGAACGGAAGGCTCCTGGAGATAACACGGGAGCGGCTGGCCGTCGGCGACATCCCGGAGCTCGAGGTGAATCTCGCCCGGGTGGAGATGGCCCGAAGCGAGGGGCGGAAAATCGAGGCCGAGCGCGAGCTCAATCCGCTTCTGGCCAGGATGCGAACCTTGCTGGGACTCTCTGTCGGAGATGAGGTCAATTTCGACGGCAGTCTGGAACGTCGGCCGCTGGCGGTTACTCCCGCCGAGTTCACCCGCCTCGCCTTGGAAAAGCGGCCCGACCTGAAGAGTCTTGAGGCCAGCCGCGCCAAAGGGGACGCCGCCATTGATCTGGCCGCGGCGGAGCGTATTCCGAACGTAACCCTTGGGCTCGGCTACACCCAGGAGCAGAGTGTGGACGCCACCGGCATTGCCGAGGAGAAGACCCGCGATAACCTCGTGGGGGTGAGGTTGTCGATTCCATTGCCACTGTTCGACCGCAACCAGGCCGGCATTCGCGAGGCGCGGGCCAGGAAGCAGAGCGTCGAGAACCGCCTGGATTTCGCCCGCATGAGCGTGGCGCGCGAAATCGAAGGAGACCATGCCCGGCTTGCGGCGATCGACAAAGCCCTCGACCTCTACACCGGCGGCATCCTCCCCCAGCTTGAGGAGAACCTGAAGCTGGTTCAGGAGGCGTACCAGATCGGCGAGGTGGGGATACTCGCGGTCATTGAGGAGCAGAAGAAGTTCTTGGAGGTGAACGACGGCTATCTGACAGCTCTCTATAACCGGCAGACGGCGTTGACTAAGCTGGAGGCATCGGTGGGAGCGGATTTGGAATAGGAATTGACCCCTACGAAAAAATATATGGAGGCACCAGTGAAACGGAAAGGAACCATCATAGGCATCATCATTGCCCTCATTTTTGGAGGCGCATTCGTTTACCGCTTCACCCATCTGACCACCGGCAAGGGGGGGGAAGAGGCCAGCGCCCAGGAAGCCGGCAAACAGGAAGGGGGGAGGGAAGAAAAGCAAGCCGGAGAGGCCAAGCCCGGCGCAGGCGGGGAAGCCAAGACCGTCAAAATGTCACCGGAGATGCAGAAAAAGAGCGGGGTTACCGTCGTCGAGGCACGGAAAGAGGCGCTCGGCGGGATGATCTCCGCTACCGGCAAGGTGGAGGTGAACGCCGA
>JAJZRJ010000046.1 GCA_021802775.1 Deltaproteobacteria bacterium
AAACCCGCTTACAAATTGACGAAGATTTGTTACACTTGACTTTGCCATGCTGGCCTCCTCTGATCCGGTAGGTTGAAGTTACTCCTTCAAGGCTACGACTTTATCAGATGGCCAGCATGGTATTTGTATTACAATGTCATTCACAAGAGAAGGAGAATCAATATATCTGCGAATGCATTGGTTCAGGCCCGCATTGACGAGGCCGTAAAAAAAGAAGCCACAACGGTACTGGCAGAAATGGGGTTGACCGTGTCCGACGCGGTGCGGCTGTTGCTCACCAAGGTGGCCCGGGAGCATACCCTGCCTTTTGATATAAGAATACCGAATGCGAAAAGCAAAGCGGCTATGCGGGAGCTTGAGGCCGGGAAGGGGAAGCGCTTCAAGGGTGTTAAGGATTTGATGGCCGAGCTGAATGCGGACGATTGAGCGCTCTTCCGCATGACTGCCGCCATCATCCGCGTCGAGCGGGCACAAAAGAGGTGTGTGTGAAGAACAAGTACCAACCACCCTGCACCATCACCCAGGCGATCCTGAACCTGGTCACGGATATCAGCGAGGCCGTCGGGCGTTTGACTATCCTCACCGATTCCGCCAAGGTGCTGCGACTTAGGCGCATCAACCGCATTCGTACCATCCGTGGCTCGCTGGCCATCGAGGGGAACACCCTGAGCGAGGCGCAAATCACCGCGATTCTCGACGGCAAACGGGTCATCGCCCCGCCCCGCGAGGTGCAGGAGGTGAAAAACGCCCTGGCCGCCTACGACCGGTTCCACACCTGGAAACCCGAGGCGGAAAAAGACCTGCTGGAGGCGCATCGGATGCTGATGTCCGGCCTGATCGACGAGGCGGGACTTTATCGGCATGGCGGTGTGGGGGTGATGGCAGGCCAACAGGTGATCCACATGGCTCCGCCCGCCGACCGGGTGCCGCATCTGATGGCCGACCTGTTTGGCTGGCTGGACGCCACCGACGCCCATCCGCTCATCGCCAGCTCGGTCTTTCACTACGAGTTTATGTACAGGATGTACGGTATGCGGCGGCAGCATGGATGCCGAGGAGCGCCGAATTCATCCACCCCTTTGCCAACGGCCGCATGGGACGGCTATGGCAGAGCCTGATTCTGGCCCGCTGGAATTCCCTGTTCGCCGACATCCCGGTGGAAAGCCTCATCTTCGAACACCAGGCCGAGTACTACGCAGCGTTGCAGGAGAGTACCCAGCAGACCGACTCCGCGCCCTTCATCGCCTTCATGCTGCGGATGACCCTGGATACCGTGATCACATCTGCCCCGGGAGTCGCACCGGAAGTCACCCCGGAAGTCACCCCGGAAGTCCGACTGCTCTTGGTCCTTGCCGGAGAGATGACCCGGCAGCAGCTCAAAGAGGCGCTCGGGCTGAAAGACGATGAGCATTTCCGCAAGGCCTATCTGCTCCCCGTTTTGGAGGCCGGGTTGATTGAGATGACCATCCCCGACAAGCCGCGTAGTAGCAAGCAGAAATACCGACTGACCGACAAGGGGCGTCAATTGACGGCCCAGCACGGCGGTGGATAACTTGCGACAAACTCGCGACATGGCTTGTGACCTCGAGCTGTGACAAAGCTATGACAAGGGCTGTGACACATTGGGGGAACTTGGCGGCGAAAGAGAGGTAATGGAAAGGCATCATATGAAGCAGATGAAACATTTTGCCGGAAAATGGCGCATCGCCGAAATGGAGGTGTGGGATCAGGAGTATGTCGACATGGAGGTGCCGGGATACATCCGCATCGGCTCGGATGGCACCGGACAGTTTCAGTTCGGCCTGGTCTCCGGGGATATCGACGGCCGGATGGAGCAATGCGGTAATACGCCACGGTTTGAATTTTCCTGGTCCGGGCAGGAAGAAAACGATCCGATCTGCGGTCGGGGTTGGGCGGTCATCGAAAATGGCGAACTGAAAGGCCGTATCTATCTGCATCTGGCCGACGACTCGGCCTTTCGGGCCATTAAGAGTAAATAGCGGGTCCTATGAAAAAATCGAACAAGAAAAAGCCCACATGGACCGATCTCAAGCGCCAGCTTGCCGACCTCGACCGACCGGCGCTGCTTGGCCTGATTCAGGATCTCTACGCCGCCAGCAAGAATAATCAGGCCTTTCTCCATGCCCGCTTCGCCCTTGGCGAGGACGTGCTCGAACCATACAAAACAACCATCGACCGCTGGGTTTGTCCGGATGTGATGCGCAACCAGGATATTTCGGTCGCCAAGGCCAAGAAGGCGATCTCCGATTACAAGAAAGCCATCGGGCGACCGAAAGGGATGGCGGAGTTGACTGTGTTCTATTGCGAATCTTGCATGAACCTGCTCGGCTACTGCGGCATGGATGATGAGGGTTATTTCAACGCTCTTGTGAGGATGTTCGAGCAGGCGCTGAAGGCGATTGCGGCGCTTGAGCCAAACCAGCAGTCATTCTTTGTCGAACGGCTCGAACGCGTCCGGACCGAAGGCCACAACTGGGGCTGGGGCGTTGGCGATGACATGGACGATCTGATGGCGGAGTATGGATTTGCCGAAGAGTGACCAGGAGCTAAATACCCAAGACGAACTGCGGCGACTACGCGAGGAGAATACCCGCCTCAAGGATTTACTGACCTGTCATGGTATCGCTTGGGAAGAATATATTCCTCCTGAACCTGTTCCCACTACAACGGAGTCCGCACCAGTACCAATCCATTTCACCACCGACGACAAGATCGCCCTGTTCCGCCGACTGTTTCGGGGTCGAGAAGATGTTTATCCCCAGCGCTGGGAGTCAGCCAAGGGCACGTCAGGCTACTCACCAGCCTGCGGCAATGAGTGGAAGTCCGGCATCTGTCACAAACCCCGGGTGAAATGCGGCGATTGTGACCAGCGACAGCTCCTGCCGGTGACCGATCAGTTGATCTATGACCACTTGGCCGGGAAGCAGACCATCGGTGTCTATCCGCTCCTGAGCGACGACAACTGCTATTTTCTCGCGACCGATTTCGACGAAGCCGACTGGCGGGAGGATGCCAAAGCCTTCATACAATCCTGCCGGGAACTCGGCATTCCGGCGGCACTGGAAATTTCCCGCTCCGGCAACGGCGCTCACGCCTGGATCTTTTTTGCCGAGTCGGTCCCGGCCCGCGAGGCCCGGCAGCTTGGGGCCGCGTTGATCAGCCACACCTGCGACCGCACCTGGCAATTGTCCCTGGCCAGCTACGATCGTCTGTTTCCCAACCAGGACATCATGCCCAAGGGCGGCTTCGGCAACCTCATCGCGCTGCCCCTACAGAAACAGCCGAGAGAACAGGGGCGCAGTGTCTTCGTCGATGAGCACCTGCAACCTTATCCCGATCAATGGGTCTTTCTGGCATCCATCCGTCCCCTGTCCCGTCGGAACCTGGAAGACGCGATTTTGATGGCCAGCGGCGGCCGCCATCCCCTGGATGTAGCCTTTGCCGCTGAGGCAGAAGACAGCAGCAAACCCTGGCAGCGGCCATCACCTGTACCCGCCCGGATTGCTGGTCCATTGCCGGAATCGCTGACCCTGGTGCTGGCCAACCAGATTTTCATCGCCAAGGCCGATCTGCCACAGCCGCTGGCCAACCGCCTGATCCGGCTCGCTGCCTTCCAGAACCCCGAGTTCTACAAGGCCCAGGCCATGCGCCTGCCGGTGTGGAACAAGCCACGCATCATCGGCTGCTCCGAGAACTTCCCCCAGCATATCGGTCTGCCCCGTGGCTGCCTCGATGCGGTGCTCGACCTGTTACAGGAGAACGACATCCGTCCGGAACTACAGGACGAACGTCTGCCGGGACGGAAGGTGATTGCAAAATTCACCGGCACCTTGCGCAAGGACCAGAAGGCAGCGGTGCGGGAAATGCTTAAACATGAGGTCGGCGTGCTCTGTGCCCCGACCGCTTTCGGCAAGACCGTTACCGCTGCCGCCCTGATTGCCCGACGTAAGGTGAGTACGCTGGTGCTGGTGCACCGCACCGAGCTTCTGCGTCAGTGGCAGGAACGATTGACCGGATTCCTGGAAATCCCCAAAGGTGGATTGGGCGTCATCGGTGGCGGCAAGAAGAAGCCGTCCGGCAAGATTGATATTGCCGTTATGCAGTCGCTTTCCCGACGGGAGGATCTTGGCGAACTGCTCGACCAGTACGGGCAGATCATCATCGACGAATGCCATCACCTGTCGGCTTTTTCCTTCGAGGCAATCCTCAAGCAGGCCAAGGCGAAATTCGTGGCAGGACTGACCGCCACCCCGATCCGCCGCGACGGTCATCAGCCGATCATCTTCATGCAGTGCGGGCCGATCCGCCACAGTGCATCGAGACCGGAAACCGCCCCGGCGCAACTGGAGGTCTGGCCGAAGGTGCTGTCTGCGTCGGAGATCCCACCGGATTCACCGATTCAGGATGTGTTCCGCATTCTCGCCAACGATGCGACCCGCAACCTGCGTATCGCCAGAGACGTGCTGGCCGCCTATCGGGAAGGGCGAAAGGTGCTGGTGCTTACCGAGCGAACAGATCATCTGCCGCTGTTGCAGGAGGCGCTGGGGGATGGGGTCGAACACTGCTTTGTCCTTCATGGCCGTTTGTCGAAGAAGCAACGAACGGCGGTGTTTGCAGAACTGGAGGCACTGGACGAGTCGGCACCGAGGGTACTACTCGCCACCGGTCGCCTGATTGGCGAAGGATTCGACCATCCGCCGCTAGACACGTTGGTGCTGGCCATGCCGATCTCTTGGAAAGGGACCTTGCAGCAATACGCCGGACGCCTGCACCGGGAGCATGCCCACAAGCAGGATGTCCGCATCTACGATTATGCCGAAACCGATCAGCCCCAACTCGCCCGCATGTGGGACAAACGCCAGCGTGGCTACCGGGCCATGGGGTACGAGATCAAACCGATGGAAACCGTTATTTTAGGACGCGCCACGCACCTAAAATGAGACCGCTATTTTAGGTGCGTGGCTCCATCTCCAGCAGAAACCGCCAGAACGGCACCATCCAGATGGTGCCGAAGCCCACGGGGATGGTTTCATCTGTGCGCCAGGTGACGATGATCCCCTCCGCCACCGCCAGCTCGACCATGGCTTCGGATAGGGAGTGGACTTCGCCCAGCTTGACGCGGGGATCGGCCAGCGTGGCGCAGACCTGGACCGGCAGTCTGGTTCTTTCTTGTTCCGGCACTGTCGGCAGCAACGCGACAAGATCCACCTCCCGGCCCGTTTTGGTTCTGTAGTAGAAGATCTCCGGGGTCACCCGGCGTAACGCGGTGAACACCAGATTCTCCAGCAGGCTGTCGCGGTTGGTGAGGATGCCGGAGCTGAGCGAGAGCACCAGCGAATGATCAATACAGTAGATCTTGCGGGGATTGACACTGATCCGGGTCGGCGAACTGGAAAAGATGTTCACGCTGAACAGCAGCCCGGTATCTTCGAACCCGGCGAGCCAATCGACCACCGAGCTCTTGCGCACCCGGTGGCCGAGGGATTTCAGATAGTCGGTCAGGTGGGTGATGGCGTAGAAGGAGCCGGTGTTGTCCACCAGCCAGTGGGCCAGACCGATCACCGCTCGGGGGTGGGAAATGTTGTGGTGCCAGATGATGCTGGCGAGGATAGCATTCCAGTTCGCCTGATGGGCTTCGACGCGTTGGCGCTGGTCGAGCCGGTTCACGCCGGGGAAGCCACCGACCTGCAAATAGCCCTCGAACGCCTTCTGGATGGTCAGTCGCTGCTTGGTGGATAGCGGACCGGTGCTCTCGGTGCCCTTGCCGTCGAGGAATTCCCGAAACGAAAGCGGGAAGACCTCCCAGGAGACGATCCGGCCGGTCAAGGGACTGGCGGTTTCCTCGCCCGATGAAGGCAGCAAGGAACCGGCCACAGTGACTTCACATTTTTCGGTGCGCAAGAGGCGGCCGATGAAGAGCTGCCAGTACGGAAGGGATTGAACCTCATCGAAAAAGCAGTAGACCGTCTCGCTGCCGCGTTTCTGCTGATGGAGCTCGAAACAGGCCTCCAGGATGAGATCAGGGGTTTCGTGCCGCAGCCAGTAAAGCCGGTCGTCGGCAAGATTGAGATAGAGGGTGTTCTCACGAGGAACGCCGCTCTCGATCAGCTGATGGATACGCTGACGCAGCAAAGTGGTCTTGCCGCTTCCCTTGATGCCGGTGACCACCGAGACCTTGCCCGGCAGCCTGCCAATGGCGACACGCCGGGGCAGCAGCCCGCCCGGCGGTTCAAAGTTCTGGTATTCGCGGATGATTCGTTTCAGGCATTCGATCATGGCATGGCCCGGTGCTCCCTGTTCGTTTTGCAACCGGTGTCATTCATGCTTGGCTTGCCGGAAAAAGCAAATGGTTTGTCGAAACGGCAGTCGATTCCATTCGATTCCGTGATTGGGAACCGAACCGGCGTCCGAAAACCGGATTCGAAGTGTTGCGGCTCGACGCCAGCTATCCGGTTTTACTGCAAACCCGTCACCCTCGTCCGGGTGCCGGGAAATCAGGGGAGAAAATCGTTTCTCTGGTCAGGTTGTCGGGAAGTGGTTGTGTGAGATGACTTCGCCGTTTATTATCAAGGAGTTACGAGGAGCGCGGGCTTTGAGACTGTTTTGCGGTAAGTCTGCGTTCCCTCCGATTCCGCCGGTCTGAGAGTTAACGCAAATCGGAGCCGTGGTTCGAACTTTTTTCTGCTTTAGCAAGTGCGTTGCAGCGTCGAACGGTCGTCTGGGGAAATCGAAACGACCAGTAGGGAAATCCGGTTGATTTTTTCTTCCCGACTCTTTATTTTAGGATGTTCAATAAAGATAAAATAAAGGCGAATCTTATTTTAGGTTCGAGGCAGGCAGGATGAAGCGAGAACTCCAAGGCAGATACGTGACCATATCGACGGTGGGTGAGAAGGCCCAGGCCTTCGTGCCTGCACCGCTGCCACCGCGTCCGCCCATCGACTGGACACCGGAGCTGCGCAGCAAATTCGACCAGGCGCTACTGGCGCTCGGGAGGTTGGATAGCGTTTCGACTCTGCTACCGGATACCTCGCTGTTCCTCTACATGTACGTTCGCAAGGAGGCGGTGCTTTCCTCCATGATCGAGGGGACGCAGTCGTCCCTGTCCGACCTGCTGTTGTTCGAGTTGGATCAGGAACCCGGCGTGCCGCTGGATGACGTGCGGGAGGTCAGCAACTATGTCGCCGCCTTCGACCATGGCCTGCGTCTGTTGGCAGAAGGGCTGCCGTTGTCGCTGAGGTTATTCCGGGAGATCCATGGTGTGCTGCTGACCAAAGGCCGGGGCAGCAATCAGGCCCCGGGCGAGTTTCGGCGCAGCCAGAACTGGATCGGCGGGACCCGGCCGGGCAACGCGGCCTTTGTTCCGCCTCCGGCCGAAGAGGTGCTGGAGTGCATGAGCAAGCTGGAGCTCTTCCTCCATGACCAGCCGGAGCCGACCCCGGTGCTGCTCAAGGCGGCGCTGGCCCATGTGCGGTTCGAGACGATCCACCCGTTTCTGGACGGTAACGGCCGTTTGGGACGTCTGCTGATCGCGCTGCTGTTGTGCGAGCAGAAGGTGCTGCGAGAGCCGATGCTCTACCTCAGCCTCTATTTCAAGACTCACCGGCAGTACTACTACGAACTGCTCAACAACGTGCGCCTGACCGGCGACTGGGAAGCCTGGCTCGATTTCTTTGCCGATGCAGTTATCGTCACCGCTACTCAGGCAGTGGAAACCGCCCAGCAGCTTCTCGACCTGTCGAACGAGGATCGCGACAAGATCAGTGGCCTGGGACGGGCGGCGGCCTCCACTCTGCAGGTTCACCGAGCGCTTATGGAGCATCCCATCGCCACTTCGAGCTCGCTGGTGAAAAAGACCGGCATTACTCCGGCCACGGTCAACAAGGCGCTCGGCCACCTGGAGCAGCTCGGCATCGTCAAGGAGCTCACCGCCCAGAAACGCAACCGCCTGTTCAGCTACGCGGGCTATATCGAGATCATGAGTCGCGGCACGGAACTGCCGGGCAGGTAGGTCAATTCGATTCCCATTTTCGGAATCGAACCGGATGTACGGAGAAACAGGACAGGGGTTGTGGCGAGGCCGTTGGTATCCGCTTTCGCTGCAAACCCGGCATCCTCGTCCGGAGCTTGGAAATCGGGAGAGAAAAGTTGCTTCCTCGGCGGGAACTTGAGGCGTGACTCGACTTCCTATGTGAAGCCCTTTGTTTTCAACATGTTAAGGGGTGGTTCCGGGCTGGAGACTGGGTTGCGGTCGTGAGCTGTTTGCTCCACGCTGCGCGTAGATAGCCTTTGCTATTTGGGCAGTGGTGTGTTATATGCTTGATTTCTCGTCGCGCAGTATGGTGTCTGCCGCGGGAAGGCCCGGAAAGGTGAGCCGCACGATCCTCTGGCAGGGAGCGTGCGGTCTTTTTGTTTGTAGAGTGCCCGGACTGCCAGCCCGGACGCCGTGTGCATACCCCGGGCTTTTCTTATGTGGCCGCCAGCCACGCAACATCCAGCAAAAGAAGAACCATCATGACCTCATTCGCAGAATTTGGCATCCGGGAGGAACTCCTGAACGGACTCGCGGAACTCGGCATTGTCGAGCCCACCCCGGTGCAGGAACAGGTGATTCCCTTTATTTTGGAAAAACAGACCGACTGCATCAGTCTGGCCCAGACCGGCACCGGCAAGACCGCTGCCTTCGGGGTTCCGCTCCTCCAGTTGATCGAGCCCAAGGGCGAGACCCAGGCCCTGGTGCTCTGCCCGACCAGGGAGCTTTGTATGCAGGTGGCGCGGGACCTCACCGCCTTTGCCAAGTACATCCCCGGCGTGCGGGTGGTGGCGGTCTACGGCGGGGCGCGGATCGACTACCAGATCGAGGCTCTGCGCAAGGGAGTGCAGATCCTGGTCGCCACCCCTGGCCGGCTGCATGACCTGATCCGGCGCCGCAAGGTGGATATCGCCGCCATCCGCTTCGTGGTGCTCGACGAGGCGGACGAGATGCTGCAGATGGGCTTTCAGGAGGAGCTTACCGCCATTCTCGCCGAGACCCCGGCCGACAAGACCACGCTGCTTTTCTCCGCCACCATGGGCCGCGAGGTGGCGGCGATTGCCAACAAATACATGCGCAAGCCCACCGAGATCACCGTGGGCCAGCGCAACGCCGGCACCGAAAACGTCCGCCACATCTACTATGTGGTCCATGCCAAGGATAAATACCAGGCCCTGCGGCGGATTGCCGACAGCACCCCGGATATCTACGGCATCATCTTCTGCCGCACCCGGCAGGACACCAAGGAGATCGCCGACCAGCTCATGGCCGACGGCTACAATGCCGATGCCCTGCACGGCGACCTCAACCAGGGGCAGCGCGATGCGGTGATGCAGAAGTTCCGGCGCCGCAACCTGCAACTCTTGGTGGCCACCGATGTCGCGGCCCGCGGCCTCGACGTTCAGGACTTAAGCCACGTGATCAACTACAACCTGCCCGACGATGTGGCCAACTACACCCACCGCAGCGGCCGCACCGGCCGGGCGGGCAAGAGCGGGGTCTCGATCGTCATCGTCCACCTGCGGGAGCGCCACCGGATCGCCGAGATCGAGCAGAAGCTCAAGCGCCGCTTCGAACAGGGGCGCCTGCCCTCGGGCCAGGAGATCTGCGAGATAAAATTGCGCCATCGCCTGGATGCCCTGTTGGCCGCCGAGGTGGATCAGGCCGCGCTGGCACCCTTCCTGCCGGCGATTAGCGAAAAGCTGGCCGGGGTGGACCGGGAGGAGTTGATCCGGCGTTTCGTGGCCCTGGAGTTTGCCCGTTTTGCCGAGGCCTACCAGGCAGCACCGGACCTGAACGTAACCGTAACCGCCCGCGATGAAGCGGCGGTAAAGTCGCCGTGGGGCGCCAAGGCGCCCGGCAAGCCCGCGACCCGCTACCCCTTTGCCCGTTTTGTCCTCAATGTGGGGCGGAAAGAGGGGGTGCGGCCGGAGGGGCTCATCGGCCAGATCAACGGGGCCAACGTTGGGGAACGCATCCGCATTGGCCGGATCGAGATCAAAGAGACAGTGAGCTTCATCGAGGCGGACAGCCGGTTCATTGCCCAGGTGCTGGCTGCCTTCCAGCATTTCCGGATCAAGGGGAAGCCGGTGACCGTCGAAGTGGCGAGCGACCAAGCCCCGCGCTTCGGCAAGCCGGCCGGCGGCAAACCCTATGCCGGCAAGGCTCGCAAGCCGTTCCCCTTTGCCTCGCGTACCGCAGCCAAGGGCGGCGTCCGCAAGAAAGGCGGCAAATAGCAGAGCACGCCGTGCTCAGCCGAGCAGCAGGCGCTGGGCAAAGGTGATGATCGGCAGCATGATCTTCTCGATCACCCCGGCATAGAAGAGCGCCAGCAGCAGCAGAAAGCCGAAGGGTTCGAGTTTGTCGAAACTCGCGGCGGCGCGCGGCGGCAGCATGCTGGCCAGCACCTTGCTGCCATCGAGCGGCGGGATGGGGAGCAGGTTGAAAACCGCCAGCATCACGTTGATCCAGACCCCGGCCGCCAGCATGTGCAGCAGCGGGTAGAGGAAGAACATCGGTAATTTCCCGGCCGTGACGGCCAGCAGCCTTACCAGCACCCCGCAGACCACCGCGGTTATCCAGTTGGCGCCGATGCCGGCCAGCGAGACCCAGAGCATATCGCGCCGCGGGTCCGCAAAGTAGCGCGGGTCCACCGGCACCGGCCTGGCCCAGCCGATCTTCATGATGAAAAAGGCGAGCACCCCCCAGGGATCGAGATGCTTGAGCGGGTTCAGGGTCAGCCGGCCCTGGCGGGCGGCAGTCGGGTCGCCGAGACGGAAGGCCACGTAGCCGTGGGCGAACTCGTGCACCGTGATGGCCAGCAGAAAGGGCGGGGCCAGCACCGCGAACTCCTGGACGGCGCGCTGGATATCCATCACTCTGCCCCCTTGAGGGTCGCGGCCGTGGTGCGGCGGCCCAGTTTCTTCACCTTGTCCAGCGGATAGTGCCGCCGGAGAAAGGCCTCCTCCTCCTCCCGGTTCCGCACCAGGCTGTCGAGCCGGGCGTCCAGCAACTGGCGCAGCATCTCCCCGTAAACCGGCCCGGTCGGGTAGCCCATGGCCTTGAGGTCGTCGCCAGTGAGCGCGGTCTTGGCCTGGCGCAGGTCGGTGACATAGAGGGAGATCGCCTTTTTGGCCGATTTCTTGCGCACCAGGCCCATGAGCAGCAGCAGCCCCTCCTGATGGCAGTTGTCAAGGAGGCGGTAGAGTTCGCTGGATTTCGCCGGCACGGCGCGGCGCAGCACCGTTGCCACCCGCCTGGTTTCCACCTTTTCCTCCAGCAGCAGTTGACGATAGCGGACCGGCACCTCGAAGCGCTGGCAGAATTCCAGCAACTCCTTGGCCTGGAGAGAGGCCATCAGCGCCAGCAGATAGACTATCCACTGCCGGCACGGTTCGTCGAGAAAGAGGAGTTTGTGCCAGGCGAGCGCCCGGCCGATCTCCTCCAGGATGGCTTCCTGGCGGGGGTGGAGCACCAGTTTGGGGTGGAGGAATTTGAGCAGCCCGAAGCTGTCCAGCCGCCTGATCGCCGGCAGCGGGTTTTCCTCGGAGAGGATCAGTTTGAGTTCACCAAAGAAACGGTAGCCGAAGAAGCGGTCGAAGAGTTCCATCTTCACCGCGTTCTTGATGAGCCGCTCGGTGTGCTGGCCAATGGCAAAGCCCATGCGCTGCTCGAAGCGGATGGCGCGGAAGATGCGGGTGGGGTCCTCGACAAAGCTCAGGTTGTGCAGCACCCGGATTTTGCGGTCCTTGAGGTCGTTCTGGCAGTTGAAGAAATCCGCTAGGGTGCCGAAGGTGTCGGGGTTGAGGTGCACGGCCATGGCGTTGATGGTGAAGTCGCGGCGGTAGAGATCGAGCTTGAGCGAGGAAAGCTCCACCGTCGGCATCGCGGCCGGGTAGTCGTAGTATTCCAGGCGGGCAGTGGCGATATCGACCTTCTGGCCGTTCGGCAGTTTGACCAGCGCGGTGTTGAATTTCTTGTGGGTGCGCAGCTCGCCGTGCAGCTCCTTGGCGAGGTGCCGGGCAAAGGCGATGCCGTCGCCCTCCACCACGAGGTCGAGGTCGAGGTTTTTGATCCGGAGCATGAGGTCGCGGACAAAGCCGCCCACGGCATAGACCCGCATCCGGTGCCGCTGCGCCACCTCGCCGATGGTGCGGAGCAGCACGATGAGCGGCCGCCCGAGCTGTTCCACCATCAGGTTCTGGACATTGCGGTGGCGCTCGGCCGAGGGCTGCTGTTCGGCTATGAGATTGCGCGGCAGGTGGGCCGGATCGTTGACCAGCAGGTTCAACAGATCGGTGCGGGTGATGACCCCTTTCAGCTCGCCCTTCTCCACCACCGGGATGATGCGCTGGCGGTTCTCGATGATCAGCTCCTGGATCTCGCCCAGGGTGGCCGAGGGGGGCAGGGTGGCGAACTCGGTGGTCATGTAGTCGCTCACCTTCTGGCCGCCCAGTCCCAGATGGATCGCCTTGCCCGCCACCCGCCGGGAGATGAGGCCGATCACCTGCCGTTTGTCGTCCACCACCGGCAATACCGTGACGTTGTAGCGGTTCTGCATCTCGTCCGCCTCGGTGATGGTGATCTCCGGGCTGATGGTGATGGCGGGCGCGCTCATCAGTTCGTCGGCGATCTTTTCCGGGTGCACGTGCTTGTGCAGGAGCTGGATCAGCTTTTCCTCCGCCTCGATCAGGGTGAGGTCCTTGATGGTGGCCGAGGCGGCCGAGGCGTGGCCGCCGCCGCCGAAGTCGCGGGCGATGGTGCCGGCGTTGACCTCGGGGATGCGGCTGCGGGCGATGAGATAGGTGCGGTCGCCCATCTGGGCCAGGGCAAAGAGGGTGTTGCAGTTTTCCATGGTCATGAAGCGCCGCACCAGCAGGGCGAATTCATCGATGTACCGGGGCACGGTGATCTTGGTGACGACGATGTCCACCCCGCGGATGGTGTAGGTGGTCGCCGCCTTGATCAGTTCGTGCAGCAGGGCCACCTCGGAGGTGGTGAGTTCCTGGGCGATGAACTGCGCGACAATGTTGAGATTGGCGCCCTGCGCCACCAGCCAGGCCGCGGCCTCATGGTCCGCCGGGGTGGTGGTGTCGAAGAGAAAGGAGCCGGTGTCCTCGTAGATGCCCATGGCCATCAGGGTGGCATCGTCCACGCCGAGCGAGACCCCCTGGCCGCGGATCAGCTCGGTGAGCAGGGTGGTGGTGGCGCCCACCGGCCGCACCACCTCGACCGCGCCGTGCAGGTCGTCGGCCGTATCCGGGTGGTGGTCGTAGAGGTGGATTTCAAGGCCGGGATTCTTGAGGCATTCGGCAAAGGGGCCGATGCGCGAGATTTGGCGGGTATCGACCACGACCAGCCGGGTCACCTGGCCGAGGTCCAGGTTCTTGAGGCGCTGGAAGTTGTAGAGATACTGGACCGACTGCACGAAGAAGTCGCGCAGGTTCTTCTCCTGGGCGCCGGAAAAGGCCAGGATCGCCTCGGGGTAGAGCTTTTTCGCGGCGACCATGGCGGCCAGCGCGTCGAAATCGGCATTGAGGTGGGTGGTGATCACGTCCATGGAGATCGTCGCCGCGTTAAGGGTGGCTGCGCGCTGCCGTATGCGCTGGGGCGTTCATCCGCCGCCAGCCGGGTGCCTATCCTACTGTACTTGACCGGCCCTTGATTGGCAATCAGGCAGAGGCCGGATCAGCCGCGGGGGTGGTATTTCCGGTGGAGGGATTTGAGGCGGTTGGCGTCCACATGGGTGTAAATCTGGGTGGTGGCGATGTCGGCGTGGCCGAGCATCATCTGCACCGCGCGGAGATCGGCGCCGTGTTCGAGCAGATGGGTGGCAAAGGAGTGGCGGAGCACGTGGGGGCCGATCTCTTTCTTGATGCCGCAGGCGGCCACGGTTTCCTGGACGATCTGCCAGAAGCGGAGCCGGGTCATGGCGGTGCCGCGCAGGCTTAAGAAAAGGAAATCGTTCCGTTTGGTCTTGAGCAGATAGGGCCGGCCTTCGCGAAGATAGATCTCCAGCCGGTCCCGCGCCACCTCGCCAAAGGGCACCAAGCGCTCCTTGTTGCCCTTGCCGCGGATGCGCAGATGGCCGGCCGCCAGGTGCACGGCGGCGAGCGGCAACTGCACCAGTTCGGAAACCCGCATGCCGGTAGCATAGAGCAGGTGGAGCATGGCGTGGTTGCGGAGCGCCAGGGGGGAAATGCCGGCGCTGGCGTCGAGCAGCTTGGTGACTTCGGCCATGGTGAGCACCTTGGGCAGCGGCCGCCCCGGCTTGGGCAGGTCGATGAGGGCGGTGGGTTCCGCGCTGATGATGCCCTCGCGCAGAAGGAAACGGAAAAAGGCGCGCAGGGCCGAGATGCGGCGGGCGTTGCTGCGGGTGGCCACGCCAAGGTCGTGGCAGTGGCTGAGATAGGCGCGGACGGTGTCGGCATCCACCGCGGTGATGTCGCTGATCTTTTTGGCCTTGGCGGCAAAGGCGAAAAAGGCGGCAAGATCGTCGTGGTAGGCGGCCAGCGTATTCTGGGCCAGGCGCCGTTCGGCGGCGAGATAATGGAGGAACTGGTCGATGAGCGGGGCGGCAAAAGCAAACGCTCCGCCGGCAGCGATCAGGTGCCGGGCGGAGCGTTTTTTCATTCGGTCTTCCTGCATGAAGGAAGGTACGGACTAGTCGCGTTCCATCCGGCTCATGAGCTTGCGCAGCTTGCGCTTGGACTCGGCCGACTTGCGGCGGCGCTTGGCGCTCGGCTTCTCGTAGAACTCGCGCCGTTTGAGCTCCTTCTTCATGCCGTCAAGCTGGAGCTTCTTCTTGAGGATGCGGATCGCATACTCTATGTCGCCCTTGACCTCGACTTCGATCATGGAAAATTCACCTGCCTTTCGGATCGTCTGGGGTTGGTGTGCCGGCAATCCGGTTGCCGGTAGCAATCCGTTTTTATAAACGGTATCTCGGTAGATTGTCAATGATTTTCTGGGCTGGCCATGGTGGCGGCCGGGAAGATCTTGCCGGGATTGAGGATGTTCAGCGGGTCGAAGGCGTGCTTTACCGCCCGCATGAGGGCCAGGGTCGGGGGGTCGATTTCGAGGGCGATGAAGGGCGCCTTGGTGATCCCCACCCCGTGCTCGCCGGACAGCGTGCCATTAAGGCGCAGCACCTCGGCAAAGAGCGCGGCCTTGGCCGCTTCCGCCCCGGCCCGTTCCGTTGGCTGGTCCCGGTCGAGCATGATGTTGACGTGGATGTTGCCGTCGCCGGCGTGGCCAAAGGTGAAGATCGGCAGACGATAGCGGCTGGCAAGCTGTTCGGTGAAGGCGACCAGTTCCGGGATGCGGCTTTTTGGCACCACCACGTCCTCGCTAAGCTTGTGCGGCCGCAGGTTGAAGGCAGCGGGCGAGATGGCCCGGCGGGCGCGCCACAGGACTTCGGCCTCGGCCGGGGTGGCGGCGGTGCGGAGCTCAAGCAGCCCGGGCTGACCGGCGAGAAAATCGCGCAGACTCGCAGTCTGGGCAGCCACGCCTTGCTCGCTGCCGTCGAGTTCCAGCAGCAGCAGCGCGCGGGTGGCAGCGGGCAGCGCGTCGGGCAGCATGGGGCGGACGATGTCGAGCGCAGTGGCGTCTAAGTACTCCAGCATGGCCGGGGTGTGGCGGCGGAGGATGGTGGCGACCAAGGAGGTGGCGGTCTCGATGCTGGCGCAGGGCAGCAGCAGGGTGGCGCGGGCCGGCGGCCGCGGCAGCAGCCGCAGGGTGATGCGGGTGATGATCGCCAGCGTCCCCTCGGAGCCGACCAGCAGCCGGGTGAGGTCGTAGCCCACCACGCCCTTGGCGGTGCGTACCCCGGTGTGGATGATCTCGCCGCTCGCCAGCACCGCTTCGAGGCCGAGCACGTAGTCGCGGGTCACCCCGTATTTCACCGCGCCGGGCCCTCCCGCGCATTCGGCCACATTGCCGCCCACGGTGCAGAATTTGCTGCTGGCCGGGTCGGGCGGGTAGGCGAGGCCCAGGCGGTTCACCTCGGCCTGGAGGTCGGCGGTGATCACCCCCGGTTCCACTACGGCCACCTGGTTGATTGGGTCGATCTCGACGATCCGGTTCAGCCGGCTGCACGCCAGCACCAGCCCGCCGGCCACCGCCAGGGCGCCGCCGCTCATGCCGGTACCGGCGCCGCGCGGCACCACCGGCAGGCGGTATTCCGAGGCCAGCCGCATGATGGCGCTGATCTCCTCCGTGGAACCCGGAAAGGCCACCGCGGCTGGCGGGAATTCCTGGCCGGTGCCGTCGTAAGCGTAGCAGGCGCACTCCTCCGGGCTGGTGGCGAGATTTTCCGGGCCGACAATGGCGGCGAGGCGGTCGAGGATGGCGGGGTTCAGGGTTTTTCTCCGTTCGCGGATGAAAAGACCGTGCAAATCAGGTAGATATACTATTATAAATCGCAGACGAAACCGCAAGCACTCCGGCATCGGGGCGGGCCGGCGGTCTCTCTTTAACCTTACAGGACGAGTGAGTGATGCAGCAGAACAAAATCCGTGTTGCCCTGCTGGCCGGCGGTAAATCCGGCGAGCGCGAGGTCTCCCTGGCCGGCGCCAGGGAGGTGGCCAAGGCTCTTGATCCGCAGAAATACGAGGTGCGCCGTTACGACCCGGCCACCGACCTGCCCAAGCTCGCGGCCGAGGCCGGTGATATCGACGTGGCCTTTATCCTGCTCCACGGCCCCTTTGGCGAGGACGGCACCGTGCAGGGCTTTCTCGATCTCCTCGGCATTCCCTACCAGGGCAGCGGCGTGCTCGGCAGCGCCATGGCCATGGACAAGAATATCGCCAAAATCCTCTATCGCAACGCCGGGCTGCCGGTGGCAGCGTGGGCCATGGCCCGGCCTGCCGACGCCAAAGACCCTTCCCGGCTGCTGGCCGCGGTGCAGTTACCGGTGGTGGTCAAGCCGGTGCGCCAAGGCTCCAGCCTCGGAATGAGCGTGGTGGACCAGGCGGCGGACTTACCGGCCGCGCTTGCCAAGGCCTTTGCCTTTGACCCGGAGGTCATGGTGGAGCAGTTTCTGGCCGGCCGGGAGATCACCGGCGGGGTGCTCGGCAATGCCGAACTTACCGCCCTGCCGCTGGTGGAGATCATCCCTGGCGAGCGGTTCCGCTTCTTCGACTACGAGGCCAAGTACCAGCCCGGCGCCAGCCGCGAAGTCTGTCCGGCCGAACTGGATGAAGAGCTGACCGCCAGGGCGCGGCAGTACGCGCTCACCGCCCATCGCGCCTTGAATCTCCGGGGCTACAGCCGCACCGACATGATTGTTTCCGGCCGCGATATCCATGTGCTTGAAACCAACACCATCCCCGGCATGACCCCCACCAGTCTGCTGCCCCAGGCGGCCAAGGCCGCGGGTCTTTCCTTCGGCGCGCTCCTCGACCGGTTGCTGGAACTGGCCATGGAGAAAGGGTAGGCAATTGATTTTTTTTGAGTTGCCGAAGTACTCCCTGCTATCCTGAACGGGAAGGTGATCGGCGGGCGGCCGGCGTTGCGCCGGCCGAAACACTCTGCGGGCGGAGATGGCCACCCGGGCAGACGGTACAAACTCCCCATCGTGGAGGATGACCCGGTCGCCCGGAAGGTCCCGGCCACGGCGGTGGAACGCCTTGGCTATGCGGTCACGGTCTGCGCCGGAGAGCGGCTGGCGCTACTTCTATTTTTGCCCTGAATCCGTGACGGCTTCGCGCTTGATTAGGTGATATCCGGCTGTTGCCGCTGTTCAATGTCAAGGCCACCGCTTTTTTGTCCGGGTTCACCCCGCCGCCCTGCGGGGCGACCGATAACGGCGCATCTGCCGCGTTGGCGACTCGTTGATATACCAGGTG